>JBBQLM010000051.1:0-34330 GCA_038327925.1 Burkholderiales bacterium | reverse complement strand
GCCATCACGCAGCAGGGTGCTGCGGCAGAAGCTGCAGACAGCGCTGGCCGACGCCGCCGATGCGAAAACGACCGGCGCGCCGCAGTTGGGACAAGCGGCGCGGTACTGGCGCGAGCCGCTGGGTTCGGCCATCGGGGTCGGCGCCTGGGCCAAGGCTCAGTTCGGCGCGACGAGCCTGGGGGCCGACATCGCTAAACGAGCTTCTTCAGCAGCTCAGCCTTCTTCGCCGAGAACTCGTCTTCGGTGAGGATGCCCTTGGCCTTCAGCTCGGCCAGCTTCTCGATCGTGGCCATCACTTCATCGGGCTTGAGCCCCGGCGGCGCAACCGCGGCGGCTTCCGGCGTGCTGCCCCCCTGCAGGCCCTTGCCCAGTTGCTGCGCCATCACCTGCCCCAGCGCCAAGCCGGCGCCCAGGCCCATGGCGTCGCCGGCGATGCCCGACCCTCCGCCCGCTCCGCCGCCGCCCCCACCGGTGCCCTCGGCGAACTTCGGGATCGCCTGGCCGGTCTGGTACTGCATGAACTTGCCCATGTCGTTGCCGACCATGCCCATGCCGATCTTCTGGTCCAGGATCTTCTGCAGCTCTTCGGGCAGCGAGACGCTCTGCACCGTCATCGTCTCCAGCTTCAAGCCCAGCTTGGCCATCTCGGGGTCGAGCTGGGCGGTCAGGGCCTTGGCAAACTCCAGCTGGTTGGCCGCCAGGTCCAGGAAGGGAATGCCGCTGGAGGCGATTGCCGCGCTGATGTTCTGCAGCACCAAGCCGCGCAACTGGCCTTCCACGTCGGCCACGGTGTATTCCTCGCGCGTGCCCGAGATTTCGGTGTGGAACAGCTTCGGGTCGGCAATGCGGAAGGCGTAATTGCCGAAGGCGCGCAGGCGCACGGCGCCAAAGTCCTTGTCGCGGATCGTGATGGGTTGGGGCGTGCCCCACTTCTGATCGATCTGCTGGCGTGTGCTGAAGAAGTACACGTCGCTCTTGAACGGGGACTCGAACAGCTTGTCCCAGTTCTTCAAATAGGTCAGCACCGGCAGGGTCTGCGTGGTGAGCTTGTAGGTGCCGGGGCCAAACACGTCGGCCACCTTGCCTTCGTTGACGAACACCGCCATCTGCGACTCGCGCACGGTGAGCGAGGCGCCGTTCTGAATTTCCATCTCGGCCATGGGGAAGCGCCAGGCCAGGGTTCCGTCGCCGTCTTCGGTCCACTGGATGATGTCTATGAACTGTTTCTTGATGAAATCCATCAGCGCCATGGTGGGAGCCTCCTACAGTGGGTTAACACAGAACCGGGAGCAATGATACACAGCACGCCGGTTGCCGTTTCTCCCCGGACTTCCTATGGGCTATGCTTTCGCCATGAGCCTACTTTTTACACCCTTTCACCTCCCGTCGCCACGCGGCGGCCTGACATTGCCCAACCGCATCGTGGTCGCCCCGATGTGCCAATACGCCGCCGTCAACGGCGAGGCGACCGACTGGCATTTGATGCACTGGGGCAATCTGTTCAACGGCGGCGCGGCCCTGTTCACCATCGAGGCCACGGCGGTGCTGCCCGAAGGCCGCATCACGCCGGCCTGCCTGGGCCTGTGGGATGACCGCACCGAGGCCGCGCTCGCCAGCACGTTGCAGCGTGCCCGCCAACTGGCACCGCCGACTGCGGTGTGCATCCAACTGGCCCACGCCGGGCGCAAGGCCTCCAGCGCCCTGCCCTGGGCCGGCGCGCAATTGCTGCCGCCACAGCAGGGTGGCTGGGAGACCTTTGGTCCCTCGGCCCTGCCGCAGTTGCCGGGGGAGGCGCCACCCACCGAAATTTCCCGCGCCCACATGGACATGGTGCGCGATGCCTTTGTGCAGGCCGCGCAGCGCGCCGACCGCCTGGGCGTGGACGCCATTGAACTGCACGCCGCCCACGGCTATTTGCTGCATGAATTCCTGTCACCCCTGGCCAACCAGCGCAGCGATGGGTATGGCGGCAGCCTGGAAAACCGCATGCGCTTTCCCCTGGAGGTGTTCGCCGCCATGCGGGCGGCCTACTCTGGCGTGCTGGGCATCCGCATCTCGGCCAGCGACTGGGTGGAAGGCGGTCTGGACGTGGCGCAAAGCGCCGAGTTCGCTCAGCGCCTGAAAGGCCTGGGCTGCGACTTCATCCATGTGTCGTCCGGCGGCGTGTCACCGGCGCAAAAGATTGCGTTGGGGCCCAACTACCAGGTGCCGTTTGCCCGCGCCGTGCGCCAGGCCAGCGGCATGGCCACCACCGCCGTGGGCCTGATCACCGAGGCACAACAGGCCGAAGACATCTTGCAGGCCGGCGATGCCGACCTGATTGCGCTGGGCCGCGCCTTCCTGTACGAGCCTCGCTGGGGCTGGCATGCCGCTGCCCAGCTGGGTGGTGAAGTGCGCGGCAAGGAAAACTACTGGCGCTGCCTGCCACGCGAAGCACAAACCGTGTTTGGCAAGGTGTCCGTCGGCATGCGCTGACGCCAGCCGCCCGCACCACGGCGGATCGGGGCTAGCGCAGCACGATTTCGACCACCGTGGCGCCGGGCTGGCTGCGTACCGCCAGTTGGGCGCCGATGGCCTGGGCGCGGCCCTCCATCGAGACCAGCCCCTTGCGCCGCACGCTGTACGGATCAAAGCCGTGCCCGTTGTCGCACAGCCGGATGCGGATGGCAGCGGTACGGCTTCCATGCGCAGCATGCTGGCCTCGGCATGCTGCATGACATTGGACAACGCGGCAAAGAAGATGAACTGCAATTGGCGCATGGCGCTTGCGCCCAGCGATGGCAGCACCGGCAGGGGCGACACGGCCCACACCAGGGTCAGCCCCATGGCGTTGAACCGGGGCTCCAGCCGGTAGCGCAGATTGGCCAGCAGGGCCGAGACATCGCCCGGAGGCAGATTCAATGCATCGATGGACAGCTTCAACTGGTCCAGCGAATCACGCAGGGTCAGCAGGACCTCGTCGTGGTTGGCCTGCCCGGACTGCAACTGGCGGATGGCAGCGCTGATGTGGGAGCCCACGCCATCGTGCATGTCGCGCAGGATGCGGGTGCGCTCCAGCTGGCGCTGGTGCTCCTTGATGGCCGTGATGTCGGCCACCAGCACCATGTAGTTGCGGCCGCGCCCGGCGCCATCCGGCACGGCGCAGACGCTGAGCATGGCGGAGAACACGCCACCGCCCTTGCGCTGGCTCAGGGACTCGCCCGACCAGAAACCCTCACGCTCCAGCGCCTGGCCCATGGCGGGCAAATGCCCCGGCCCCTCGCCCGTGGCCAGCACGGTGGACAGGTTCTGGCCCAGCACGTCGCCACGACCGTATCCCGCCATGCGCAGGAAGGCGTCGTTCACCTCGATGAAGCGGAAATCGGCATCCAGGATGCCGATGCCCTCACGCGAGTGCGTGAAGAAGCTGGCCACCAGTTGCAACTGGCGCTGCGCCTGCTTGCGCTGGCTGATGTCGCGCAGCGAGACGTGAATGGCCGGCTCGCCGTCGTAGATGATGGAGGTTCCCTGCACCTCCACGTCGAAGGCCGAGCCATCGAGCCGCAGGAAGCGCGACTCCACCATGGGTTCTATCGGTTGCTGGGCAACTATGTGGTGCATCCGCTGCGTTTGCTGGGCCAGGAAATCGGGGTGGATCAGCTCGCTGGTGCGCTTGCGCGCCAACTGCGCGGCACTCTCCGCGCCAAAGGCCCGCACCGCGGCCGGGTTCACATACAGGATTTGGCCCAGCCGGTGCACCAGCACCGGCTCCGGCGTCAGCTCCACCAGCGTGCGAAATCGCTCCTCGCTCTCGCGCAGCTGGCGGCGCAGGGCTTCGTCGGATGCGGCCCCGCTCGGGCCTGTGGGATGCGTCATATTGCTCCGGTGCGCGCGGCACGGTCCGCGCCGATGGACGCACGACTGTAGTCGATTCGCCGGCAGGTTTTGCAGTGCAAGGCACAATCCGCAGCCATGCATTCCCACCCACCGCCCTCAACCCATCCGACCCACCACCTGCACGCCATGCTGCTGGCCGCCGGGCGCGGCGAACGCATGCGCCCGCTGACCGACACAACCCCCAAACCGCTGCTGCCCGTGCAGGGCAAGCCGCTGATGCAGTGGCCGCTGGAGGCTCTAGCGCGCTCGGGCTGCGCCAGCACCGTGATCAACACGGCCTGGCTGGGGGAGCAGATTTCCCAAACGTTTGGTGATATTTTTAGCCTCCAGCCCTCGTCGAATGGTCTTGAGAAGCTATCAAATCAGGAGCAAACCCGCACCCCCATGCCGATCCGATATTCCCATGAAGGCCTTGATTTTGGTGGCGCACTGGAGACGGCGGGCGGCATCGCCCGGGCGTTGCCGCTGCTAGGCGAAGTGTTCTGGGTGGTGGCCGGGGATGTGTTTGCACCGGACTTTGCCTTCCCCGCACAGGCCGTGGACGACTTTCTGGCCAGCGACCATCTGGCCCACCTGTGGCTGGTGCCCAACCCTGCGCACAACCCCAAGGGCGACTTTAGCCTGGAAGACGGACGGGCACTGAATCTGCCGGCCACCGACCCGCGGCCCCGTTACACCTACAGCACCATGGGCCTGTACCGCCGCGCGCTGTTCGAGGCGCCCTGGTGCGACATTCCCCCAGGCAACCCGGGCGGAATCAAGGCGGCACTGGCACCCCTGCTGCGCGCCGCAATGGACCAGGGCCGCATCAGCGCCGGGCTGTACACCGGCCGTTGGGCCGATGTGGGAACACCCCAGCGATTGATGCAGCTCAATGCCGCCGACTGAGCCCCCGATCAATAACCCGCATTGGGCTGTTCAAAGATAAGTTTCTGTTGATAAATGTCATGGTATCCACCCCATGACGCCCCATACTGAAAACGAGGGTTTCAACAATAGGAGGGCATCATGGCACGGCATCTTTCAATGCTATCGCGGTGGCTCGTGTGGCTACCGATATTCTGGTTTGCGACACTGGCGCAGGCGGTCACCGTCGGCATCACGCCTTCGGGCAACGTCACCACCAACAACGTCCGGGTCGTCGTGACCGTCACCACCACGGGTGGCGGCACACCCACGCTGGCGGTCAGGGTGGATGACGTGGACGTCAGCAGTTACTTCAACCAGGGGGCCACCACCAGCACCAGTGGCAACACCACCACGGCACGGGTGGAGTACCTGTTTGGCGGTGGCACCAAAACCGTGAGCGTCACCGCCACCGTCCCAGGTGAAGGCAGCGCCACCGGCACCACCACCTTTGTCGTTCCCGGCGATGTGCAGGAAAGCCGCAAGAACAACGTGATGTCCAAGGTGAACCAATTTCTGCACCAGTGGGATGCCTATGACTTCCACCGCTGGTCCAGCGCAGGCGACTACTCCACGTTCGTCAACCGCATCTGGGCTCCCGCCATGCAGGTGTATGTGGACCCCGGCTACCTGACTTCCAGCGGAAGTGCGGCCGAATATGTGGAGGCCTATATCTGGAAGTACATCTGGACCATCTATGAGCAGGATCTGGTCATCTCCGCAGAGCCGGAAACCGACGCGGTGGGCATGCAGACCCTGTGGCACGAAATGATCCATGCCGTGAGCCACGGTGCCCAGGTTGCCGGCGGCGCCGGTCTGCCGGGTGATGACCACGTCTACATTGGCTGGGCCGAAAGCTGCACCTATGGCTTCAACAAGCTGCGGATCTTTGAGACCAAGGCCAAGGGCTATGGCATCGGCAGCCCCACTGCCGCCCAGGCCACCGAGGTGCGGGCCTTCTGGAAGCAGTTCATGACCGAGTACAACGGCTCGTCCTACTCCGAACTCGGCAAGATCACCGATGCACAAAAGGCTGCCCTGCAAGGCTTGGTGGGCTTCAACTGCGATGCCAACGCCATCAAGTCCGGCTACCTGGCCGCCGGCTATTCGCCGCTGTACTTTGCCGACATCGCGGTCACCATCACCAGCCCGGCCAGTGGCACGCAAACAGCCGACAACCAGACCCTGGTATCGGCCAGCGTGGTCAACAACGAGCCCACCGTGACACTGAACCGGGCCGGATTTGCGGTCAACGGCGTGATCCAGGAAACGGCGCTCTCCGGCACGACGTTCAGCACCACGGCCGTGTTGAAGACCGGCGACAACAGCATCATTGCTGGCGTTGCGGACACCAACGGGCAGATCTACCAAAGCAGCCCGATCACGGTCAAGAGCACGGCCATCAACAACACCTACCACGCCCGCATCTCCTGGGACAAGAATGACACGGACGTGGACCTGCACTTCTCCTGGAGTGGTGGCTCGGAGTGCTATTACTCGAACAAGACACCCACCTGGGGCACGGCTGCCACCTCGCCGCGCCTGGATGTGGACAACACCCGCGGGTTCGGGCCCGAGAACATCACCATCGGCGGACTGCCCGGCCCGGGAACCTTCCGGGTCTTCGTGAAGTACTATTCAGACCATGGCAAGGGACCGACCACGGTATCTGCCGCAGTCTATGAAAACGGCGTCGCCAAGTTCACCGGCACCCGCACCATGAGCACGGACGAGAACTGGACGCTGATGGAGTTCACTATCCAGTGAATCGGCACGGGCTCCCCCCGGCCAAGAACCCCGCCCACGGTGCGACGGCGCCCCGGGCGGGGTTTCCTTTATTAGACTACCCCCATGACGGCTCCCCCCATTGCACCCCACTCGGATGGCCCGCGCTCCGGTTGGATCGCCGTGTGGGGCCGTTTCCTGTGGACCACGCCCTTGCTGCTGTCCGTGGCCTTTACCGCCTTGGTGGTGGCCTGGGCCCAGGACAACGACCGCCTCGAACGCGAGACCATCAAGCGCACCGTGATGGCCGACACGCTGAGCCTGGAAGCGCAACTGGCGGGCCGCATCGAGACCGAGACCGTCCAGCTGCGGGCGGCCGCGGTGCGCCTTCCGTCCGTCGGTCTGGATGGCAGCCGCCAGTTGGCCGCACTGCCGGAAATTGCCGCCGGTCTGGACCGGCGCTGGCTGAGCGTGGTCTGGCTGGACAGCAACAACCGCATCGTCGGCGAGGCCCGCCGCTCCCACCGAACCGGCGCACAGCGCCTGCCCCAGGGTGAGGGCATCACCCTGCACCTGGTGGCCGCCACCAGCGATGCGCGCCGCCCGCAGACCGGGCAGCTCATTGCCCGCTATGACCCGGCCGACCTGATCCAGAGCAAGGACTTCTGGTGGCTGGCCGCCCAGTACGAGGTGAAGCTGGTCTCGGGCCTGGACCAGGTCATTGTGTCCACCGAAAGCCCGGGGCGCGTGGCCGCCGGTGAGAGCTATGAGATGGCCTTCACCGCGATTCCGGACGCCCGCCTGCGTCTGACCCGGCGCACGCGCCACCTGCCATGGTTTAGCACCCTGCCCGTGGTGTTGATGGTGGGCTTTCTGGCCCTGATCACGGTCGCCACCCTGCTGCTGCGCCGCCAGATCAGCCAGGTGGCCAAGGCCGAATCCGCCTGGCGCAGCGAAGCGGCGTGGCGCCAGTCGCTGGAGGAATCAGCCCTGGTCGGGCTGCGCGCCCGTGACCTGGATGGGCGACTGCTGTTTGCCAACCGCACCTTTTGCGAGCTGGTGGGATACTCGCTGGACGAGCTGATCGCCCAAGGCCCGGCCGTTGACGCGCTGATTCAGACCCGAGCCGGCACGGCGGCGCAGCGCGCCCGGCGCGAGGGCTACGAGACCCGCTGGCGCCACCGCGATGGCCGCTTCATCGATGTCATGGTGTTCGAATCACCGCTGGTGGATGGGCTGGGGCACCAGGTCGGCTGGATGGGCTCCATCGTCGATGTCACCGAGCGCAAGCGCCTGGAAGAGCTGGAGCGGCGCCAGCGCGAAGTGCTGGCCAACCACGCCCGCCTGTCCACGCTGGGCGAGGTGGCGTCCACCCTGGCGCACGAGCTCAACCAGCCACTGACCAGCATCGTCAGCTACAGCGCCGGAATCGCCAAGGCGCTGGAACGCAAACCCGACGCCGAGCCAGACCTGGTGGCAGCCGCCCAGGCCTTGTCGCGCCATGCCTCTCAGGCCGGCGGCATCGTGCACCGCATTCGCGCGCGGCTGGCGCGCCGGGAACTGGTGCTGGAGGCCTGCGACATCAACGGCATCGTCTCGGATGCCGTGACCCTGCTGCAACGCGAAATCCGCCGTGCCGGGGTGGACGTGTCGCTGGATCTTGACGACAACCTGCCACCGGCCCGGGTTGACCGCATTGGCATTGAGCAGGTGGTGTCCAACCTGCTGCGCAACGCCTGCGATGCAATGACCGCCCCCATGCACGGCAAGAAGATGCGGGTGCGCACCGGCCTGTGCATCGAGCCCCCAGTGGACAGTATGCTGGGCTGGAACACGGTGGAGATCACGGACCAGGGGCCGGGCCTGGGCGGCAAGGATATCGAGACCCTGACCGAACCCTTCTTTTCAACCAAGCAGGAAGGAACCGGCCTGGGGCTGGCGATTTGCCGATCCATACTGGAGTCCCACGGCGGTGTCTTGCATGCCCGGGACCTGCCCGGCGGCGGCGCCTGTTTCAGCTTCTTCCTGCCCACCGACCAGCCCACCACGGAGGTCAGCCATCCATGACGGAACCCACCATTTACTTGTGCGATGACGATGAGGGCGTGCGCTCCTCCATCGCCTTCCTGCTGCGCCAGCACGACCTGCCGGTGGTCACCTACGCGAGTGGCCCGGAGCTGCTGGCGGCGGTGGACGCCTGGCCGGCACCCAGGCGCGGCATCTTTGTGCTGGATGTACGCATGGAGCCGCTGTCGGGCCTGCAGGTACACGACGCGCTGATCAGCCGCGCGCTGGACAAGCGCATGCCGGTGCTGTTCCTCAGCGGACACGGGGACATTCCAATGGCGGTGGCTGCCATGGCCAAGGGGGCTTTCAGTTTTGTCGAGAAACCCTATGCCGACGGCGCCCTGGTGGAGCTCATGCAACGCGCGCTGGACCTGGAGCTGCAGTGGTACGGCCGCGTGGCGCGGCATGATGCCCTGTTGCAGCTGATCTCCAGCCTGTCGCGCCAGCAGGTGCGGCTGATGCCGCTAGTGGCTGCGGGCGAGCTGAACAAGACCATTGCCTGGAAGATGGAACTGAGCGTGCGCACCGTGGAGGAACACCGGCGCAAAATCTTCGAGCGGCTCAACGTGCATTCCGCAGCCGAACTCGCCACCCTGCTTGCCGAGACACGCGCTGCCGGCATCGACATTCCTACGAGCCCACCCGCCGACTGACGCGGCCCGCAATTGCCCGGCTATTGCCCGGGTCCGGACAACACAAAGTCGATGAAGCCGCGCAGCACATTGGTCTCCACCAGTTGCACGCGAACCAGCTGGCCCACAGACAAGTCGGCCTGGCCCACGTTGAGCCGACCCTCGGCAGGTGGCGTGAAGATGCGCACCCAGTTGCCGCTGTCAGTGTGGCCGGTCACGATGGCATCGAAATGCTGGCCGATGCGCGACTCCAGCAGCAGCGCCGCTTCGGACTTGCGCACCCGGCGCTCCACCTTCTTGGCGGCATCTTCCTGGCGGGTGCAGTGCGCCGCCAGCACCTCCAGTTCGGCTGGCGTGTAGGGCGGTGGTTCGCCCCGGAGCACGCTCTTGAGCAGCCGCAGCGTGATCAGGTCGGGGTAGCGCCGGTTGGGTGCCGTGGAGTGCGTGTAGTCCCGCAGCGCCAGGCCAAAATGCCCGACCGGTGCCGCATGCGCCTGCTCCACCACATACTCGCCCGAGCCCATCAGCTTGACGATGACCAGTGACAGGTCCGCGAAGCGCAGCGGGTCGGCCCGGCGGCGTTTGGCCAAAAACAGTTCTAGGGCGCCTGAATCAGGCTGGGCCGGCAGGGTCTCGCCGTATTTCTGGGCTTCCGACACGATCTGCGCCCAGCGCTCGGGGGAGCGGACCACCCGTCGCAGCGAGACACCCCCACTGCGCATCAAAAATTGCGCGGTGCAGATGTTGGCGGCAATCATCAGTTCTTCAATCAGCTGGCGAGCCCGGTTGTGCACCTGCTGGCGGATATCCACCACGCGCTCACCCTCAAACACGGCATGTGGCTGGAAGGTCTCGAACTCCAGCGAACCCTGCGCATGCCGGCGCGCACGCAGGCGCTGCGCCACGGCGTCCTGCACCCGGATTTGCACGTCCATGCCGGGCACGGCGCGGGCTGCGTCGGGCAGGGGGCCGCGGCCATCGATCCACGCGGACACGGCGTCATACGCCAGCTTGGCCTGGTTGCGCACTTGCGCCCGGTAGACCGAGGACTGCTCCATGGAGCCATCAGCGGCAATCACCATTTCGCTGACCACGGCGAGCCGCTGCCGATCGGGGTTGAGCGATGTCAGGTCCGTGCTCAGGCGCTCGGGCAGCATGGGGAATATGCGTGCCGAGGTATAGACCGATGTGGTGTTGCAGCGTGCATGTTCGTCGATGGCCGAGTCCTTGCGGACCAGCACATCCACATCCGCCACCGCCACAAAGACCCGCACGCGCCCACCGTCCAGCACCTCACAGGCGGTCAACTGGTCCAGGTCCTGCGAATCATCGTTGTCAATGGAGCACCAGGGCAGCGCAGTGCGATCCTGCACCCGGGGATCGCCATCCTGGCCGGTCGCGGTGATGCCAGCCAACTGCCGCAGTGCCGCTGCGGAGAACTCGGACTCCAGCCCCCGCTCGCGCATGGCTTCGCTGGCAATGCGTGCCAGATCGGTTCGGGTCTTGTAGGGCACGGAGTTCATGGGTCGTTGAGAGAGTCTAACGGCAAGCAGAAATTGTGATCGACCGCCATAATCATTGTGACCCACCGCATTCCATGCTGACACTGAACCAACCGCCAGCCCCGATACGCCCCAGCGAACTGCACCGGCGCCGCGTGCGCATGATGCTGTGGATCGGGTCCGCCATGATGGTGGTGATCGGCCTGAGTTGGGGCATTTACTTTGCGACCAAGGACGCCTGGGCCATCGTGGCCATGGACGCCGCCATCCTGGCCATCGGCATCACCAGCGCCTGGCTGACCGAGCGCAAGCACACCCGCCGGGCCTTCTTTCTGCTGGTCGTCAGCATGTTCGTGATCATCTGCGCGGTATCCCTGTTGCTGGATGTGCCCAGCGCGCAGGCACCGCGCTCCACCCACCACTTCCTGCTGGTGCTGGCGGTGGCATCCCTGTTGTTCCTGCGCGATGAACGTGGAGCCCTGCGCTATGGGGTCACCGGCGCCTGTCTGACTGCATTCGTCATGCTCGCCAGTTCGCAGCTGGGTGTCACCACCGACTACACCCTGCCCGATGGGATGCGGGTCTGGGGAACCTGGGTGAACAATGGTTTTTCGGCGCTGGGCGTGTACCTGCTGATCCACGTCCTAGTGTCGGACATCACGGAACTGTCGTCCCTGGAAATCGACCTGCGCAAAGGCCTTCTGCGGAGCGAATTTTTCCTGGTCTACCAGCCCCAGCTCACCGCACAGGGTGAGGTCACGGGAGCGGAGGCGCTGCTGCGCTGGCGCCACCCCAAACTGGGCCTGGTGCCTCCCGACGACTTCATTCCATTGGCCGAGCAGTCGGGGCTGATCCTGCCACTGGGTGCGTGGGTGCTGGGCACGGCCTGTGCCCAGTTGGTGGCCTGGTCGCGCCAGCCGGGACTGGATACGCTGACGCTGGCGGTCAACGTCAGCGTGCACCAGTTCCGCCAGCCCGATTTTGTGCAGCAGATGCAATCGATCATCGAGCGCACCGGTGCGCAGGCGCGCCTGCTCAAGCTGGAGTTGACCGAGAGCTCCCTGGTGCAGGACATGGACGACATCATCCGCAAGATGGAGCAACTCAAGGCGCTGGGAGTGGGCTTTTCACTGGATGATTTTGGCACCGGCTACTCGTCCCTGAACTACCTCAAGCGCCTGCCACTGGACCAGCTCAAGATCGACCAGTCCTTTGTGCGCGATGTGCTCACCGATCCGAATGACGCGGCCATTGCCCGCATGGTCATTGGCCTGGGCGATAGCCTGCACTTTGCGGTGATTGCAGAGGGCGTGGAAACCCGTGGGCAGCAGGAGTTTCTGATGCAAAACGGCTGCCACCTGTTCCAGGGCTATCTGTTCAGCAGGCCCATCCCGGCTGAAGCCTTTGAACGCTACGTCCTGGGGCCCCGGTAGACCCGACTTGGCCGGCGTCAGCGGGGCGAGGGCAGCGTCGCCGGCGCGCCTGCGACTTCCAGCGGCACCAGAATCCACAGCAGCACGTACAACACCAGCCCCGTGCCACCCAGGATCAACATCAGGGCAAACACCAGGCGCCACAGCCAGGCATCCAGCCCGGTGAAAGCCGACAGGCCGCCACAGACGCCACCAATCCACTGATCACTGGCCGAGCGGCGCAAGCCATTGAGTGCAGTCACCCTGGTCAGAGGCGTCGCAGGCGGCGTTTGCAGCAGCCGTGCCTTGGCCTGCTGAAACTCGGTCTCGGTAAGGCTGCCGCGGTTGCGCATCTGTTCCAGGTTATCCAGGTCTTGGGCCAATGACATAGCAAACTCCGTCTGTTGATTGATGCACGAAGAATAGTCACGCGCCGCCGGCTTCTCCAGCGCCATGCGACCAAAGGTCGTTTTGCTGTGCCCAGATGTAAAACGGGCCGATCAGGCCCACAGCCCCAAGGGATGGTGGGCACGCGCCACCGTCAGCATGTAGGCAAAGCACAGCAGAGAGGCGATATAGAAAACCAGCCGCATGCGCGGCGTGCGTGCCCGCTTGAGGGCGAAGGTGCCCAACACGATGTAGAGCAACAACAAGGCAATCTTGGTGCCGAGCCAGGCCACGGCAAACGGATTCAGGTCCAGGATGTAGAGCAGCAGCAGGGCGGCAGCCAGAAGAGCGGTATCCAGGCTGTAGCTTAGGCGCCGCATACCCGGGGTCATGGCCCACTGCGCGCCCAGCAGCACGCCCAGGCCGCGCGCGGCAAACAGGCTGCCGCTGGTCAGCACCAGGCCGATGTGGGCCCAGCGGACGAATGGATACAGTTCAGGCAGCGTCATGGTCGGCGCACTATAGCAAGCTGGGCATACCCCTCATTGGGGCTGGTCTTGTTGATCTAAATGAGATACACTCTCATTTAGAAACCACCCCATTCACCATCCCACCCATGACATCCATGCGACTGACCCACCTCACCACGGGCGCGCACGCCACCGTGGCGAGGGTCAGCGCCACCTCCAGCCACACCGGAGAAGCCACGCTGGAGCGCCTGGGCGAACTGGGATTCATCCCCGGCGAGCCGGTGCAACTGCTGCACCGCGGCCCGGGTGGGCGCGAGCCGCTGGCCGTGGTCGTGGGTGAAACCATGTTTGCGCTGCGCTGGCTGGAAGCCGATTGCATCGAGGTCTACCCCGCATGAATGCAAACACCGCCACGCTCCCGGCCAGCCCCTGGAATGTGGCGCTGGTGGGCAACCCCAACTGCGGCAAGACCGCCCTCTTCAACTTGCTGACCGGCGCACGCCAGAAGGTGGCCAATTACGCCGGCGTCACCGTGGAACGCAAGATCGGCATGCTGCGCCTGCCCAGCGGCCACAGCGTCTCCATCATCGACCTGCCCGGCATCTACAGCCTGCACCCGGCCACGCCGGATGAAGAGGTCACGCTCGAAGTGATTGAAGGCCGCCGCGTGGGCGAGGCGCCGGTGGATGCCATCGTTGCCGTGGTGGACGCCACCAACCTGCGCATGAACCTGCGCCTGGTGCTCGAACTCATGCGCCTGGGGCGCCCGGTTATCGTGGCCCTGAACATGACCGATGTGGCGCGCTCCCGGGGCCTGGCCATTGATGTCGCCAAGCTTTCAGCCGAACTGGGCTGCCCGGTCGTGGAAACCGTGGCGGTGCAACACAACGGCCACACCAATTTGCTGACCCGGCTCGACCTGGATCTGGCCCGCCCATCGGCCGCACCCGTGCCGGCCGTGCACCATGCCCCGCGCAACAGCACCGACATCCAGCACGAGGTGCGCCGCATTCTGGCCATTGCTGCACCGATGGCGGGCCAGTTCCAGCGCTTCCACTTCAAGGTGGATGCCTGGGCCATGCACCCGGTGTGGGGGCTGGTGATTCTGGCGGCGCTGCTGTTCCTGGTGTTCCAGGCGGTGTTCTCGTGGGCCAATGTGCCGATGGATGCCATCAAGGCGGCCATGGCCTACCTCGCAGACTGGACCACGGCCCACATGGAAGATGGCCCGCTGCGCAGCCTGCTGGTGGACGGCGTGATTGCCGGCGCGGGTGGCGTGCTGGTATTCCTGCCGCAGATCCTGATCCTGTTCTTTTTCATCCTGGTGCTGGAAGACTCGGGCTACCTGCCGCGCGCCGCCTTCCTTCTGGATACGGTGATGGGCAAGGTGGGGCTGTCGGGCCGCGCCTTCATACCGCTGCTGTCGAGCTTTGCCTGCGCCGTGCCCGGCATCATGGCGACACGCACCATTGCCAACTGGCAGGACCGGCTGGCCACCATCATGGTGGCACCGCTGATGACCTGCTCGGCACGCCTGCCGGTCTACGCGCTGTTGATTGGCGCCTTTGTGCCGGACCGCAGTGTCGGCATCTTCAACCTGCGCGGCCTGACGCTGTTTGTGCTGTACGTGGCCGGCGTGCTGTCGGCCATGGGCGTGGCCTGGGTATTCAAGCGCATCTGGATGAAGAACCGCTACCAGCCGCTGATGCTGGAGCTGCCGCCCTACCGCATTCCGGGTTTGCGCAACCTGGTGCTGGGCCTGTGGGAACGTGCCCGCATCTTCCTGCGCCGGGTGGGCACCATCATCTTTGCGCTGATGGTGGTGCTGTGGTTTTTGTCCACCTACCCGGCCCCGCCGGACGGCGCCACCGGTGCGGCCATCCAGTACAGCGTGGCCGGCATGCTGGGCCAATTCCTGGAGCCGCTGTTTGCACCGATTGGTTTCAACTGGCAGATCTCGGTGGCCCTGGTGCCGGGCATGGCGGCGCGTGAAGTGGCGGTGGGCGCGCTGGGCACGGTGTACGCCCTGTCAGCCGCTGGTGAATCGGTGGCTAGTTCGCTGGCGCCGGTGATTGCACAGGGCTGGTCGCTGGCCACGGCGTTTTCCCTGCTGGCCTGGTTTGTGTTTGCGCCGCAGTGCATCTCCACGCTGGCGGTGGTCAAGCGCGAGACCAACTCCTGGCGCTATCCCATCATCATGACCGCCTACATGTTCGCGCTGGCCTATCTGGCTGCGTTTGTGACCTACCGCATGACGCTGTGGCTGGGGGGCTGAACCAGATGACTACACAACACCTGATCGTCTTCTCTGTGGTGCTGGCCTGCGGTGTGTATGCGCTGTGGGTGCTGATGCCGTCTGCGCTGCGGCGCGCGCTGGCCGCGCGGCTGGTGCGCCTGCCACTGGGGTCGGCGCTAAAAGCCGTTTTCCAGCGCGCCGCCAAGCCGTCCTCGGGCTGCGACTGCAGTGGCTGCGATGCAGTGGTGGATCACCGCCCTCAGACCAACTCCCGGCGCGTCATTCGCCTGCACGTCCAGCCCAAGGACTGAACAGCGCTGCGGCCCGTTGCGGCCTCATGTGTGCCGTTCAACGCGCCGGTGGAGCCGCCACCACGGCGTGGTCCAGATCCGGGCGCTTCCAGGGGTCCACATGGGTCATCAGGTTGAGCACCCGGTGGCGTTGCAGCACACGCTGGCGCGCCACAACCGCAATGTCGTGGCCGGCTTCGACGCTGATGGCGGCGTCCACCTCGATGTGGGCATCCACCACGATCATGTCGCCCATCTTGCGGGTGCGCACATCGTGCACGCCGCTCACGCCGGGTGTCTCGACCAGGGTCTGGCGAATGGCCTGGACTTCCTGCTCGTCCACCGCGCGGTCCATCAGGTCGTGCATGGCACTCCAGCCAAACTCCCAGCCCATCTTGGCCACCATGAAGCCCACGATCAGCGCCGCAATCGGGTCCAGGATCGGGTAGCCCGCCAGGTTGCCGATGATGCCGATGCCCACCACCAGCGACGAGGCCGCGTCCGAGCGCGCGTGCCAGGCATTGGCCACCAGCATGCTGGACTTGACCCGCTTGGCCACCGCCAGCATGTAGCGAAACAGCAACTCCTTGGCCACCAGGGCGCCACCGGCCACCCACAGTGCAATCACATGCACCTGCTGCACGGTTTCGGGGGACTCCAGCTTACGAAACGCCGACCACAGCATACCCACGCCCACCGCCAACAACAGCAGGCCCAGCACCAGGGAGGCGGCGGTCTCGAAGCGCTGGTGGCCATAGGGGTGGTCTTCGTCCGCATCTTTCTGGCTGTGGTGGTTGGCAAACAGCACCACGAAGTCGGCCACCAGGTCGGACAGGGAATGGATGCCGTCCGCAATCAGGCCCTGGGACTTGGCAAAAATGCCGACGGCAATTTGCGTGATGGTGAGTACCAGGTTGACGCCCACGCTGACCCAGGTGCTGCGGGATGCGGCAGCGGAGCGCTCGGCGGCGCTGTGCTCGGTGTCTTCGGGGTCGTCGGTGAAATCGGGAAAATCCATGGTCGGTCGTTGGCAGTGGTTCGCAAATAGGCTACTGGGCCCACAGTGGCAGAGCTTACCGCGCTTGCCTTAAGGGAGTTTTTAGCCAAAATAGCTATCAAATAGATAGCTTCAAATCCTTATTTTACGAGGGCTAGAGGCAAAAATGACCAAAAGCCATTCCGCCAGACCTCCCTGTGCGGCAGGCGGATCCTCCGGCCGTGCCTAGAAACGCCGTGTCAGCACAAAGCCCAGGTTGTTGTTGCGGTAGGCACCGGAGGGCGCCTGCACGTTGTGCATCAGCGAGCCGTAGACCCGCAGGTACCAGTCGCGGTTGATGCCAAAGTGGCCCTGCACCACGGCGTCGCCCCCCATCTTGTAGTCGGCCATGGCGTCGTCCTTTTGCGCACCCAACGACAGCGCCAGACTGACGCCGTTGTCGTCGCTGAGCTTCCAGTACAGGAAGCTGGTCAGCGCGTAGCGACGGAAGTGAGCCGGATCGTAGTAGCCGTTGTCCAGGTTCTTGGCGAATCCGGACCAGGTGCCGCTCACACCCACATCCATGTTCAGGCTCTGGGTGCGCAGCAGGACGCGCCGCGGCGCCAGGACCACCTCCCAGCGGCTGTTGCCGTCGGAGTAGTTGTCATGGCTGAGATTGGCGTCCACCACATAGTGCACACCCGGTGTCCAGTGGGACAGCAGCCGCACCGTCTCACGCTCGATGGGCAGGGATGCCGAGCGGGGAGAAACCGCATGCAGGGTACGCTCCACTTCGGGACGCAGGTTCCAGTCTTCCGAGGGGCGCAGGTCCAGCGCCACGCGGTACTCGGTGAACTGGTGGTTGCTGTCCGCATTGGCGCCGCCCAGACGCAGCTCACCGGCCACCGTGGGCGAGAAGCGGTGGATGACGCCGCCCCAGACGCGCCGGTAGTCGGCACTGTTGCCACCGTGGATGTTTTCCAGGCCACTGCCTATGACACCGTCCAGCCGCTGGCTTTCCACACCAGCAGTCACCCGGGTGTGGGAGCTGAGGGCGAGTTCACCGTCCAGTGTCACCGGAAAGATGTGCAGGTCGCTCGAATCGGTGCTGTAGTTCATGCCCAGGCGCACGAAGGAACGCTGCGGGTTCAGCAGGTATTGCCGCAGCGACGCGGCCTCCTTGCTGTCGGGGCGCAGGGTCGCTATGGTCTGCAGGTCCGCCAGCGCTTCATCGAACCGGTTGGCCTGGTTCAGGGCGACCAGGCGCGTGGCCAAGACTTCTGTATCGTCCGGCTGCGCCCTCAGCAGGACCTGCGCGATGCCGATGGCCTCGGTGCTCTTGCCCAGCCAGGCCAGGGCGCGGGCACGCTGTGCCAGCGACTCGGCATCATCACCAAAGCGCGCCCGGTACAGGTCCAGGTCGGCCAAGGCCTGGGGGTAGTTGCCACGCCAGCCCTCCGTCTTGACCAGTTCCAGCCAGACCGCCTTGTCATCGGGCTTGTGCTCCAGGTAGGCGCGGTACTCATGGACGGCGTCATCGGTCTGGCCGCTCCAGGCATTGATCCGTGCCAGACCCAGCCAGGCGGTGACATCTTCGGGCGCCACGACCAGCAGCTTGCGATACGCGGCCACGGCCACCGCGTTGTGGTTGGCCCACAGCGCCAGTTGCGCCTGTGCACGCACATAGTCCAGGTTGTCGGGTGCCAGTTCAACGGCTCGCCCGATGGCGGTGTAGGCGCCTTCCTTGTCATTGGCCACGGCACGGGCCTGGGACAGGCGCTTCCACAGGGCCGCGTCGGTCGGGCTCAGCCGCGTTGCGTGGTCCAGGGCATCTGCGGCCTGGCCGTGCTGCTTGAGGTGGGCATGGATATCCGCCAGGCGCAACCAGATGGCCAGCTGGCCCTGGTTCACCTTGAGCGCATCGCGGTAGATGGAGACGGCATCTTCCCAGCGCCCCTCCTGTTCGGCCCTGAAGCCATTTTCCGGAAGGCCGTTGTCCGCGCAGTAGGCTGCGGCGCTTCCCAGCGCCACCAGGCAGGTCAATAGCAAGCGTTTCATTTGCGCCACCTTGTATTCTTTGTAAACCAGATATCGACCGCGAACCGCAGGATTGTGAAGAAGTCAAATACCACCACCGCGTAGCGCACGGGCGTCAGCACAATGCCCTTGAACAGGAACTCCCAGCGGTTGCCCTTGGCCACGATGGTCAACACGATCCACGCCAGAACACTCTCGGCCAGCAGGGTGATGCCCAGCACCTCCCACATGCCCAGCAGCATCAGGATGCAAATGACGGCCGGGAAGGACACCTTCTCGAAGGCCGACATGAACATGACCCAGCCGATTGGGCGCCCGTATTGGCGGGTATAGGCCTCGCCAAAGGGTTGGCGGTAGGCTTCCTTGACCTTGCGGGCTTCCAGGATTTCCTTGGGAACCGATTGTTCCTTGCGGTACCGTTTGAAGGCCTTGAAGGGGCTGCGCATCAGGCTGTCAAAGTAGTAGCAGGTCTGCAAAAAAGAAGAAGACCACATGTAGAGTTGGCGGGGCAGGCGCAACGCTTCAGGCTCCTGGGAACGCGCGACCACGTCGGTGAGCTGGATGTTGCGGTAGCCCTGGTCCAGCAGGGCAAAGCCGATGAAGATGTCCTCCGAGTTGGTCAGGTCGTCACCGAGGATGGGCTCGTATTCGGCAAACAGGTTCTCCAGGTAGGTGCGCCGGTAGGCCACGGCGCAGCCGACCGGATTGAGAATACTGCCGAAGAAGACCATTTGCCCGCGGTAGATGAAGCGCTGCAGCAGCATGTACAGCACCTCCCGGTACAGGTTGCTCACCCCTTGCTGGAGGTGGTGTTCCCAGTTCACCTTGGGGTAGATGCCGGCATCCGGTGTAGTGGCCAGAAACGACTGCACGCCGGGTGCATCCAGCAACGCGCGCCTGTCCCGGTCCCGCAGTGGCAGGATGGTGCCGCAGGCACAGGCAATGCCCGGCCCCTTGTACAGTTCTTCGACCACCCGTTCGATGTAGTTATTCGATTCCAGCACCGTGTCGCCATCCAGGATGAACTCCACGTCGTAATGGAACTCGCGCGCCTGGCGTTTGAGCGTGGGCGTTTTCCCGATGGGCGCCTTGCGATGGATGATCTGTACCTCCAGGGCATTGGCCGCGCAGAAGGCCTGGGCAAACGCAATGGTGCGGTCCGTGCTGCCATCATCGATCAGGATGATTTTGTCGGGCCGCTTGGTCTGTCGCGCAACCGAGGCCAGGCACAGGCTGATGTTGGCTTCCTCGTTGAGCGCGGGAATCACCACATTGACGGTGGCCTTGTGCCAATCCTGAGACGGTGTGGGGATGGTCTTGTCCTCGCCATGGATCAGACCCAGTATGCTGAGGAGGCTGTTGGGACTGACGATGAACGGATAGATGCTGGCCATTATGGAACCCGCCTTTCTGTGTGCTGCGCGATCAGGTCATCCAGCGTGTCTTCCAGTGTCCATTGGTGCCGGAAGTGGGTCAACTGGTACAGCTTGTCCAGTGATGGCCTGCGGTGGGTGATGTCGTCATATTGCTCGCCGTAGGCCTCGACATAGCTGAGGTGCTGGCGTGGCACGGACATGCGGGCCCGCTCGCAGACCAGGTCCGCCAGGCCGTTGATGGTGATCTCGCGGTCATTGCCGACATTGACAATCTGCCCCACGGCCTGCGGGGCACTGGCGAGCAGGTCCATTGCGACCACGGAGTCACGCACATCGCAGAACGACCGGGTCTGCTCGCCACCACCAAAGATGGTGATGGGCTGACCCTCCATCGCCTGACCGACAAACCGCGGCACCACCATGCCATAGCGGCCCGTCTGGCGTGGCCCCACGGTATTGAAGGGGCGTACGATGCAAATCGGCATTCCGTGCTGGCGGGCATAGGACAGCCCCAGGGACTCGTCGGCCAGCTTGCTGATGGCGTAGTTCCAGCGCGACTTGGCACCGGAGTGCACGTAGAGCATGTCGTCCTCGCGCAGCACATCGGCGCTGCTCGGGCCATACACCTCGGCCGACGAGGCAATGATGATCTGCGGCTTCCAGTGGCCCGCGCTGGCCATGCGCAGCAGCCGCTCGGTGCCAGCGATGTTGGTGGCCAGCACGCGGATCGGGTCTTCCAGAACCCGGAACACGCCGACCACCGCGGCCATGTGGTAGATGCGGTCCGCCCACACTGCGGCCTGGTGCAGGCCATCCCAGGTCAGGATGTCTGCCTCGGTAAAGTGGAACCGGGCGTGCTCCAGAAACGGCGCCACATTGGCCCGGCAACCGGTGCTCAGGTTGTCGACCACATGAACGTTGTCGCCCTTGCCCAGGTGGTACTCAGCAAGGTGGGAGCCGATGAAACCCGCTCCCCCGGTTACCAGTACATGCATACAGACTCCTTGTTGATCCTCATTCAACCGTCACTGATTTCGCCAGGTTGCGGGGCTTGTCCACATCATTGCCCCGCAGCACTGCAACGTGATAGGCCAGCAACTGCAGCGCCATCGCGTAGGGCACCGGGCTCAGGTCGCCATACCCGCCGGGCAGCACGATGGCGGGTTCCCCGCCCTGCAGGTCGAGCGGGTTGTCCTTGTCCGCGAAGATGAACAGCCGCCCGCCCCGGGCACGAACCTCCTGCATGTTGGACTTCATCTTGTCGACAAGTGCATCGCGGGGTGCCAGCGCAACGACCGGCATATCGGGGCTCACCAGCGCCAGCGCCCCGTGCTTGAGCTCACCGGCCGCGTAGGCTTCGGCGTGGATGTAGGAAATTTCCTTGAGCTTGAGCGAACCCTCCATGGCCACCGGGTAGTGCAGCCCGCGGCCAATGAACAGGGCGTTGTGATCACTGGCAAAGCGTGTAGCCAGGTTCGCCAGTGCCGGCTCCAGACGCAGCAGATCCGCACCCCACTGCGGCAGGCAGCGCAGGTGATCCATGCATTGGCGGACGCGGCCTGCATCCATGGCACGGCGCACCCGCGCCAGGCTGGCAGCCAGCGCATGGAGGGCAACCAGTTGCGTGGTAAACGCCTTGGTGGAGGCAACGCCGACTTCCGGGCCAGCCTGGGTCATGAAATGCAGGTCGCACAGCCGGGTCAGGGAGCTCTCGGCCACGTTGCAGATAGACAGCACATGTCGCACCCCCCGTTCGCGTGCATGCTGGAGCGCGCCCAGCGTATCCGCCGTTTCCCCGGACTGCGAGATCAGCACCAGCAACAGCCCGGCGCCGGGATGAAAGCCGGTGCGGTAGCGGTACTCACTGGCGATTTCGACATCGCAGGGGAGGTTGGCCATGGCCTCAATCCAGTGGCGTGCAATCAGACCGGCATGGAAGCTGGTGCCACAGGCAACGATGCCAACACGGCTGATGTCGGTGAATGCCCGGCCGGCTCCTGCACCGAAAATCTCCGGCTCCAGCTCCGGCGAGATGGCGGCGATGGTCTGCGCCATGGCCTGCGGCTGCTCGTGGATTTCCTTGTGCATGTAGTGGCGATAGGGGCCCAGCTCCGAATCCTGTGCGTGCAAGGGACTGCGGTAGCTGGGGCGCTGGGCGGACGCACCGGTGCCATCCCATATCGCCACCTGGTCGTCCCGCAGTTCGGCAACATCTCCATCCTCCAGGTGCACGAACTCCTGTGTGAATGGGAGCAGCGCATACACATCCGAGGCACAGTAGTTGCTGGAAACGCCCAGACCCAGTACCAGAGGGCTACCCTGGCGGGCGCACACCAGCTGCAGGGGCGCATCTGCCGCAACGACGGCAATCGCGTAGCTACCCTCCAGAGCAGCAATGGCCGACTGCACGGCAGCAACGAGGTCTCTGCCGTTGGCCACATAGCTGCGGTGAATCAGGTGGGGAATGACTTCCGTGTCGGTTTCGGACGCAAAGCAGTAGCCTTGCGACTGCAGGGCGGTCCGCAGCGTCTGGTAGTTCTCGATGATGCCGTTGTGCACCACACTGATCAGGCCGTTGCTGGTGTGCGGATGGGCATTGCTTTCGGTCGGCGCACCATGGGTCGCCCAGCGCGTGTGGGCAATTCCGGACCTACCTGACAGCCCGGCCTCCCGGGCCAAGCGGGTCAACTCGGCCACCCGGCCACTGGAGCGTACGCAACGCAGCCCGCAGGCCGCCACGGCGAGGCCCGCCGAATCGTAGCCGCGGTATTCCAGCCGGGCCAGTCCGTCCAGCAGCACGGGCGTTACATCGCTCCGAGAAACCGCACCCACAATGCCGCACATCACCAGTCCTTTGAAAGGGTTGGCCTATAGCCGCCAGACCGTCAATCCCCGTTCGCGCAGCCCGGGCGCATCGAAGCGGGACTTCACATCCATGAAAATTCCGTCCGGAACCAGCTTGCCCTGGTAGTCCGCCAGGGGTCGCGCCAGGAATGGCCGGTGCGCCACGGCCGCCACCATGGCCTGGGCCCGCGGAAGCTGGTCCCAGGGCAGCAGTTGCACGCCATATTCCTCCATCGCCAAATCCGGGTCCGTCACAGGGTCATGCACGAAGACCTCCACACCGTAGCTCTTCAACTCGGCAATGATGTCAACGACGCGGCTGTTGCGCAGATCCGGGCAGTCTTCCTTGAAAGTCAGGCCCAGCACAATCACCTTGGCACCCTTGAGGCACGCACCCATCAGGCTGAGGTTTTTCAGCGTCTGCTCGGCCACGTATTTGCCCATGTGGTCATTGATACGCCGCGCCGCCAGAATGACCTCGGGGAAGTACCCGACGGTCTCTGCCTTGTAGGTCAGGTAGTAGGGGTCCACACCAATGCAGTGCCCCCCCACCAGGCCCGGGCGAAATGGCAGGAAATTCCACTTCGATCCGGCAGCCTCCAGCACTTCCACGGTGTCGATGCCCAGCCGGTGGAACAGCAGCGCAAATTCGTTCATCAGGCCAATGTTCAGGTCGCGCTGGGTGTTCTCGATCACCTTGGCGGCCTCAGCAACCTTGATGGAAGAGGCACGGTACACCCCCTTGAGCAGCACCGAGTCATACAGGGCAGCCACACGGTCCAGCGTTGCCGGGGTGTCGCCCGAGACAATCTTCACCACTGTCGCCAGCGTGTGTTCCTTGTCACCCGGGTTGATGCGTTCCGGCGAGTAGCCCACATGGAAGTCCTGCAGCCACCGCATGCCCGATGCGCGTTCCAGTTCGGGGATACAAACCTCTTCCGTCGCCCCGGGGTATACCGTGGACTCATATACCACCACAGCGCCGCGTTTCATGTACTGACCGGCTTCGCGACTGGCGGAAATCAGCGGGTCGAAATCGGGACTGTGGGCGATGTCCACCGGCGTGGGCACCGCAATAATGATGATGTCTGCATCGCGGATGGACTGGGCTTCATTGGAAAATGTGAGCCGCCTGGCTTCCTCGAAATCCCCGTCCGCCAAATCGCCGTGGGGATCGCGGTGCTGCTGACACAGTGTCACGAGCCGCTCGGAGGAGTCAAACCCAACGGTGGCGTATTTCCGCCCGAACGCCATGGCGAGCGGCAAGCCGACATAGCCCAAACCGATGACTGCGATCCTGGTATCCAGGTTCACCAAATTCGTTTGCACTTGCATATCAACCCCCATTCTTTTCGAGCGGGCGATGGGCGCCCCATGAGTTCATCATGCGCGCGCCAATCGTCGGCGCCTTGAGGCACATCAACCCTAGCGACATATGGGGGGCACTGTCAAATCCTGTCCACCCTCGCCGTACCAGGCTGGCGGCCAGTGCGGCCCAGTTGCCCGAAAATTGTGCGTTAGTATTTGGGTCCAGCCGGTGGCGCTGGCCATCCTTGCTTCAACCTGCGGAGGTGTCATGTTCTGGAGGACAAAGAGCGTTCTGGGGACCGCGCTGCTGGGCCTGCTGCTCGCCTCGGCCCCGTGGGCGCGGGCCGACACACTGAAGGTGCTCACCGAGGAGTTCCCGCCCTACAACTACACCGAGGCCGGCAAGATCACCGGCTTCAGCACCGAGGTCGTGCGGGCGGTGTTGCAGGAAGCCAAGCTACAGGGCGACTTCCAGTCCATGCCCTGGGCGCGCGCCTATGAGACGGCGCAGGGCGCCGACAGCGTGCTGATCTACTCCATCGGACGCAATCCGCAGCGCGAAAAACTGTTCAAGTGGGTCGGCGTCATTGCACCCACCCAGTACTACCTGTTCTCGCTGCCGCAGCGCAAGCTGCGCATCGACCGGCTGGAGCAGGCCCGGCCGTTCCAGATCGCCACGGTGAATGAAGACGTGGGCGAGCAGTACCTGATGAGCAAGGGCTTTGTCAAAGGGAAGAACCTGCAGTCCAGCGTCAAGTACGAACTCAACTACGAAAAACTCAAGCGCGGCCGGGTTGATCTGTGGATCATGCCGGAACTGAGCGCCGTGTACCTGGCGCGCCAGGCGGGCGACAACCCGGCCCAGACACTGGCGCGCAGCTATGCCATCCATGACCTGGGCAACGACGGCTACTACATGGCCTTTGGCGCGCAGACCCCCGATGCGCTGGTGGAACGCCTGGCCAGGGCCCTGGCCACCGTCAAAAGCAATGGAACCTACGATGCGCTCAAGAAGAAATGGTTGTAAGCGGCCCCTGGTGGTGCGCGCATGAACCCGGTAGCACCGGCCGAGCCCGCCACCCGCTCCCTGGGCACCCGCCTGGTCGTGGTGACCCTGGGCTTCTGCTTTGTCTTCACGCTGTTTGCCGTCGGCGCACGCACGCTGTCTGCATGGAACGCGGCCTGGGTCGCCATGAATGCCGACCTGGCGCTGCTGGAGCAGGTCTACCGGCAAACGCTGAGCAAGGCCATCTGGGAGATGGACCGTGACGCGCTGAACGCCCACGTGGACAGCACGACGCAGGTGGCTGCGGTGGGCCATGTGGCGCTCAAGATCCATTCCAGCAACCGCACGCCCGAAGTCATTGCACGCAGCGCCGAGGGCTGGGAGGCCTCCACCCTGGCGCCGACGCGGCGGTTGGACCTGGTCTACGCGCCGTTTCCCGGTGGAAGCGAGACCGTTGGCGAGCTGACGCTGTCTGGCGATGAGCGGGTTCTGTGGGCCCGGCTGGGCGATGAGGTGAAGGGCATCATCACCACCCAGCTGCTGCAATCGCTGCTGCTGGCCGGGCTGATCATGCTGATGTTCAGCCGCACGGTCACCGTGCATGTGCAGCACATCGCCCGCCACCTGGGCCAGCTCACGCCCGACACCATGGACCAGACCCTGCGCCTGGTGCGCGACCCCACCCACCGCGACGAGCTGAGCCTGCTGGAATCCGGCGTCAACCAGTTGCAGGGCAAGCTGACCGACCACCTGGCCCGGCTGCACCAGTACGAAACCGAGCTGGGCGCCCACCGCGACCACCTGGCCGATCTGGTGCAGGCGCGCACCGCCGAGCTGGAGTCGCTCACCGAGGCACAGCAACTGGTGCTGAGCATGTCCAACCGGCTGATCCACGCGCCCCACGAGTCGTTTGAGGCCTGCCAGCTGGAGTGCCTGCAGGAGGTGGCCCAGCGCCTGGGGGCCAACCATGCGCTGTGGCTGGTTCCCGAGCCGGGCCAGGCCGCCTTTCGCATCTTCACCGAATGGCAATCCGACGGCATCCAGGTCAACCCGTCGCCTGCGCCACTGGCGGGCTTGACCCATGTGCCCGCGCGCCTGGCCCGCGAGGAACTGCTGTTCTTCTACAGCCAGGCCGAGATGGGACGCAGCCTGAGCCCAGCCGAGACCGCCGTGTTCACCACCCAGCCGGTGGGCGCCTGTGCGCTGGCGCTGCTGCGCAGCGATGGCGAAGACTATGGGCTGCTGTTCATCGGCAAGCCGCTGGGGCAGGGCGAATGGCCGCCGGAAGACCGGGCGCTGCTGGCGATGACGGCGCAGATGCTGTTGCACAGCGTGCGCCACAAGGCGCAGTTCATTGCCATCCTGGCCACCCAGGAGGCCCTGCGCGCCGCCAACCGCCAGCTGGAGGTGCTGTCGCGGCACGACCCGCTGACCGGCCTGTTCAACCGGCGCCACTTCGACGAAGTGAAGGAAGACGAATTCCAGCGCGCCCTGCGCAGCGGCCAGCCGCTGAGCCTGCTGATCTGTGACATTGACTACTTCAAGGCCTTCAACGACCACTACGGCCATGCCGCCGGCGACCAGTGCCTACGCGATGTGGCACAGGCCATGAACACCGCCATCATCCGCAGCGGCGACGGGCTGGCCCGCATCGGCGGCGAAGAGTTCGCCATTCTGCTGCCCGCCACCAGCGCGACAGCGGCCCTGCAGGTGGCCGAACGGGTGCGCCAGGCGGTGGCCGATCTGCGCATTGCGCATGCGGCGTCCGGTGTCGGCCCGTGGGTCAGCATCAGCGTTGGCCTGGCCCAGCTGGAGGCGGGGCGCACGCCGGATTTTGACGCGCTGTTCGAGGCCGCCGACCAGGCCCTGTACCGGGCCAAGGAAAAGGGGCGCAACCGCATCGAGTTCAGTACCTAGTAGGAGAGCCGCACCATGATGACCGCCACCATCCACCTGCTGAAACCCGTGTTGCTCACCCTGCTGCTGGCCGGCGCACTGGCCGCGTCGCAGGCGTCCGCGCAGACCATCCGCGCCGTGACCGAAACCACGCCCTACACCTACCAGAAGGGCGAGCGGGTGATTGGCAGCGCCACCGAGGTCGTGGAAAAGACCCTGCAGGCCGCCGGACAGACCGACTACCAGGTGCGTCTCTACCCCTGGGCACGCGCCTACGACATGGCGTTGAAGGAGCCCAACGTGCTGATCTTTCTGATTGCCCGCACGCCGGTGCGCGAGCAGCAGTTCAAGTGGGCCGGTGAGATCATGAAGATCCAATACCACCTGTACCGCCTCAAGGAGCGCAGCGAGATCGCCGTCAAGACCCTGGCCGATGCCAAGAACTACACCATCGGTGTAATGCGCGACGACGTGCGCCAGCAGTACCTGCAAACCAAGGGCTTCCACCGCCTGGCCGTGTCGGCCCAGTGGAGTGACAACTTCAGCAAGCTGATCAAGCGCCAGGTGGACCTGGTGCCGCTGACCGAGGACGATGCCAGCAGCCTGTGCGCCGAAGCGCGCTTTGATTGCGCCGGCCTGGAGCGGGTGCTGACGCTGGACGAGGCCTCCACCGGCCTGTACATGGCCTACAGCAACGCCACGCCCGACAGCACCGTGCAGAAGACCCGCACCGCGTTTGACAGGCTCAAGGCCGATGGAACCGTGCGCCGCACCATGGAAAAGAAGCCCTGACGCCGAGTATTGCTATATAAATAATAGCTGCATACGCAATATCCACGAGGGCTAGAGCCCAAAATGGCTTCAAGCCATGGACTGAAACCCGGCTCCGCTTAAGAAAGCCCTAAGACGACACCCGCACCATCGTGATCAAGGAGTCACCATGATGTCGTCACAAACCACCCTCTTCACCACCGCGCGCCGCGCGCTGGGCGTCAGCCTGCTGGCCGGCGCCACCCTCTTCACCACCGCGCATGCCGCCACACCGGGCGAATTGCTGGCGGGCTACACCGCCCAGGCCGGAAGCGCGCCCGCGCCGGCACGCGGCCAGGCCTTCTTTACCACCAAGCATGGCAAGGACTGGAGTTGCTCCACCTGCCACGGCGCGGTGCCCACCCAGACCGGCAAGCACGCCTCCACCGGCAAGTCCATTGCGGCACTGGCCCCGGCCTTCCATGCGGAGCGCTTCACCGATACCGCCAAGACCGAAAAGTGGTTCCGCCGCAACTGCAACGACGTGGTTGGGCGTGAATGCACCCCGGCCGAGAAGGCCGATGTGCTGGCCTGGCTGCTGTCGCTCAAGCCCTGACCCTGCTCCCCCTCACCACTGGAAGATTCCCATGGCCCTTCATTCCGACACCACCCTGCTGCGCGCCCTGATCGCCTCCATTGCCCTGGCTGGCTGCGCCCACACCGCGCTGGCCGACGGCAATGGGCGCAACGTGCCCCTGCTGCCCCAGTACAAGCAGGAATGCGATTCCTGCCACGTGGCCTACCCGCCCACGCTGATGCCCGCGGCCTCGTGGTCGCGCATCCTGAGCGACCTGCCCCACCACTTCGGCACCGATGCATCCGTGGACCCGGCCAGCCTGAAGGCCATCACCGCCTGGGTCCAGACGCACGCGGGCGCCTACAAGCGCGTGCGCGAGGAGCCACCACAGGACCGCATCACCCGCACCGCATGGTTCGAGCGCAAGCACCGCGAGGTCCCCGCGGCCAGCTGGAAGCTGCCAGTCGTCAAGAGCGCGGCCAATTGCGCGGCCTGCCACACCCAAGCCGATTCCGGAGATTTCAGTGAACGCAACATCCGCACCCCCCGCTAACGCGGGAGCCGCCCCGGCAGCCAGCAACACTGATGCCAAAACCATCCTGGTCTGGGACCTGCCCACGCGGGTCTTCCACTGGCTCATGGCGCTGTGCTTTGCCGGCGCCTATGCCACATCGGAGAGCGAGACCTGGCGCCTGGTGCACGTGACCCTGGGCTACACCATGGCCGGCCTGGTGGCCTTTCGCGTGGTGTGGGGCCTGGTCGGCACCCGCCACGCCCGCTTTGCGTCGTTCGTGCAGGGCCCTGGCGCTGCGGCGCGCTACCTGCGCAGCTTGGCTTCGCGCAGGCCCGAACACCACACCGGCCACAACCCGGCCGGCGCCCTGGCCATCGTGGCCCTGCTGGGCCTGGCGGCTGCGATTGCCGCCAGCGGCTGGGCCACCTACAACGAAATCTTCGGCGAATGGGTTGCCGAGCTGCACGAGGTTGTCGCCAATGGCATGCTGTTGCTGGTTGGTTTGCACATCGCGGCGGTGGTGGCGTCCAGCTGGCTGCACAAGGAAAACCTGGCGCGCGCCATGCTGACCGGCCGCAAGACGGGGCCTGCAGACCAGGGCATCCGCCGCAGCTGGGCAGCCGTGGCCGGCCTGATCCTGGTTGCCGTACTGGGCTTCTGGTGGCTGCAATGGCAGAGTGCGCCCCAGCCAACGGCTGGCACCCCAACCGCCAGTAGGACAATCTGACCATGCGTATCCTGCTTGCCGAAGACGATGCCCTGCTGGGAGATGGCCTGCGGGCCGGCCTGCGCCAACTGGGTTTCCAGGTGGACTGGGTGCGCGACGGCGATGCCGCCGAACGCGAACTGCGCGCCCAACCCTACACGGCGGCGGTGCTCGATCTGGGCCTGCCGCGCAAGGACGGGCTGGACGTGCTCAGTTCCATCCGCCAGGCCCGCGTGACAACGCCGGTGCTGGTGCTGACCGCACGGGACACGGTGCCCGAGCGCATACGCGGCCTGGACGCCGGGGCCGATGACTATGTCGTCAAGCCGGTGGACCTGCACGAGCTGGCGGCCCGCCTGCGCGCCCTGGTGCGCCGCGCCCACGGCCAGCCTCAGGAGTGCCTGCAGGCCCAGGATGTGGTGCTGGACCCCGCATCGCGCACCGTGCACCAGGCCGACGTGCTGGTCCTCTTGTCCACGCGGGAGTTTGACCTGCTGCAGGCCTTCATGCTGGCCGCCGGGCGCGTGCTCTCGCGCGAGCAGTTGGAGCAGCAGCTCTACAGCTGGGGCCAAGAGGTGGACAGCAATGCGATCGAGGTGCATATCCACAACCTGCGGCGCAAACTCGGCAGCAAGCTGATCCACACCGTGCGCGGTGTGGGCTATATGCTGATGCGTGATACACCCGCGTCATGACCTCCCGACCCTATTCCCTGCAACGCCGCCTGTTGTCCCTGGTGCTGGGCCTGGTGGCCAGCGTCTGGCTGGCCACTGCGGTGCTGACCTGGTTTGACGCAAGCCACGAACTCGACGAACTGCTGGATGGCCACCTGGCGCAGGCGGCGGCCATCCTCGTGGTGCAGCAGGCCGATGAAATGGGCGAGGATGAGCACAATGTGGACGCGCCATCCTTGCACCGTTACGCCCCCAAGGTGGCTTTCCAGGTTTTTCACGCTGGCCGTCTGGTCACGCGCTCGGCCCATGCGCCACTGACGCCCCTGAGCGGCCTGAGCACTTCTTTCAAGCCCGGCTTCGATACGGTGCAGGTGGGCGGAGCCGACTGGCGCGTTTTTTCCGCCTTTGGTGCGGACCCGGACATCCAGGTCTATGTCGGCGAAGAAGTCGAATCACGTTCCAACATCCTGTGGGCCGTTTTGCGCAGCACGCTGCTGCCCATGGCCCTGGGCCTGCCGCTGCTGGCGGTGGCGCTCTGGTGGGCTATCCACCGCAGTGTGGCACCCATGCGGGAACTGGGCACTGCCCTGGCCCGGCGCAAGCCAGATGCCCTGGAACCCGTGTCGGTTGCCGGTGTCTCCACCGAGATTGCCCCCATGGTGGAGTCGCTCAACAACCTGCTGGAGCGCATCGCAAACCTGCTGGAATCGGAGCGGCGTTTCACGGCAGACGCCTCCCACGAGTTGCGCACGCCGATTGCCGCCATCCGCACGCAGGCCCAGGTCGCAATGGGCGAGGCAGACGACGGGCTGCGTCGCCAGGCCCTCCTGCACACACTGGAGGGATGTGACCGCGCCATCCGGCTGGTGGACCAGCTGCTGACCCTGTCCCGCCTGGAAGCATCGGCCGCGCCCGCACTGCAAAGTCTGGACCTGTGCGCGCTGGTTCGCCAGGTCGTGGCCGACCAGGCTCCCCATGCCATTGCCAAGGGCCAGAACCTGGAACTCGACGCAGACCAGCCGTGCCAACTGTCCGGCAACGCCACCCTGCTCACGGTGCTGGTTCGCAACCTGGTGGACAACGCCGTGCGCTACAGCCCCCATGCCGCATCCATTCGGGTGAGCGTGTACCGCCAGGACCAGCGGACCGTGCTGCGTGTGGAGGACAGCGGGCCAGGATTGTCTGACGCGGACCTGCAGCGCCTGGGCGAGCGGTTCTTCCGGGTGACCGGCAACGAGGAAACCGGTAGCGGCCTGGGCTGGTCTATCGTCAAGCGCATTGCGGCCGTTCACCAGATGCACCTGCAGGTGGAACCCTCCACCGATCTGGGAGGGCTGGCAGTGACCGTGCGCACTTAGCGCCCGTATAACGTCATGCCCGATCCGCATCAGCCTGTGGAAACTACGGGCTGGACCACCCGGTCGCTCCAGTACGCGAGGTCTACAATGCAAACCCCATAACAGGGCACCGGGCCGCACGCCTTTGCATCGGCCCCGCGCCGCAGAGGAAGCAAGATGCCACATCAAACGCCCCTTACCCCCAAGGCCCCGGTCTCCAATTCCGCGGAGAAGAAAGCCCAGTTGCGCCAGGCTGCCCTGGAATACCACGAGTTCCCCACCCCTGGAAAGATCGCTGTTTCCGCGACCAAGCAAATGGTCAACCAGCACGATCTGGCCCTGGCCTATTCGCCCGGTGTGGCCGCTCCCTGCGAGGAAATCGTCAAGGATCCGAATAACGCCTTCAAGTACACCAGCCGGGGCAACCTGGTCGCGGTGATCACCAACGGCACCGCCGTATTGGGCCTGGGCGACATCGGTCCGCTGGCGGCCAAGCCGGTCATGGAAGGCAAGGGCGTGCTGTTCAAGAAGTTCGCCGGTATCGATGTGTTTGACATCGAGATCAACGAAAAGCACGACCTAGACAAGCTGGTGGACATCATCGCCTCGCTGGAGCCAACCTTTGGCGGCATCAATCTCGAAGACATCAAGGCGCCCGACTGCTTCTACGTGGAGCGCAAGCTGCGCGAGCGCATGAAGATACCGGTCTTCCACGACGACCAGCATGGCACGGCTATCGTCGTCGGCGCGGCCATCCTGAATGGCCTGAAGGTCGTCGGCAAAGACCCCAAGAAGGTCAAGCTGGTCACTTCCGGCGCCGGCGCCGCCGCACTGGCCTGCCTGGGCCTCCTGGTCAAGCTGGGCATTCCGCGCGAAAACATCTGGGTCACCGACCTGGCCGGCCTGGTCTATGCAGGCCGCACCGAGCTGATGGACGAGGACAAGGCCCAGTTCGCCCAGAAAACCGATCAGCGTACGCTGCGCGAAGCCATTGCCGGTGCCGACATCTTCCTGGGCCTGTCCGCCGGCGGCGTGCTCAAGGCCGACATGGTGAAGAGCATGGCCGCAAGGCCGCTGGTCTTTGCGCTGGCCAACCCCACGCCTGAAATCCTGCCCGAGGAAGCGCATGCGGCGCGGGACGACATCATCATGGCCACCGGTCGCACCGACTACCCCAACCAGGTCAACAACGTTCTGTGCTTCCCCTACATCTTCCGCGGTGCGCTGGATGCGGGTGCCTCCACCATCACACTGGAAATGGAGATTGCCGCGGTGCACGCCATTGCCGATCTGGCCCAGGCCGAGCAGAGCGAAGTGGTGGCTGCGGCCTATGTCGGCGAGCAGTTGGCGTTTGGCCCGGAATACCTGATTCCCAAGCCGTTCGACCCGCGCCTGATGATGAAGATCGCGCCGGCCGTGGCCAAGGCCGCAGCCGATAGCGGCGTCGCCCTGCGCCCGATTGCCGACCTGGATGCCTACCGCGAGAAGCTGCAAAGCTTTGTCTACGCCTCTGGCACGACGATGAAACCCATCTTCACGGCGGCCAAGAAGGCGCTCAAGAAGCGCGTGGCCTATGCCGAGGGCGAAGACGAGCGCGTGCTGCGTGCCGCCCAGATCGTCGTCGACGAACGCCTGGCACTGCCCACGCTGATCGGTCGCCCCACGGTGATTGCCGAGCGAGTGGAGAAGTTTGGCCTGCGCCTGAAACAGGGCGTGGACTACAACGTGGTCAACGTCGAACAGGACCACCGTTACCGCGATTTCTGGCAGACCTACCACCGCATGACCGAGCGCAAGGGCATCACGGTGCAGGTCGCCAAGATCGAGATGCGTCGCCGCCTGACCCTGATCGGCGCCATGCTGCTGCACAAGGGCGATGTGGATGGCCTGATCTGTGGCACCTGGGGCACCACCGCCCTGCACCTGCAGTACCTGGACCAGGTGATTGGCAAACGCGCCAGCAGCGCCGCGGACGATGTGCAGATCTACGCCTGCATGAACGGACTGATGTTGCCGGGCCGCCAGGTCTTCCTGGTGGACACCCATGTCAACTACGACCCCACGGCGCGTGAACTAGCCAAGATCACCATCATGGCGGCGGAGGAAATACGCCGGTTCGGCTTAAAGCCGAAGGCGGCGCTGCTCAGCCACTCCAGCTTTGGCAGCAGCAATGAGCCTAGCGCCGTCAAGATGCGCCAGACACTGGCCCTGCTGCAACAGCAGGCCCCCTGGCTGGAAGTGGACGGCGAAATGCATGGCGACGTGGCCCTGGATGGCGCCGCCCGCCAGCTTCTGATGCCCAACAGCACTCTGCACGGCGATGCCAATTTGCTGGTGCTGCCCAATATCGACGCCGCCAATATTGCCTACAACCTGTTGAAAACCGCGGCCGGTGGCAACATCGCCATTGGCCCGGTCCTGCTGGGTGCGGCCAAACCGGTGCATGTGCTGACCGCCAGCACGACCGTACGCCGTATTGTGAATATGACGGCGCTCACTGTTGCCGATGCAAATGCCACCCGGTAACAAGTTTACAAACAGTTAGCACACACTTACAAATGTAAAGACCGCATAAACCTTGCCTAATATTTGGGCAAGGTCTTGCTTTTTGGGGCGAAATACGCGACACTGCATGCCTTGGATTTCTCGGGTTTACCCGGGGTCGCTTACGAGGTGTCATGGTGCTCAGAGGTGTTCTTAAGTTAGTGCTTACTGGCTTTTTGCTGGTCCTAACTTTGGCGTGGGGCGGCGCACAAGCCAGAGAACAGACCCCGATCAGCGCAACGGTTGCATTGAACCAGTTGCCAGCGCAGGGGCTTGAAACCT
>JBBQLM010000050.1:0-34988 GCA_038327925.1 Burkholderiales bacterium | reverse complement strand
GCAACAGGAGGTAAGTCCTGATGCACCACGAGCGTAATCGCTCACCGCTTCGGCTCATCGTCTCGGTTGCCTGGCTGCTCGCGATCGTCGCCCTGCTCGTCGACGGGTTCGTCCGGTGACGTCGCCGGTGCAGGCGATCCGCGTCGAGTGTCCGCGCTGCGGCGTCACGTTTGACGACTGGTGGCGGCCGTCGATCAACCTCGGCCTCGGCGAGCAGTTTTCCGAGGACTACCTGCTGCAGGCGTCGACGGCGACGTGCCCGGAATGCGGCCACGTCGCCGAGCTCGACGCGCTCGTCATCGACGGGGGCGACGTCTGGCGCTTCGGCCCGGCCGCGCCGGGGCCGCGCATCATCGCGGTCGGCGGTACGGGCTACCTCGTCTCGCTCGACGGCAGCGACACGGAGGAGTCTCCGTCCGTGATGTACGACCCCGTCGGCGGGACGATCGGGCACGTCGCGATGGCGGCGAGCCACCTGAAGATGCTGAACGGGTACAGCGAGCCGTTCGACGGCTCGGACAACGAGCGCGAGCGGCGTGCGCCGCACGGCACCTCCGCTGCAGGTGCTGCGCACGGGAACCGACAATGTGCCCTTCCAGGTGCCAACTCTGAACAATCCGGTGGGTGGGGCTGTGTCGTCCAGTGGTGTCGGGATGGGTGCAGCCCAACCCGACTACGGCAGTTCCGGCATTCCAGCCGTTTGGCGTGGACGCGACCGGACAACCGCTGCAGCCCGCGTGGATGCGCTATCCAGCGGCGGAATGGATGACTACGAAATCCCTGCATTCCTGCGGAAACAGGCAGATTGATGTTGCCCCCACGGTCGCCCATTGCATGTGGCTCCCTGCCCCCCATGGGGGCCGCGGTCGCCTTGGGGCGGCCCGGCGGAGACTAAAATATACGAGTGCTCAAACAACGAACGCTCAAATCCCTGACCCGCGCCGTGGGCGTGGGGCTGCACAGCGGACAGCGGGTGGAAATCACCCTGCGGCCCGCGCAGCCGGACACCGGCATCGTGTTTCGACGGGTGGATTTGCCAGTGCCGGTGGACATTCCGGTATCGGCGTCTTCGGTGACCGACACGCGCATGGCCTCCACCATCTCCAGTGGTGGAGCCAAGGTGCAGACGGTTGAGCACCTGATGTCGGCCTGCGCCGGCCTGGGGCTGGACAATCTGTACGTAGACATCACGGCCGAGGAAATTCCGATTCTGGACGGCTCGGCGGCATCGTTCGTGTTTCTGCTCCAGAGCGCTGGAGTCGAGTTGCAGAATGCACCCAAGCGCTTTATCCGGGTCAAGCGCCCGGTGGAGGTGCGCGAGGGTGAGGGACCCAATTTGAAGTGGGCGCGTCTGGAGCCCTACAACGGCTACAAGCTCAGCTTTGAAATCGTGTTCGACCATCCGGCAGTGGACTCCACCGGGCAGCGGGTGGAGTTCGACATGGGCAAGAATTCCTATTCGCGCGACATTGCGCGGGCCCGTACCTTTGGCTTCACCAAGGATGTCGAAATGATGCGCACCAACGGACTGGCGCTCGGTGGGGGGCTGGACAACGCCATCGTCATGGACGACTACAAGGTGCTCAATGCCGAGGGCCTGCGCTATGACGATGAATTCGTCAAGCACAAGCTGCTCGACGCCATCGGCGACCTGTATTGCGTGGGTAAGCCACTATTGGCCAGCTACAGTGCGTTCCGCTCCGGCCACGCGCTGAACAACAAGCTGTTGCGCGAACTGCTGGCCCATGCCGACGCATGGGAGGTTGTCACCTTCGAAGATGAAAACCTGGCACCCCACGGTTTTTCGCAGCCGGCACGGGCTTGGTAGTTCGCACCCGAACCCGAGTCACGCATGGTATTGCTCCGCTGGTTGATCTTGCTGTTGTTGCTCAGTGCGGCGGTGTCGTTTGTCTGTTTCGCCGTAACGGGGCAGCCACGTTTCAAACGGCAAGGCTTGGTGATTCTCAAGTGGACCCTGGTAGGCGCCTTTGGTTTTTTTGGGGTGCTGATTCTGGAAAGAATGGTCTAGCGGCTGTGTTCAGGCGCTGCGCGAGAAGGGATTCCAGCTCAGTTGCGCAAGAATGTCCCGGATACTCGCCGTGCGCCTGGCCTGAATTCGCTCGCGCTTCTTCCAGGCCAAGGGGAGTCCCAACAAGGCGTCCCGCTTGGATCGCCAAATGACTGGCCCCTTGCCGCGCAACGTGAACCACACTAGTGTCACCAGATTCAGTGCAATGTGTGCTGGCAGAAATGTCCAGAACAGCAGGCCCGGCATGTTCTGCACAAATACCCAGACCAGATTGCGGTGACCATGGTAAATCTGAAGATCGCTGTGTTTGCCGACAAAGGCAGAACCCACGTGCAGGACATTTGCAGAGGGGATGTAGAGGCTGCGGTGGCCTGCCAACCGCAACCTGAACCCCAGGTCAATGTCCTCCACATAGAGAAAGAGGTCTTCGTCCAGTCCACCAACCTGCTGTAGCACATCCGTTCGGTACAACGCCGCGGCGGCGCAGGGTGCAAAGATTTCCGCTTCCCTGTCGTAGAAAGCGGTATTGGCTTTGCCATGGCCTTGCCGCCATGGAAGGCCACTGACATGGTACGCATCTCCAACCCCGTCGAGCCAGAGCTTCTCGCTGTCTCCATACATTCGTGACCCAAAGGCGGCGTAATGTGGATAGCGTTGGGCGGAAAACACCAGCTCTTCAAGCCAATCAGGAGACGGAAAAGCATCAGGATTCAGCAAAGCAACCAAGGCTGCGAGTCCAGCCTCTTTGAGCGCACGGTTCACTCCGCCAGCAAATCCCAGATTCTCCTGAAGTGTGATGACGGTCACCGCAGGGAACATTTGGCGAATGGACAGCACCGAATCGTCGCAACTGTTGTTGTCAACCACGATGGTTGAGAAGTCACCGAAACTCTGCTTTTGCAAGGCCTCCAGACAATGGCAGACCATTTGTCCGCCGTTGTAGTTGACAACGATGACGGTGACCAAGGGCATTGTAATTTTGTATCGCTGATTGGCGGAATGGTAAAAAATAGACCCCTAGTGCTCAGTGAGTGCATCACATCAATGCTGTGATTTCCGCTCCAAAATTTCAACCGAGGCACGCCAATCGTGGAGTGAGATACATAGAATCCACCACACTTTGGTGCCTGGGTATTATGCTAGTCTAGAATTCGCGTTTCCATTGGAAGTCACAAAGTTGAGCAAACGCCTCGGTGAAATTTTAGTTGAACGTGGTAAGTTGGACGACTCTACCCTTGAGCGCGCACTGCGTTTGCAGGAATCGGATCGTAGCGAGCGAATTGGGGCCTTGCTTGTTCGGGCCGGTTTTACTGCGGAACGCGACGTCATTGATGCACTGGCAGAGCAGTTGTGTCTGTCGGTGGTGGCGCTGGCCGAATACCCCGAACTTCCGGTGCTGGAAGAGCGTGTGGCGGCCAGGTTCATCAAAGAATCGCGGGCGTTGCCGATCCTGGAGGATGAAGATCAATTGGTTCTGGCGATGGTGGACCCGCTGGACGACTATGTGCTATCTGCCTTCAGAATGGTTACGCAGCGCAAAGTCATGCCGCGACTGGCTGTCCCGTCAGAGCTGGAAGTGGCCTACGAACGCCTGTATGGGTCTGGCAAGACCTCCATGGACCAAATTGTGGGCGAGGTCGAGACGCGCGACGGGGGCAGAGAGAATGAGGATCTTGCGCAACTCAAGGAGTTGGCCTCCGAGGCACCCATCATCCGCCTGGTCAGCCTCATCATCAGCCATGCCCTGGAGACACGTGCCTCTGATATCCACATAGAACCGTTTGAAAACCGGCTGATCGTGCGCTACCGTGTGGACGGAGTCATGCATGAAGTGGAGTCGCCTCCCCGTCGTTTTTCTGCGGCCGTGATTTCGCGGATCAAGATCATGGCGAGTCTGGATATTGCCGAACGCCGTTTGCCGCAGGATGGTCGCATCAAGCTGCGCCTTCAGGGGAAGGAAATAGATCTTCGGGTTTCAACCGTGCCGACCATGCATGGTGAAAGCGTTGTGATGCGGATTCTTGACAAGAGCGGAACCGCTCTGGACTTTGCGACGCTGGGCTTTGATGCGGCCGTGTTGGAGCGTTTTCAGAACGTACTGATGCAACCGCACGGAATCGTCCTGGTTACCGGGCCTACAGGCTCGGGAAAGACCACTACGCTGTATACGGCGCTGGACAAGCTCAACAAGCCAGACATCAAGATACTCACCGTCGAGGATCCCGTCGAATACCAGATGGAGGGTATCAACCAGATCCAGGTCAAGCCCCAGATCGGGCTCACCTTTGCCAATGCGCTCCGCTCCATCGTGCGGCAGGACCCCGACGTCATCATGATCGGAGAAATTCGAGACTTGGAAACGGCCCAAATTGCCGTTCAGTCTGCGCTCACCGGTCACATGGTGCTGTCGACCCTGCACACCAATGATGCGGCCAGCACCATCAACCGACTGCTCGATATGGGCATGGACGACTACCTGTTGACGTCGACTGTCAATGGAATTCTTGCGCAACGCCTGGTACGGACGCTCTGCGTCCATTGTCGTCAGCCCTATCCGGCGCTGCCGGAGGTCGTGCAGGAAATGCAGCTGGAACGGTATACAACCAGCAAGTCGATTACTTTGTACCGTCCGGTGGGATGTTCGGAGTGTGGAGGGACCGGGTATTCAGGACGCGTCAGCATTGTGGAGCTCTTGACCATGACGGACACCATTCGCAGCATGATCATGCGTCACGTCACGTCCGGGGAGGTTCGTCAGCAGGCTATTGCGGATGGAATGCAGACTATGTACGAAAACGGCCTCTCCAAGGCCGTTGTTGGTGTGACCACCATTGAAGAAGTCTTGCGTGTAACGCGGGAGGAGTAGTCTTGCCGCAGTATCGTTATAAGGCGGTGACGCCATCTGGAGAAATGCAGGAAGGCGACATGGAAGCCAGTGCACAGGCTGCCGTGGTGGACCGTTTGCAAGGTATGGGACTGATTCCCATACGGGTAGACGTGAGTGCAGCTAAGGCTACCGTATTTTCGAATGGAACAGGATTCTTCAGCAAGAACCGTGTGACGCACGAAGACGTTGCGGTTTTCACTCAAGAGATTGCGACGCTGTTGAAGGCGGGGTTGCCGCTGGACCGATGTCTGGAGATATTGATTGGGCTGTCTGCCAATGAGCCGGTTCGCCAGCTCATGATGCAACTGCGTGAGGATGTGCGGGGTGGGATGGCTCTGTCGGCGGCGATGGAGGCCCGCCAGGGCGTTTTTACCCGCTTCTACCTCAACATGATTCGTGCGGGAGAAGCCGGTGGCGCGTTGGACGAGGTGTTGCAACGACTGACGGAATTTATGGAGCGTTCCAAAGATTTACGCGATACCGTCAAGTCCGCGTTGATATATCCGGTCATTCTGGTAGGGGTGTCTTTGCTGTCAGTCGCGATCCTGTTGATGTGGGTAGTTCCACAGTTTTCCCAGATGTTCGAGGAATCAGGAAAAGCGCTGCCGTTGCCCACGCAGATTGTTATTGCCGCGGGCGATGGTGTTCGCAACTATTGGTGGCTTATAGCCTTCGTGGCCGTTGGAGCGTATTCCTGGTTCATGCGTCAGATGCGCGTTCCAGCGAGTCGCTATCGCTGGGACAAACGGGTACTCAAACTGCCGCTGTTTGGTGATCTGGTAGGCAAGTTGGAGGTCGCTCGTTTTTCCCGGACACTGGGAACCCTGATTGGAAATGGCGTTACCCTGCTGACGGCACTGTCCATTGTCAAGGAAACATTGAACAATTCGGTCATGTCCGAGGCCCTTGCAGGGGTTACGGCTCAACTGAAAGAAGGCAAGGGCTTGGGGAAACCATTACTCGAGACCGGCCTGTTTCCCAAGCTAGCGGTACACTTGGTAATGGTTGGCGAGGAAACCGGAAAGCTGCAGGACATGCTGATCCGGATTGCAGATATTTACGACCGCGAAGTGCACAGTTCCGTCAAACGCATGCTTTCCCTTATGGAACCGGTACTAATTTTGGGCTTGGGTCTTGTCATTGGCGGCATCATCATGTCGATTCTCGTGGCAATTCTGAGTGTGAATGACTTGGCGATGTAACGTACACCACAACGACTGAATTTTGGAGCGTAAACAAATGGTTAGAAAGCAATCCGCCCTGCGGGAAAGGGGTTTCACCCTGATTGAATTATTGGTGGTGCTGGTCATCCTGGGCCTTTTAGCCAGTGTTGCAGGCCCGAAGGTGATTGGGTATCTTGGTGGCGCAAAGTCCGACACTGCGCGTTTGCAGATTGAGGAGTTCGGCGCAAGTCTGGATCTTTTTAAATTGGAAACGGGGCGCTATCCCACGACTCAGGAGGGACTACAGGCCCTTGTGCAGCAACCGTCCGGCTTAGCCGGTTGGAATGGTCCGTACATCAAGAAAAGAACCTTGCCCAAGGATCCCTGGGGCAATGACTACCGTTATGCCTCCCCTGGCCAGCATGGTGCCTATGACATCAGCTCTCTGGGATCCGATAACAAAGAGGGCGGCGATGGCGAGAACAAGGATGTCAACGGTTGGGAAGACAGCAAAAAGTAGCCCTGCGTCAGCAGGGCGGATTTACCTTAATTGAGCTCCTCGTGGTAGTGGTCATCATGGCGATGGCCTACGCCTTGGCGGCTCCTATGGTTTCGTCCGGCGTATCCGGTACTGAACTCAAAGCTTCTGCGAGGCAGTTGGCTGCAGGCCTGCGCAAGGCGCGCAGTGATGCAGTTTCGCGCCGACATGAGTCAGTTCTGACGGTAGATGTCGAGGGACGCCAGTTTCAATTGAGCGGGGATCAGCGTATCTACCGATTGCCAAAGAGTGTTGTTGTTCAACTCTTTACCGCGGAGTCTGAGCTCATCAATGGGAATACCGGCGCGATACGGTTTTTTCCAGATGGTGGTTCAACCGGTGGTCGGGTGACGGTTTCTTCCCATGGGCGTCAATACGGCGTGGACATCAACTGGCTGACTGGTCAAGTTTCCATTCTCGATTGATCATGAAGAACAACAGCCGAGGCATGACTTTGATCGAAGTGCTGGTTGCCTTCGTCGTACTTTCAGTGACCATGGCGGTCATTTTGCAAATATTTACGGGTGGAATGCGCAATGCGCGGTTGGCCGACAATTACAGCCGTGCAGTTTTTTTGGCGGAGTCACGATTGTCTGCAGTGGGGTTGGAGCGCCAGTTGATACCTGGCGAAGAAAGTGGACAGGTTGGGCAGGACCTGCATTGGCGAGTGAGCGTTCTGCCTGTCGATGACGGCGGCGCTACCGATCGACAACTAATGCCAGTTCGTCTGTATGAGGTTCAGGTACGCGTCGGTTGGAATGAAGATGGGCGTGAACGGCAGATCACTCTCAATTCGCTGCGCTTGGGGCCGCGCTCATGAAGCGCAACATTCACGCTCGTTTACAGAAGCAGAATGGTTTTACCCTTTTGGAGCTGTTGATCTCCATAACCCTGCTGGGTTTTATTCTTGTGCTGCTGTTCGGCGGACTGCGCCTAGGGGTTCGGAGTTGGGATGCTGTGCAGCAGAGGGTTGATAACCTGAACTCAGTGCGTTCGGTCGAAAGTTTTTTGCGTCGCGAAATTGAGAAGACTTATCCCTATCGCTGGAAAAGCGCATCAGGGCCACGACTGGCCTTTTTAGGTGAGCGCAACAAGATCAGTTTTGTGGCCCAGCTGCCGGGGCGAATTGGAGCCGGTGGAGTCTACGCCGTGTCACTTGAATTGGAGCAAAACGCGAATGGAAGACGTTTGCTTTGGAGACATCTGCCTCTGAGCGCGCAGATGCAGGATTTCTCGCAATTGGCGCAGGTTCCAGAGATAGTACTTGCGGGGACGGAGCTCAGCGCGGTCGAAGACATCTGGCTGACTTATTTTGGATCAGAAGGGGACAACATTGCTCCGACTTGGATGAATAGCTGGGAATCGCCCACGCGACTGCCATTGCTGATCCGGATCCAGGTCAAGTTTGCAAATGGGGCCGAGTGGCCCGACTTTGTGGTTGCACCCAGGCTCTCATCGGAGTTGGTGCGATGAGGCGCCGTCAGGATGGAGTGGCATTGGTGTTGGTGCTATGGGCCATTACGTTGCTGGCTGTCATTGCCGGCAACTTTGCGTTCAGCATGCGCAGCGAGGCGCAAATTGCGCGCAACCTCGTTTCCACCGCGCAGGCGCACGCACTGGCAGACGCTGGCATTCAGCGCGCGTGGCTGGAACTGATGAAACCCCCGACCGACCCCCTTCGTTGGCAGGCCAATGGATTGGTGCATGAATTCATTTTTCAGGGTGGGGCGATTCGGGTCGCTCTTGAGGATGAGTCTGGTAAAATTGATCTCAATACTGCGGCGGAGCCCCTTCTTAAGGGCCTGTTTGTGTCTGCGGGTCTTAGCGAAGATGCCAGTGTCAGCCTACTAGACGCCGTTCTGGACTGGCGTGATACGGACAAGCTGAAAAGGCTCCACGGAGCCGAGGATGAGGACTATCGTACTGCAGGCAAAAGTTATGCTCCCTCCGACGCCCCCTTTGAAACCGTTGATGAGTTGCAACGGGTTTTGGGCATGACTCCAGAGTTGTATCGTAAACTGGCTCCCGCTTTGACGGTTCACTCCAGGCAGCCTGGCATCAATACAGCGGTTGCTTCAAGGGAAGTACTGCTCGCTATACCCGGTATCAATCCTGCAATGGTTGATCAATATTTGGCACAGCGGCAAGGCATGCTTGCCACGGAACAAAAGCCGCTTCCTTTTGTCGGAGCAGGCGCATTTGCTTCGGGGTCGACCGGAATACCCGTCTACACCGCTCGTTGCGAGGCAAAGTTGCCCGACGGAACGGTGTTCGTCCGATCGGCCGTTGCCAGGCTGGCACAAGATCCCAGGCGGCCAGTCACTGTATTGGGGTGGGGCGATGGCGAGGCCGAACATAGAACAGAAACGCAATGACAACTTCGACGGAAAACTACAAAGATACGCTGACCAAGCTGAAGAAACAGCTTGTAAACAGTCGTTTCCTGCGTTGGTGGCTAGGTGAGCTAGCCACCGTGGTCCCTGCGTGGATGCGACCGCCCGCACTGGATGCTAATCAATTTATGGCCGTGCCGTTGGAGCAGGTGAATGCCCAATGGAGTGGCCCCGAAGGGGCTGGGCAGCGCGAACTGGTGCTGACCCTGCCACGCAGTCGTGTACTGTCCAAGATCATTACCTTGCCACTGGCAACAGAAGAGAGTTTGCGACAAGTACTGGAATTCCAGATGGAGCAGCACACGCCCTTTGCCCCAAGCCAAGTCTATTTTGGGTATGCGGTGATTCGAAGGGATTTTGACAAGGGACAGTTGGCTGCAGAGTTAGTGGTGACGCCGCGGAACGCTGTGGACGCAGCGATTAAAACTCTTGAGGAAAAGGGTGTAGCCGTGCGGGCGGTATTTCCCCAAGAGATGTGGGGTAAGGGAAGCTTTGTGAACGTGTTGCCTGAAACATTGGGCAGTGTTCCGTCTCCTTGGATACAAGGGGCGAATCCCTGGCTTCTCACTTTGGTGGTTCTGATGTCGCTTTCTGCTATGGCCATGCCGCTGGTCATCAAGCGCGAAGCGGTGGTGCAGATGCTTCCTTGGGTCGAAAAAGGAAAGAAGGCGGCAGAAGCCGTGGACACCGTGCGACGTGAATTGGATGCACGTGTGGATCAACACAATTACCTGCTTGAAAAGCGGCAGATGACGCCAACCGTCATTCAGACCCTGGAGGAGCTCACGCGCATCCTGCCAAACGATACCTGGGTTCAGACGTTTGATCTGAAAGGTAGGGAACTGCAAATTCAGGGGGAGACAGCGTCGTCGACCAGGTTGATCGGTTTATTTGAACAATCCAGCATTTTCAAAGATGCAAGCTACCGTTCTCCGTTGACCAAAGGGTTGGCGAGCGGGAGCGAGCACTTTCAGTTGGCCATACAAGTTCGACCGGCAACTTTGCCACAGCCTGCAGCATCGGCTGCACAACCGGCTGCTTCTTCCCCCATGCCGCCGGTCGCTCCCGCGAGTGCGAGCAGTGCACCTGCTCAAAAAGCTTCTGAGCCAGCGACTGCCGCCCTTACTGGAGGTAAAAAGCCATGATGCAGCTAACCCCTCAACAAAGCAAGTTAGCTGCCCTGGCGATCTTGGTGTTCGTATTTATCTCCTTTGTTAGTGCGATTGCATTGCCGCTATGGTTGCTTAACAAGCGCTATGACATGGCGGTCGAAGACGCGGTTGTACGTCTGGATCGTTATTCTCGAATCGTTGGTATGCGAGACGGTCTGCAAAAAAAGGCCATTGAGATCAAGGCGCTGGAAGCCAATCACCACTTTCTCAAGAGTGCCAGTCCTGCGCTTGCTGCGGCTGAACTGCAGGAGCGGGCCAAAGCCATTCTGGACGAGAACGGGGGGAAGCTTGATAGTATTCAAATATTGCCGCACAAGGACGACGGCGCATACCGGCAGGTATCTGTCTTGCTGCGCTTATCGGCCCCACTTAGCTCCGTCAAGGCCATGCTCCACGCGCTAGAGTCGGCCCACCCCTATCTATTCGTTGATAATTTTTCCATACGGGCGACCAACTTTTCTGTGGTGCGAAACGACTCCGCTGTTGAGTCAGATTTGACTGTCCAGTTTCAACTGACTGGCTATGCCCTGAAAGTCGCGCAATGAAATCCGCTATGGGACAGAAGAATTATCTCGCAGTCACCCTGTCGTTTGTGCTGGTCTTGCTAGTGGGTTTGTTGTATTGGGAGTGGGACCAAGGAATGCGATTGGAAAAGGACCTGCTCAAACTGCGTAAAATCCCGGTGACCCCCGTTCCCGTCAAAGCCGTTCTGCCAGAGTTCGTTCTACCTGCGGCTGATACGGGTTTTCCGGAGTTAATTTCTCGCCCACTCTTTACCGCCAGTCGACACGCATCCGTTTCATCCGCCAAAGGCGGCATCGCCGCCATGAAGAAGGGGCAGTTCGTCCTTGTTGGCGTGCTCATTACGCCGGCACAAAAGTCCGCGTTGCTGCGGGATGTGCAAACAAAAAAAACTGAGACGGTCGCGCGAGCGGGGCTCATTCGCGGCCTGACGTTGGGAGAGGTGGAGCCAACTCGCGTTGTGTTGCGCCAGGGGGCGGAGAGTGAGGAGCTTACTCTCAGCGTGCAGACTGGCCCCAATAGGCCAATTGCCGCACCGACTCCTGCGGCACTGGCTCCTTCGGCACCGGTTGCCGTCGCCAAGCCGCCAATGCCACCGGCGTCTGCGGCGTCCTCACCCGCGCCCGGTGCCAGCGCTCTGCAAATTGGTTCGCCGGTCAAGCCCGTCGACACGGCATCTGCTCCCAAGGGGCCAACGGTGCATGTTGAAGTGAAAAAATAGTCGTGAACGGTTTGGGAAACATTCAGGATGCCGGTAGCGACCGGAAAGTTAAGGAATGCACATGAAAAGAAACTCTCTTAGGCGCTTGACGATGGCGCTAGCGCTCATTTATTGCTTGCCAGTCGCCCTTGAGGGGTGCGCGACGCAACCTTCAACGCAGAACGCAGGTCCTTCGCCTTCAAGCGGAATTTCTGCAAAGCCTCAGGCCAAGTTTGAAGGCAATCCGGATACTGCATCGGCTCCACCGGTCGAGGCGTCGGTGTCCAATGGCAAGAAGAGCGGGGCAGTTAACGCGTCGAAACTCATTCCAGGGACCGGGGTTTTTGTCAAGCCAGCAAACTTGCCTACTCCACCAGCAGGTCCGCAGGACATTGTCCTGAACTTTGAGGGAGCTGATCTGCGTGAGGTGGTGCGGGTTGTCATGGGTGACATGCTGGGGGAGAACTACACCATCGACCCCAAGGTCAATGGCACGGTGACCATTCATACCAGTCAGCCCATCAATCGCGCTGCGGTCACACCTATTCTGGAGACTGTGCTGCGCATGAACGGTGCGGCAATGGTGAAAGAGAGTGGTGCGTACAAGATTAGCCCGCTCAATAGCGCGCTGCGTGGTTCCACCACCCCTCAGCTAGGAGCGCTGCAGCCTGGTTACAGTGTGCAAATTGTGCAGTTGCAATACATCGCCGCACGCGAGATGTCCAAGATCCTTGAGCCGCTGCTGCCGGAAGGCAGTATCCTCCGGGTTGATGAGGCGCGCAATTTACTAATGCTTGCAGGTGCGGAGAGTGAAATGCGCCATGCGCTCGAAACTGTCGGCGTATTCGACCTTGACTGGCTGGCCGGCATGTCCGTTGGCCTTTTCACGCTCAAGAGCGTAGACGTGAAAACCATTCTGCCTGAACTGGAAATGTTCTTTGGGGACAAGTCCAAGAGCCCAATGGCAGGCATGGTGCGCATCATCCCCATTGAGCGCATGAACGCTGTTTTTGTCGTCAGCTCGCGCCCGCAATACCTTGAGCAGGCCAAAGTGTGGGTAGAGCGGTTGGATAGCAACGGTGGCAAGAGCGGCACCCGTTTGTATGTTTACCCCGTGCAGAATGGAAATGCTGAGAAAATTGCATCGCTCTTGAGTCAGGTTATGGGAAGCAAATCCGGCTCATCCCCATCGGTTGCATCAGTTGCTCCGGGGTTGACGGGCACATCGCTGCAATCATCTGGCCAAAGTTCTGCGCCAGGAGCACTCGGCAGTTCCACCGGGGGCAGTAGTACTGGAGCAGCCAGTCTCAACAACGCAGCGGCCAACGCCTCTCCGGGCGTGGTGGTTTCGGGAAACGGAGAGGCTCTCGGGCTGGGTGCGGGTAGCACCATCAAGATCATTGCTGACCGTGACAACAATGCGTTAGTGATTCTTGCCAACAGTGCCGAGTACGAAAAAATCGAAGAAGCTATCAAGAAGCTCGACGTGATACCCCGCCAGGTGCTAGTGGAAGTGACCATTGCTGAGGTAACCCTCACTGGTGCATTGAGCTATGGATTGGAGTGGTTCTTCAACAGCAACAACAATCTGTCCGGCATGCTGTTCAACTCGAACAGCAATGTGCGAGCCCTGCCGTCTGATCCAACCGGCGCAGTCACCCCGCGCCTGCCGTTTTCGGCAGTGTGGCGCACAACAGGCGGCAACATTTCCGCTGTTTTGAGTGCGCTGGCAAGCAATACCAAGGTTAACGTCTTGTCATCCCCCCACATCATGGTGACCGACAACCAGCTCGCCAAAATCAATGTTGGGTCCAGCGTGCCCGTGCAGGGCCAAAGCACATCTACCGGTCTCCCCGGGGCGATCCCAATCGTTACCTCGGTAAATTATGTAGACACGGGTGTAGTGTTGTCTGTACGCCCACACATCAATTCGGGCGGACTGGTCACTCTGGAAATCAGTCAGGAGGTTAGCGACGTGCAAGACGGCATTACTACGACAGGACTTAATTCGCCTACCATCAACAAGCGCACGGCGCAGACGACGGTTGCTGTTCAATCGGGAGACACCATGGTACTCGGTGGATTGATCAAAGACGACAAGAATGCTGGCTCATCCGGTTTGCCGCTGCTGTCAGATATACCCGTGGTTGGAGCCTTGTTTGGCGCCAAGAGTGACACATCAACCCGCCGCGAACTCATCATCACCATCACGCCACGGGTGGTCAATGACAACCAGCAGGCCCGTGAAGTAACAGCAGAGTTCCGTAAGAAACTGACCGGGATGCGCAAACTCAATGGGGACCCTGAAACGGGCACTGTTACGAAGGGCGGAAGTGCAGCTGCTATTGCGGAAGGCGCCAAGGGTAACTAAATTTGCTGTTATCGTGTTGCATTAAAGGTACACAGTCAAAAAAAGCCAGTGAATTCGATGGGAATCTCTTTGACCTCGCCATTGTTCTTTTGTACATTGGCAGCATGCGTCAGGGAACTGGCCATCCGGCAGAGCAACGTTAAGTTTTTTTGACCGGTTTAGTCAATCCATGTACAATGGATTTCGTTAGTGCAAAGGTAGTACACTGGGGTGGTAATTCGTTACAGCTCGGGGTGTATGAATTATTTTATTTTGGCCAAAATAGGAAACGTAAACATGAAAAAAACTTTTCAAAAGACTCTGATCGCTGCTGCTGCTGGCGTGGCGTTGATGTCTGCTGTCGGATCTGCTAGCGCTAACTCGCTGCTGTTCCCTTACTTCACCACTGCTACTGGCGCGCAAAGCGTTTTGAGCATCAGTGCTAACAATACTGCCGCTTCTTCTACTGCTGGCGAAGTGCTGCACTATGTGTACAACTATGGCTCTTCTTGCACCCACTTTGACGGCAACGGCCGCGTCACCGGAAACGATCTGTTGCAGCACTCCATCGCTTCTACCGCGGCGGGTGGTTTCGGCAAGGCTGTGTCTACCGACGCATCCACGCCTTTCTACTTCCCCTTGGCTAACAGCTTCGGTTTCTTGACGGTTACTAACAAGTCCACTGCCGGTGCCGTTATTTCCGGTGAAATGGCCATTGTCGATCCTTCGACCGGCTTGGTGGCTTCTTACGCCGGTATTTCCAATACCCTCGAAACTGCTGGCGCATCTACAGATGAAGGTAACTTCGCTGCTATTACTGACCAGAAGTTTGACATGCGCTTCTTCGGTTCTACCGTGACTTCCACTTCTTGGTACGGCGTCGTGGTCGGCAATATGTATGCTGCCATCACCGCAGGCGCTAACTGGACCGGCGGTCAGACCTTGAGCAACAATGGCGTTGTGTACAACAACGACGAGTCGCCCATCTCTGGTACTGCTACCAAGGCTCTGGTTTGCGCCGGAACCTTCACGGCAAATGACCTGATGAACACCGCTCAGCAAGCAGCTGTGGGTGGCAATGGTGGTTTGATTCATGCAACGGCTACGACTGTCTTGGCTGCTGCTTCTGCAACTGACGCGGTCACGTACGACAGCACGGGTCTGGTCCTGATGAAGTTGCAAGCCGTCCAAGCCGCCGTTGGCGCACCTTTCGCTGGCAAGCAGTTCCTGCATCGCGAAGCAGCTACTCCGTTCTAAGCACGGACGCTTGCGTCTGATAGCCCTCCACTATTGGTGGGCTATCAAAATACAAAAAAGCCCCGTTTGCGGGGCTTTTTTTTTGCTTTTAAAGATGAGTGCATACTTTATGCAGACTGTCGAATAGCGGCGGTCGGTTCACTAGAGGTTAGTACTATGAAACATATTTTGTATTCCTGGTTGATTTTGGTTTCATTGGCTGGGTGCTCCACACTGGGGACCAGTTTGGATGCAGATGGGCGTTTGGTGCAGGTGGATGACATCCTGACGGGCGCTCCGCAAACCCTGCCCGCAGTGGTTGATCTCAACGGAAAGCCTGCGTTGTTGTATGCCAGCAAAGATAATCGCATTACCTTTCAGTATGGGGACCAACGCCAAAAACTAGACGCTACAGCGCCTGTGACAGGCGGCACCAGCTATCAACTGCATGTAGCAGACCAAAAGCTACTGGCATCGTGGTGGTCGCACCAGGACGGTAAAAATCTGTACGTATCACTATCCAATGATCAGGGGAGGTCGTTTGCCCCGACGGGTATTGTTAACATTTCAAATGGTGTGTTGCCGACTTACACGGTTTTACGCGGTCCGCAAGACGTACTGGGTGTGGTGTACCTGGATGAGCGAGAGCCGGGCTACGAGGCGTTCTTCAATCGTTCTTCTGACTTTGGTACGACTTGGGGCAGACCAGATCAGCGCCTAGATACTACGGCCCCAACCCAACGTAACAGTGTCCAGGAGCCGCAAGCGGTCCAATCGGGTTCGACCTGGTTCGCAGCGTGGGCCGATGTCGAGCGCACGGCAGATGGTATTGGCTACCGCATTGTTGGTCGACGAAGTGAAGATGCTGGCCAGCATTGGTCCGAGCCGGTTGTAATTTACCGTCCACAGAAGTTCATCTCATCGCTTACCGTGCGCGCGTTGGGGGATACCATCGTTATCGCGGGAGATGAATTGAGCCGTGGCATTTTTGCGCTCGCTTCCAATGACCAAGGCCGTAGCTGGAAATCTGGCGGGTTTGTGTCGGGCAGTGATTTCAAGCCGGGACAAGACGGGACGAGCAACAGTGGTGTCGATGTAGCCCTGACCCAAGGGCGCGCCCATGTAGTTTGGATGCAAGATCGGGCCCCAATCAAGACACAAATCATGCGTGCAGCCCTGGATACGACACAGGGTAGTTGGCTATCTGCGGCACAACGCCTGGATACCAAGGAGCATGAGAATACACGGGCCATGATTCCGACCATCATGGTGTCTAAGCAGGGGACCATTTGGACCGCCTGGATTGACTATCGTGACATTCGGCCCAACGTCTATCTTTCGTACTCGGTAGACAATGGCGTGACGTGGTCGAGTCCGAAGTCACTGCTACGGCCCGGCGAGGTTTCGGCGGGTTTCCCCAAGCTCTACCGTTGGGGCAACGATTTGGCGCTGGGATACGAGATATATCCCACAGACCGCCAGTTGGATGGGAGCTTTGTCTTGAGAACACTCTCGGTGCGTGAAGATGGCCAAACCGTTCCTTCATTGATTGGGACAACAACGCTGACCGACGCAGAACGTAAGGCAAAGCTGGTGCAGCGGGTCGAAGCCCTATGGAAAGCTCGGGTCGCTGTCGACTACGACTTTGCATATGATTTGTTTGACTTCGCTTACAAGGCTGCCGTAGCAAAGAAGACCTACGTTGAAAATGCGGGTGCCATCACGTACCACACTTTTAGTGTGGAAGATGTCTTAGTGGCTGGTCCTGAAGCAACGGTCAAGATGAAAGCCAAATACGAAATGAAGCCTACCTTCTTGCCCAGCGGAAAGCCCATTAAGCTGGAACCCATAGAAGTGGAGTTGACCAACACGTGGGTATGGGTTGGCAATGATTGGTATTTGATGTATAGCCCCTCTTATGGACAGCCCCATCTAAAATACTAAGCTGTGTGTGAGGCCTTCCCGACTCCAGGGTTGAAGGGTACCCCCCCCCTCAACCCTGGACTGCACCACGAAGCGGCGCAACCAAGGGACCAAGGTACCCGTGGTCTTCAAGAATTCGTCACGCCGCGTGGTTTTGCGGTGCTGCTCGAAACCGTACTGCGTTGCCTCAATTCGATTCGGGTACTCAAAAAAATGGGACCACCTCTCCTATACTTTGATGCGTCTGAAACAGGCTTTCAGCTTTGAAAGGAAAGCGCGCGGCTTGGGTTCGTTTTGAACCTGCCCCACGCCATAAACAAAATATTTCTCCAGCTCCGAAGCGCGACCACCAATAAACGAGCAGCTTCCCGCAACCGCAACAGCGGGATACTTCTCTGCCAAATACCGAAGTCCTGAGTAATACCGTTCCGTGAGTTTTCCATGCGAATAGTGTTGAAACGTCAATGGAAACACCTTTGCGGTGATACCCAAATTAAATTTGGCGTTGATGCAAAAGTCTTCAGCATATAAATCGAACGTCAGCCGTTCGTCAAAGCGCAGCTTGGGGTGGCTGCGCAAGAGACTGGTGTGAACCAATATGCTTTGGCAGTCCAGTGTCTGGACCGTCACGGGCTGAGTCACCGCATGGCCGACCTCCACTGCGCGACTGCCATCCTTGTTGCTGCAAGTGTGGCGTCCATAGGGGGCGGGCGAGTTGTTTTCGAAATTCAGTCCGAACGTCCCGTAGACGTGCCCCTTGGCAAGGCTTCCGATGACCGATAAGCCATCCTTGATTTCATAGTCTTCGTGGACAAACAGCAACCAGCAGTCGTCATCCAGGTGACGCGCAATCAGCTCGTTATAGATGATGGGGAGGCCGCGATTGAGCGGGCGGTTGTCTATCGACACGAGATCGCACCCATTGACAACTGGATTCTGCAAAAAGAATCTTTCGTACATTGTCGGATCTACAACAACGGTGATGATTTTGAGATTGGCCACAGCGCTCATCCTTTCTTGCTCAGCACAGGGTCGCCGAAATGGTTGCCCAACGTCATCGCGTGTTTAACCCCACCCAGTTGTTCGACATCCTCTTGCGATGGATAGTGTTGTAGTGCTGAAAAAAGTGCTTGGAAATCACTGGGCTGGAAAAAGTCCAAGTTGTCGATCTTCCTGTTCTTGACAATCTGCGTGAACTCCAGAATGCCGGTTTGGATGTCTGCGGCTATTGCTTGGCGGTTCAACTCTTCCGCATGGGCGGTGGTGTTGACCGGCTCATACCGACCATCCACCTTCGCCACTCTGACGACGCCATCTTTCGGAGAGGACGTGATCAGCTCCATGAGGTTCAGAAAATCGCCAAACTGGGACTTGTCTCCCTGAAACAGATAGCCGGTTTTGAAATGTGCGTGAGCGACTTGATCGGCGACACCCAGGTACATGCCGTGAAGTTTCTGGTCGTTCCTTCCGGATAATCCAAGAAGTTTGACGAGGGCATTCTGAATACTTCCACCCCAGCCAACGTCGGCAATGACGATGTCCTGATCGTCAAAAAAATGCATCGCATCGAGATAGAGCAATAGCGTATCCCGCTCCGCTTTCGCTTTGGTCAGAATGGAGTCTTCATTGTCCACAACGCACTTCCATATTGCTGACTCACTGTGCAGGAGTCCTTGGGAATCCAGGTCGTTGAAGGCGCTTCTTAGGTCATGCAAATCATCGTATCCAAACCGCTCCATCAAGTCATTCGCGCAGGTAACGCCAATTGGCGTGGTGAATAGCTTGAGCGTATTTCCTCCGTCGATCGAGTGCAACGTGTCCAGCGAAGGAAAACTCATGCATCGACGGGAAGCCAGCAAATAGACGGCTTCATATTCAGGGTAGAGCAATTGAGATACCTTGCTCATGATGTCACCGTCGCGCGCGAGGAAGAAAACGCGGGAGGTTGAGAGCTTGGCTTGCGATATCCTGTTTTGAATAAACCCACTGAACGCGGCAACTAAAGCGCCACCATAGAAGAACCCAAACTGCCTCCAGTATCCAGGCTCCTTGTCCAAAAATCCAGATTTCCAATGCTTGAACATTCCCAGGTTGAAGGAAATGCCCAAGCTATTTTGGTCGATCAGATAGGATGATTTTGAAAACAGAAAGGAATCGTGGCGATAGAACTCGATGCTTTCCTTGTACTGGAAGGCATCGTATCCATGTTGACGCGGCTGGACCCAATCGGAGACATGGTTGTCTCCAATGTGAATGGCAGAGCCTACGGAATCGGGAAGAGCCGCTTTTAACCAGGTGAACCGACTGCCATCCCCTTTGATCAGATCATCTTCGGATGAAACAAAAACGTCCTCGAAACGGGTGAAGCCATTTCTGCGCAAGATACCCTCGACCGTCTCTCTACTCAGATACATGTCCGAGACGAAGTATATTTTTTTTCCTTTGGAAACCAGGTCAGTATAAAAAGCCAGAACCTCGGGTTGGGCCACGCAGAATTTCAACTCTGTGTCAATTTCGCAATTGATATCTGCGTCGTTGAAGTTCTTGTATATGTCTGGCAGTTGAATGTCTTTGCGCGCCCTGTTTGCCTTGCGCGCATCCCGCTCCTGCTGAACACGGCGAACTTCAAAATCAACTGACTGGGTGGCGAATTCAATATATTTGAATACGTCCACCGGTTTCTCAAACAGGCGAACGATGGCCGTGTCGAATACATCAAAAAAGAAATACGCGTACCTGTCCACATCGATGGACGCGAGTGGTTGAAAATCTCGGCGCTCCGGCCGCTCCATCCCGCTTGCCAGCGAGCCGGTAGTAGGCTGGTGCGGAGGAGACATTGCAGAACTTGGCTGGCTGGATGCTTTGCGGGTCAGCAACTGCTTCACCCCAGTCCATCCCTCCAGCCTGACGAAGCGATATGCGTCCTGACTTTGCTTGGCGATAGAGTCACGGCGAAGAAATTGCCACGTGGATTTGGCGAGCAAACGCAGTAAGCCAACCCTCCTTCGAACGGCATTCGCCCAGCGACCAGCATGCCGAATAGGGGCACTCAGCCTCCAACTGGATGACGACAACATTTCGTGTATGCGGGCGTTCAGGATGGTGATTTGTGCTTCCCGATTCACCAATATGTTTTTCCGATCAGCCAATGAGGCCTGCAGTTCAGCAATTGTTTGGCTGAGATGGGACAGATGGGAGGCTTGCTCATTGAATGACACCTGCAGTGCGTCCAAGTCACGGCTGAGCTGGATACTTCTGTCAATCTGCAGATAGCGCTCAGTGCTGAGTGCAGTGTTTTGCTGGTCCCTCTCGTCCTGGGTTTTTTCGAGGTCCGATGCCAAGAGGTCCACATTCTCAACTCGCCAGTGAGGCCACCACTTGCGCCAAACCACAGATCGTCGTTGCCTTTGAAGCGGACGATGCTCCGCCTGGGACATGCCGGAATCACCCAAGAAGGAACGATAGACCGCGCTGACTTTTCCGGTTTGAACAAAGTCCGTATGGCGTGAAATCTGGAGCCAGAAGTCCCAGTCTTCGTAGGTTTCCAGTGTTGGGTCAAACCGGCACCCCGCCGTCACAAGCTCTCTGCTAAAGAGGACGGCATGAATGGGCAAGAAGTTTCCAACCAGTAACTGCGCAGCGGAAAACGCATGGTCGTAGACCCCCAGAGTTGTGCCTGCCGCATCCGTTACCCGCGTACCAGAAAAGGCTGCCCTGCAGTTTTGGGATTGTCCCAAGGCGCTGACCAGCGACTCAATGTGATCCGGATCAATCAGATCATCGTCATCCAGAAACATCAAATACGCGCCGTGTGATTCCACCAATCCCACATTCGCGGCATCACTTCGACCGAGACCACCCGAAGCGCCCACAAAGTGAATCGGGAAGCGACCGCACCATTGTCCAACCTCCCTATGACCGTCGCCTTTTGCATTGATCAGCACAACCTCTATGGATGGGTAGGTTTGCGCAGCGACGGATGCCAAAGCCTCCGACAAACTGGCGCGATCCATACTGCGGATCAGGATGGATACCAAGGGCATTGCGGACGGCATTGCCGCATGCAGTAGTTCGCTGGTATCTGTTGGAATGGGTGGGTGATCGGATGCCAAGGGGAAGTAGTGCTGCAATGATTGAGGCACGCCTGCGCGAGGCACGGGCGTCTGGAGGGCCAATGATACCGAAGCGGGCTTGCTTACCGGCTGCGCCCCGCGCGGTAGTTTCCGCCAATTTTCCCGCCCAGCCCGCTGGCCTTGGCCAAGCGCGCCATGGCGGCGCCCGCATGGGCGTGGGTGATGGCCAGGCCCAGGGCGTCAGCGGCGTCCGGTCCGGGCAGGCCTGGCAAGCCCAGCAGGCGCTGCACCATGGACTGGACCTGCGCCTTGTCGGCCCGCCCGTAACCGACCACGGCCTGTTTCATCTGCAGGGCGGTGTATTCGGCCACTGGTAAGTCACGGGATACCAATGCCGTGATACAGGCCCCGCGTGCCTGGCCCAGCAGCAGGGTGGACTGGGGGTTGACGTTGACGAATACGATTTCCACGCTGGCGCAGTCGGGCGCGTAGCGCTGCACCACCTCGCTGACACCGTCAAACAGCACCTTGAGCCGCTGCGGCAGCGCGCCGGTATCCAGGTGCTGGGTGCTGATGGTGCCACTGGCCACATAGTGCAGGGTGGCGCCTTCGACGTCGATCACGCCAAAACCGGTGGTACGCAAGCCGGGATCAATGCCGAGGATTCTCATGCTATTGTTTTGATAGCGATTTGCGCATATTCCACGAGGGCTAGAGGCCTAAACACCGAAGTACCACCGGGTGGAATGGAAGAACACTGGTGCCGCAAAGCACAAGGCATCCACGCGGTCCAGCAGGCCGCCCGCGCCGGTGACGGACTGGCCCTGCGCGCCCCAGCTGGGGATGCCGCGATCCCGCTTGAGTGCCTTCATGACCAGATGCCCGAGCGACCCCGCCACGCAGGCCACAAAGGCGGCCGCAAATGCCGTGCCCGGAACCCAGGGCGTGATGCCGGCCAGCAGTGCGCCCATCAGGCTACCCGCCAGCACGCCCATGCCCCAGCTTTCCCAGTTGAAGCTCTGGCTGATCGCCGGCGCGACCGGCGCTCGCTGTAGCCGCCGGGAGGCAAAGTGCTGAGTGATCATGCAGACCTGCACCACCAGCACCAGAAAGAACACCAGAAAGGCGTTGCGGTTGTCGTAGCCGGGGAACTTGAGTAGCAGCAGGGCCGGCACATGGCTCATGCCGTAGATACAAACCATGATGCCCCACTGCAGCTTGGCATTGCGCTCCAGAAAGCGCACTGGGTCGTTCGCCAATGCGCTGGCCAGCGGCAGCGCCAGAAACACATACACGGGTATGAACACTGTGAACAGGTCAAAGTGGCCATTGCCAATCAGGCCATACTGCGCCGGCAGCACCACAAAAAAGGCCAGTACCAGGCTGCGGTGGTCGCCCAGGCGGGTGGGCGATAGCGTCAGGAACTCGCGCAGGCTGAAAAAAGAAACCAACCCGAACAGCGAGAGTGCCACCCAGTCACCGGCGACCCAGCCGATCCAGAACACAAATACCATGAGCCAGCTGGTGCGGATGATGGCGTCCACGCGGCGGTGCTCCTTGTGCCGCAGCTCGGCGTCAGGGCCTTCGCCGTGCTCCCGCACCGAGTACAGGAAGGACACCACGCTGGCCAGCAGCAACAGGCCAAACACCAGAACAAACAGCGCACCGATCTGCTGCGTGGGCGTCAGATTCTTCAGGTAGTAGTACAGATCGAACATGGCGGTGCCTCAGACGTCGCGCAGCGCCACCACGGCAGCGCGGGCGCGTTCCAGAAAGACCTTGCGGTCTTCACCGTCACCGAGCTGCATGGGGGCGCCAAACGTCACCGAGCACAGCACCGGCACCGGCACCACCTCGCCCTTGGGCAGCACGTGCTGCACGTTGTTGATCCAGGCCGGCACCAGTACCACGTGGGGAAACTTGAGCGCCAGGTTGTACAGCCCCGCCTTGAACGGCTGTGGCTCACCGGTGAAGCCGCGCGTGCCCTCGGGAAACAGGATGATGGAGTCGCCATTTTGCAGCGCGTCAAACAGGGGCTCCAGCGGGTCTTCGTCGGATGTGCGGTCGCGCGAGACATAGATCACGTTGAACACGGCACTGGTCAGCCACTGCTTGAACGGCGTCTTGGTCCAGTAGTCCTTGGCGGCGATGGCGCGCGTCACACTGCGCAGTTCCTTGGGCAGCGCCGCCCAGATCATCACCAGATCAGCGTGGCTCTGGTGGTTGGCAAAGTAGATGCGCTGCTCGGCCTTGGGCGGACAGCCATGCCAGCGAGCCTGGCTGCCGGTCAACACCCGGATCAGACCCAGCAGAAACAGGCTCATCATCTTGGCAAGCATGGAAAATCCCCGGTTGCCTTTCTAATCTACGTCCAAGTTACAGGGAGGCTGACCTGCCAGATGTTGATCAAAAGCGCGGCCCAGCGCGTGCTCAAGGTTCTTTGTATATGTTGGGCAGTCAAACAGACTGCTGGATCTGCCCGCTGAAACCTTGTCAAGAACAGCTGCGTAGTCACTCGGCGAATTTGCAAGGCGGATAGCTGATTCCTCGTACTGCTCAACACTACCGGCAATCAGTTCCGGGACGCCAATGCCATTGAGCAAACTGGCTCCAATTCTGCTGGCAAAGGATTCGCCGGGAAAGGTCAATACCGGTACGCCACACCATAGAGCCTCACTGGCAGTTGTACCCGCATTGCATGGCCAGGTGTCCAGGAACAAATCTGCCACTTTGAACCGAGCCAGGAAATCGGGACGTGGCAATCGAGAAGAAAACACGATGCGATCATCATCAAGCCCTCTCTGTCGAGCTTCATGGCGCAGATTCTTCTCCACGAGGGAGTTCTCCGCGACGAGAAACAATATGCTGTCCTTCGTTCCCAAAAGAATACGTCCCCAGCTATCAAAAACTGCGGGGTTGATCTTATATGCACTGTTAAAACAACAGAATATGAACGCGTCCTCCGGCAAACCATAGGTTGAGCGATCGGGCGTTGGGTTGATGTCCTTTGACTTGGAGTCGTTCGCTTGGTAAGTTGGCAGGAAAATAATCTTCTCAGAGTAGTTGTGTTGCAAATCGTCGGGAATGAGGGTGTGATCTGCAATGAGGTAGTCGATATAGGGGGCGCCTGTCGTCCCAAGATATCCCAAGTATTCGATTTGAATAGAGGCAGCCCGAAAAGCGAGCGCGCCAAATCTATTGCCCGTTGTGTACCCGCCCAGATCAATTAATATGTCAATATTCTGATTGCGGATATATTGCGCTAGTTGAAAATCGGACAGCAAGGCTACATCGTGAAACGCGTCGAATGCCTTTCTTAGCCTAATCTGCATTTCGTCATTGACTGCAGCAGAAATAGAGAAGGCGATTACTTCAAATCTGCTCCGATCATGCGTCTCAAAAAGTTCCGCTACCAAATAAGATACTGGGTGATTGCGAAAATCACCTGAGATGTATCCCAATCGAATTTTGGGTTTATTTATTGCAGCGCTAATTGGCCCCAATGCGGGGTTGTTCGGGTGCTCGCTGTGTGACCAGATGGTGGCGCATTTTTTATGGACATCGCCCCGCGGCAGCAGTGTGCTTGCCGCGAAGGGAGGGCTAACTTTTTTCCCTTCGCAAATACTCGTTTCGATGAAATCGAGTTGGGTTTGATACCCCCCCCAATTGCATGTTTTCATTGCCTCCATGAATCGAGAGCCGTGTATGTAATTCAGTGACGGATTGATGGAAATGGCAAGGTCGTAATGCTCAACAGATTTTTCAGGAGTATTAGTACGTGAATACAAGATACCCAACAAATAGTGCGCTTCCGCAAATCCAGGCAGGATTTGTATCGCCTTTTCGCAATCATTGATGGCCGAGTCCAATTGATTCAACCGCTCAAAGGCCATTGCCCGGTTTCTCAGGGAGTTCACATCATTGGGTTTTACTTCGAGCGAAGCTGAAATATAGTTTATGGAAACAGCGGAATTACCCACTGCGAAGGCGATAGCCCCCATGAGTTGGAGCGCATCGAAGTTCCTGGGGTCTAGCTTAATAGCAGTGGCGCAATTTGCCTGCGCTAATGGCAGATTTCCAGAATTGAAAGCCTGGAAGGCTTGTCTCATTGTTTCTTTGACGCTTGATTGAAACGGGTTATACGCCGGGAATAATTTAATTGAACCCTTGGATTTCATGGTTGAATCTCGCGGTTTTGGGCTATTTCAACGTGCCCCGTGTCGATTTTGAATTGCGGAAGTCACAGTGTCTATCTTGAGTAGCATCTCTTTAATTGCGGATACATCAAGTAGATCGGTGTTATGAGATGTGTAATCGTCATGCGCCATGATGGATGGCTCGCCTTGTGTAATATAACTTTGATAATTCAAGCCGCGTGAATCGGCTGGAATTCGGTAGTATTTTTGGTTCTCAATCGCCTTCGAGCGCTCCTCCCGTGACAGTAGGGTCTCATACAGCTTTTCACCGTGTCTGGCGCCCATAATTCTGATGGCGGCATCGCTGGAGAAAATTTCTTTCATTGCAACAGCCAGGTCGCCGATGGTCGAGGCGGGAGATTTTTGCACGAATATGTCCCCAGATTGGGCATTCTCAAAAGCGTGCAATACTAAATTGACCGACTCCTCCAGTGTCATAAGGAACCGGGTCATGTGAGGGTCCGTGACCGTTAAGTTTTGTCCCGACAAAATCTGATCCAGAAAAAGTGGAATTACTGATCCACGGGAGGCGATTACATTGCCATATCTTGTCGCGCAAAAAATGGTGCCACGTGAACTTGGTGCCCGCGATTTCGCGATCATGGTCTTTTCCATGAGCGCTTTCGACATACCCATTGCATTGATCGGATAGACAGCTTTGTCAGTGCTGAGAACTATGCAGCGCTTCACGCCATTCGAAACCGCTGCGCGCATCACGTTTTCCGCGCCCAAAACGTTGGTTTGCACCGCCTCCATCGGGTAGAACTCACAGGTTGGGACCTGCTTGAGCGCTGCCGCGTGGAATACATAATCCACACCATGCATCGCGTCGTTAACACTGTCGAAGTTTCGGACGTCTCCAATGTGAAACGAAACCCGGTCATTTTTTACTTTGCCGCGCATGTCATCCTGTTTCTTTTCGTCGCGACTGAAGATTCTTATTTCAGCCAAGCCGGAATTCAGCATGCGCTGCAAAACGGCATTTCCGAACGACCCCGTTCCTCCGGTAATCATTAGGACCTTGTTATTAAACATGTCGTGAATCCTGGTGAAATTCGTGCATTGATTGCACCAACTGATTCCATGGCTTGGCCTTGTAACCCGTGGCAATGGAGAATTTGCTCCCGCTCAGTGAACGATTGATCGCAGGCGTGTCGGCGGGAGTGATGTCGATTGTCTTTCCATACTCCGCACGAATAAGCTTCAACAATTCATATTTGTTGATGGGGGCTGCGGCCAAATGGTAAAGACCCCGCAGTTCACTATTGGGGAGAATATAGTCGCGGATGACGCGCGCTACTTCAACTGTTGGCAGGCCAGAAAAGATTGCATTCACATATCCATTGACCGGGTGCTGTTGAGAGAGAAACCATTCCACAAGGCCTTGATTACTTTCGAGTTCATGCCCGATGATGGATGTCCGAAGCGTGATTGCATCTTTATCAGAGACTTCTCCCAGTAGCTTACTCAAGCCATACAACTCACGTGTGTCGGGGCCGTCGCTCTCGATGTAATGGCCTTTGTCACCGGAGAATACACAATCCGTGCTGAAATGAACAAGTCGCGCGCCCGACAATGCACATAGCTGCGCGAGTCGATGCGGAAACAGCGTATTGACGGGAAGAATATCAAGCGGATTTTGAAGTGCCAGTAATTGTTTTACTACCCCGACACAGTTAATGACCACGTCTGGGCGCACCGTGCCCATGACTTTCGTTAGAGTGTCGGCGTTGCACACGTCCAGTCCGGCGAGTAGCGCCGCTTGGGTATTCGGGGCAAAGAATCGCCGAGCAGAAATATTTCTCACGGTACCGAATGTACGCAGTGCTTCCGACGCCGCAAGTACACGAAACACTGCGTTGCCGAGCATTCCTGATGCCCCGAGAACGAGGACTGTTAATTTTCTGTGGGTCAAGACAATTCCTTTGTTTGGACAATCCGCGCTTATGGCAACTGCGCTTCCCCCATGCGCCCCGTGATCACACCGGCTCGACTCGCCAGATAACCGGAGTTGGGCAGCTTCTCGTAATAGCGCGGCCGCGGCAGCATCACCGCCAACCGTGCGGCTTCATACGAACTGAGCTGGGACGCCGGCTTGCGGAAGTAATGCTGCGCCGCCGCCTCGGCGCCGAACACGCCTTCACCCCACTCTACGCTGTTCAGGTAAATCTCCAGAATGCGCTGCTTGGTCAGCAAGTGCTCCAGCATCAGGGTCAGCACAAACTCCTGACCCTTGCGCAACAACGTGCGCTCACCGGAGAGAAACAAATTCTTGGCCAGTTGCTGGGTGATGGTGGAGCCGCCCACCACTTTGGGTGGCTTGGACGCGGGTTTGCCTGGCGCAGCTTTGGCCGATGGCTTCTGGTTGGCGGCTTTTTGCTCGGCCTTGGCGTTTTTCTCCCAGGCCTTTTCCAGTGCGTCCCAGTCCACGCCCTCGTGGTTGGTGAAGCCGTCGTCCTCGGATGCAATCACCGCGCGCTTGAGGTTGTCGGAAATCTGGCTGTAGGCCACCCACTGCTGGCGCCAGCGCAGGCTGCCTTTTTCGGTGCCAACGCGCCAGGCTTCAGAACGCTGGAAGCTGGTGGATTGTGGTGCCACCACGGCCATGGCGGCTATGCGGGCCACGAAAAACAGTTGCAGCGCCACCAGCGCTACGGCAACCAGGGCCACCCAACGCAGCAGCGGCTTCATGGGTGGGCGGAAACGGCCGCCTCCAGCGTTTCGTCACGGGTGAACTTGAAGCGGGAGACCACCAGAATCTGGTCGGCCTGGCGCCGCATGGCGGGGCTGAAGTGGCCAAAGGGACCGGCCGACCGGGCTATTGCTGCGGCGTGGCGGTCCAGTGTGCGGTTGCCCGAGGTTTCGACCACCTCGGTGTCGATGACCCGGCCATTGTGGTTGACGGTGACGATCATGGTCAGCTCGCCATACAGCTTCTTGCCGCCGGACTGGGGGAAGTTGTCCGTGCCCTTGTCCTCGATGGCGCGGCGCAGGGCGTCGTAATACACGGCATACACCTCTTCGCGTGCAGCCGGGCTGATGTAGCGCTTCTTGGGCTTGGCGTTCTGCTGGTTGATGCGGCGCTCGATCTCGGCCAGGATCTTGACCAGCTGGCGCCGCTTCTCCTCGCGCTCCTGCTGTTCGGCCTTGGTGGCCGCGTGGTTGGGGTCCGGTGGGGGCAGGGCGGCGAGCTGGCTCTTGACCTGGGCCAGCAGCAGCGTCTGCTGCTCCTGCAGGGTCTGCAGCTTGCGGGCGACTTCCTCTTCGGATGCGTCCCCGAATTCGGTCAGGGCCGAGGGAGGCAGTGGGCTGGTGGCACGGCCCTTTTCTGCATCACCGCCGCCGGCTAAGGAGTACTGCGCGATGGCCCGGGCCTTGTCGGGCTTCTCGTCGGTGCGGGCGTTGACCAGAATCACCTCCATCGGCGTGTCCTCGAACACGCGGTTGAAGGCCTCGGGGTCGACAAAACGCACCGTCAGCAGTGCCGCATGCACCGCAATGGATACAAACAAGGCTATCTGAAGGGTGCTGAATTGCCGCAGTTTCACGGAGCAGGATTATCGTTGGTCGCGTCCACCGGTTCGCTCACATCGACTGCAATGGCAATCGGGCCGGACACTTCGTCGTCTTCCTGGTCTTCTTCGAGCGTGTCGGCAGCGGCTGCATCGGTGACGGGTGTATCCAGGCGCTCCACCACGGTGCCGCTGATGTCCAGCGTAATCAGGTCCATCTCGCCAAGCTTGACGCGCACCCGGGCACCGCGTGGCAGGTTCTGCGCACCCATGACCGGCAGCACCAGGGGGAGGGTGTCGGCGCGCACCATGTTGTCCTTGAAGATGCTGGCCTCCAGCTCGGTGATGCCGTTTTGCTGCAGGTATTTGAGCGTCCAGAAGCGCTCCATGGCGCCCTGGTAGCCGTTGTACGCGCTGTAGGCCTCGTCAAAGCTGGAAATGATGGAAAACAGGCTGGCGTCCTTGGGCTTGAACGGGGCGGCCAGGGCGGCCGTCTTGCCGTGCTTCACGCAGGCAATGATTTGCCACTGGTTGACCAGGTCGGTGTAGCGGCGCAGCGGAGAGCTGCTCCAGGCATAACTTTTGACGCCAATGCCGGCATGCGGCAGGGCCTTGGTGCCCATGCGCACCTTGACGCCGGGCGCAAGAGACGCCTGGCTGCGGTAGATGCCGGGCACGCCCAATTCGGCCATCCAGTTGCCCCAGGTGCTGTTGGCCAGGATCATGGCCTCGGCCACGATCAGGTCCAGTGGCGCGCCGCGCTGGCGGGTGCTGATCTGCACGGTTTCCGACCCCTGCGGTTCGTTGCCGTCGTTGCCCACGAGTCTGAAGTTGTAGTCCGGGCGGTTGAAGGTCTCAGGTTTGCCGCGCGCAATCTCGCGCTTGGCCTTCAGGTCTTTCGCCAGGCGGTATAAAAATGATAGCTGCTCACGCAGCTCCGACGAGGGCTGGGAGGCGTTTTCATGCTTAACGGTTGGGTCTAGCAACCAGGCCTCGGTGACGACCGAGTCGAGCTGGTCATGGCGCAGGTTGTGGGCGATGGGAACGCGCTCGATCTTGGACTCGCTGCCCTTGATCTCCAGTGTGGCTTCGTCCAGCGTGACGTACAAGGAGAGCGCCGGGCAATTGCGCCCGGCCTGCAGGGTGTAGGTCTGCACCAGCGCGTCTGGCAGCATGGTGACCTTGTAGCCCGGCATGTAGACGGTGGACAGCCGGGCGCGGCCCAACTGGTCCACCGCGTCGCCCGGCTGGATGGCCAGGCCCGGCGCGGCAATGTGGATGCCCAGCGTGACGGTGCCGCTGCCCAGACCCTGCACGGACAGGGCGTCGTCAATCTCGGTGGTCTGCGAATCGTCGATGGAAAAGGCCTGCACGCCAGCCACGGGCAGGGCGGCCTCGTCAATGGCGGGTGCCGCCAGCGCGGCGGGAAAGCCGGTCCCCTTGGGGAAGTTTTCCAGCAGGAAGCGCTTCCAGTGGAACAGGTAGGGCGAGGCAATGGCGCCCGACTTTTGAAGCAGCTCCAAAGGTGCGGTGTGGGTGGCGCGCGCCGCCTCGACCACGGCCTTGTACTCGGGCGCGTTCTTGTCGGGCTTGAACAGGATCTTGTACAACTGCTCGCGAATCGGCTCCGGGCACTGGCCGGCGCCCAGCTCGGTAGCCCACTGCGTGATCTGCAGGGCCAACACTTTTTTCTTCTCGATGGCAGCCAGCGCCTGGGCGATCACATCGGCACTGGCCTTGCGAAAGCGGCCCTTGCCGGCGCGGCGAAAGTAGTGGGGTGATTCGAACAGCCGAAACAGCATGGCCGCCTGCTCGGACAGCGGCGCCTGGGCCGAGAAATAGTCGCGCGCCAGGTCGGCAAAGCCAAACTCTTCGTCCGGCGCAAACTCCCAGGCCATTTCCAGCTCGATGTCCTGGCTGGCCGCTTGCGCGGCGGCCATGAATTCGGCCGGTGAGGGCTTTTCGAACTTGATCAGCATGTTGGCGGCCTTGACCTTGACCCGCTTGCCACTGTCCAACTCCACCTGCGCGGACGCATCGGTCTCAGACATTACCCTGCCGGCCATGAATTTTCCGGCTTCATCAAACAATAAAAACATAGGTCGGCATTGTCCCACGCCGCTCCCGACCAGCGAGGGGGTACTTAAGTCCCCCATTTATGGGAGGTTGCGACAGGCCAGTTACCGATATGCTCGGGGGTCGCAGAACCAGCGGCGGCGTGGCGCTGGGAGAATGAGAATAGATGGGGAGACCAGCATGTGGCGAGTACTGATTGTTGAAGACGACCCGCAGATGCGCGAGTTTTTCGTGGGCAGCGTGTCGCGCGCGCCCGAGCTCACGCTGGAGGCCAGCGTGGCCAGCGTGGCCGAAGCCAAGGCCTGCCTGGACCATGCCGAGCAGGGTATCGACGTGCTGCTGACCGACCTGGGGCTGCCCGATGGCAGCGGGCTGGAGGTCATCCGCTACGCCCGCCAGCGCCACCCGGCCTGCGAGGCGCTGGTCATCTCTATGTTTGGTGACGAGGACAACGTGCTGGCCAGCATCGAGGCAGGCGCCCTGGGCTACATCCACAAGGATGCGGCGCCCGATGACATTGCCAACACCATTCTGGAGATGAAGGGCGGTGCCTCGCCGATCTCCCCCATGATTGCCCGCCGGGTTCTGTCCAAATACCGGTCCATGCAGTCAAATCTGCCTTCTGCCCTCGTGGTTGTTGAATTTTCTGCTATCAAAAGTGAAGCTGTCGGGGGCGAGAAGAGCATCCTGTCCCCGCGCGAGCAGGAGGTGCTGGAGCTGATTGCGCGGGGATTTTCCTATTCCGAGATCGCCGAGCTGAAGAGTCTGAGCGTCCACACCATCCAGACCCATATCAAGAGCCTGTATGGCAAGCTGGAGGTGCACTCCAAGATGGAAGCCGTTGTGGAGGCAACCCGCATGGGCCTGTTGCCCCAGCCTTCGCAGCCCGCGGCCTTCCGATGACGCCTGGGCGGGCATGGCTTCGCGTGCGGAGCCGGGTGGGCAGCATGGTTGGGTGGGGGGGGCTGTTGTGCTTGGTGGTCTGGGCCAGCCCCGGCGCGGCGGCGGTGCTGACCCTGAAGCAGGCGCAGGGCACCGTGATCGTGAACGGTGAAACCTTCCGCCATGACGTGACTCTGCCCTACCACTGGGACCGGTCCAACCCGGGGCAGCGCGGCGAGGCCATCTTTGATTTTGAGTTTGAGCTGCCAGAGGCCCCCGATGAGTTCTGGGGCATTTACCTGCCCGGCGTGGGCAACGCCTACCAGATCTGGCTCAACGGCACCCTGTTGCAGCGCTTTGGCGCGATGGTGCAGGACCACGGCGATGCGCAGGCCTACAACGGTGCCGATGCCGCGCGGGTGCCGCGCTACATCTCGGTGGACAGTGGCCACTTCCGCAAAACCAACCAGATCCGTGTGCACATTCGCGCCGACGTGGGCCGCCGGGGTGGCCTGGCGCCCCTGTTGATCGGGCCGCAGGACGAGGTGTATCCGCTGTACGTGCAGGCCTACCGCTGGCGGGCCACCGGCTCGGTCGGCGTGGTGGCGTTTTGCCTGGTGGTCGGCCTGACGGCATTGGCCCTGTGGAGCACCCACGCCGGCCTGCGCAAGGCGGGCCGCGTGGGGCGCGACCCCCTGTACCTGTTTGCCGCCGTGGCCCAGTTGTTCTGGGCGGTCTACGTCGGCGATGTGCTGGTGGAAGACCCGCCTTTGCCTTGGCCCTGGTGGGGCGTGCTGCAGTCGGTCGCCCTGGGTATCTGGGGCAGCAGCATGGCGCTGGCATGCATGGAACTGGCGGACTGGCGCGCGCAGGCCTGGGCGCCCCGTTTTCGCCATTGGCTGGTGATTCTGATGGTGCTGTGCCCGGTCTTTGCCTGGTGGGCGCTGGGCATGGGCCAGCCCGTGGTGTTGACGCTCTGGTATTCCGTGTTCGGCCTGAGCGCGCTGGGCTTTGTGCTGGTCTTTCTGTGGAGCGCAGTGCGTCAGGCCCGATCCGAGCAGCGCATCGTGGCGGTGGCCGGCCTCATCAATATCCTGGTGGCGCTGCGCGACTTCTATGTCTTTCGCATCGATCCGGTCTATGCGGCCAACACCTGGGTGCGCTACTCGTCTGTGCTGTTCGGGCTGGCCATGGGCTATGTGGTGCTGCTGCGCTTTCGGGCCACCAGCCTGCAGTTGCAGGACGTGCTGAACAATCTGGCGCAGCGGGTGTCGGACAAGGAGCAGGCACTGCGCGATAGCTATCTCCGGCTGGAAGCACTGGCCCGCCAGCAGGAGCGCACGGCCGAGCGCAGCCGCATCCTGCGCAACATGCATGACGGCGTGGGCGCACACATCAGCTCGGCCATGCGCCAGCTGCAGGCCCCGAGCGGCGAAGTGCCGCTCCCGGGGCGCAATGAGGTGTTGCAGACGCTGCGCGACGCCATGGACCAGCTCAAACTGTCGATTGACGCCATCCATCTGGTGCCGGGCGACGTCACCGCGCTGCTGGCCAATCTGCGCTACCGCCTGGGCCCGCGCTTTCGGGCCATGGGCATTGAGTTGCAGTGGGACGTGGACCTGCTGCCCCTGTGCCCGCAGCTCGATGCGGGCGCCATGAGCGAACTGCAGTTCATGCTGTTTGAGGCCCTGTCCAATGTGCTGCAGCACGCCAACACCCACGTGCTGCGGATCGAGGGCCACGCCCAAGGGGAGGAGCGCATATTTGTGCGGGTCATTGATGACGGATGTGGCTTTGATCCCCAGTCCAATGGGAAAAAAGGACTGTCCAGCCTGCGCGAACGCGCCACCGCCATCGGCGCGCAGCTGGAGATCAGCAGCCAGCCCGGCAAGACGGTGGTGGAAATCCAGTTGCCGGTTTGACCCCTGCGGCGGCAAAGCCCGGCAAGGCTGGGATAATCGCGCCACTCTATGGCATCCGTTTTTGACAAACCCTCCGTTTGGCGGCGCATTGCGCCCTGGTTCCAGGGCTTTGATGGTCCGTTGGCTTTTGCCGTCTTCCTGCTGGCCTGCGCCGGCATGCTGACCATGTATTCCTCTGGCTTTGACCATGGCACCCGGTTTGAAGACCATGGGCGCAATATGCTGATTGCCGCCAGCATCATGTTCGTCGTCGCCCAGGTGCCGCCGCAGCGTCTGATGGCCCTGGCCGTTCCGCTGTACGTACTGGGCGTCACCCTGCTGGTCGCCGTGGCGATTTTTGGCATCACCAAAAAGGGGGCAAGGCGCTGGATCAATATCGGTATCACCATCCAGCCCAGTGAAATTCTCAAGATCGCCATGCCGCTGATGCTGGCCTGGTGGTTCCAGAAACGCGAGGGCCAGTTGCGCCCGCTGGACTTTGGCGTGGCCACTGTGCTGCTCTTCATGCCGGTGGCTCTGGTCATGAAGCAGCCCGACCTGGGCACGTCGCTGCTGATCCTGGCCGCCGGCATGTCGGTCATTTTTTATGCCGGCATGAGCTGGAAGCTGGTGATTCCGCCGCTGGTGTTGGGCGTGGTCGGGATTGTCCTGATCGTGGTGTTCGAACCGTCCCTGTGCGCCGACGGCGTGCGCTGGCCGGTGTTGCACGACTACCAGCAGCAGCGCATCTGCACGCTGCTGGACCCCACGCGCGACCCGCTGGGCAAGGGCTTTCACATCATCCAGGGCATGATTGCCATCGGCTCCGGCGGGCTCACCGGCGTGGGTTTCATGAAGGGCACGCAGACCCACCTGGAGTTCATCCCCGAGCGCACCACCGACTTCATCTTTGCCGCCTATTCGGAAGAGTTTGGTTTGTTGGGCAACCTGTTCCTGATTGCGGCCTTCCTGTTCCTGATCCTGCGCGGCCTGGCCATTGCGCTGGACGCGCCCACGCTGTTTTCGCGCCTGCTGGCCGGCAGTGTGACCATGATTTTCTTCACCTACGCCTTCGTCAACATGGGCATGGTCAGCGGCATCCTGCCCGTCGTCGGCATTCCCTTGCCCTTCATCAGCTATGGCGGCACCGCGATGGTGACGCTCGGCTTCGGCTTGGGCTTGCTGATGTCGATTTCGAAGAGCCGGCGGTTCACCCGGCCGTAACCGGGTGCGGGTCACTCACCCGGCCGTAACCGGGTGTGGGTCATTCATTCACCCGGCCGTGACCGGGTGCGCCTTGAAGCGCACGGTAAACCGCGCGCCCGGCCCTTGGCCTGCCGGCTCCACCACCCCCGGCCGCCGCTGCCGCGTGTCGTCCAGAATCACCTCGGCCTCGTGCTGGCCGGCAATCTCGCGCACGATGGCCAGGCCCAGG
>JBBQLM010000049.1:0-35328 GCA_038327925.1 Burkholderiales bacterium | reverse complement strand
GGTGGTTACCTGCCAGAAGCCATGCTCAACTATTTGGCACGTCTGGGTTGGAGCCATGGTGACGAAGAGTTGTTCAGCAGTGAGCAACTGGTAGCTTGGTTTGACGGCACGCACCTGAACAAGAGCCCTGCGCAGTGGGACCCGGTCAAGCTGCTGTGGGTAAATGCCCAGTACATCAAGCAGGCAGACAACGTGCGCCTGGCTGGCCTCGTCGCGGTGCAATTGGCCAGGCAGAGCGTTGTGTTGGACCCGTCCACGGTAGAGACCCATTTACCCCAACTCTGCGCGTTGCTCAAAGACCGTTGTGAAACGACCATCGCCCTGGCCACTTGGGCCGCCAAGTTCTACAGCGATGTCACGCCAGATGCTGCAGAGTTGGCGCAGCACGTTACTGAAGCGGTGCGGCCCGCAGTTGCAATGCTGGCCGAGAGGCTGGGCACCTGTGCATGGGACAAGGTATCTATTGCAACGGTGATTAAGGAAGTGCTGGCGGCGAACGCTCTGAAGATGCCGCAGTTGGCGATGCCTGTGCGGGTGTTGGTCATGGGCACGGCCCAGACGCCATCACTGGATTCAGTGCTCGAAATGTGCGGAAGAGAAAAAGTAATTGAGAGACTTGCGAAAGCATGATTTCTAAGGCTATAATTTGAGGCTCGGAAATTGAGAATGTTTTAAAAAGCATTCTTCGGGTACTGCAGAGAAATCAAGCAGTATTTGTTGGAGTTTTGGGGGTATAGCTCAGCTGGGAGAGCGCTTGCATGGCATGCAAGAGGTCAGCGGTTCGATCCCGCTTACCTCCACCAAAGTTTTCGAGAACGGATTAGTCCAAGGTTTTGACCCCATCGTCTAGAGGCCTAGGACACTACCCTTTCACGGTAGGTACCGGGGTTCGAATCCCCGTGGGGTCGCCAAGATTCATCGCAAGATGATCGAAGCGCAAGTTGGTAACGGCAGATCTGAAAAGAGATGCTCTTGGCTCGAAAGAGCGAAAGTTGCCACTACCAGGAGTGGTAGTTCAGTTGGTTAGAATACCGGCCTGTCACGCCGGGGGTCGCGGGTTCGAGTCCCGTCCACTCCGCCAAAATTGGAAAGCCATCAGTCGAAAGACTGATGGCTTTTTCATTTCCACATGTCGTAGCGCGACCCTCCACACCGGTTGCGGGTGCGAGCGGACCTTGCAGCGGGAAATTCAGAGATTGCCGGCCAGCAGCCGCCGAATCACCGTGTCGCGAAAACTGTGGGCGTCCGCCAGTCCGAGGCGCTCCTGATAAGCCTTTGGCATGTCCTTGCCACCCCAGAAGCTCTTGAATGCCAGCGACAGCAGTTCAGCGGGATGCTCGGTTGCGTGCTTGAGTTTCTTCAGTGCGCGCACGATGTGCAATTCCTCGGCAGTCAGGTCGGTCCCAAAGGGGAAATCGGGCAGCAGGCCGGCTTGCGCCCAGGGGTGCAGTTTCTCTTCCAGTGATTGCGGCAGGTTGTTGCGATAGCGCTCTGGCACCTCGTAGTGCGCGTCGAGCTTGCCATTCGCCTTGGCCTGTTTGACCAGTTCGTCCTGAAAGCGGGAGTCCGACACCGCGATCAGGCGTTTGATGACTTCCGAGTCGGGCTGGCCGCGCAGTTCGGCCACGCCGTATTCGGTGATGATCACGTCGCGCAAATGCCGCGGGATCGTGACGTGGCCATAATTCCAGACAATGCTGCTCTTGAGGCCATCCTTGTTTTCGTGGGTGGAGCGCAGCATCATGATGAGGCGTGCGTCGTGCAAGGCGTGCGACATGGCAACGAAGTTGTATTGCCCACCCACACCGCTGACCACCTGGCCGGACTCCAGCGCGTCACTGGCTGCCGCGCCCAGCAAGGTCACGATCATGGTGGTGTTCATGAAGCGGGCGTTGCGGCGCTGGGCGCGCTTCAGGTCCTCCTGGCCATACAGCTGGTTGATGAAGTCGATGCGCGTCATGTCGATTTTTGCCAGTTCGTGCGCTGGCATGGTGCGCAGGTGCGCGTAGAAGTCGCGCGGCCCCAAAAAGAATCCGCCCGTCATGAAGGTGCCGCCCTGCAGACGCGAACCCAGCATGTGCTGGCAGACAAAGTCAAAGGCCTGCTCCTCGTGCAGGTTGGAACTGCAGCGGTGGTCATCGATACCCAGCTGTTCCCCATCCAGCGTGACGTTGGGGCGCAGTACGCCGAAGCGCTGCAGATAGGCCAGGTCTTCCGCGCAGATCGGCGCGCGCACGCGACCCGAATCCAGCAGCGCGCGCAAGGTTTGCGGCGTCACGGCTTCATCAGCAATGGTGCCCCGGTTGAGGAGCTGTTGCAGCACCACGTCGTTGAACACTTCGCGGCGGATGATGCCGGCCTCGATCAGTTTGAGGAAGCCGTTGACAAACATCTCCGAGCATCCGTAGAGGCCCTTGTCAAACCGCCCGAGATCGCGCCCGGCCAGTCCGTCGGGACACAGGGACTCAAGAATGCGCCGGTAATCGTTACTGTGCCGATCGCGCACGATCAGTGCCTGACCGATGGCATCGCCCAGCGAGCCGATGCCGATTTGTAGGGTCCCTCCGTCGGTGACCAGGCTGGAGGCATGCAGGCCGATGGCGTAGTCGGCCATACCGACCTTGTTGTTGGGCGGAGCAAAGACAGCGTGCGTTCCGGCGGGGTCGGTGACCAGAATGTCAAAGAAGCCGGGTTTCACTTCGGCTGTGTTGGGCATGAAGGGCATGCGCTGGTTGATCACACCCACGGCGGTGAATTTGTTGCCGGACGCGCGGAACATTTCCATCACCTCCATGACCACGTCGGGGTTGCTTGACAGGCTGATGCGAAGGCCGCTCTCATCCATTTGGCTCGCCACTGCCTGCGCCATGACGTTCATGCCCTGCGACACCATGTCGCGGGCAATATGGGTGTAGTTGGTGGACATGTAGCTTTGCTGCGCTACTTCGTTGCCCAGGTAGTCGCCGGTCTTCATGAAGACCTCGCATACCTCGATATTGGTAGGCAGGCCACCGCCGCGCAAATCCTTGACGTATTCCAGATCGGGATAGTCTTCAAAGACCCGTTCCACCAGCGGAGCCAGAAAGTGCCGCTCAAGTTCGCTCTTGCCAACCGGCTTCTCCAGGGACAGGGCGGTGATGATGCGCAGGCGACGGGCCGGATTGACCCTGATCCGCCGGTACAGCGCGTTGACAAAGGGGTTGGGCTTGCCGACACCCAAGGGAATTCCGAGCACGATGTCACCCGGTGTGGTGTCCAGCACGTGGTCCACGGCCGCTTCAATTGAATCAATCAGCAAGGGGTCTCGCATGGTGTCTCCGTCAATATTGTTGGTGCCCGATCAGGCAGGTGGCCGCACTGTAGGGTGCGGCACCGGGCGCTGGCTTGCCCTGGATCAAGTGCCAGGGCAGTTAGGTGCAGCTCCCAATCTCGCGCTACCAAAGCACCAGCGCCCGCTTGAAAGGTATTTTGCTGGCCCGATTAAACTGGAGAAAACTCCGGTCAGTCCAGTCGTGAAATCTCCCATTGCCAACAGCACCCACCAACCCCTGGCCGAGCGCCTGCGTCCCCAGCGCCTGGCGGATGTCATCGGTCAGCAGCATCTGCTGGGGGAGGGGATGGCGCTGCGTCTGGCCTTTGAATCAGGCCGGCCCCACAGCTGCATTTTGTGGGGGCCGCCGGGGGTGGGAAAGACGACGATTGCGCGTCTCATGGCCCATGCGTTTGATGCGCAGTTCATAGCCATCAGTGCCGTGCTGGGCGGCGTCAAGGACATCCGCGATGCGGTGGAGCAGGCGCAGGTGGCGCTGGTTCAGGGGCGGCGGACCATCCTGTTTGTGGACGAGGTGCATCGCTTCAACAAAAGCCAGCAGGATGCGTTCCTGTCACACGTGGAGAGCGGGCTGTTCACTTTTATCGGAGCGACCACCGAGAACCCCTCGTTCGAGGTGAATTCGGCGCTGTTGTCGCGTGCCGTGGTCTATGTCCTGCAGCCGCTATCAGAGAATGATTTGAAGCAAATAGTGGCATCAGCCCTCGTGGAATCTGGTGTTTCTGCTATTGAATCAGTAGCGGTTGATCGGTTGGTTGCCTATGCGGACGGTGATGCCCGGCGCCTGCTGAACACGCTGGAGACGCTGGCGATGGCCGCGCAACAGGAGCAGCTGGAGCAGGTGACGGATGCCTGGCTGGTGCAGGTGTTGGGCGAGCGCATGCGCCGTTACGACAAGGGCGGGGACCAGTTCTACGACACCATCAGTGCCTTGCACAAGTCGGTCCGCGGCTCGGACCCGGATGCCGCACTCTACTGGCTGGTGCGCATGCTCGACGGTGGTGCAGACCCGCGTTACATGGCACGCCGGCTGATCCGCATGGCCAATGAGGATGTTGGACTGGCCGACCCCCGCGCCCTGCGCATGGCGCTGGATGCGGCTGAGGTGTATGAACGGTTGGGGAGTCCCGAAGGCGAACTGGCCCTGGCCCAGTGCGTGGTCTATCTGGCCGTTGCGCCCAAGTCCAACGCGGTGTACCGCGCATTCAATGAGGTGCGGGCACTGGTCAAAAAGGATGGCTCGCGCCCCGTTCCCATGCACCTGCGCAATGCCCCCACCCAGTTGATGAAATCGCTCGATTACGGCAAGGGCTACCGCTATGCGCATGACGAAGAGGGTGGTTTCGCTGCAGGGGAGCGTTACCTGCCTGATGGAATGGGCGCGCAGGTGTTTTACCGTCCGGTGGAGCGGGGTCTGGAGATCAAGATTGCTGAAAAGTTGCGGCAGCTCAAAGAGCGCAATACGGCCGCTGGGCAAGCAGGCTCCGGTGGGATGCCGTGACGGGGAAGCAGACGCCGTTGGTGCCTCCCAGTATTAGCCTGGCTAACCTGCCGGACATTCCACTGATGCAGCCTGGCGGCTAGGGGTAAACCCAAGTATTGCCGGCGTGGCCGAGGCCCCGCCCTTGGCTACAATCCCCCCCACACTTGCCTGCCACATGATCAATCATGGCAGGCTTTTTGCTAAAGATCAGGTATAGCTCACAAGGCCGCACCGCTTGTCGTCAAATTGCTGTTCATCAGATTGATGCCATACGCACCGGCCAAAAATCGGAGAACCTTTATGGATATTTTGTTACAGCAGATCATCAACGGTCTGGTGTTGGGTAGCATGTACGCGCTCATTGCGCTGGGCTACACCATGGTGTACGGCATCATCAACCTCATCAATTTTGCCCACGGCGAAGTGATGATGGTAGGGGCACTGACCAGCTGGACCATCATCGGCCTGATGCAGGAGTCCATGCCAGGAACACCCGGCTACATCATCCTGATCATCGCCCTGATCATTGCCTGCGTGGTGGCTGGCACGCTCAATTTCGCAATTGAGAAGATCGCCTACCGTCCGTTGCGCAACAGCCCCAAGCTGGCTCCCATGCTGACGGCCATGGGCATGTCCATCTTGTTGCAGACGCTGGCCATGATGATCTGGAAGCCCAACTACAAGTCCTATCCCACGCTGTTGTCGAACACACCGATCGAGATTGGTGGAGCCGTGATCAGCCCCACGCAGGTCATGATCCTGGGCTTCACGGCCGTTTCGCTGGCGGTGTTGATGTGGCTAGTGAATTACACCAAGCTGGGGCGGGCCATGCGCGCCACATCCGAGAATCCGCGCGTTGCCGGTCTGATGGGGGTCAAGCCCGATATCGTGATTTCCGCCACCTTCATCATTGGTGCCGTGCTGGCTGCGATTGCCGGTGTGATGTACGCATCCAACTACGGTACCGCACAGCATGCCATGGGCTTCCTGCCTGGCCTGAAGGCCTTTACCGCGGCAGTGTTTGGCGGTATCGGCAACCTGGGCGGAGCGGTGGTTGGCGCCATTCTGCTGGGCCTCATCGAATCGATTGGCGCGGGCTACATCGGCGCACTCACGGGTGGCGTGCTGGGCAGTCACTACTCCGACATCTTTGCGTTCATTGTTCTGATCATTGTGCTGACGCTGCGGCCCTCGGGTCTGCTCGGCGAGCGTGTGGCAGATCGCGCCTGAGGAGCACACTCACATGAAACAACAACAAAAACTCATAGTCTTTCTGGCGGCGGCCCTGGGCCTGCTGATTCTTCCGCTGGTGTTGCAGAGCTTTGGCAATGCCTGGGTGCGGATTGCCGACATGGCGCTGCTGTTTGTGCTGCTGTCGCTGGGCCTCAATATCGTGGTGGGCTATGCCGGCCTGCTCGACTTGGGCTATGTCGCGTTTTTCGCCATTGGGGCCTACACGTTCGGCCTGCTCTCCTCCCCCCATTTGACCGACACCTTTCCGGCATTGGCGGCAGCGTTCCCGGATGGGCTGCACACCCCGCTGTGGGTCATATTGCCCCTGTCTGCCGGCGTGGCGGGCTTATTCGGAGTATTGCTGGGTGCGCCCACCCTGCGCCTGCGCGGTGACTACCTGGCCATCGTGACGCTGGGCTTCGGTGAAATTATTCGCGTGTTCATGAACAACCTGGATCACCCGTTCAACATCACCAACGGCCCCAAAGGTATCAGCCAGATTGATTCCTTCCATTTCTTTGGCATGGACTTGGGTAAAAAACTGGTGGTCGGTGGCTATGAAGTGGCCTCGGTCTCTTTGTACTACTACCTGTTCCTGACGCTGGTTGTTGTCAGTGTCGTGATTTGCCACCGTCTGGAACTGTCACGCGTCGGGCGCGCCTGGATGGCCATTCGGGAAGATGAAATTGCCGCCAAGGCCATGGGTATCAACACCCGCAACCTCAAATTGCTGGCCTTCGGCATGGGCGCCACCTTTGGCGGCGTGTCTGGTGCCATGTTTGCCGCGTTTCAAGGGTTCATTTCGCCAGAGTCCTTCAGCTTGATGGAGTCGGTGATGATCGTTGCCATGGTGGTGCTCGGCGGTGTCGGTCATTTGCCGGGCGTCATCCTGGGGGCCGTGCTGCTGTCCGCGTTGCCAGAGGTCTTGCGTTATGTGGCCGGACCTTTGCAGGAGGCAACCGGCGGGCGGCTGGATGCCTCGATCCTGCGCCAGTTTTTGATCGCGTTGGCGATGATCAGCGTGATGCTGCTGCGCCCACGGGGCCTGTGGCCGTCGCCTGAGCACGGCAAATCCCTGCAAAACGTGAAGAGCTGAATGGAACCAACATGACAGATACAGTACTGAGCGTTTCCGGCGTTTCCAAGCGGTTTGGTGGCCTGCAGGCCTTGAGCGATGTGGGTATCAATATCAAGCGCGGTCAGGTCTATGGACTGATTGGCCCCAACGGTGCCGGCAAGACGACCTTTTTTAATGTGCTGACCGGTTTGTACACCCCCGACAGCGGCTCATTCGAGTTGGCCGGCAAGACCTACCAGCCCACGGCGGTGCATACCGTTGCCAAGGCAGGCATTGCGCGCACCTTCCAGAACATTCGCCTGTTTGCCGAAATGACCGCTCTGGAAAATGTGATGGTGGGGCGCCACATCCGGACCCATTCGGGCTTGATCGGTGCTGTTTTCCGCACCGCCAGTTTCAAGGCCGAAGAAGCCGCTATTGCCAGCCGTTCGCAGGAATTGCTGGACTATGTCGGCATTGGAAAGTATGCGTCCTACAAAGCCCGCACCCTGAGCTATGGCGACCAGCGCCGCCTGGAAATCGCCCGCGCCCTGGCAACCGACCCCCAGCTGATTGCGCTGGACGAGCCCGCCGCAGGCATGAACGCGACCGAGAAGGTCATGCTGCGCGAACTGATCGACCGCATTCGCAAGGACAACCGCACCATCCTGTTGATCGAACACGATGTGAAGCTGGTTATGGGCCTGTGTGATCGCGTGACGGTGTTGGACTACGGCAAGCAGATCGCCGAAGGGACACCAGCTGACGTGCAGAAGAATGAAAAAGTGATTGAAGCGTATCTGGGCACTGGCGGCCACTAGGCGGCTTCAGGAGAACAAGAAAATGACGAAAAAGACATTGCTCAAGGTTACGGGCCTGAAGGTTTCCTACGGCGGCATTCAGGCTGTCAAAGGCGTGGATTTTGAAGTGCACGAGGGCGAGCTGGTGTCCCTGATCGGCTCCAATGGTGCCGGCAAGACGACCACCATGAAGGCCATTACCGGCACATTGCCCATCAACGCGGGCGACATCGAATACCTGGGAAAAAGCATCCGCGGCCAGGGCCCGTGGGACTTGGTCAAGCAGGGGCTGGCCATGGTGCCGGAAGGCCGTGGGGTTTTCACCCGCATGACCATCATCGAAAACCTGCAGATGGGTGCTTACATCCGCAATGACAAGGATGGCATTGCAGAGGATATGGAAAAGATGTTCACCATCTTTCCGCGGCTGCGCGAGCGCAAGGACCAGTTGGCCGGAACCATGTCGGGCGGCGAGCAGCAAATGCTGGCCATGGGACGCGCACTGATGAGCCGCCCCAAGGTGTTGTTGCTGGATGAGCCGTCCATGGGCTTGTCACCCATCATGGTGGACAAGATTTTTGAAGTGGTTCGTGATGTTTATGCCCAAGGTGTGACGGTCCTGCTGGTGGAGCAGAATGCCAGCCGGGCCCTGGCGATTGCCAACCGCGGTTACGTGATGGAGTCCGGCATTGTCACGATGACCGGGGATGCGGCGCAGATGCTGAACGACCCCCGCGTGCGGGCTGCCTACCTGGGCGAATAATCAGGCGTGGGCCTTGTCCGCCTCGGAGGTGAAAGAGTCCGCAAAAAACTCCTCCTCCGGGAGATGGGCCATAGCGGAGAAGTCACGGCGTGCTGAATCCACGACCACGGGGGCTCCGCAAGCGTAGACTTGGTGGCTGCTGAGGTCCGGAAAGTCTTCCAGCACGGCACGGTGCACAAAACCGGTTCGGCCGGTCCATTGATCCGCCGCCGCAGCGTCAGACACCACTGGCACATAGGTCAGATTTGGCATGACCAGCGTCTGCTCTCGCACCCATGCATCCATGTACAGATCGGCCGGACGGCGCGCACCCCAGTACAGGCTGACCTTTCTGTCGATTCCCTTGTGCTGCATGTGTTCGAGCAAGGCATTGATGGGCGCAAAGCCCGTGCCCGATGCCAGGAATATGAGGGGCTTGTCGGAGTTTTCCCGCAGAAAGAAGCTGCCGTAGGGGCCTTCAATGCGCAGGATTTCTTTCTCCTTCATGGCTCCAAAGACGTGGTCCGTGAACTTGCCGCCTGGCATGTGGCGAATGTGCAGTTCAATATTGGGGCCCAGATGCGGGGCATTTGCCATGGAATAGCTGCGCCGCGCACCGTCGCGCAGGATGAACTCGACATACTGCCCGGCCCGGAACGCAAAGCTGTCATTGGCTGGCAACTGCAATTGCAGGACCATGACATCGGGAGACTTCTTCTCCATGCGGGTGACCCGCGTCGGCATTTTCTTGATGGGCAGAGCGCCCAGCTCTGTGACCTGGCGGGATTCGAGCACCAGATCGGATTGCGGTACGGCGCAGCAGGTGAGCACCAGACCACTGGCTTCCTCCTCGGGGGTGAGGGCCTTGCTCTGGTGGGTGCCATGCTGGACGCTGCCCGACAGCAGTTTGCATTTGCAGGACCCACAGGCGCCATCCTTGCATCCATAGGGCAGGCCAATACCCTGGCGGATGCCTGCCGACAGGATGGCCTCACCGGTGGCGATATTGAACGAGCGCCCGCTGGGTTGCACCAGAACGGAGAAAAGTGCGGCGTCGGCGTTGCTTGTGGTCATCTTGTCGGTATCCTCGGAACTCTTATAGTGAACAAACCTGCAATTTTGCCTTCAAACCAGACCCCCCTTGGATCCTTGCCATCGCGTTTTCGACGTGAGCGCGTCCTGATTGTCGGCTGCGGCGATGTCGGTATGCGCGTTGCAGGGCTATTGCAGCAGCGTGCTCATGTCATGGCACTCACATCGACGCCTGGGCGTGTGCCTGAGTTGCGCACCCTGGGAATGACGCCCTTGGTGGGGAATCTGGATGCGCCTGGAACCTTGCGTCGCCTGGCCGGAATTGCCACGCGGGTGGTGCATCTGGCTCCGCCGCAGGGCAATGGATGGACGGATGTGCGCACGCTGGCCCTAGTGCGGGCCTTGCGCCTGCGCAGCCGTCCGGTCAGCGTGGTCTATGGGTCCACCAGCGGCGTTTACGGCGACTGTGCGGGCGACTGGATTACCGAGACCCGGACGGTCCATGCCCAGACGGCGCGCGGGCAGCGCCGGGTAGATGCCGAAGCACGCATGCGCTTCTGGGGACTTTCCTCGGGAACGCGCATGAGCATCCTGCGTATTCCTGGTATCTATGCCACTGACCGGGAGGGGGGGACACCCCGCGCACGCCTGCTCAAGGCGGTTCCGGTGTTGCGGGAAGAAGATGATGTTTATACCAACCACATCCAGGCGGACGATCTGGCACGCGCCTGCTGTCTTGCGCTGTGGCGCGGGGCTGCGCAACGGGTTTACAACATCAACGACGACAGCTGTCTGAAGATGGGCGACTATTTTGATCTGGCGGCCGATCTGTACGGCTTGCCCCGCCCACCCCGGATTGCCAGGGATGGTGCGGCCGAACAGCTTCCCCTCATGCTGCTGAGCTTCATGAATGAGTCCCGCCGCATGATCAATCGACGGATGAAAGAGGAACTGCGTTTGCGCTTGAAACACCCGACGGTGCACAGCGGCTTGCGTTAACGGTCAACGTCCGGGAATTGCTGGCGCAAGGCAGTGAATGCGTCCAGATTGCCCAGCAGCAGATCCACCAGCGCCGGGTCGAATTGCGTGCCGCGCCCCTCGTGGATGGTCTGCACTACCCGGTCGGTGGGCCATGGTTCCTTGTAGCTGCGGCGAGATCCCAGGGTGTCAAATACATCTGCCAGTGCCGTGATCCGGCCGGCTATGGGAATGTTGGTGCCTGACAGGCCCTTGGGGTAGCCTGTGCCATCCCAGCGTTCGTGGTGCGAAACCGCGATTTCAGCGCCCATTTGTATCAGGGGACGGTGGAAGTTCTGCAGGAAATTTGCCCCTAACTGGGCATGTTGTTGCATCAAAGCCCACTCGTGTGCATCCAGCTTGCCTGGCTTGCACAGGATCGTGTCGGGAATGCCGGCCTTGCCGATGTCGTGCAGGGGCGATGCCGCCTTGATCTGCTGGATCTGTGTTTCCGGCAAGCCATACAGACGCGCCAGCATTCCACAGGACAGGGCTACGCGCTTGGCGTGGGCGCCCATGTCCTGGTCGCGGCCCTCCAGGGCATTGGCCAGGCCGTAGACCAGTTCTTGCTCGGTTTCGCGCACGTCTTCCTGCTGGTTGATGTTCTCGAACGTGATCGCAACACTGCGCGTATAGGCCTCCAGCAACTGGCGATCCATGTCCCCCAGTTCGCGCGCATGCTTGAGGTACAGCAGATTGCTGCCACCATTCTTGCCCGTCGTATAGAGCACATAGGCGTCGTCAAAATGTTGCGCGCTTCGTCTTTCAAGCACTTCTGCAAAACGCCTCGACACGATGTCGGGCAGCTCGGAGAAGCCGGTGTTGGTGCTGTACTGGACAAAGTCGCCTGTGGCAGCGATGGTCTTGGTCTCATGCCCGCCGTCGACGATAGTGGGCAGGACGATGCAGTAAAGGGCAGACCGATCCAGGTTCAGCAGGGATGTCAATTGATCCAGAACGGCAGACGCAAAGACGGTCACGGATTCGGCACTCTGCACCAGGGCGGTTGCTTCAAGGACCCTTGCGAGTCCATCGCGCTGGTATTCGATGATGCACAGGTCCCGGTAGGCACGCAGCTTGCTGTACAGCAGGGTGCGCAGCCTCTGAATCGTCAGATCGGTCTTTTCCTTGTAGTCGTCAATGTCGTACTCACGGATGACCCGGTCCTCGGGAGCCTGCCCGGGCTGGCCGGTGCGCATGACGAGCCGCGTGCGGTGGTTCTCCAGGGTGTTGCGTACGTAGTGAACCAGATCCAGTCCGGCGTGCTCGGTCTCCATGACCACATCGACAATAGCCAGTGCGATGTCATCCCGCTCGTGGAAAATTTCGCGCCCGGCCAGGCCCGAATGGGCACTGAGCAACTCCAGTTCGCTGCCCTGGAATTCAAACCCCCGCAATGCTAGGCGGGTTACGGCATGGACCTCCGGATCGTCGTCGACCAGCAGGATGCACCACGGCTTGTTGCGCACCTTGGGCGGCAGGTCCGATGGGGGAGCCTCTTCGTCGGCAAATATCAAATCCATGGCGTTTTCCTGAGCGGGTTCAACACACTGCGATCCGAAAAAACATTCTACGCAGATTGTGTGATGCCCAGCCTACCCCGGGCCATGGATGGACGCCTGCGCATAGGTGCACGGATGGCGCGGTCAGGTGCGGATCAGGCGCAACAATAGCTTCCAAACCGCCCAGCTACACGCCAGTGTGATGGGGCCGGCCCACAGGACATCGCTGAACCAGTGCGCACCATCGGCCATGCGCGCAAAACCAATGAGCAGACCGGCACCGGTCCCCACTGCGCCCCAAACCACGCGGCGCTTGCGGTGCACCAACATGATCGATATCAGGAAGAAACCGCAGGCCACATGCCCACTGACAAACGAGCAGTTGTTGTCGCATTGGTCGGTCATGACCGCGGCACGGGTGAATTGCTGAGTGCCACCAAATGGCTCTACCTGATACGGTCGGGCGCGTTGCCAGTTGTCCTTGAATCCGCTGTTGACCAACAGACCCGGTCCCAGCGCGCCGGCCAGTGCCACAAATGCCAGTTGCAAGCGCCAGCGCCGGCCAAATCGGGTGAAGCTCCCCAGCAGCCAGCCAGCCAGCGACAGCACAACCAGGGTACGGAATACAGCCGGTATGTACAGATTGATCAGTTCCACCCACCACCAGTTCACGGCATTCAACTGGATGGCTGGACCGATGAACAGCCCGGCTGCGGTCAGGTCCAGGGATGTCCAGATGGTGGGAACCAGTGCCAGCAGGATGGATACTGCAAGAATCCACCAAAAGAGTGGGGGCGTTTTGGCGTCGGGAGGGGTGGGACTCGGCTGAAGGGGCATTGCGAAACGACTGCGTGCGGCGAGACTTCCATTGTCGGTGATTTGGCGCGGGCGAGCGCCACGGCAGCCTGCGTGAGGCAAGGTCGAGGTCCCTACAATGGGGCGGCCCTTCAAACGGGGGTGTACTTGGCGCGTTAGCGCCACCAGACTGGCGGAGCAAACACGATGACCAAAGGAATGATTCTGGCCGCAGGGCAGGGCACACGGGTTCGTCCGCTGACCAAGGACCTGCCCAAGGCCATGGTGCCTATTTTGGGCAAGCCGGTGATGGAGTACCTGGTGGAACACATGGCGCGTCATGGGGTAACCCAGATCATGGTCAACGTGGCCTACCACCACCGCAAGATTGAAGAGTATTTTGGCGATGGCCGCCGCTGGGGAGTAGAGATCGGCTATTCCTTCGAAGGCGCGTTGGAGCATGGCGAAGTGGTGCCGCGCCCGCTGGGCTCGGCCGGCGGCATGCGCCATATCCAGGACTTCAGTGGATTCTTTGATGAGACTGTGCTGGTCCTGTGTGGGGATGCACTGATCGATCTGGACATTGGTGCGGCCCTGCGGGAGCATCGCTCCAAACGTGCCATGGCCAGTGTGGTGGCGGTCGATGTCCCTCGGGACCAGGTTCACAACTACGGTGTCGTAGTGGCCGATGCGGATGGCCGGATTCGTTCGTTCCAGGAGAAGCCCAGTGCGGACCAGGCTCGTTCGACATGGGCCAGTGCGGGCATTTACCTGTTTGAGCCGGAGGCGCTCGCGTGGATACCGAGTGACCAGACTTTTGACATTGGATCGCAGCTCTTCCCCAAGCTGGTGGAGCAGGATGTTCCCTTCTTCGTGCAGAAGCAGGAATTCAACTGGATTGACATTGGCCGCGTCAGTGACTACTGGTCGGTGTTGCAGCGGGTTCTGCGTGGCGAGGTGGCGCACATGAATATGCCCGGTCGGGAGGTGCGCCCCGGTGTGTGGGTGGGTTTGAATACGCACATCGATTGGGATCAGGTCAGTATCCAGGGGCCGGTCTACATCGGGTCTAGCGTTTGCCTGGAGCCGGGATGCGTTGTCGAGGGGCCGGCCTGGCTGGGGCACGGCAGCAACCTCCGGGCAGGTTCCCGAGTGACGCGCAGCATCCTGTTCGAATACACCCGCATCGGTGCCGGCATGCACTTTCACGAAATGGTGGTGTCTCCGCACTACTGTGTGGACCGCACGGGGCACACGGTGTACCGGGGAGACGATACGAGTCCTCTGCGCTGGAGTGACGCCAGGGCCTGAGTTGCCCGGCCTCGGGGAGCGGGCCTGATTCAATGCGAAAATCACCGGCAGGTATCATTTCGCATTCACTTTTCAGACAGAACTCACCATGACCATTCTCGTCACCGGCGGCGCCGGATTCATTGGTTCCAACTACGTGCTGGACTGGCTGGCGCAGTCAAGCGAGACTGTGATCAATCTTGACAAGCTCAGCTACGCCGGCAATCTGCAAAACCTGGCCAGTCTGAAGGACAACCCGCACCACATCTTCGTCAAGGGCGACATCGGTGACGCGACCCTGGTGCCCGAGTTGCTGGCCCAGCACCAGCCGCGCGCCGTGGTGAACTTTGCGGCCGAGTCCCACGTAGACCGTTCCATTCATGGCCCCGGTGAGTTTGTTCAGAACAACATTGTGGGTACCTACCAGTTGCTCGAATCCGTGCGCAACTACTGGAACGCCTTGCCAGCGGATGCAAAGGCGGACTTCCGCTTTCTGCACGTGTCCACGGACGAGGTGTACGGTTCCCTGGGCAAGGAAGACCCGGCCTTCACCGAGTCCCACACCTACGAGCCCAACAGCCCCTACAGCGCCAGTAAGGCCGCCAGCGACCACCTGGTGCGCGCCTGGCACCACACCTACGGCCTGCCGGTGCTGACCACCAATTGCTCCAACAACTACGGCCCCTACCACTTCCCCGAGAAGCTCATTCCGCTGGTCATCGTCAACGCCCTAGCCGGCAAGACCCTGCCGGTGTATGGCGACGGCCAGCAAATTCGTGACTGGCTGTACGTCAAGGATCACTGCAGCGCCATTCGCCGCGTGCTGGAAGCCGGCAAGCCAGGTGAAACCTACAACGTGGGCGGCTGGAACGAGAAGGCCAACCTGGACATCGTACGCACCATTTGCGGCCTGCTCGACAGGCTGCAACCGCGCGCCGATGGCAAGCCCTACGCGGACCAGATCGCTTTTGTCACCGATCGCCCCGGCCATGACCGCCGCTATGCGATTGACGCCCGCAAGATCGAACGCGAGCTGGGCTGGAAGCCTGCAGAGTCGTTTGACACCGGCATTGCCAAGACCGTCGCCTGGTATCTGTCCAACCAGGATTGGGTGGTCAATGTGCAAAGCGGGGCCTATCGCGATTGGGTGCAGACGCAGTACGGCAACGCGGCGGCCGCAGCATGAAGATACTGCTGCTGGGTACGGATGGCCAGGTCGGCTGGGAATTGCAACGCAGCCTGGCCCCGCTGGGCGAACTTGTTGTCATGGGGCAGGATAGCGCCACCAATCCCGGCGGACTGTGTGGCGATTTCACGCAGTTGGATGCGCTGGCCGAGACCGTGCGTACGGTGCGCCCGGATGTCATCGTCAATGCAGCCGCCCACACTGCCGTGGACAAGGCCGAAAGCGAACCCGATTTCGCCCGTTTGCTGAATGCAACGGCACCCGGTGTGCTGGCCGATGAAGCACAGCGCCTGGGCGCCTGGCTGGTGCACTACAGCACCGACTACGTGTTTGATGGCAGCGGCGACCAGCCCTGGAAAGAGGGCGACACCACCGGCCCCTTGAGCGTGTACGGACAGACCAAGCTCGAAGGCGAGCAGGCTGTTCAGCGCTGTGAGCGCCACCTGATCTTCAGGACCAGCTGGGTCTATGCCGCTCGTGGCGGCAACTTTGCCAAGACCATGCTGCGCCTGGCCAAGGAGCGTGAGACGCTACAGGTGATTGACGACCAGATGGGCGCGCCCACCGGCGCCGACCTGATCGCCGACGTGACCGCCCATGCAATCCGCCAGGTCATGCCGGGGCAGGCTGGAGGCAATCTGGCACTGGCCGGCATCTACCATCTGGTGGCCAGTGGCTGCACCACTTGGCATGCATACGCAAAACACGTTGTAGCCCTCGCGGAATATGCGCAACCAGCTATAAAAATAGTAGCAAAGGAAATCAGGGCCGTGCCGACCTCGGCTTTTCCCACGCCGGCAAAACGCCCCCACAATTCGCGGCTGGACACCACCAAGCTGCAGACCACCTTTGGCCTGGCCTTGCCGCAATGGCAGACCGGCGTGAACCGCATGTTGAACGAGATTGACTATGGCCGCAACTGACACCACTTCCGCATCGTCCCGCAAGGGCATCATTCTGGCCGGGGGCTCCGGCACGCGCCTGCACCCGGCTACCCTGGCCATGAGCAAGCAGCTCCTGCCGGTGTACGACAAGCCCATGATCTACTACCCGCTCAGCACCCTGATGCTGGCCGGCATGCGCGACATCCTGATCATCAGCACACCGCAGGACACGCCACGCTTCACCCAGTTGCTGGGTGACGGCAGCCAGTGGGGCATCAACCTGCAATATGCGGTGCAACCCAGCCCGGATGGCTTGGCCCAGGCCTTCATCATTGGCGATCAGTTCATTGGCAACAGCGACAGCGCTTTGGTGCTGGGCGATAACATTTTTTACGGCCACGACCTGCAAATTTTGTTGGGCAATGCCGACAAGCAGAAGCAGGGTGCCACCGTGTTCGCCTACCATGTGCACGATCCCGAGCGCTATGGCGTGGTCGCATTTGACGCGGCAGGCAAGGCGCGCAGCATCGAAGAAAAGCCCGTGCAGCCGCAGAGCAACTACGCCGTGACCGGTCTGTATTTCTACGACAACCAGGTGGTGGACATTGCCAAGGCGGTCAAACCCAGTGCCCGTGGCGAGCTGGAAATCACCGCCGTCAACCAGGCTTATCTGGAAAAGGACCAGCTCAGCGTGCAGATCATGCAGCGCGGCTATGCCTGGCTGGACACCGGTACGCACGACAGCCTGCTGGAAGCCGGCCAGTTCATCGCCACGCTGGAGCGCCGCCAGGGCCTGAAGATCGCCTGCCTGGAAGAAATCGCCTGGCGCCACGGCTTTATCGACAGCGAACAACTCGCCAGGCTGGCGCAGCCCCTGTCCAAGAACGGTTACGGCCAGTACCTGCTGGGCCTGCTCAAGGAAGGAGCGCATCCATGAAGGTGACGCGCACTGCCATTCCCGATGTGATGCTGATCGAGCCCAAGGTGTTTGGCGACACACGGGGTTTCTTCTATGAGAGCTTCAACGAACGCATCTTTGCCGAAGCCACGGGCGTGGCCACAGGCTTCGTACAGGACAACCATTCCAAGTCCGCCCAGGGTGTCCTGCGCGGCCTGCACTACCAGATCCAGCAACCCCAGGGCAAGCTGGTGCGGGTGGTGGTGGGTGAGGTGTTTGACGTGGCGGTGGACCTGCGCCGTTCGTCCCCCACGTTTGGCAAATGGGTCAGCGCCGTGCTGTCCGCCGAGAACAAGGCGCAGTTCTGGGTGCCGCCGGGTTTTGCACACGGCTTTGTGGTGACTTCGCCAACCGCCGAGTTTTTGTACAAGACCACCGAGTACTACGCACCGGAGCACGAGCAGAGCATTGCCTGGAACGATCCGTTCCTGGCCATCACCTGGCCGGACCTGGGCGCGCCACCCCAGGTGTCGGCCAAAGACGCCGCAGGCGTGCATTGGGCCAACGCCCGTTTTTTTGATTGAAACCCTGTGCGGTGCAGCGTTGCTGTGCTGCCCTCGTCGTGGGAGAGCATGTATGGCAACGAGAATTCCCGGTTTGAAGCTGGTTTCCCTGGTGCTGGTTGCGGCGCTGAGCGCCTGCGCAGTGCCTGGCCCCGCGTCCCGCTCGGCTGATCAGCCGCTGACATCAACCGCCCTCGTTGGAGGAGAGTGGATCGCCTTCGCCATCCACGGTGCGCCGGAAGTGCAGGTTCCCAAGCCCAAGCTGCGCTGGACAGCGCCTGACCAGATTGCCGGCACGGGCGGTTGCAATGGTTTCAAGGGGCGCTCCAGTGCCAATCTGTCCGCTTTGCAATTGGGGCCACTGGCATCCACGGGCCGCGCTTGCCTGAGCATGCCGGGTTCGCAGGAAGACTTGTTCTTCAAGGCCCTGGAGCTGACCCGCAAGGCCAGGGTGGAGCGCGATCAACTCATCCTGATGGACGACACCGGCAAGCAGTTGGTGCGCTTTCTGCGATCCAACTGAAATCCGCTGTGTAGGTGTGACGCTGGTCTGGATCAAAAAAAAGCCGGAAGCATCTGAAATGCTTCCGGCCTTATCTGTGGTGCCCGGGGCCGGAATCGAACCGGCACGCCTTGCGGCGCGGGATTTTGAGTCCCGTGCGTCTACCAATTCCACCACCCGGGCGACGCTGAAATCCAAGACTCAAATTATGGCACATTTAAGGGCATGAAATACCCAACTATTGAAGACGCAATCGGCAAAACCCCTTTGGTGGCCCTTCAGCGCATTGGCGCGACAGAAAACACGGTCAAGAACACCGTGGTGCTGGGCAAACTGGAAGGCAATAATCCCGCCGGTTCCGTCAAGGACCGGCCGGCGCTGTCCATGATCCAGCGGGCGCAGGAGCGTGGCGAGATCAAGCCTGGCGACACGCTGATCGAAGCCACCTCCGGCAACACCGGCATTGCGCTGGCCATGGTGGCGGCCATCAAGGGCTACCGCATGGTGCTGATCATGCCGGAGGACCTGTCCATCGAACGCGTGCAGACCATGAAGGCGTTCGGTGCGGAACTGATTCTGACTCCCAAGAGCGGTGGCATGGAGTACGCCCGTGATTTGGCCGAGCAGATGCAGCGCGATGGCAAGGGCCTGGTGCTGGACCAGTTTGCCAACGCCGACAACCCGCGCATCCACTACGAGACCACGGGGCCGGAAATCTGGGAGCAAACGGGCGGCCGCGTCACCCACTTTGTCAGTGCCATGGGTACTACCGGCACCATCACCGGTGTGGCGCGCTTCCTCAAGGAAAAGAACCCGGCCATCCGCATCATCGGTGCCCAGCCTTCGGAAGGTTCGCGCATCCCCGGTATTCGCAAATGGCCCCAGGAATACCTGCCCAAAATTTACGACCCGGCCAATGTGGACGAGTTGGTCTACGTAAGCCAGGCCGACGCGGAGGACATGTGCCGGCGCATGGCGCGTGAAGAGGGCATCTTTGCCGGCATCTCGGCCGCAGGTGCCTGCTGGGTGGCGCAGGAGATTGCGCAGCGTGAAAAGGACGCCACCATCGTGTTCATCGTGTGTGACCGCGGTGACCGCTACCTGTCCACCGGAGTCTTTCCCGCATGACGCAGGCCTTCACCTACTGCCCGCAGTGCGCCACGCCACTGGCGTTCATCACGAAGGTCGAGGACGGAGGCGACAAGCTGCGCCTGCGCTGCCCGGCATGTGACTTCACGCACTGGAACAACCCGGTGCCGGTGCTGGCTGCGGTGATCGAATACGACGGGCAGATACTGTTGGCCCGCAATGCCGCGTGGCCCGGCAAGATGTATGCGCTGATCACCGGTTTCATGGAGGCCGGCGAGACGCCGCAGGAGGGCATTGCCCGCGAGATTGCCGAAGAAACCAACCTGCGCACCGACTCGCTGGACCTGATTGGCGTCTACGATTTTCAGCGCATGAACCAGATCATCATCGCCTACCATGCCGTGTGCCAGGGTGAGGTGCGGCTGTCACCGGAGCTGGTGGACTATCGCCTGTATTCCCCGCAGAGCGTCAAGTGCTGGCCGGCCGGAACCGGTTACGCGCTGGCAGACTGGTTAAAGTCGCGGGGATACACACCGACCTTCATCGAATTTCCCAAACACGAATAGAGCCTTGAACTGCCATGCTGACCGACAAAGAAATTGACACCCGCGGCCTGAACTGCCCCTTGCCCATTCTGAAGGCCAAGAAAGCACTGGCCGAGATGCACACCGGCCAGACGCTAAAGGTGGTAGCCACCGACCCCGGCTCCGTGCGGGACTTTCAGGCTTTTGCCAAGCAGACCGGCAATGAGCTGATCGACCAGCAGACCTTGAACGAGGAATTTGTCCACGTCTTGCGCAGGCGCTAGCTCAGACGGGCCAGTTGCTCGCGCATCTTGGTCAACGTGTCCGTGAAGTCGGCCACGCGCTTTCGCTCCTGTTCCAGCACGGCCGCCGGAGCCTTGGCGACAAAGGCCTCGTTGCCCAGTTTGGTGTTGGCCCTGGCGATTTGATCCTCCAGGCGCGCGACCTCCTTGCCCAGGCGCGCCTTTTCGGCGGCCACATCCACTTCCATGTACAGGCAGATGCGGGCCTCGCCCACCACGGCCACCGGCGCGGACTGGGCGGCGGCTTGCCAGGCAGGCTCAAGGTCAAACAGCTTGACTTCGCTGAGTTTGGCCAGTGCCTGCAGCACCGGCGCACTGGTCTTCAGGAAGGCGGCTTCCTCTGCAGTCTGCGCCACCACAAACAGCGGCATGCGCTGCGCGGGAGACACATTCATCTCGCCGCGCAGATTGCGGCAGGCATCCACCAGCAGTTTGAGCTTGGCGACATGGGCAATCGCCGCCTCGTCAATGCGCTCGGGTTGGCTCAGGGGATAGGCGGCGATGCTCACCGATGGGCCTTGGCGTCCGGCAACGGGTGCGACCTTCTGCCACAGTTCTTCGGTGATGAAGGGGGTGATGGGGTGGGCCAGGCGCAGCAGGGTTTCCAGCGTGCGGATCAGCGTGCGGCGGGTGGCGCGCTGCTGCGCGGGTGTGCCGGTCTGGATCTGCACCTTGGCAATTTCCAGATACCAATCGCAGAACTCGTTCCAGGCAAAGTCGTAAATCGTGTTGGCCACGTTGTCCAGGCGGTAGTCGCTGAAGCCTTGTGCCACCTCGGCCTCCGTCTTTTGCAGCAGCGAGACGATCCAGCGGTCGCTCGCGCTGAACTCCAGGTAGCCACCGGCGTCACATGCGGCAGTTGCGTGTTCGTCCAGTCCGCAGTCGTTGCCTTCACAGTTCATCAGCACAAAGCGGGTGGCGTTCCATAGCTTGTTGCAGAAGTTGCGGTAGCCCTCGCAGCGCTTGGTGTCAAAGTTGATGCTTCGGCCCAGGCTGGCGTAGCTGGCCATCGTGAAACGCAAGGCATCTGCGCCAAATGCAGGGATGCCTTCTGGGAATTCTTTCTCGGTGTTCTTGCGCACCTGGGGCGCGGTTTCGGGCTTGCGCAGGCCCTCCGAGCGCTTGGCCAGCAAGGGGCCGAGTTCGATGCCGTCGATCAGGTCCACCGGGTCCAGCACATTGCCCTCGCTCTTGCTCATCTTCTTGCCCTGCGCGTCGCGCACCAGGCCGTGGATGTAGACGTGCTTGAACGGCACGCGTCCCGTGAAGTGCGTGGTCATCATGATCATCCGGGCGACCCAGAAGAAGATGATGTCGTAGCCGGTGACTAGGACTGAGCTGGGCAGATAGAGATCGAAATCACTGAGTGTCCCGCTGGCGGAAGCGCCGGAACCGGCCTTGCTCATACTCGCTGCGCTCGCCAAATCGCTGCGTCCGGCACCGACGCCTCCGCCAGCTACGTTGTCGTTGTTGCCCCAGCCCATTGTTGAAAAAGGCACCAGTGCGCTGGAGTACCACGTGTCCAGCACGTCTTCATCGCGTTTGAGCGTTTTGCCCGGTGCCTGGGCTTGTGCTTCGGCTTCGTTGCGGGCCACATAGACCTTGCCGTCTTCGTCGTACCATGCCGGAATCTGGTGGCCCCACCACAGTTGGCGGCTGATGCACCAGTCGGTGATGTTGTTCATCCACTGGTTGTAGGTGTTGATCCAGTTCTCGGGCACAAAGCGCACCTCGCCGGATTGCACCGCGTCAATGGCTTTCTGGGCGATGGATTTGCCGGTGGCGTCTTGCGGGCTGACCTTGTTCATCGCGACGAACCATTGGTCCGTCAACATGGGTTCGATCACCTGGCCGGTGCGGGCGCAGCGCGGCACCATCAGCTTGTGCTTCTTGACTTCCACCAGCAGACCCAGCGCGTCCAGATCCTTGACGATCTGCTTGCGGGCGGCAAAGCGGTCCATGCCGACATAGGCGGTGGGGGCTTCTGCGTCGATCTTGGCGTCCAGTGTCAGCACGCAGATCATGGGCAGCTTGTGGCGCTGGCCGACCTGGTAGTCGTTCTGGTCGTGCGCCGGAGTGACCTTGACCACGCCGGTGCCGAAGGCCTTGTCCACGTAGTCATCGGCAATCACGGGGATGGTGCGGCCGCATAGCGGCAGCGTGACGTGCTTGCCAATCAGGTGGGCATAGCGTTCGTCCTCGGGGTGCACCATGGCGGCCACGTCACCCAGCATGGTCTCGGGGCGGGTGGTGGCAACCACCAGGCCTTCTACCAGCTCGCCGCTGACCATCTGCGGACCGTCGGCAAACGGGTAACGGATGTGCCACAGCGAGCCGTCTTCTTCTTCGCTCTCCACCTCCAGGTCGCTCACGGCGCTCATCAGCACCGGGTCCCAGTTCACCAGGCGCTTGCCGCGGTAGATCAGGCCCTGCTCGTACAACTGCACAAAGGTCTCTGTCACCGTTTTGGACAACTTGGGGTCCATGGTGAAGTATTCGCGGCTCCAGTCCACGCTGTCGCCCATGCGGCGCATCTGGGTGGTGATGGTGTTGCCACTCTTCTCTTTCCACTCCCAGACCTTCTTGACAAAGGCTTCGCGGCCCAGGTCGTGGCGGCTGAGCTTCTGGTCCTGCAACTGGCGTTCCACCACGATCTGGGTGGCAATGCCGGCGTGGTCGGTGCCGGGGATCCAGACCGTGTTGGCGCCCAACATGCGGTGGTAGCGCGTCAGGCTGTCCATGATGGTCTGGTTGAATGCATGGCCCATGTGCAGCGTGCCGGTCACGTTGGGCGGCGGCAACTGGATCGAAAAGGAGGGTTGACCCGCCTGGGGCGCCTGCGTGCCTCGGTAGCCGGCCACGCCGTAACCACGCTTTTCCCACTCCGGTCCCCAATGGGCTTCCAGCGCGGCAGGCTCAAAGGACTTGGACAGGGATTGCAGGCCGGGCTGGATGGGTGTGGCGGGTGGAGTGATTGCGGTATCGGTCATGGTGGGGTCAGTTCGGTCAGAGCCCGTGATTTTACCGGGCGCCCACCATGTCCTTCACCAGCGGCGTGAAGGAGGCAGCGGTTACGATGGCCCCATTCGCCTGAAGGCGATCCAATAAAAAGAGGTGACAGGAGAAACCATGGCAGTGGTGTGCGAAACCGGGCGCCTGCGTGTGCGCCATTTTTCACTCGATGACGCGCCCTTCATCGTGCGTCTGCTCAACGATCCCTCGTTCATTCGCCACATCGCCGACAAGGGCGTGCGCACCCCGGACGAAGCGCGAACCTACCTGCGCAATGGCCCGCTGAGCAGCTATGGACGCAACGGATTTGGCCTCAGCGCGGTGGTGCACCGGGACAGCGGAACCGTCATGGGCATGTGCGGCCTGATCCGTCGCGATGGGCTGCCCGATGTGGATATTGGCTACGCCTTTCTGCCCGAGTTCTGGTCCCAGGGTTTCGCTGCCGAGGCGGTGCGTGGCGTGCTCCAGAGTGACGCCCGTCACCATGGCCTGCAGCGGGTTGTGGCCGTGGTCAATCCCGACAATGCCGCGTCCATCCGCCTGTTGCAGGCGCTGGGATTTGGCTTCGAGAAGATGGTGACGCTTCCCTCCGAGAGCACGCCCATCCAGCAATTTTCCATCGCGTTGCAACCCTGCGTGCGTCTCACGGCACCCTATGCGCAGGCCTACCGGGCGCTGATGCTGGAAGCCTACACGGCGTATCCCGATGCCTTTACCTCCAGTGCTTCTGAGCGCGCCGCACTGCCGCTGTCGTGGTGGCAGGCCCGCCTGAACCCCGACCCGCAGGCCCGCGGAGTCGTGCTGGGCGTGTTCCAGCGGGGTTCGCTTGCCGGAGTGGTCGGGCTGGCTTTGGAGACGCGTGAGAAGACGCGCCACAAGGCCGCCCTGTTCGGCATGTATGTGCAGCCCGCTCACCAGCGCGCCGGGCTGGGGCAACTGCTGGTCCAGGCCGCTTTGGAGGATGCCCGTGGCCGTGCCGATGTGCGCCAGGTCTTGCTCACCGTAACCCAGGGCAACGCCCGCGCACAAGCCCTGTACGAACGCTGTGGCTTTGAGAGCTTTGGCGTGGAACCGGACGCGGTGATGGTGGGGCGCACCTATGTCGCCAAGGTGCACATGTGGCACCAACTTCAGCGCCCGAACGCGGCCATCAGGGTGCAGTAAGCGCGCGCGTGTTTTAATCGAAGGTTGTTTTGTCAATCGCCCCATGCTTGGGGCGACCCCAACCCAGGAGAATAAGCATGCAAGTACAAGTCCATACCGATGACCACATCCAAGGCGGTGAATCGCTCGCCCAGTGGATCCAGGACGAAGCCAAGACCCGTCTGGCCCGTTTCGCCGAGTCCGTGACCCGCGTGGAAGTCTTCCTGACTGACGTCGATGCCGGCAAATCTGGCACCAATGACAAGCGCTGCCGCCTGGAAGCCCGTGTCGCTGGCCGTCCGGCTGTTTCCGTCACCGCCGATGCCGACAAGTTGGCCGCCGCCTTCACCGAAGCCGTGGGCAAGCTGACCCGTGTGCTCGACTCCGAACTGGGCAAGGCCAAGGACCAACACGGCCGCGACACGATTCGCGCCGCGCAAGAATAAGCCGACCGACCCGGCGAGCAACTGCCTCGCACATCCGGCTGCCATGATCCGCACCCAGGGCCTGCGCTACCAGTATCCCAAAGGTCCACTGCTGGCCTTCCCGGACGTGGAGGTGCCGCAGGGCGCGGTGCTGCTGCTCAGCGGCCCCTCGGGCTGCGGCAAGTCCACCTGGCTGGCCCTGGTGGCAGCTCTGGTCGCGCCCACCGCTGGTGCCTTGGTGGTGGCCGATCAGATTCTTGATGCTCTTAAATCCGTAGCGGCTGACGCATGGCGGGCGAGGGCTATCGGCTTTTTGCCCCAAAAACTCCATCTGAGCACCGCCCTGAGCGTGTATCAGAACCTGGCCATGGCGCAGTGGGCGGCCGGTCAGTCGGAGGACGCCACCCGCATCCATGCCGCCTTGCAGGCGCTGGGCGTGGAAGATCTGGCGCAGCGCAAGCCCGGCCAGCTTTCGGGTGGGCAGGCACAGCGCGTGGCGCTGGCGCGGGCCGTGCTTCTGCAGCCCCGTGTAATCCTGGCGGATGAACCCACCGCCAGCCTGGACGACGCATCCGCCGCCCAGGCGGTGGGCCTGCTGCTGGACACCGCCCGCCAGCAGGGCGCCACGCTGGTCATTGCCACCCATGACGCCCGGGTGGCGCGGCTGATTGCGCCCGAGACTAATGGCCAAATTGGCATCCATCCCTCGTGGTTATTGCGTATGTCGCTATGAAAACGCTAGCATGAAAACCCTGGCCTTTGCCTGGCGCTACCTGTGGTCCCGTCCGCTGGGTGCGGCGCTCAACGTGCTGCTGCTGAGCCTGGGGCTGGCGTCCATCACCTTTCTGCTGCTGGTCGGCCACCAGCTCAGCCGCGCGTTTGACCGCGACCTGGCGGGCATTGACGTGGTGGTGGGGGCCAAGGGCAGCCCGATGCAGCTCATCCTGAGCGGCGTGCTGCACATCGACGTGCCACCCGGCAATGTTCCGCTGCAGGCGGTCAAGGCGCTGGAAAAACACCCCATGGTGGCCAGTGTCATTCCCATCAGCCTGGGTGACAACTTGCGCGGCTACCGCATCGTTGGCACTTCGCACGCCTACATTGCGCACTATGCGGCCACGCTGGCCCAGGGCCGCCTGTGGGACGCCCCCATGCAGGTGGTGCTGGGCGCCACCGCTGCCGCCAAGCTGGGCGCCACGCTGGGGCAGACCTTTGTCGGTACCCACGGCCTGGGCGCTGGGGGCCACGCGCATGGCGACAGCAGCTACACCGTGGTCGGCATCCTGGCGCCCAGCGGCAGCGTGCTGGACCGCCTGATCCTGACCGACTCCGCGTCTGTGTGGAAGGTGCACGAAGACTTCACCGCGCTGGACGACGACGACCGCAAGGCCATGGAAGAGGAGCGCGAGGTCACCATGGCCCTGGTGAAATACAGGACGCCGATGGCCGCGCTGAGCTTTCCGCGCTTTGTCAACACCAGCACCGAGATGCAGGCCGCCGCCCCCGCGCTGGAGATCAGCCGCCTGCTCAATATGCTGGGCCTGGGCACCGACGTGCTGCGCGCCTTTGCCGGCGTGCTGCTGCTGACCGCCGCACTGAGTGTGTTCATTGCCCTGTGGAGTGCCGTGCGCGAGCGCCGGGGCGATCTGGCGCTGTTGCGCATGCTGGGCGCACCGCCGGCCAAGGTGGCGGCCCTGTTGCTGTGCGAGGCCGTCTGGCTGGGCCTGCTGGCGGCCGCACTGGGCCTGCTGCTGGGCCAGGGTTTTGCGGCGGCGCTGGGCTGGTTCCTGAAGCTCGACACCACGCTGCTGATTGGCGGCATGGTCTGGCCGCCCGAGCTGGCGGTGGTGCCGGCCCTGGCGCTGGGCGTATCCTTGGGCGCGGCGCTGCTGCCGGCGCTGGGCGCCTACCGCGTCAGCGTGCTGGAACTTCTGCAGGGGCGCTAAGTCCAATCAAGCCTTTTCCCGGAATGACTTTATGAAAAAAATGGTCCTAGCCCTCGTGGCGATTATGTTGAGTGCTACTGTTTCCATAGCGGCCGAAAACCACGGCAATCAGGAGACCAAGGCCGATATCGCCCGCCACCGGGCGATTGCTGCCGCCCACGAGGCCGCCGCCAGGTGCCTGGAGTCCGGCAAGAAGGAAGAGGTTTGCACCAAGGAGCTGCAGGCCGCCTGCAAGGGCCTGGCCATTGGCAAGTTTTGCGGAATGAAGCACGAGCACTAAGATCGGCCTGTAGAGGAAGTCACCATGAAGCAAACCGCCACCCGTCGTACCGCCCTAATTGCTGCCCTGAGCGCTTGCGTCATGCCTGCACTCGTGTTCGCACAGTTGAGCCCGCCCATTGCTGGTGGCGTCCCCGCCGGCACCGGTGCCGGCGTTCACAGCCCCAACAGCCCATTCGCCCCGTTGCAGGAGCGCGCCGATGTGGTGCCCTGGTCGGTGTTGACCGATGTGAAGACCAAGGTGGAAAAGAACCGCATGCTGCCGGTGTTCCCGGCTCCGGTGCTGGCACTCCACCAGAAGAGCCAGCGCGTGCAGGGTTTCATGATGCCGCTGGAGCCGGGGGAGAAGCAGAAGCACTTTCTGATCAGCTCGGTGCCACTGACCTGCTCCTTCTGTGTGCCCGGCGGGCCGGAGAGCATGGTCGAGGTCAAGACCAAGACCCCGGTGAAGTACACGCTGGAGCCGGTCGTCGTTGAAGGCCAGTTCGCCGTCCTCAAGGACGACCCCTACGGTTTGTATTACCGCATCAGCGACGCGACGGCGGTGAAGTGAGAGTGACCATGGACTACGAAGAGCGCTTCTCCGATCAGGAACTGGAGCAGGTCATCTCGGAGGGCCTGATCTACATGTGCGCTTGCCCCGCGCAGTTGGCTGAAACCATCCGCACCGTGCGGCGCTTGTACCGCTACCAGTTGGGGTGCATTGCCGGCCCCGACAACGATGGTCGTGTGCACCGCGCCATTGCCGAGGCCGCCATTGCAACCCACGCCCAACTGCAGGACTGCATGGATGAAATCCTGCGCATCGAGCAGTGGGACCGCGCCACACTGCGCATGCCGGAGCATCTGCGTGTGAAGCAGCTCAAGGCGGTTACCGACGATTGAGTGCTCAGCGCGCCATCAGCCGCGCCCGCAGGTGTGGCCACAGCAGGTTCAGCGCCAAGCCACCCATCACCAGTGCCGCCGCAATCAGCTTCCAGGTGGGCAGGCCTTCACCGAGCATCAGCGCCGAGCCGCCCATGCCAAACAGCGGCACCAGCAGCGCCATGGGTGTGATCGTCGCGGCAGGGTAGCGCGCCAGCAGCCAGCCCCAGGCGGCGTAACCAAACAGCGAATTGCCCCAGGCCTGCCAGGCCACTGCGGTCCAGGTGCCGGCATCGGCCTGCTGCAGGCCGGCAGCGACCGCATCCCAGCCTTCCACGATCAGGGTCAGCGCCAGCAACGGTGGCACAGCAAACACGCTGGACCACACCACATAGGCCACCATGTTCACCTGGCCGGCCTTGCGCGACACGATGTTGCCGCCCGCCCAGGACATGGCTGCCAGCAGGATCAGCCCCAGCCCCAGCACGGTGGTGCTGCCGTCCGTGTGCATGACGATGGTGGCAATGCCGCCGGTGGCCAGCACCAGCGCCAGCCACTGCACGGGCTGTAGCCGTTCGCCCGAGAGGCGGATGGCCAGCCCGATGGTGAAGAACACCTGCACCTGGATCACCAGCGAGGCCAGGCCCGGCGAGATATGGCCGTTCATGGCGACAAACAGAAGGCCGAACTGGCCCACGCCAATCAACAGGCCATAGGCCGCCAGATTGCACCATGAAACGGCGGGGCGGGGCAGGAAGAAGATGGCCGGCAGCACGGCCATGGCAAAGCGCAGCGTGGCAAACAGCAACGGTGGCATGTGGCCCAAGGCCAGTTTGATGACAACGAAATTGGTGCCCCACACCGCAACGACGGCCAGGGCCAGCAGGAAGTGCCGCAGGGAAAGGGTGGAATGCATGGGTCAACTCACCGTTTTGATGGCCGCGAGTCGGCTCTCCAACTCCATGGACGACGTGCCGGTGTAGTTGATGCTGGCCAAAAACGTCACCAACTCTCCCACATGGATGGGCTGGCGAAACATGACCTGGTCGACACTGAGCGTCACGACATAACGGGCGGCATAACGGCTGGCGCAGGCGTAGGCCACCTGGTCCAGAAATTTCAAGACCGTGCCGCCATGCACGTTGCCGGCAAAGTTGGCCATGTCGGGCGTCATCAGCACGGTCATGCTGAGTTCATGGGTGGGTGTGTTGATCACGGAGTGTCCTGGGGTTCTCAAAAAGTCTTTTTGCGCCGCCCTTGATTGTCTTCGCTGCGGCCTGGGTCACCTTAGCGGCGGAACTTGCCGTTGGGGCCGATGATGGCCAAATCGGCAAAATCCAGGCCGGTGTGGTTGGTGGGACTGTAGTTGATCTCCATGCTACCCAAGTCAAAATTGTGCATGCCCTCCAGTGCTGCCTGAATGTGGGCGGGGGAAGTTCATTTGTCAGACCACCCTGGTTCGGTGTGCCCAGGCCACCACGTGTGACAACAGGTCGGAGGCGCTGTTCCGTGTAGTCTGCGCCGGTGAGCTGCTTCTCAATTCAGCATGGCTCATGTGCCACTGTCCCCAATAGGCATCGAAGTACTTGAACCAACTCTGATCTTTATCATTTTTGGTCAAGTACACACCGGATTTCAACGGTTTGTCGCCGGGGGCTGTATTCCACTGCACCTGATAGATACCCAGGTAGGACTGGTTCAGTGGGCTGGGGCTGGTCATATTGAACATAAAAATACTCGTCTTGTTTGGTTAGCGATGCGCGTGCAACGATGCCTTGGCTACTAGAAACTTTCCCAGTCATCGGTGCCCGTTTTGCCTGACTCACTGAGAGCGATCTGACTGGACTTCTGTGCCGCATCGGGCCTGGCTGGTAACCGGGCCACATTGGCGGCGCGGTTGGGACCTCTGCGCTCGCCGCTTGCGGGCAATTTTTTGCTTTCCTGCGCTGCACGGGTTGCCGGTTTCTCCAGCGGCCTGACAGACTTTGAATGCCCGTTAGCCAGTTTGAAGACACTCACTGCCTGAACCAGTTGCTGCGCTTGGCTCTTGAGGCTGTCGGCTGCGGCGGCGCTTTCCTCCACCAGTGCGGCGTTTTGTTGCGTGGCTTGGTCCATTTGCATGATGGCCTCGCCCACTTGCGACACCCCGGCACTTTGCTCGGAACTGGCCGCACTGATCTCACCCATGATGTCGGTCACGCGCCGGATGCTGGCTACCACTTCTGTCATGGTCGTACCGGCCCGGTCCACCAACACGGTGCCCTGCTCGACGCGCTCCACGCTGGCGCCGATCAGCGTCTTGATTTCCTTGGCCGCCTCAGCGCTTCTTCCGGCCAGTGAACGCACTTCGGTGGCCACCACCGCAAAACCGCGCCCCTGCTCTCCGGCGCGCGCTGCTTCCACCGCCGCATTCAAGGCCAGGATGTTGGTCTGGAACGCAATGCCGTCGATCACGCCGATGATGTCGAAGATCCGCTTGGAGGAGTCGTTGATGTGTTTCATGGTGTCCACCACCTGCGCCACCACCTCACCGCCCTGCACCGCGACCGTGGACGCACTTTGGGCGAGCTGGTTGGCTTGGCGTGCGTTATCCGCGTTCTGCTTGACCGTGGAGCTGAGTTCCTCCATCGAAGCTGCGGTTTCCTCCAGTGCGCTGGCCTGCTCTTCGGTTCGGCTCGACAGATCGTTGTTGCCCTGGGAAATCTGCGCGCTGGCAGTGGCCACGCTCTCAGAGCCTTCGCGTACCTGGGAGACAACCTGCGCCAGGCTGCTCTGCATGGCAGACAGCGAACCCAGCAGCGTGGTAACTTCGTCCTTTCCACCGACTGCAATGACGTGGCTCAGGTCGCCTTGGGCCACGGCCTCGGAGGCTTCTATTGCCTGATTCAGCGAGCGTGTGATACCGCGGATCAAGGCCAGTCCGAACAGAGCGGCAAACAATACGCCAGCGATGATGGCGCCAACCGAAATACTGCGAATGGTGTCGTAACGCGCGACGCCGCCGTCATACTCCGACTTGGCAACATCCAGCTGGAGCTTGATCATGTCTTCCACGCCTTTGGCGACCGGAGCATAAAGGGGCCGGATTTTTTCCAGTGACAAACGCTTGGCCTCGACCAAATCATTGGCACGCAAGGCCGCCGCTGTCGGACGCAGACCTTCCTGGACAAACTTCGCGCGGTCGTCGGCCAGTTTTTTGGCAAGCGCCATTTCATCAGGGGTCAGTGTGGTCGCCATGTAGGCGTCCCATATTTTGGTGATTGCCGCGATGTTGGAATCCATTTCGGCCATGCCCTTGTTGATTTCATCGGGCACAGGGTTCACCAGGCTGTTGGCAATGACCAGTCGATTGCGTAAATTGAGCCGGTTGATGTCGGCAATCTGGCCGACAGCAACCGTGCGGTCTTCGTAGACCGTTTTCAGCGCGTCGTTGGACTGACTGATGCCGCGCAGACCCAAGAGGCCAATGGCCACAAGCAGCATTGAGAGGACTGCGACAAGGATCGTCAGACGGGTGGATATCTTCAGGTTGTTCATGCTGGTATTCCTCTTTGCGGTTTATTGAAGGGCTTGGCCAGCCAGGCCCATGTCGGGGCTGCTCATCAGCTTTTCGATGTCGAGCAGGATGAGCATCCGGCTTTGCACCGAGCCGATGGCCAGCAAATGGTCGTTGTCGATGGCGGATGAAAATCCCGGCACAGGGTGAAGCTGCTCGGGTGTGAGCGTGATCACGTCCGACACCCCGTCCACCACAATGCCTACCACCTTGCGGCCAATGTTGAGAACAATGACCACGGTGAAATCGTCGTAATTGGCCTGCGACAGGTTGAATTTCAGGCGCATGTCGATGATGGGCACGATCACGCCACGCAGATTGGTCACACCCAGGATGAACGCCGGTGTGTTGGCCATGCGGGTCGGCATTTCATACGAGCGGATTTCCTGCACCCGCAGGATGTCGATTCCGTATTCCTCGCCACCCAGCTTGAACGCCAGAAACTCCTGAATGGTGGATACGACGACGTCAGTTGGCGCTTTGGGAGGCTCAATACTCAAGCTGCCATCGGATACCGGGGATAAATTCATTCTTGCTGCTCCTTGGCTTGCACACAGTTTTGTGACTGGGCCCAAGATTAATGCAGCGAAAAGATCGTGTCAATCGATATAATCGAATTTAATTTTTTGATCGAATTTATGCTCAGGATGACTTGCCCGGACACCGTTGTGCCCATTGCAAGCCCTTTTCACAATGCATTGCTATCGCAAAGGGGGTTCCGCTCTGGTGTATGGCGGACTCTCGCGGGCCGGCGCCGCTCACGCGGCGGTCAGCAGGCTCAAGGCGCCAGCCGCTCGCGCAGCCACTGGCCGTCAGCCGCTTGCGTGTAACGCAGGCGGTCATGCAGGCGGCTTTTGCGGCCTTGCCAGAATTCCCAGCGGTCCGGCTGCATCCGGTAGCCACCCCAGTGCGGTGGACGCGGCGGCTGCAGCAGGAATTGCGCGGCGTATTTGGCGGCATTGGCCACGAGCACGCCGCGCCCGGAAATCACCGCGCTTTGCGGCGAGGCCCAGGCACCCACGCGCGAGTCCAGCGGGCGGCTGTGGAAGTAGGCGTCGCTTTCTTCGGCACTGACCTTCTCGACCCGGCCTTCGATGCGCACCACGCGTTCCAGCTCCACCCAGTGGAACTGCAGCGCGGCAAACGGGTTGCCGGCCAGCTCCTGGCCCTTGCGACTCTCGTAGTTGGTGAACCAGGTGATTCCGTTCGCGTCGTAACCCTTGATCAGCACCACGCGCGTGGACGGTCGCAGGTTGCTGGCCACCGTGGCGACCGTCATGGCATTGGGTTCAGGAACCTCGGACGCAATGGCTTCTTTCAGCCACTGGTCAAACTGCTGCAAGGGGTCGGCGTGGGAGGCGCTTTCGTCGAGTTCGGCGCGTTCGTAGCTTTTGCGAAGGTCGGCAATGTGGGTCATGCAGGCAGTATAGAAGCGCCCACTGCCTTGCCGGCCTTGGCCGTATCAAACTGGATGTCACCCATCAGTTGACCGCCTTCCTGGATCACCACCTTGCCATAGCGGATCTTGCCGCTGACACGTCCGGTGGAGTAGATCACCAGCTTCTCGCGCACCGTCAGGTCGCCATTGAATTCGCCGTGGATTTCGGCAAAGTCGATGTCGGCCGATCCCTTGAAGGCACCGAGCTCGGTGATGTGCATGACGCGCGAGTCCATGGTCGCCTCCACCGTGCCCTCCACCACCAGGGTGTCGCAATCGGTGATCTCCACACCCTTGAGCTTGATGTTGGGGCCGACCGTGAGTTTGCTGCCACCTTCTTTAACCGGCGCACCAGACACCAGTGCCGCCGGCTGCGCGGCTGCCGGAGCGGCGGCGGGTGCCGGAGCTGCCGAGGCGTGGCCTGACGGGGCGCCGCCCACGCCTGCTGCTGAACCCGGTTGGCTGCTGGCGGTTGGATGGGTGGGGCGGGTGTTGACCGGGTCTGCGGGGCGCTTGCCAAAAAATGGGGGTTGCAAAGACATCAGGGCTCCTTCGGTGAATGAAGAGCCGATACTAGCCCTGCCTCCCCGTGTAAACCCTCTATCAATTGCAACATCCGGGGTCCAAATGCCACCAAATGTTGCAAGTGCACATAAGGCGAGGCTTTCAGGCCAGCCAGCGCGCATCTGCGCGCCAGCCTTCCACCCAGTCAGGCACCTGCGCCGCGGGCATGGGCCGGGCAATGCCGTAGCCCTGCGCCTGTTCGCAGCCAATGGACAGCAGCAACTGCGCGTGCGCTTGTGTTTCCACACCTTCTGCCAGCACTTCACGGTCAAAGGCCTTGGCCAGTCCGATGACACCATTCACAATGGCCAGGTCATTCGGGTCGTCCAGCATGTCGCGGACAAAACTCTGGTCAATCTTGAGTGTCTGGGCCGGCAGGTGCTTCAGATAGGTCAGTGAGGAGTAGCCGGTGCCAAAGTCGTCCAGCGCAAAGCTCACGCCCATGTTGCAGCAGGTGTTCATGACGGTGCCGACATGGCCCAGGTCCTGAAGCGCACTGGTTTCCAGAACCTCCAGTTGCAGACGCTGGGCCAGAACATCGGGGAAGTCCGCCAGCAAGCCTTTGAGGCGGCTGGCGAATCCTTCGCTTTGCAACTGGCGCGCGCCAATGTTGATGCTGACGGCCAGGTCCAACCCACTGGCCTGCCAGGTGCGCATCTGGGCCAGCGCCGTTTGGATGACCCATTCACCGACCTCGATGCTGATGGCGTCGTCCTCCACCACGGTCAGAAAAGCGGCGGGGGCCAGCAGGCCACGTTCGGGGTGCTGCCAGCGGATCAGCGCCTCCATGCCCACCACCGCGCCGCTGCGCATATGGATCTTGGGCTGGTAGTACAGCAGGAATTCGTTGTGTTCCAGTGCGCGGCGCACGTGGTCCAGGCTCTCGTTGCGGGTCTTGACGGCGGTGTCGTGCGCCACGTCAAACAGGTGGTAGCGGTTTTTGCCCGACTGCTTGGCCAGGTACATCGCCTGGTCGGCATGGCGCAGCAGCAGGTCGGCGTCCACATCATCCTGCGGGTACAGGGTGACGCCGGCACTGGCAGACACCTGTAACTCAATGGCCCCGGGCGGCGTGTTGACAGGGATACGGCTGGACGCAGCCTGCAACAGGCGCACCAGCAGCGGCTCGCAGTCCCGCGCCTGGGCCAGATCGGTTAGCACGGCGACGAATTCGTCGCCCCCGATGCGGGCCAGCGTGTCGCCCTCGCGCAGCGCGTCGCGCATGCGCTGCGACAGGATGGCCAGCAAGTCGTCGCCCACATTGTGGCCATGGCGGTCATTGACCGCCTTGAAGCCATCCAGATCCAGGTAGACCACTGCCAGCGTGTTCTTGTGCCGCTGGCTGTGCAGCATGGCCTGCCTCAGGCGGTCGGCCAGTAGCAGGCGGTTGGGCAGGTTGGTGAGTACGTCGTAGTGGGCGATGTGCTCCAGTTGTCGCTGGTGTTCCTTCATCGGGGTGATGTCCGAGAACAGCGACACGTAATGCAAGGGCTTGCCGACGGCATCGGACACTGCGCTGATCGTCAGCGTCTGCGCGTACAGCTCTCCGTTTTTACGCCGGTTCCAGACCTCGCCGGTCCAGCTTCCGGTCTGGGCCAGTGTGGTCCACAGCGCGGCATAGAACTCGCTGGGCTGGCGGCCAGATTTGAGTATGCGGGGGTTCTGGCCCAGCGCCTCGTCCCGGCTGTAGCCGGTGATCTGAGAGAAGGTGTCGTTGATCTCGACAATGGTGCCATTTGCGTCGGTGATCATGATGCCCTCGCGGGCGTGGGTGAACACACTGGCGGCAAGCTGCAGCTTGTTGTGTGCCTGTTTGCTCTCGGTGATGTCGTGGGTAACGGCCAGATGTTCCCAGGGCGCACCGGGGTGTG
>JBBQLM010000048.1:0-36560 GCA_038327925.1 Burkholderiales bacterium | reverse complement strand
GCGAAGTGGTACCACTCCTTCCCATCCCGAACAGGACAGTGAAACGCTTCTGCGCCGATGATAGTGCGGGTTCCCGTGTGAAAGTAGGTCATCGTCAGGCTATTACAGTGAAAACGCCCCCTCGCGTGAGGGGGCGTTTTTTTTTTAGCTTTTGTTTTTGATTTGATTGCCTTCCCGGACGGCAGCTCCACTTCTGCAGAGGTCAGCAATCAATAGCTCCGTCATTTCTGGCGTTGTTAACTGCGGGTATTGCTCTCGCTGGAGTCGGCCCAAATAGGGTGTTGCTCCAACCCAATGCAGCAGCAGCTCCATCGAGCAAGCTTGCAGTTCCAGTAGTTTGAACTTCAGTAGAACCTTCGCTGCATGTTGCTGGTGCTTGGCGGGATAGCGAACAAAGAAATCGAGGCGCCCACGCGCGATTCCCAAGGACTTGTGAACATCGGTGAATGCCCGCCCATGACCCGGAATCACCAGTTTAGGGTGCAAGGACTCAATGAGATCCAGTGTCAACCCCACTTCGGTAAATGCACTCACACCTTCGAGCTCTGGAAACACCACGCCGAAGCCTTCTTCCCACAGTGCGTCCGCCGATATCAGAACCCCGGACTTAGGCTCATAGAGAACAACAGAGTGTGGGTCGTGGCCTCCAGCGCCGTGAATCTGCCATTCCTGCTTGCCGATCGCCATCACCTCGCCCGGGATTAACAGCCCCTGAAAGCTGAAACGGGGGCACTGCTGGCCGGTTCCGGCATAGGTCAACACCGACTCATCCCAGCGCGTGACTTCATCCGCATTTCCCGGAGGGATTCGTGTTGTCAGTCCAGGATATTGAGCCTGGAGCAGTGCATTTCCCCCGCAATGATCACTATGCAAATGGGTATTGAGCAGTAAATCCAGGGGCCGGTCACCCAACACCGAGCGAACTAGTGCGAGGGTTTGACTGCCATGTGTGCAATAGCCACTGTCGATAAGGACTGAATGGTCCGCATCCACAATCAAAATGTTGTTTGACGAAAGCCAGCCCCGTTCGAACATGTGCAGGCCAGGAGGAAATGCAAGAGTCATCAGTTATTCCTAGGAAAAATTGGAAGAGATATGGTGAACGCCTGCCAACGACGCGCAGCAAAACACTAATGATTCCGGGACAGACACGCCCGCAATTCAGTCTCAACGGCGGATGGGTCAGCCGCGGTGAGTCGCTGGATCCAGGCGGACTCACGCTCCCGAATCGTGTCGAGAAATTTCTGGGCCCGCGAATCCTTACCAGCCATTTCCGCAAAGATATCAAACCCGGATTCCAGAAAGGTCTGCAGGGAACCCAGGCCAGCCGCCATCGCCGGTCTGCGCATCATGCGCAGCATCATCCGAAGTCCTCGAGTGCGGGTCAGACGATCCAGCTCGGCACCGACCTCCAGCACCATTTCCAATTGACGATCTCTGTCGCGCTCTCGCCCCACGGCCGACCAACAGGCCATGTAGCGGGTCACCTGGTCGCAGTTGACATCGACGGTGCCACCCATCCAGGCCAACGCCATCTGGCGATCAAGTTCTTCCGTCAGGACATGTAACTGGGCCAGCATGACAGCCGTTGCAACGACTTGTTTCGGAAATAGTCGCTGCAGCGCGCCAGCAATCCGTGCGAACTGCGCATCGCGAAGCGAATAATCCTTGTCGCTGTACAAATCGTCCAAAAAGAACCGGGCTGCGCCGGCGTATTCCTTTGACACAAGCAAGTCTGCGTAGGTACCCGCAAATCTCTGCGCCTGAAACGCCTTGACCGAAAGTATGGCTGTGTGAAGCACTGGGGATGCCGCTGTGTCCTGCCGCAAAGCCGCCACCCGCGCGACGGCGCTCCGAATCGTTGCTGCTGCTTCCATAATGGGGTTCAGTGTACCGAACTGCCACTCTCACCTGTGTGATCGTCCGTTACAAAAACACCGGCCGCGGAGCGGCGTTACGGACTGAGATGGAAGTACTCACTCTCGTACGGAGCATCTCCATATAACAATTTTGAGAAACAATATCCCCTATTTGTTTGGTATGAGAGGCACATAGTCGCCTTGGTTACTGAATTGGTGAGTAAACACTAGGGAAAACCCGTATAGTCCGACCATGCTTGATGCAACCACTCTGATCAAAGCCTCACTGGAAGCGGGGTTCGATTTGCTGCGCCCTCCCCACGAAGGCGAAGACGATGCCGGGGCCACGCGCCCAGCTCCGCTGCTGGTCCCTATACGTTCACTCGGTGCCAACCATCGGGAACGCATTGCCAACCACTTGCTGTCGCTGGAGCCACAGGACCGCTACCTGCGATTCGGCTATTCGGCACAAGACCACCAGATCCAGCGCTACGTTGAGAGTCTGGACTTCGAGCGAGATGAAATCTTCGGTATCTACAACCGCAAGCTTGAACTGATTGCGATGGCCCATCTGGCCTACGCCAAGGACGAGGGACATGGTTCCTGCGCAGAATTCGGCGTATCGGTGCTCCCGTCTGCGCGTGGCAAAGGTTATGGCGCGCGCCTGTTTGAGCGGGCCGCGATGCATGCGACCAACGATGGCGTCAGCATGATGTTCATCCATGCCTTGAGCGAAAACACCGCCATGTTGAAGATTGCCCGCAACGCCGGTGCCCGCGTCGAACGCGATGGCACCGAAAGTGAGGCTTACCTGCAACTGCCAGAATCCACGCTGGACAGCCGGGTAACCGAAATCATCGAGGAGCAGGTGGCCCAGACCGACTACCGCCTCAAAGTGCAGGCCAAGCAGTTCTGGAGCTTTCTGGCCGATGTGCAGGCCGTACGCCGCGGCGCCATCGACGCCCAGAGCCGCATGCCGTACTGAGGCGGGACGGCTCCAGCCGGGGCCGTCACACAAATCCGCTATCCTAGGGGGTCCGCAACAACGGCAGACTATGCCCCCACGTCAGTGTCAGACCCCAATCCCGCGCGCATGCCCGACAAGGAAGACAAACGCACCTTCCTGCGCAAGCTCGCCGAGTTCCTCCATCCCGGACCGGACTCGACGGCCGAACTCATAGAGACGCTGGCTGAGGCGGAAGATAACAACATCATTGGCGCCGAGTCCCGAGTCATGCTGGAAGGCGTGATCCGCATGGCCGACATGACGGCCGGGGACGTGATGGTGCCCGCCACGCGCATGGACCTGATCAACATCCAGTCGCCCATGGACAGCCTGCTCAACACGGTGATCGACACGGCGCACTCGCGCTTTCCAGTGTTTGAGGGGGAACGCGAAAACGTCATCGGCATTCTGATGGCCAAGGACCTGCTGAAGCTCCAGCGGGCGCCCGAACTCAATATCCGCGCATTGCTGCGCCCCGCAGTCTTTGTGCCCGAAACCAAGGGATTGAACGATCTGCTGCGCGACTTCCGTGGCAACCGCAACCACCTGGCCATCGTCATAGACGAGTTCGGCCGCGTGGCGGGCCTGATCACCATCGAGGACGTGCTGGAGCAGATCGTCGGTGAGATCGAGGACGAATTCGACATTGCAGAAGACGAGGGCGATATCTTTGCTCTGGCCGACCGCACCTACCGCGTCAGCGGCGACACCCCCATCGATCGGGTCAACGACGCGTTTTCTGTCACGCTGATAGGCTCTGACCCCGAAAACCAGTTCGACACCATTGGTGGCCTGATCGCCCACGAGATGGGCCATGTTCCCAAGCGCGGCGAGCAGCACACGCTGGGCGGCCTGGATTTTCTGGTACTCCACACCAAGGGCGGCGCCGTAAAGTGGTTCAAGGTATCGCCAGTCGTCGAAGTCAGCCCCTGAGCCCATGTTCGAAACGGCATCGCCTCGGCGTTCTGCAGCAACCGCTAGTTTTCAATTTGCTATTGTTTTTATAGCTGCATACGCAAATTCTGCGGGGACTAACTGGCCGTTTTCGTTTGGGTATGCTGGAGGGGAGCCGATCTGGTGGTTGCAGTGCCTTGCGCTAGCAGCTTTGTTGGGGGTGTTGCACCGCTGTACCAGTAGCAGTCAGGCCGCTGCCACGGGCCTGCTGTTTGCCACCGCCTGGCTCTGTGCCACGTTCTGGTGGTTGTATGTCTCCATGCACACCTTTGCTGGGCTCAACGCCGCGCTGACCGTTCTGGCGATTGTGGCGCTGGCCATGGCGCTGGGGGCGTACTACGCAATTGCCTGTGGCATGTACTGGCGGCTGCGCCAGCGCGGCCCGTGGCTCAGTACCTTCGCGTTTGCTGCGCTGTGGACCATGGCCGAAATGGCCCGTGGCACCTGGTTGACCGGTTTTGGCTGGGGCGCCATTGGCTACGCACATGCCAATGGTCCCTTGACACCGTGGATTCCGTGGATCGGCTCCTATGGCGTCGGCTTCCTGGCGGCCTGGATTGCGGCAGCCGGTGCTGCGGTGTTGCACAGCGGTTGGGCGCAGCGGTCTGTGTTGGCCGCCGTTTTGGGTTTTGGCATGCTGGCGCCGGCAGGACTACTGCCCGTGTGGTCAACGCCCGCAGGGAGCCTGTCCGTGACGCTGCTGCAGGGGAATATTCCGCAGGACGAGAAATTTCAGTCCGGCACGGGCGTGCCGCTGGCGCTCAGTTGGTACGGCGACCAGATCAACCGCAGCAACACCGACCTGATCGTTGCGCCCGAAACGGCCATTCCCCTGTTGCCCCAGGATTTGCCCGAGGACTACTGGGATGCCTTGAAGAACCGTTTCGCTGGCAAGGGGCAGGCCGCGTTGATTGGCGTGCCGTTGGGCAACATGGCAGAGGGTTACACCAACTCCGTCGTCGGCTTTGCACCAGAGCAGAAAGCAGTCTGGCGCTACGACAAGCACCACCTGGTGCCGTTTGGCGAATTCATCCCGCCACTGTTCAAATGGTTCACACGGATGATGAACATTCCGCTGGGTGACTTCAACCGCGGCGCGGTCGGGCAGGACTCCTTTGACTGGAAGGGCCAGCGCCTGGCGGCCAATATCTGCTACGAGGATCTTTTTGGCGAGGAACTGGGCGTGCGTTTTGTCGACCCGGCGCGTGCGCCCACCATCTTCGTGAATGTCAGCAACATCGGCTGGTTTGGTGACACGGTGGCCATCGACCAGCATTTGCAGATCAGCCGCATGCGCGCCCTGGAGTTCGAGCGACCCATGGTGCGCGCCACCAACACGGGTGCCACGGTCATCATCGACCACACCGGCCAGGTGGCCCAGTCCTTGCCGCGCTACACCCGTGGGGCGCTAGTCGGCACGGTAGAAGGGCGCAGCGGAACCACGCCCTTTGCCTGGTGGGTCGGCCGCTTTGGGCTGTGGCCGCTGTGGATACTCTCGCTTGCTATTGTTTTCATAGCTATCCGCGCAAGGCCTGCGAGGGCACGCTAACGGTTTCGCCCCTGTAAAATCGGGGCATGCTCACATTTCAACAAATCATCCTGAAGTTGCAGGCCTATTGGGCCGATCAGGGTTGCGCATTGCTGCAACCCTACGACATGGAAGTCGGTGCCGGCACCTCACACACTGCCACGTTCCTGCGCGCCCTGGGCCCGGAGCCGTGGAAGGCTGCCTATGTGCAGCCCAGCCGCCGCCCCAAGGACGGCCGCTATGGTGAGAACCCCAACCGCCTGCAGCACTACTACCAGTACCAGGTGGTGTTGAAGCCCGCACCCAGCAACATCCTGGAGCTGTACCTAGGCTCGCTCGAAGCCCTGGGTTTTGATCTGAAGAAGAACGACATCCGCTTCGTCGAAGACGACTGGGAAAACCCCACGCTGGGCGCTTGGGGCCTGGGCTGGGAAGTCTGGCTCAACGGCATGGAGGTGACGCAGTTCACCTACTTCCAGCAGGTCGGCGGCATCGACTGCAAGCCGATCACCGGCGAGATCACCTACGGCCTGGAGCGCCTGGCCATGTACCTGCAAGGCGTTGACAACGTCTTCAACCTGACGTGGACGGACGGGCTGAGCTACGGAGATGTGTATAAGCAAAACGAGGTCGAGCAATCCACCTACAACTTTGAGCACAGCGACGCCGACTTTTTGTTCACCGCATTTACGGCGCACGAGAAGCAAGCCAAACATTTGATGGAACAACAGCTTGCGCTGCCCGCGTATGAACAAGTGCTGAAGTGCGCTCACAGCTTCAACCTGCTGGACGCGCGCGGCGCCATCAGCGTGACCGAGCGCGCCGCCTACATCGGCCGCATCCGCAACCTGGCACGGGGCGTTGCGCAAAGCTATTTTGAGAGTCGCGAACGCCTGGGCTTCCCGCTGGCCCCGCGCGAATGGGTGGAACAGATGACGACGACGAAGAAAGCTGCATGATGACGACCCAAAACCTTCTCGTTGAACTGTTTGTCGAAGAACTGCCGCCCAAGGCGCTCAAAAAACTGGGCGATGCCTTTGCCACCCAACTGGCCGACCAACTCCGCATCCTCGGGCTCATCAATGGCGACTCGGTGACAACCGCATTTGCCTCGCCGCGCCGCCTGGCCGCGCACATCAGCCACGTGTGGCTGAAGGCCGCCGACAAGGCCGTGCAGCAGAAGCTGATGCCCGTCACCGTGGGTCTGGATGTCAGCGGCAACGCGACACCGGCACTGATCAAAAAGCTGCAGGCCCTGGGGGCAGATGTCAGCAACCCCGCAGCCGCCGTGGCGGCCCTCAAGCGTGCACCCGACGGCAAGGCAGAGGCCCTGTTCTACGACAGCTTGGTCACCGGTGCCACGTTGGACACGGGTCTGCAAAAGGCGTTAGAAGAAGCCATTGCCAAGCTGCCCATCCCCAAAGTCATGAGCTACCAACTGGAGCGCGACTGTGCGCTGCCCGGCTGGACCAGCGTGAACTTCGTGCGCCCCGCGCACGGTCTGGTGGCGCTGCACGGCAAGACCGTGGTGCCGGTCAAGGTGCTGGGCCTGACAGCCGGCCACACCACGCAGGGCCACCGCTTTGAAGCGGCCGTGTCGCCGGTGGTGATTGCGGACGCGGACAGCTACGCCGCTACGTTGCAGCGCGACGGCGCCGTCATTGCCTCCTTTGCCGAACGCAAGGCGGAAATCGCGCGCCAGTTGGCTGCTGCTGCGGCCAAAGTCGGTGGTGGTTGCCAACCGATTGACGACGACGCCTTGCTCGATGAAGTCACCGCGCTGGTCGAGCGCCCCAATGTGCTCATTTGCCAGTTCGAAAAGGAATTTCTGGACGTGCCGCAGGAGTGCCTGATCCTGACCATGAAGGCGAACCAGAAATACTTCCCGCTACTGGACAGCCACGGCAAGCTCACCAACCAGTTTCTGGTGGTCAGCAACATCAGCCCGGCGGACGCCAGTGCAGTGATTGGCGGCAACGAGCGCGTGGTGCGCCCGCGCCTGGCCGATGCCAAGTTCTTCTTCGACCAGGATCGCAAGAAGACGCTGGCCTCCCGCGTCGATGGTCTGGCCAAGGTGGTCTACCACAACAAGCTCGGCACCCAGGGTGAGCGCGCCCAGCGCGTGGCCGACATTGCCGCGCTCATCGTCGAGCAACTGCGCAACGCCACCGTGCCCTACACCGCACACGCCAAGGACGAACTGGACGTGCTGGCCAGCAAGGTGCAGCAGGCCGCCACACTGGCCAAGACCGATCTGTTGACCGACATGGTGGGCGAATTCCCGGAACTGCAAGGCATCATGGGCGGCTACTACGCCCGGCATGACGGCCTGCGAGACGGTGTGGCAATCGCCATTGAAGACCACTACAAACCCCGCTTTGCCGGCGACGCCCTGCCGCGCAACCACACTGGCAGCGTCGTGGCCCTGGCCGACAAGCTGGAAACCCTGGTTGGCATGTTCGGCATCGGCAACCTGCCCACCGGCGACAAGGACCCGTTTGCGCTGCGCCGCCATGCGCTGGGTGTGATCCGCATCCTGATGGAAGCCGACTTCTCGCTAAACCTGGACGCCATCCTGGCCAACGCGACCAAGGCCTTTGGCGCCATGCTGGAACTCTGGCCCGACAAGGAGCAGTCCGACTTTGCCGCCCACCAGCCCAAGCTGCAAGACTTCATCTACGACCGTCTGGCCGGTTCCCTGCGTGACCAGGGCTACAGCGCACAAGAGGTCGACGCCGTGCTGGCCCTGCGTCCGCAGCGCCTGGGCGACGTGCCCAAGCGCCTGGCCGCTGTGCGTGCATTCGCTGCGTTGCCCGAAGCGCCAGCCCTGGCCGCTGCCAACAAGCGTATCAGCAACATCCTCAAGAAGGCGCCCGACGTGGACGCCCATGTCAGCGAGATCCTGTTGCAGGAGCCCGCCGAGAAGGCCCTGTTCGCCGCCATGCAGGATGTGGCACCCAAGGCCCAGGCGCAACTGGCTGCTGGCGACTACACGGCCTCGCTGCAAACCCTGGCCGCGCTGCGCGCGCCGGTGGATGCCTTCTTTGATGGCGTCATGGTCAATGCCGAACAGTTGGACCTGCGCCTGAACCGCCAGGGCCTGCTCAAGACACTGCACGATGCCATGAACCGCGTGGCCGATCTTTCGCGCTTGGCGGCCTGATATGAAGCTTGTCATCCTCGACCGCGACGGCACCATCAACGAAGACAGTGCCGAGTTCGTCAAGTCCCCGTCCGAGTGGCAGCCGCTGCCCGGTGCGCTGGAAGCCATTGCGCGGCTGAACCATGCGGGCTGGCATGTGGTGGTGGCGACCAACCAGTCGGGATTGGGGCGTGGTCTGTTTGACATGGCTTCGCTCAACGCGATGCACGCCAAGATGCACAGCATGCTGGCTGCCGTTGGCGGGCGGGTGGATGGTATTTTTTATTGCCCGCATGCGCCGGACGAAGGCTGCCACTGCCGCAAGCCGGAGCCCGGTCTGTTCGAACAGATTGCCGAACGCTATGGCGCGGAATTGCGCGGTGTGCCCGCTGTGGGCGATTCGCAGCGTGATCTGGTGGCAGCCGTCTCGGCTGGATGTGAGCCCCACCTGGTTCTGACCGGCAAGGCCGCCGCCTACCGCGACCTGCCTTTGCCTGAAGGCTACCCGGCCAATACCGTGGTGCACGCGGACCTGGCCGCATTCGCCGAGTACCTGATCGGCCCGGACGCACGGCCATCCCAAGCTGCCGATCTATAGCGCTACTGTTTTAGTAGCTATGCATTCAATATCCGCGAGGGCTACAGGCCTGTTTCGTTAACTATGTCCTTTATTCGTTCGGTTCTGCACATGGCCTGGATGGCACTCACCGTAGTGCCCTACACCATGGCCATCGTGCTGGGTGCACTGTTTGGCATGAGCCGCGCCACCCGCTACCGCATCGCCTCGGCCTGGCTGGGCCTGAGCAGTGTGGGCAGCGCCCGCGCGATTCTGGGCATCGAGACACGCATCACCGGCATGGAAAACCTGCCCGTAGGTGAGAAGACGCCTGCCGTGCTGCTGGTCAAGCACCAGTCCACCTTGGAGACCTTTCTGATGCCGGCCATCATGCCGCACCCGCTGGCCTATGTGTTCAAGAAAGAACTGCTCTATGTGCCGTTCTTTGGCTGGTCCATTGGCCTCCTGGACATGATTCACATCGACCGCAGCCTGCGCACGCAGGCCTTCAAAAAGGTTGTGGCCCAGGGCAAGGAACGTCTGGCCCAGGGCATCTGGATCATCATGTTTCCGGAAGGCACCCGGATTGAGCGCGGACAAAAAGGCGTGTACGAGACCAGCGGCACCCGCCTGGCCGTGCAGACCGGCGCGCCGGTCATCCCGATTGCGGTGACCTCGGCCAAATGCTGGTCGCGCAAGGCCTTCATCAAGACGCCGGGCATTGTGGACGTGTCCATCGGCAAACCCATCCCCAGCATCGGGCGCCACCACAAGGAACTGATGCAGGAAGTGGAAAACTGGATCGAGGCCGAAATGCGCCGCCTGGACCCCGAGGCCTACCGCTAGGCGCGTGCGCCACGCATTGTGCACACCATGCGTAGCTTTTTCCAATACACCTTGGATCTGTTTGAACCTCCAGCCCTCGTGGATGCTACGCAGGTTGCTCCTGAAAGTGTAGCAATTGAAGCGCCTGGAGTGCCCCATGGTCAGGTGCAGCCGCTCCAGCAGGCCATTGTTCCCGCGCTGTTTCGCCACCCCCGGGCGACCCGGGAACTGCGCCTGGGTGACGCGGTGGTCGGCTACCTGTTCCAGCGCGCCAAGCGGCGCACCATTGGCTTTGTGGTCGGCCCCGATGGCCTGGTGGTGCGAGCGCCCCGCTGGACGCCGGTCGCCGAGGTGGAGGCCGCCTTGCGGGAAAAGTCGCAGTGGATCACCCGCAAGCTGGGCGAGTCGCGCGAGCGCATGGCACGCCAGCACGAGGCGCGCATCCACTGGGTGGATGGCGCGGAACTGCCGCTGTTGGGCGAGCCGGTGCGTCTGTTGCTGGACCCGGGTCATACCTTTGGCGACGTCGGTGCCCAGCTCGATGCGGCGGGCATCCTGCGTGTGGGTTTGCCCAAGCACGCCACGCCCGAGCAGATCCGCGACGCCGTGCAAGCCTGGCTGATGCGCCATGCGCGTGCGCATTTCCTGCAGCGGCTGGACCACTTTGCGCCCCTGCTGCAGGTGCAATGGCGCAAGCTCAGCCTGAGTTCAGCCGGCACCCGCTGGGGCAGCGCCCGCATCGACGGCTCCATCCGCCTGAACTGGCGCCTGATCCACTTCCGCCCCGCCGTCATCGACTACGTGGTCGCCCACGAACTCAGCCACCTGCGCGTCATGGACCACAGCGCGCGCTTCTGGGACACGGTACGCAGCGTGGTGCCCGACTACGCCGAACTGCGCGGGCAGCTCAAGGACGATTCGATTCCGAAGTGGTAGGGGCGCTCAGCGCACCGTTCGCGCATCCTGCCCAAACAGCACGGAACGGGAGTCTGCGTTCACCGTGGGGGCGGTGTTGATGGTCTTGGCAACCTCGTAGGCACGCACCGTGGCCGGACGCTGGGCGACCCGTTCAAACCACTGCGCCAGGTGCGGAAAGTCCGCCAGGTTCTGCTGCTGGCGCGCATGCGGCACGATCCACGGGTAGCAGGCCATATCGGCAATGGAATAGTCGCCGGCGATGTACTCGCGGCCATCCATCAGGTGCTTGTTGAGCACGCCGTACAGGCGTCCCGTTTCCTTGACGTAGCGCTCCATGGCATAGGGAATGCGCTCCGGTGCGTACTGCACAAAATGGTGGTTCTGCCCAGCCATGGGCCCCAGGCCACCCATCTGCCAGAAAAGCCATTGCAGGGCAACGTTACGGCCGCGCAGGTCCTGCGGGATGAAGCGCTGCGTCTTGTCCGCCAGGTACAGCAGGATGGCGCCGGATTCAAAGAGGGGAATGGCCGCGCCACCATCGTTTGGCGCCGTGTCGACGATGGCGGGAATGCGGTTGTTCGGTGCGATCTGCAAAAAGGCCGGATCAAACTGCTCGCCTTTGCTGATGTTCACCGGGAGGATGCGGTAGGGCAGGCCCGCCTCCTCCAGAGCCATCGTGATCTTGTGGCCGTTGGGGGTGGTCCAGTAATACAGGTCGATCATGTGCTGGCTCCCGGTGTGACGCCAAACCGGTAGACACCATCGGCTTCCAGCCTGCGTTGCAGCTTGCCGGCAAACCACAGCGCGTGCAGGTGGGCCACCGACTCGCCCATGGCGAAGGTCGTCTGGTGCAGGTCCATGGGGCGCTTGAACAATACGGGCAGGATGTCTGCCGCGCTGCAGGGGCGTTCGCTGCAGGCTTCCATGACCTCGGCCAGGCGGTCGCGGTGGTGGTCGTGCAGTTGCCCAATGCGGGTGTGCAGGCCGGTGAAGGGCTTGCCGTGCGAGGGCAGCACCAGCGTGTCTTCGGGCAGGCTGCGAAACTTGTCGATGGAGTCCAGGAACAGCTTCAACGCATCCGCCTCGGGCTCCTGCTCGTACACGCTGACATTGGTCGAGATGCGCGGCAGCATCATGTCGCCGCCGATCAGCACCTTCAGTCCATCACAGTACAGGGCAATGTGCTCCGGCGCATGGCCATAGCCGCTGATGCAGCGCCACGCGCGTCCGCCAATGGTCAGCAGCATGCCGTCCATGAGCCGGCGGTAGCTCGGCGGAACCGAAGGCACCAGGGAAGGGAAGTAGCCGGTGCGCGCCCTGATCTGCTCCAAGGCCTCCGGGCTGTTCAGCCCGTGAGATGCAAAGTATTCCGCCGCGCGGTCGCCACCAAAACCGGTCGGGCCCATGCACCCAAGGCGGGCGATCTGGTAGTCGGTGGCGCTGATCCACAGACGCACGTTCCAACGCTCACACAGCCAGGCGGCCAGGCCAATATGGTCCGGGTGCATGTGCGTGACGATGACGCGCAGGATCGGCAGGCCCTGCAGTTCGTTGGCAAAAATGGATTCCCACTGCGCCTTGGCCTCGTCGCGGTGGATGCAGCAATCGACGATGCTCCAGCCATCGACACCGTCCACACAATCGCGCAGCAGCCACAGGTTGATGTGGTTCAGCGCAAAGGGAAGGGCCATGCGAATCCACTTCACGCCGGGGGCCACTTCCAGCGTGCCGCCGTCGGGGGCCAGGGTGTCGCCCAACGGGTAGTGGAGTTGCATTTCCAGTTCGTTCATGGGGAGCCCCTTTTTTATTACATAATTGACGTTTACGTAAACGTCAACAGAACGGGCATTCTAGGCGGCGTCTCTTGGGGGCGTTGTCTCCGATGTTCACACCATCCTCATGAGTATTACCTACAGCATTGGCGATCTGGCACGCGAGTTCGATCTGACCACGCGCGCCATCCGGTTTTACGAAGATCTGGGGCTGCTGGAGCCCAAGCGGGCCGGGCCGGGCGGGCGTTCGCGCGTGTACAGCGGGCGTGACCGCACCCGCCTGAAACTCACGCTGCGTGCCAAGCGCCTGGGCTTCACCCTGACCGAAGCCAAGGAAATTATCGAGATGTATGACAGCCCGCGCGATACCGGCGCGCAGCTGAAGAAATTTCTGGACGTGCTGGCCATGCACCGCAAGCAGTTGGAGGCCCAGATGGCCGACATGCAGGCCAACCTGGCCGAACTCAAGACTCACGAGAAAGAAGCGCGCGCGCTCCTGGCCAAGACCGGCAAGGTCGCCAACACAGCCAAGGCCTGACGGCCACGAACCCACCAAACCAACCAACGAGGAGACCCCCATGAACAACCTGCCCGGACTGAACTTCCAACTCGGCGAAGACATTGACGCCCTGCGTGACGCGGTGCGTGAATTTGCCCAAGCCGAGATCGCGCCCCGCGCCGCTGAGATCGACAAGAACGACCAGTTCCCGATGGACCTGTGGCAGAAGATGGGGAGCTTAGGCGTGCTCGGCATCACCGTCGGCGAGGAATATGGCGGCGCCAACATGGGCTACCTGGCCCACATGATCGCCATGGAAGAAATTTCCCGCGCATCGGCCAGCGTGGGCCTGTCCTACGGTGCGCACAGCAACCTGTGCGTGAACCAGATCAAGCGCAATGGCACGGATGCCCAGCGCGCCAAATACCTGCCCAAGCTGGTCAGCGGTGAACACGTGGGTGCGCTGGCGATGAGCGAACCCGGCGCCGGGTCGGACGTCTTGAGCATGAAGCTCAAGGCGGAAGACAAGGGCGGCTACTACCTGCTGAACGGCTCCAAGATGTGGATCACCAACGGCCCCGACGCCGACACGCTGGTGGTCTATGCCAAGAGCGAGCCCGAACTCGGCGCGCGCGGCGTCACCGCCTTCCTGATCGAAAAGGGCATGCCCGGATTCAGCATCGCGCAAAAGCTCGACAAGCTGGGCATGCGCGGCAGCCACACCGGTGAGCTGGTCTTCAACAATGTGGAAGTGCCGCACGCCAATGTGCTGGGCCAGGTCAACGGTGGCGCCAAGGTGCTGATGAGCGGCCTGGACTACGAGCGCGCCGTGCTGACCGGCGGCCCGCTGGGCATCATGCAGTCCGTGATGGACAACGTCATCCCCTACATCCACGACCGCAAACAGTTTGGCCAGAGCATCGGTGAATTCCAGCTCATCCAGGGCAAGGTCGCCGACATGTACACCGTGCTGCAGGCCGGCCGCAGCTTTGCCTACACCGTGGCCAAGAACCTGGACTTGCTGGGCGTGGAACATGTGCGCCAGGTCCGCAAGGACTGTGCTTCCGTCATTCTGTGGACGGCCGAGAAGGCGACCTGGATGGCTGGCGAGGGTGTGCAGATCTTTGGTGGCAACGGCTACATCAACGAATACCCGCTGGGCCGCCTGTGGCGCGACGCCAAGTTGTATGAAATCGGGGCTGGTACCAGCGAGATTCGCCGCATGCTGATTGGCCGGGAGCTGTTCGCGGAGACAATGTAGGGCTGATGAAATTCGCCCCCACCCTCGCACTGAGTTCACTTCTCCACGGCATCCTGCGCGGTCTGATGCGCGCCTGGGTGCTGATCGTGCCATTGGTGGTGGCGTTGTCTCTGATCCGTCTGGGGCAACTGGCGTACTTCTGGCCCAGCGGATACCACGTCTCCACGACCGACCTGGCCAGCGTGCTGGTCCAGGGTTTTCGGTTCGATCTGAAGGTCAGTGCCGTGGCCGGCTTTTTGTTGCTGCTGGTGCTGCCCTGGGTGTCGGGCAAGGTGCAGGGGCGCATCGCCGCCGGGGTGGCATTTCTTTACGTGATGCTGTCCCTGGTCAATCTGCACTACTTCGGTTTTTACAAGACGCCCATTGATTCGCTGGTGTTTGGCCTGGTGGAGGACGATACGGTTGCGGTGTTGCAGACCATCTGGCGCGACTTTCCGGTGATCTGGACCTTGCTGCTGGCGGCAGTGTTGACGGTTGCTTCGGTGGCGCTGCACCGTTCCCTGGTGGCGCGGCTCAAACCGGATGCTGTGCTGCAGACCCACCATGCCGCCGTCAAGCTGGTGCTGGTCATCGTCGTGTTGTTTGCGTTGCTGTTTGCCGGCAAGGGCACGATCCGCGAGATGGCCTTGCAGCGCCAGCACCTCACGGTGACCACCTCACAATTCCTCAACGACATGGTGCCCAACGGTCCCATCGCCCTGAAATATGCGTGGGACAGCCGTGGCCAGTCGCAGAACCTGCAGAACCCGCTGGCCGGGCTCAAGGCCATGGGCTTTGACTCGGCCCAGGCAGCCGCCCAGGTGCTGAGCCTGCCCCACGGCAGCGATGCCGAAATCAAGGCCGCGCTCACGGCCCACGCGGCCCTGCCCGCTGGCACGCCGAAGAAGAACCTGGTGTTCTTCCTGATGGAGTCGTGGAGCGCCGAGCCCATGCTGTACCAGGGGCCGAAGTTCGACGTGCTGGGTCGCCTGGCGCCGACCCTCGATAAGGCCTGCCATTTCAGCAATTTCGACTCGGCCCATGCCGGCACCCACCCCTCGCTAGAGGCGATCCTGTTTTCCACGCCGATCACGCCTCTGACACTGGGTGATGTCGGTCGCAAGCCGATTCCCTGGGCCATTCCCAAAGTGATCAAGGATGCGGGCTACCAGACCTTGTTTGTCACCTCGGCCCGCTCTGGCTGGCGCGACCTGAACCGCGTGCTGGCGGTGCAGGGCTTTGACGAGGTGGTGGATGCCAACACGTTGAAGAAGCAGTACCCCGACGCCGTTCTGGGCATCTGGGGCGTGTGGGACAGTTATGTCTTCAAATACCTGACCAAGCGTCTGGCGGCCCAGCCCACCGACAAGCCCATCTTTGTCTTTGTGCTGACCAGCACCAACCACCCGCCCTACGACCTGCCGGCCGACTACCAGCGCGTGCCGCGCGACATGGCGCAGTGGAAGGGTGAGACTACGTCCGACACGCTGATGCTCAATCTGGATTCCTACCACTACGCCGCCGATCTGCTGGGCGGCTTTGTGCAGGACGTGCAAAAGGGCCCGCTCAAGGCCAGCACCATTGTGGCTGCCACGGGCGACCACAATGTGCGCTCCTTTGGCATGTATGCCGAGGCGCCGCGACGTTACCTGCAGCGCCAGGTTCCGTTCGTGATCTGGGGCGATGGCCTGGGTGGCCCGCAGTGCGGCCCGCAGCAAGCTCTGCCGGCCAGCCACCGCGACATGTTCAGCACCCTGCTGCCGCTGGTGGGCGTCAACGGCCCCTACATCAACGCAGGGCGCAACCTGCTGCGCACGCCAGAGGCTTCGCCGCTGGATGCGCCGCGCATCCTGTTCTTCACCGGCGAGGCCCGCAACGCCCAGGGCCTGTGGCAACTGGGCAACCCGAATTCCTTTGCCTGCAGTTCGGCGCCCACAGCGGGTGCGAAACTGGCTGGTGCCGATTGTCAGTTCAACGCGTTGGATGACCAGCAGGAGCGGGCCCGCTATGGGCTGCTCGACTGGAATGTGCGTATCTCACTGAATAGAAAATAGCTTTGCGGGACAGACCGCGGCGCTCTGCGCAAGCTCTGTCCTCAACTGATTAGAAGGACCCCATGTCAAGCAAACTCAGCGATCTCTTTGCCCACAACCGTGTCTGGGCCGCCCGCATGGAGGCTGAGCGCCCCGGCTTTTTTACCAGCCTGAAGGCGCAGCAAAAGCCCAAGTACATGTGGATTGGCTGCTCCGACAGCCGTGTGCCCGCGAATCAGATCACGGGGCTGGAGCCGGGCGAGATCTTCGTGCACCGCAACGTGGCCAACGTGGTCGTGCATTCCGACCTGAATGCGCTGTCCACCATCCAGTTTGCGGTGGAGCGATTGAACGTGGCCCACATCATGGTGGTGGGCCACTACGGCTGCTCGGGCGTGCAGGCGGCGCTGGAAGGCGCGCGCATTGGCCTGGCCGACAACTGGCTGCGCCACATCCAGGACGTGCGCGACCGCCACCGTGACATTCTGGAGGTGATTCCAGAACACGGCCGGGCCGATGCGCTGTGCGAGTTGAATGCCATCGAGCAGGTGGTCAACGTGGCCCAGACCACCGTGATGCAGGACGCCTGGGCGCGCGGCCAGGACGTGACCCTGCACGGCTGGGTCTATGGCCTGCAGGACGGCCTGATCCAGGATCTGCACATGACGGTCAGCGGCACCGACGACCTGGACGCCCTTTACCGCCAGGCCCTGTCGGGCGTGCGCCTGATTCCACGTCACGGATAGATTTTAGTCAAATCGTGTTCTAGCCCTCGTCAATGCTGTGTAAACAGCTATCAATACAGTAGCAATATGTTCCCAACCCGACTGGACTCCTCCATTGCCTACGACATCGCCAAGGCGATGATGGACGGCTTCAACCGCCACTACCAGTTGTTTCGCACCGAGTCGGCGCGCGCCAAGCACCGCTTCGAGACGGCAGACTGGCATGGCCAGCAGCGAGCCCAGCGCGAGCGCATCGAGTTTTATGATTTGCGGGTCATGGAGTGTTCGAAGCGGCTGGAGCGCGAGTTCAAGGCTGGCGAGCAACCCATGGAGATATGGCACCAGATCAAGCTGCACTACATTGGCCTGCTGGTGAACCACCACCAGCCGGAGCTGGCAGAGACCTTCTTCAACTCGGTCACCACCAAGATCCTGCACCGCAGCTATTTCCAGAACGACTTCATCTTCGTGCGCCCGGCCGTCAGCACCGAGTACATCGAGAACGACGAATCCGAAAAACGCCCCACCTACCGCTCCTACTACCCTACGCGCGAAACCATGCGCGAGGTGCTGGTCAGCATGGTCAATGACTTTGACCTGCAGCGCCCCTTTGACAACCTGGAGCACTACTGCTGCCTGGTGCAGGAGGCCATGATGAGTCGCCTGGGCGATGCCAAGCTGCGTGCCAACTTCCAGTTCCAGGTGCTCACCGGCTTGTTCTTTCGCAACAAGGGCTGCTACATCGTTGGCAAGCTGATCAACGGCTTCAACGAATTCCCGTTTGCGCTGCCCATCCTGCACACCAAGATGCCGCCCCGCACCCAGGCGACGGACGACCGCAACGCCGCGGGTGATGCGGCCGAGGACACCCATGCCTACAAGTCCAAACTGGTGATCGACGCCGCGCTGTTTGGCGAAGACGACCTGCTGATGCTGTTCAGCTTTGCGCGGGCCTACTTCATGGTGGACATGGAGATTCCGTCGGCCTATGTGCAGTTCTTGCGCAGCATGATGCCGCGCAAGCCGCGCAACGAGATCTACAACGCGCTGGGCCTGGCCAAGCAGGGCAAGACCCTGTTCTACCGCGACTTCCTGCACCACCTGCGCCATAGCACCGACAAGTTCCGCATCGCCCCCGGCATCAAGGGCATGGTGATGCTGGTGTTTGACCTGCCGTCGTTTCCCTATGTGTTCAAGGTCATCAAGGACTACTACCCGCCGCAGAAGGACACCACGCGCGAGCAGATCAAGGACAAGTACCTGCTGGTCAAGCAGCACGACCGCGTGGGCCGCATGGCCGACACGCTGGAATACAGCGAGGTGGGCTTTCCGCGTGACCGCTTCAGCGACGAGCTGATTCAAGAAATAGAGAAGTTTGCGCCCAGCCAGCTGGAAATCACCGACCGCGATGGCGACGGCACGCTGGAAGTCATCATCAAGCACGTCTACATCGAGCGGCGCATGATCCCGCTCAACATCTACCTGCAGGAAGCCTTTGATGCCGGAGGCGCCAATGCCGCCGACCAGAGCCCCGTGGCACTGCGCGCCCGCGAGCAGATCGAGCGTGGCGTGGTGGAATATGGCAACGCCATCAAGGACCTGGTGGCCGCCAACATCTTTCCCGGCGACATGCTGTGGAAGAACTTCGGCATCACCCGCCACGGCAAGGTCGTGTTCTACGACTACGACGAGATCGAATACATCACCGACTGCAACTTCCGCCGGGTGCCTGCACCGCGCAGCGAGGAAGAAGAGATGTCCGGCGAGGTCTGGTACACGGTGGGCCCCAAGGACGTGTTCCCCGAGACCTTCGGCCCCTTCCTGCTGGGCAACCCGGCCGTGCGCGGCATCTTCATGAAGCACCACGCCGATCTGCTGGACGTGACCTTCTGGCAGGCCCACAAGGACCGCATCCACGCCGGCCACGTGCACGACGTGTTCCCGTATGACAAGGACAAGCGCTTCAAGCCGCCACAGGCACGGGCCTGACGCAGCAGGCCTGCGGGCGGTAAAGCAGTCTGATTGGGCCGCTTTTTTTCGTTTAGGGCGTTGACAGAATCGCTACACTGCCGCCCATGCGCAACCTCGCCTGTCTGATGATTCTGCTGTGTCTGGGTGCTGCGGGCCAGGCGGCCATGCAGCCAGTGCCGGAGCGCGCGCCGCGGTGTGATGCGCCGGCCCTGCATGCGAGCGACTACCTGCGCTCCATCGCCGCCGTGCGCCGCCTGCCCGAACTGGTCGCATGGTCCCGTACCCACACCTTCCCTGTGGCCTATGGCGAATCCCTGGACCAGCAGGTTGCCCTGGAGGGGCGCTGCTACTGGTCCGTCTCGGTCTATGCCAACACGCCCGAGCGGCTGGAGCTGTGGAACGTGTTCCTGGTCGCGCCCAAGGCCAAGCGCGTCTTGGTTCAAGATCCCGAATCCGGCGAGGCGATCTCGCTGCAGACATGGCGCTCCCATACGGCCAAATCCTGACAAGAGATCGACTGCGGCAATGCCGAGGACACAGAAGTAACTCTTCGTAAGACCCCGCACGCCCTGGCCCCATCCATTTACAGACCATTGCGGCCAGCCCTCAAAACGCCGCATGATGATGGAAGCCTGTTCGGGGCAAGCGTGCCTTGCACGGATGTCACCCGCGGCGAGAGGAGTATTGCCATGCGCCTTCGAAACAGCTTTTGGGCCATGCTGGGCCAGGATATCAGCAGCGACCCCGATACGCTCATGCGCGTGCGTCAGGCGATGCTGGCGCTGATGGCGGAATACTGCCCCGACAACGCCGAACTCCGCCATAAGATCACCTTTGCAACCGACATAGACGCCCTTTGGTACCTGCGTTCCAACCTGATGATCGCCCTTGCGGCGAGCCAGGGCGTGACGGTGGCGCGGGATTGCATCTCGCGGATCACCCTTCTGTTTCAGGAACGCCAGCCCGGTGGTGCACGGAGGAACCGGGTGTAACTGGGGGCTCGGCGGCCCCTTTCCTGCCGTGCCGGTGCTTCGGGTTGTGTTCGAGCCGGTGGCACAGGCGCTCAGCGAACTTTCATCGCAGGTCGCCAGCGGGGATGTGTAATGGCTAAAATAGCCAATCATCATTTTCCGGAGGTCGTGCCATGCAAGTCACTGCTACGGAGGCAAAGAACCGATTCGGTTACGTTTGCGCCCAAGCGAAGACGGGCCCGGTCTTTGTCGAAAAAGATGGGCGTATCGACAGCGTCATTTTGTCCGCGCAGCAGTATGACGCCCTGAAATCCGCCGAGCAAAGCAAAACACTGGCGGCACGGCAGAGAGCATTCAACCAAACCCACAAGGCATGGATTGATGAGCAGAACGTACGCTTTGAGAAGAACGGCCTCTGGTGCGACGATCTGCGCGTCTGGTAATGCAGTTCGACGTATATCCCAATCCCAGTTCCCGGATGCGGGACGTCTATCCTTTCGTGGTCGATGTCCAGAGTGATCTGCTCAAAGCGCTGGCCACCCGCATGGTGGTTCCACTTGCAATCACAGAACTCCCATCCGCCAGCCTGCCGCGTCGCCTGTGTCCGGTGTTGATAGTGCAGGGCCAAAGCCTGATGCTGGTGCCCTTCGAGGCTGCACCATTGGACAAGCGGCACCTCAAGACCAAAGTCAGTTCGGTGCGGGATCGCGCGCATGACGTTGTGGCTGCGATGGATGCGGTGATTAACTGCCCAATGGACCTAACATGACGAAGCACAATCGGTTTGCACAACGCGTTTTCCTGTTCGCCGCCATCTACGGCATCTTGGTGCTGCTGCCGCAGTATGTGCTGGAGACCCGGCTGGGTGTGCCATTCGTTCCGCCGTTGAACCACCCCGAGCATTTCTATGGGTTTATCGGTGTGGCGCTGGCATGGCAGTTCGCCTTTCTGGTGATCTCCCGTGATGTGCAACGCTACCGGCTGTTGATGCTGCCGGCAGTGCTGGAAAAGTTGTCCTTCGGTATCGCCGCCTACGTTTTGTATGCGCAGGGGCGCGTGGAGGCGCTGGTCTTGGTGTTCGCGTCCATCGATTTGCTGCTGGCGGCGCTGTTTCTGGCGTCGTACCGTATGTGCCGGGTCAACCCCGCATAAAACCCATCCAAAATTCGGCGATTGCACCCGCGACCGCAGCAGTTGGACACCGCTGGCCGGAGTCTGTCACAATTGACGTTTACGTAAACGTCAACTCTTTATCTTTGCAAACCAGGAGAAAACAGCATGTCGGATTCCATCGTTATCGTCGGCGCAGCCCGCACCCCCATGGGCGCTTTCCAGGGCGACTTTTCCAGCCTCGCGGCGCATGACCTGGGTGGCGCAGCCATCAAGGCGGCGGTGCAGCGCGCCGGCATCAGTCCCGAGCTGGTGACCGAGGTCTTGTTCGGCAACTGCCTGATGGCAGGCCAGGGCCAGGCGCCTGCGCGCCAAGCCGGCTTCAAAGGCGGCCTGCCCAAGAGCGCCGGTGCGGTGACACTGTCCAAGATGTGCGGCTCGGCCATGCGCGCGGCCATGTTCGCCAATGACATGCTGATCGCGGGCAGCCACGAGGTGCTGGTGGCCGGTGGCATGGAGAGCATGACCAATGCGCCCTACCTGATGCTGAAAGGCCGTGGCGGCTACCGCATCGGCCACGACCGCATTTTTGACCACATGATGCTGGACGGCCTGGAAGACGCGTATGAGGCCGGCCGCTCCATGGGCACCTTTGGCGAAGACTGCGCCGCCAAATACAGCTTCACCCGCGCCGAGCAGGATGCATTTGCCACCGCCAGCGTGCAGCGCGCCAAGGCAGCCACCGAATCCGGCGCCTTTGCCGCAGAAATCACCCCCGTCACGGTCAAGGGTCGCGGTGGTGATGTCATCGTGTCCATTGACGAAGGCCCGGGCAAGGTCAAGCTGGACAAGATCCCCACGCTGAAACCCGCCTTCAAGAAGGATGGCACCATCACCGCTGCATCCAGTTCCAGCATCAACGACGGCGCTGCCGCGCTGGTGATGATGAAGGAGAGCACTGCCGCCAAGCTGGGCTGCAAGCCGCTGGCCCGCATCGTCGCGCACGCCACCCACGCGCAGGAACCCGAGTGGTTTGCCACCGCCCCGGTCGGTGCCACGCAAAAGGCGCTGGCCAAGGCCGGCTGGACCGTGGGCGATGTGGACCTGTGGGAAGTCAACGAGGCCTTTGCCGTCGTGCCCATGGCGCTGATGAAGGAACTGAACGTGCCGCACGACAAGGTCAATGTGAACGGCGGCGCCTGCGCGTTGGGCCACCCGATTGGCGCGTCTGGCGCGCGCATCATGGTGACGCTGATGTATGCGCTGCAGGCGCGTGGCCTCAAAAAAGGCTTGGCCACGCTGTGCATTGGCGGCGGCGAGGCAACCGCCGTGGCGCTGGAAATGCTATAAGTTCAGGAGCTGCTCACGCAGATTCCACGAGGGCTGGAGGCATAAAAGACCATGAACGTTCTTGTCATCGGTGCATCTCGCGGCATTGGCCTGGAGCTGGTGCGCCAGTATCTGGACGCGGGTGAGCGTGTCATCGCCACCGCGCGCGACGATGCGGCGCTGGAGCGCTTGCGCGAGTTGGGGGCGGTACCTCTGAAACTAGACGTGGCCAACCCGGCCGGCGTCAGCGGCCTGAGCTGGCAGCTCGATGGCGAGAAGTTGGACTTCGCGTTCTATGTCGCCGGCGTGCTGACCCACGAGTCCGCCACCTCTCCGCCCACACAGCAAGCCTTTGACCACGTCATGCACACCAATGTGCTGGGCGCCATGCAGGCCTTGCCCCAGGTGGCGCCGTGGGTGGAGGAGGCCGGTGGCGTATTCGTGTTTCTTTCATCGTCGATGTCGCAGATCGAAGGCGTGCCCAATAGCAGCGCTTGGCTGTACCGCGTCAGCAAGGCGGCGCTGAATATGGCGGTGGCCGCCGCGCAGCACGACTATCCGCGTGCCACGCTGGTCACCATGGACCCGGGCTGGGTGCAGACCGACATGGGTGGCCGAGGCGCACCCTTGAGTGTGCAGGACAGTGTGCGCGGCATCCGCACCACCGTTGCCTCGGTCACCCCGGCCGACAAGGGCCGGCTGCTGGTGCACGATGGCGCGCGTGCCCGCCACTGGTGAACCATTTTTTTTCCCATCACAACGTAATTCAGGATTCCCATGCTGCTGACCCAAGACCAGGAAATGATCCGCGACGCGGTGCGCGCCTTTGCCCAAGAACAGCTCTGGCCCCATGCCGCCAAGTGGGACAAGGAACACCACTTTCCCAAAGAGGCCCACAAAGGCCTGGCCGCATTGGGCGCCTATGGAATTTGTGTGCCCGAAGAGCTGGGCGGTGCCGGGCTGGATTATGTGACGCTGGCTCTGGTTCTGGAAGAAATTGCGGCCGGCGACGGCGGCACCAGCACCGTCATCAGCGTGACCAACTGCCCCGTCAATGCCATCCTGATGAAGTTTGGCAACGCGCAGCAAAAGAAACAATGGCTGGAACCACTGGCGCAGGGCCAAATGCTGGGCGCCTTCTGCCTGACCGAGCCGCATGTGGGCAGCGATGCCTCAAGCCTGCGCACGACGGCCGTTCTGGAGGGTGATGAATACGTCATCAACGGCGTCAAGCAGTTCATCACCAGCGGCAAGAATGGCGATGTGGCCATCGTGATCGCCGTCACCGACAAGGGCGCCGGCAAGCGCGGCATGAGCGCCTTCCTGGTGCCGACCAATGCGCCGGGTTATGTGGTGGCGCGCATTGAGGACAAGCTGGGCCAGCACAGCAGCGACACCGCGCAGATCAATTTCGACAACTGCCGTATCCCTGCCGAGAACCTGATTGGCAAGGAGGGCGAGGGCTATGGCATTGCGCTGGGTGGACTGGAAGGCGGGCGCATCGGCATTGCCGCACAAAGCGTCGGCATGGCGCGCAGCGCGCTGGAGGTGGCCGTGGCTTATGCCAAGGACCGCCAGAGCTTTGGCACGGCGATCTTCAACCACCAAGCCGTGGGTTTTCGTCTGGCCGAATGTGCGACGCAGATCGAGGCGGCACGCCAGTTGATCTGGCACGCGGCCTCGCTGCGCGATGCGGGGCGGCCGTGTTTGAAAGAGGCCGCCATGGCCAAGCTGTTCGCCAGTGAAATGGCCGAACGCGTGTGCAGCGCCGCCATCCAGACGCTGGGTGGCTATGGCTATGTGAGCGACTTTCCACTGGAGCGCATCTACCGCGATGTGCGCGTCTGCCAGATTTACGAAGGCACCAGCGACGTGCAGAAAATCATCATCCAGCGCGCGCTGGCGGCGGGCTAAACTCCACCCCCTCACAGGAGATACACCGTGCCCATTACCAAATCGTCCCGCGACCTCGTTGACGAGGCCATGGAAGAAGTCCGCACCTACCCCGTCGCCGACGTGGTGGCCCGCCTGAACGACCCCAAGACCCAGATCGTGGACATCCGCGACATCCGCGAACTGAACGACGGCACCGTGGTCGGAGCCTTCCACGCGCCGCGCGGCATGCTGGAGTTCTGGGTGGACCCGGCCTCGCCCTATTACAAGCCCATCTTTGGCGATGAGAGCAAGGAATACATCCTGTTCTGCGGCGCCGGCTGGCGCAGTGCGCTCACGGTCAAGACCTTGCAGGACATGGGCATGACCAACGTGGCCCACATCGAAGGCGGTTACACCGAGTGGGTCAAGCAGGGCGCCCCGACCGAGACGCTGGAAGCGCAAAAGGCCCGCCGCGCGGCGGCCAAGGGCTAATTTGTAGCGCGGGGCGGGGTGGGTAGCGCCACCGCACGCAGGCAAAACGCCTGGATGGCGGCAATCAACGGGCCGCCCTCCAACGGCGCCTGTCCGGGCTGCGGCCACGACAGCGGCCCCACCAGCGACTCGGCAATCACCCCCACCAGCGCAGCGGCGCTGACACTGGGCGTCTGCGGGGCGAATTCACCGCTCTGAATCCCCTGGGTCAACAGTTCTTCAAACACCTCGGCATAGGCCTGGCGGTAGCGCAGGCGCTGTTCGTCCACCAGCGCATCGACCGGCTCGGCAATCAGCGCAAAGGCTAGGCGCGGATTGCGCAGGGCGCGTTCGGCAAAGGCGGCTATGGCCAGTTGCAGGCGCTGGCTGGCGGTGCCGGTGCCCAAGGTGTTCTCGCGCACCACGTCCACCTCTTTTTCGGTGGCGATGCGAAACACCTCGGCGCACAACTGGGCCTTGGATTCGAAGTGTTTGTAGACCGCCCCGGTGGCGATGCCGGCCTGGGCCGCCACGCCGACCATCGTGAGCGCGCCAAAGCCGCCGGTGCTGACCATTGCCAGTGCGGCGTCGACCAGGCGCTGGCGCACTTCCGCCTTGCGGGCTTGGGTTTTTTCGGTGGGCCGGTATGCCATGGAGACGGATGATGGAAGGGTGTTGAGCGTGTGTTGGCACGGGATGGCCAGATTCGCTATTGTATTGATAGCTTGACACGCATAGTCGGCGAGGGCCAGAGGTTAATTTTGTCAATAATGGGCTGGCCCGGACTGGTTGTCGGCATTGACAGTGCCCCCACCGCCATGGTGTACTGTGCGTCATAAGGTGAATATTGATTCACGTTTTGAATTTGCTGATCCAGACCGGGTCCGCACCGCGTCACCCAAGGAGACACCATGCTGCAAACCACCGCCCCTGCCACCGTCGTAGCCGCCTCCATTGGTCATCTGGCCGAAACGCACATTGTGGAGAACCAGCCGCCCCATATGCGCGACTACAACCTGTACCAGCAGGACGCTGCCCTGCGCGAAGCCGTGGCACGCGAAGGCGCGGCCTGGGCCGAAACCGACCTGCAGGCCTTTGGTCAATTCACCGGCTCGGCCGAGATGATTGAGCTGGGCTTCCAGGCCAACGAGAACAAGCCGGTGCTCTACACGCACGACAACTACGGCCATCGCATCGACGAGGTGCGCTTCCACCCGGCCTACCACCAGTTGATGAAGGTCTCGCTGGAAAACGGCCTGCACGCATCGCATTGGCGCCAGCCCGGAGTAGGCGCGCAGGTGGCGCGGGCCGCCAAGTTCTATCTGCAAGCGCAGGTGGAGGCCGCGCATGGTTGCCCGGTGACCATGACCTCGGCCGTGGTTCCGGCGCTATTGCAGCAGCCCGACCTGGCCGCGCAATGGCTGCCCAAGATCACCGCGCTGGGCTACGACCACCGCAACATCCCCATGGAGCAAAAGTCCGCCATCACGGTGGGCATGGCCATGACGGAAAAGCAGGGCGGCTCCGATGTGCGGGCCAACACCGTGCGCGCCCATGCGCTTGGTGCGGGTGGTCCTGGCCAGGCCTATGAGCTGGTCGGGCACAAGTATTTCGTCTCGGCCCCCATGTGCGACGCCTTTCTGGTGTTGGCGCAGACCGAGAGCGGCCTGTCCTGCTTCTGGCTGCCCCGTTGGCGCCCGGATGGCACGAAGAATCCCATGCAGATCCAGCGCCTGAAAAACAAGATGGGAAATGTGGCCAACGCCTCCTGTGAGACCGAGTTGCGCGGCGCGTGGGCGCAGATGGTGGGCGCGGAAGGCCGCGGCGTGGCCACCATTTTGAAGATGGTCACGATGACCCGCTTCGACTGCATGGTCGGCTCCAGCAGCGCCATGCGCCAGGCCGTGGCGCAGGCGCTGCACCACTGCAACTACCGCGCGGCGTTTGGCAAGCGGCTGGTCGAACAGCCGCTGATGCAAAACGTGCTGGCCGATCTGGTCATCGAGCACGAGGCCGCATTGGCCCTGACCATGCGCATCGCCCGGGCGCTGGATGTGGGCGACACCAGCGAGCACGAGAAGATGCTGGTGCGGGTCGGTACGGCGGTCGGAAAATACTGGATCTGCAAGCGCACGCCGGCCCATGCCTACGAGGCGATGGAATGCATAGGCGGCAGCGGCGTCATGGAAGACTGCATCATGCCGCGCCTGTTCCGCGAATCGCCGGTGAACTCCATCTGGGAGGGCAGTGGCAACGTGCAGTGCCTGGACATGCTGCGCGCCATGAGCCGCAACCCCGGTTCGGTCGAGGCCTATATGGCCGAGGTGCAGGCTGCGTCCGGCGCGGATCGGCGCCTGGACGCCTATGTCGCGCAACTCGGAACCGAACTGGCGGACCGCAGTGACATCGAATACCGCGCCCGCGGCATCGTGGAAAAAATGGCGCTGGCTCTGCAGGGCGCCTTGCTGGTGCGCCAGGGCAATGCGGCGGTGGCCGATGCCTTCTGCGCCTCGCGGTTGACGGGCGCCAGCAGCGGCCTGACCTTTGGCAACCTGCCACGGGGTGCAGATTGTGCGGCCATCATTGCGCGCGCAACACCGCAGCTGTAACTGCCTTGGAACGGGAGCAATGCCTCAGTCGCCGCCGCCAAACAAATCGTTGAATTTCTTGGCTGCATCCGGCGCGGCGCTGGATGTCATCGGTGTGCCCTTGGGGTACTCCTCAGCGATCCGGTCTTCCCAATAGGTTGTCGGATTCGGCGCGCTGCACAGCCGCCGATAGACTTCCGTCGGCACATGCTTGTAGGCCAGGATGGTCTTGCTGTCCCAGTGCAGGTCCAACTGCTGCGACGCGGGGTCATAGTCGGCCTTGCGGATGCGCCCACTGGTGAAGGTTTTGGTCTGCATGGTTGGTCTCTGGCAACCACCACCCTCGCTCAGTCGAGTAGCTCTTTCGGTACATTGCCGCCGTTGGCGGCAAGCTGGGCCAGCACGGTCTTGTGCAGCCACATGTTCATCTGGGCCGAGTCACCCATCAGGCTGGTCGGGCAACCGAGCTCGGTGGCAAGTTCCTTGCGCGCATTCAGGCTGCTGTCGATGTCCAGCAGCTTCAACAGATCCACAATCGACGTGCGCCAGTTCAGCTTCTGCGGGTTGGCCGCCGCCTTCTGCTCGAGCTGCGCCACCACGTCGACCTCGCGCATGGGCGTTGCCGGTTTGGCGTCGGGGGCGGCCGAGACTGTCGCTGGACCCGCCGATGGAACCGGCGCGCGCAGCATCTCCTCGACCTTGCTGTTGCCGGCATCGAAACCCAGTTTGTCCAAAATCTTGCTGAAAAATCCCATGCTAGTTCTCCTTTGGTGATGCGCCCGTGCCGGGTCGCACGCCCATAGTACGCAAATATTCAGTCCAAGGTGTTACAGAGTCAGACTTCGCCCGTCAACCATGTCCGTAGCCCCTCCGGCATGGGCATGGACTTCTGCTTGGGGAAGTCCAGCCACACCAGGGTTGCGCCGCCATTGGCGTACACGGTGCCACTGGGATCATCGGTGCGCAGCAGCTCGTGGTACATGTCGAACGATGAACGACCGATGGCGCCGACGTAGCTTCTGACCAGCACCTCGCCCGGGTATTCCAGTTGCCGGAGGAAGTTGCAGAAGATGTTGGCAATCACAAAGCCTTCTCCCGCCGGGTTGACCGCAAACCCGCTGTCTTCCATCAGCTGGATGCGGGCGCTTTCCATGTAGCGCAGGTAGAGTGTGTTGTTGACGTGGCCCATGGCATCCATGTCACCCCAACGGATGGGGATGAGCATGGTGTGCATCAGTCGCTTGTCTTCGGGGACTTCCAGTTTCATGGCGCTCTCTTGGTGTGGTGGGTTGTATGCCTCACTGTAAACCGGCGTATCACCGAGAAGGGGGATGGAGCCCGCATTTGGGTACCATGCGTGACACCCATGCAAGCCGTTCCCAAGCTATTTGAATTTCCAACTGACCGAGCCGAGTTTCGCGCGCCGCCCGGGCGCGCGGGTGTCGAGCTGTACCGCGCCCACATCGTGCGCCATGCGTTTGAGCCGCATACCCACGATGCCTACGGCTTTGGCGTGATCGAACAAGGCGTGGAGCGTTTCCGCTACCAGGGTAGCGACCATCTGGCGCCGCCCGATTCCATTGTGCTGATGAACCCCGATGTGCTGCACACCGGGCGTGCTGAGACGTTGGGCGGCTGGCGCTACCGCATGGTCTATATCGAACCGGCGTTGCTGGCGGATATCACCGGGGACGCCGGCTGGTGGTTTGACGAAGCGGTGGTGGAGCGGGACCGCCCACAGGGGCAACACCTCTCCCGGCTACTGGAAGCGCTGTGGCAGACCCAGGACCCACTGGCTTTTGACGGGTTGCTGGCGCAGTTTGTTGCCGGCTTGCATCCCTATGTGCGTCGGCAGTCGGGCACACCGGAGCGGTCAGCGGGGCGTTTCACGGACGTGATCGACTACATGCAGGCCCATCTGGAGGAACGCATCGTGCTGGACGATCTGGCCGCAGTCGCCGGCTTGAGTCCATTCCACTTCCTGCGGCAGTTCCAGGCCCAGTACCACGCCACGCCGCACCAGATGCTGATGGCGCGGCGCCTGTATGCGGCCAAGCAGTGGCTGGCCCAGGGCGTGGCACCGGCGGAAGTGGCCGCGCGCGCAGGCCTGACCGACCAGGCCCACTTGACCCGCGCGTTTGGCCGCCGTTATGGTGTGGCACCCGCGCGTTACCAGCGCCAGGTCCGCTCCTGAAAGCGCAAACCGCAATCTCGTACAAGACCCACTCGCCGATCGGGGCGACACTGCGGCCCTATTGAGTAAAGGGCGGTCGTTCATGTTGGCAGGTGTTGCGTTTGCGTTGGCGGCGGGGATTATGTGGGGGCTGGTTTTTGTCGGGCCCTTGTTGTTGCCGGAGTACCCGGCTGCGCTGCAGGCGTTTGGGCGCTACCTGGCGTTCGGGCTGATTGCGATACCGCTGGCCTGGCTGGACCGTTCGGAGCTGGCGCGCCTGACGCGTGCCGACTGGATCGAGGCGCTCAAGCTCGCCGCCATCGGCAACGTGCTGTATTACCTGTGTCTGGCCAGTGCCATCCAGCGCGCCGGAGGGCCGCTACCGACCATGATCATTGGCACGCTGCCGGTGGTCATTTCCATAGCCGCCAACTTGTTGAACCACCAGCGCGACGGACGCCTGCCCTGGGGCCGCCTGGCGCCCTGCCTGGTCACGATTCTGGCGGGCATTGCCTGTGTGAACCAGGTGGAGATGGCGTCGCTGTCCAGTGATCCCCAGGCCGATACCGCGCGCTATGCCAGCGGCGCCCTGCTGGCGGCGGTGGCCGTGGCCTGCTGGACCTGGTATCCGCTGCGCAACGCCAATTGGTTGCGCGAGCACCCGGGCCGCAAGCCACGCGCCTGGGCCACGGCCCAGGGGCTGGCAACTCTGCCGCTGGCAGTGACCGGCTATCTGGCCTTCTGGGGCTGGACGGCCGGAACGGGTAGCGCATTCCCCATGCCCTTTGGGCCGCGACCACAGGCCTTTGTCGGGCTGATGCTGGCCATCGGATTGTTCGCGTCCTGGCTGGGCACCCATTGCTGGAACGAGGCCAGTCAACGCCTGCCCACTGCGTTGGTCGGGCAATTGATCGTATTTGAAACCCTGGCCGCCCTGAGCTATGCCTACCTGCTGCGGGGCCAATGGCCGCAGCCGCTGACGCTGGTGGGTGTGGGGCTGTTGCTGGTAGGCGTGGCCTGGGCGGTGCGCATCAAGCCGCAGCGCCCAGCGTCTTAAGGCCGCGTGTCGGGCGCCGGTGTGGTTGACACGCCCTGATCCAGTGCCGCCTGGTGTTGCGCGGTCATGGCTTGCTGGAAGCCGGGGCGCTGCCGCAGGCGTGCCCAATAGTCGGCCACCGCAGGTGTGAACTGCGTGTCCAGACCCAGATGTCCTGCCAGCATCAGCGCGTAGGACACCGCCACATCCGCTGCGGTGAAGCGTCCGGCACACAGGTAATCTTGTTGTTGAACGGCGGCGTCCACAGCGCGCAGGCGCGCCAGAAACCAGCGGCCATAGTCTTCGGCCACCTGCGGTTGCTTGCGCTCAGACGGCTCAAAGTGGGTGTAGCGCAGCACCAGGGTCTGCGGAAAGGTGAGCGTGGCGTCGCTCATGTGCAACCAGTTCAGGTAGCTGCCGTAGGCGCTTTCGGTGGGCTGCACATCCAGCACGCCGGGGCTGTGCAGCGCCGCCAGATACTGGCAGATGGCCGTGGACTCGGTCATGCGGGTGTCACCATCCAGCATCAGCGGCACGGTGCCCAGCGGGTTCTCCTGCAGGAAGGATCGCGCCAGTGCCCGTGGCGGGAATGGCAGCATGCGCAGGTCATAGGGAATGCCCAACTCCTCCAGCAGCCACAGGGGACGGAAGGAGCGGGCGCTGACGCAGTGGTAGAGGGTGATCATGGTCGGGCTGCGGTATGAGGCGTTCTGGATGCCGCGGTGGTTGTGCGCTTACTGGCGCTTCTTGAGCGCACGCAGGTCGTGCATGCCGGGTAGGGTGCGCGGGTCCTGACCCTCGGGAAAGATACGGTGCTTCTGGATTTTCTGCGTGCCCGTGGTGGGGATCTCGGTGGCAAACCACAACCAGCCCGGGGCCTTGTAATAGGCCAACTGCTGGTGGCAGAAATGGAACAGTGTGCGGGCCGTGTCCGCGGTTTCCGTCCCGTTGCGGTCCTTCAGCACCACACAGGCCAGAACCTCTTCTTCTCGCACCGGGTCGGGCAGCGCCATCACGGCCACATTGGCTACCAGCGGGTGCGTCAACAGCAGGGCTTCTACCTCGGCGGCGGCAATGTTTTCCCCCGAGCGGCGGATGATGTTCTTGCGCCGGTCCATGAAGTGGAACATGCCGTCTGGCGCGCGCGTGACGATGTCGCCGGTGTGGAACCAGCCGCCGCGCCAGGCCTCTTCGGTGGCCGCCGGGTTGTCGATGTATTCGATGAAGAAATGGCGCCGGGGCGTGGCCTCGGAGTAGCGCACCACCAGTTCGCCGGGGGCGCCATCCGGCACGAATTGCCCGTGTTCATCCATGACGCTGGCATCCAGCCCGGGGCGGGCGCGGCCAAAAGCCCGGGTGCCGACCTGGCGGGGTTCCTGGCAGTCGCACAGTGGACGCACCATTTCGGTCATGCCCCACAGTTCCAGCAGCGGGAAACCGTAGCGTGCTTCAAATACCGCATGCAACTGCGGCTCCACACCCGCGCCATAGCCAAAGCGCACGCAGTGCGCGCGCTCCAGCGGGCTTTGGGGCTGGGACAGCAGCATGGGCACGACCACGCCCAGGTAGTGCACGATGGTGGCGCGACTCTCCACCACCTCGGTCCACCAGCGGCTGGGCTGGAAGCGGTCGGTCTGCACCTGGCAGCCGCCGCTGAGCAGCATGCAGTAGAAGGACAGGATAGACGCATTCACATGGAACAGCGGCAGCGGGTTGTAGAGGCGCTCCTGGCCCTCGCGCACTGCGCCCAAGCCGCCCTGGTGGGCATACCAATGGCCGGCCGCGAGTTCGTAGGTGTGGGACAGCACGCAACCCTTGGGTTGACCGGTGGTGCCGGAGGTGTAGAGGATGCTGGCAGGGGTGTCGCCGGTGGACTCACCGGCCTGAGCTGGCGTGGCGGCGGCGGGCAGGGGCTGGTGCGCGATGTCTTCCAGCAGTGCCACAGGAGGCTGGTGCCGGGTCAATGCGAGTGCGGCCAGTACGGCCTCATGGCGACTGGTCAGCGCCACGATCAGGTCCACCTTGGCATGGTCCACCAGGTAGGCCAGTTCTCGCGGGCGGTAATCGGGGTTGATGGGCACACAGCAAATGCCCAGTGCGTTGAGCGCCAGTTTATGCAAGACGTGTTCGGGGCGGCTTTCCAGAAACAGGCCGACGCGGTGGCCCAGTCCATAGCCCGCGGCGCGGTACAGCGCCATCAAGTCGCGAACGGTTTCTGCAGCCTGGGCGTATGAGATATCCCGCCCCGCCGGGTCGTAGCTGCGCGCCGGGTTTGCGGGCACTGCCAGCAGGTTGTTACCGGTATAGCGTTCCGTAGCGCGGAAGAACGCATCGCCTATCGTGGTGGAGTCGTCAATGGCAATCATCATCTTGGGCCTAGTCTACGGACTGCCGGGATGCAGCGTGTGCCATGAAGGGGACAAATCACGCCAAGGGTATGGACGGCCTGTTCAGGAGGCGAGAGGTTTAAGTCACCCAGTTTTCCAATTGCAAGGCGGGCACGCGTTCGAACTCGCGCAAGTTATTGGTCACTAAAGTCAGTCCTTCACTGCGTGCGTGAGCAGCGATGTGGATGTCATTGACACCAATGGGCTTGCCAACTTTCTCCAGACTGGCGCGGATGCTTCCATAGTGCTGTGCCGCCTTGGGGCCATAAGTCAGGACTTCCAACCGGCTACAAAAGTCTTCCACCACGGCTAGCGTTTGCGCGGGGGCCATGCTCTTTTCCGCACCATGCAGCAACTCGGCGAGTGTGATGGACGACAGGGCCATATGCCCCGCATGCGTGTTGAACAGTTGTAGCGCGCTGACCGGTTTGCGCTTGATAACGTAGATGACGATGTTGGTATCCAGAAGGTACTTCAGCATCACAGACTCTCACGCTCCGACTGCTCCTGGCTGGCGCGTGTGGGCAAGAAGTCTTCCGGTACGGTTGGCGAATTCAGAAAGAAGCTGTCCCATGTGTTTTCTATCGGAGTGATGATGCGCTCCATGCCCCGCGCCCGAACCGTGACGCGCTTCACGGACGCAGGCAGGCGCATGTCGGCCGGCAGGCGAATAGCTTGGCTTCGGTTGTTTGTAAAGACGGTGCTATTGGACATAGTCAGCTTCCATCAAAAAAATGGGATATGGCAATTGTATATGGCTGGTCCACTTCACGCCAATGGCAAGACGCGCTTGCGAAACTCCGCCGGTGACAGCCCGGTCCAGCCCTTGAACGCGCGGATAAAACTTTTCTCGTTCTGAAAGCCTGCGGCCTCGGCCACCTGCTTGATCGGGCGCTCCGAACGGTGCAGCAACTCCTCCGCGCGGGCGCGGCGCACCTCGTCCTTCAGGACTTGCAGGGTTGCGCCTTGTTCCTTGAGTTGGCGGTGCAGGGTGCGGGGCGACACATGCAGCAGGGCGGCCAGCGCCTCGGCACTATGCGTTTGTTGGGCGTGGCTGGCCAGGGTCTGGCGCACCCGCTGCACCAGCAGCCGGTCGCGGCGGTACTGCAGCACGGTCAAGGGCAGGGCGTGCTGCAGCATCTGGCGCAGCGCCTTTTCGTCGCGGCGCAGCGGCAGGTTGAGGTACTGCGCGTCGAACTGGATGCAGGCCGGACCTGCACCAAAGGTTGTAGGGCCGGAGAACAGGATAGCGTAGGCGCTCGCATGTGCAGGCGGATCAAAAGGAAACTGCGCCCCCAGCAGCGCAATGCGCGAATCCACCAGCCAGCAGGCCAGGCCGTGGATATTGCGCAGCACAGACACCAGACAGAATTCGCGCAGCGCGCCCAGGCTCACCCGCTCGACAATGGTGATGCTGGCGCTACCACCGGTCACCTGCAGGCTCAATGCGATGTCGTCCGTGAGCAACCCGTGGTGGCGGCACCAGCGCTTGAGCGCCACGCCCAGCGTGGGGGCGGAAATAGAAGCGCGGGACAGCATGCCGTAACTGCCCCAGGGCAGGCGTCGGCTGAACCAGCCCAGGGCTTCGTCGTCTAGCTCCTGCATGGCGGCGTCCGAGACCAACTCCATTTGCAGTGCGGTGATGCGCGCGCGCGGGTCGGCAAGCTGGTTTGGCGCAATCTGTGCCCTCTTCAGTGCCTGCTGGGGGTCGATCCCGTAGCGGGCATATGCCATCAGAATGGCCTGAACGAAGGCGATGGGTGTTGCGGCGATGCCCGGAGCGCGTGGAGAAGCGGGGCTGTTGTTGGGAACGTTTTGCACAAACCGTACTGTGCCCAATATTGGCGCAATTTGCAACCTTGGTGTCTACCATCCGCACGGCGCGGGCACTATTCTCGGCGACAGAGTATGTTCCCTGAACCGCCTTTACCACTGGACCCCGCCATGACGCCATTTGAGCCGACAACCGCGCTTGCCGATCCCCCCTTGTTGACCCACAGCCTGTCCCGGGGCGCGACCGATGTTTCGCTGATCGAGCAGACGCTGGGCGATTTTTTCGACGCCATGGTGGCGCGCCAGCCGGACCATCCAGCCTTGGTTAGCGCGCATCAGAAGCTGCGCTACACCTACAGCGAGTTGCAAACGGCCAGCAACCAGTTGGCCAGTGCCGTGCTGGATCTGGGGCTGGAACCGGGTGACCGCATCGGCATCTGGTCGCACAACAACGCGCAGTGGGTGTTGATGCAACTGGCTACCGCCAAGGTCGGGCTGATTCTGGTGAATATCAACCCGGCCTACCGGGTGGCGGAGGTCGAGTACGCGCTGAACAAGGTTGGCTGCAAGGCGCTGGTGACCATGCCGCGTTTCAAGACCAGCGACTACCTGGGCATGCTGCGTGAGCTGGCGCCTGAGCTGAATGGCGCACAACCCGGCGCCTTGCAGTCGGCGCGCCTGCCAGCTTTGCGTACCGTGGTTTGGATTGACGAGCCGGGTCAGGCTGATGAGGGAATGGGCGTGATGCGCTTCTCCAGCCTGCTCAGCCAGGGCAATGCCGCCGACCCACGCATCGCCACTATTGCCAAGACCTTGCAGGCCACGCAACCGATCAACATCCAGTTCACCAGCGGCACGACCGGCTTCCCCAAGGGCGCGACGCTGACGCACTGCAACATCCTGAACAACGGCTTCTTCATCGGAGAGGCTATGCGCCTGACGCCCGCTGACCGCCTGTGCATTCCGGTGCCGCTGTACCACTGCTTTGGCATGGTGCTGTGCAACCTGGCCTGCCTCACGCACGGTGCCACCATGGTTTACCCGAGTGACGGCTTCGATGCGCTGGCGGTGCTGCAAACCGTACAGGACGAGCGCTGCACCGGGCTGCACGGGGTACCGACCATGTTCATCGCCGCGCTGGACCATCCGCGCTTCGGCGAGTTCGATCTGGCGAGCCTGCGCACCGGCATCATGGCCGGCTCGCCCTGCCCGATTGAAGTCATGAAGCGCGTGGTGCGCGACATGCACATGGCCGAGGTCACCATCGCCTATGGCATGACCGAAACCAGCCCGGTGAGCTGCCAGAGCAGCACCAGCACGCCACTGGAGCAGCGCGTGGCCACCGTCGGTCTGGTGCAGCCCCATTTGCAGGTCAAGGTGATTGACCCGGCCAGTGGCGAGGTGGTGGCGCCGGGGGTATCGGGCGAGCTGTGCACGCGCGGCTACTCGGTCATGCATGGCTACTGGCAAGACGCGGTGATGACGCAAGAAGCCATTGACCTTGAGGGCTGGATGCACACCGGCGACCTGGCCACCATGGACGCGCAGGGCTATGTGAACATCGTCGGGCGTATCAAGGACATGGTGATCCGCGGCGGCGAAAACATCTACCCGCGCGAGATCGAGGAATTTCTGTATCGCCACCCCAGCATCCAGGACGTGCAGGTGGTCGGCATCCCGGACCAGAAATACGGCGAGGAGCTGTGCGCCTGGATTGTCTTGAAGCCCGGCCAGATCACCACCGAGCAGGAAATCAAGGCCTTCTGCGCCGGCCAGATCGCCCACTACAAGGTTCCCCGCTACATCCGCTTTCGCACGG
>JBBQLM010000047.1:0-36757 GCA_038327925.1 Burkholderiales bacterium | reverse complement strand
GTGGTTCCAGAAGCGCGAAGGGCAGTTGCGGCCCTTCGATTTCGCTGCGGGCCTGGTGTTGCTGGCCGTGCCGGTGGGGCTGATCATGAAGCAGCCCGACCTGGGCACGTCGCTGCTGGTGCTGGCCGCCGGCCTGGCGGTGATTTTCTTTGCTGGTCTGAGCTGGAAACTGATTGCCCCGCCGGTGCTGCTCGGCGTCATCGGCATCTCTCTGATCGTCTGGTATGAGCCGCAGCTGTGCGCCGACGGCAACCGCTGGCCGGTGCTGCACGACTACCAGCAGCAGCGCATCTGCACGCTGCTCGACCCGTCGCGCGACCCGCTGGGCAAGGGTTTCCACATCATCCAGGGGATGATCGCGATTGGCTCGGGCGGCGTGTTCGGCAAGGGCTTCATGGCCGGCACGCAGACGCACTTGGAGTTCATCCCCGAGCGCACCACCGACTTCATCTTCGCAGCCTATTCCGAGGAGTTCGGTCTGGTCGGCAACCTGCTCTTGATCAGCGGCTTCCTCTTCCTGATTTTTCGCGGCCTGGCGATTGCGATGGATGCGCCCACGCTGTTCTCGCGGCTGCTGGCCGGCGCGCTGACGATGATTTTCTTCACCTACGCCTTCGTCAACATGGGCATGGTCAGCGGCATCCTGCCGGTGGTGGGGGTGCCGCTGCCCTTCATCAGCTACGGCGGCACAGCCATGGTGACGCTGGGGCTGGCGGTGGGCATCCTGATGGCCATTTCCAATTCCAAACGCCTGGTGCAGTCATGACCTTCGGTGTTGGCGTCATCGGTGTCGGCAATATGGGCGGCGCCATGGCCGAGCGCCTGGGCACGCTGGGTTGGGCACCGTGGGTCCATGACCTGGATGTCGCCAAGGTCCAGCGTTTAGTGCCTTTTGGGGCTGTAGCCCTCGCCGATATTTCGCAGGCAGCTACAAATTCAATAGCAACAATCGTCTGCGTGGTGGACGCGGCGCAGACCCGGGACGTGCTGTTTGGCGCGCAGGGCATCGCTGCCCACCTGCGACCGGGTCATGTGGTGGTGCTGTGCCCAACGATTGCCCCCGAAGATGTTGCGGCCATTGCCGCCCAGTTAGCCGCATTGGGCGTGGACACGCTGGATGCCCCCATGTCCGGCGGGCCGCAGCGCGCGCGTGACGGCTCCATGAGCCTGATGGTGGCCGGGCTGGACGCTGTGGTGGCGCATTGCCAGCCGCTCCTGCAGGCCTTGTCCAGCCAGGTGTTTCGCATCAGCGAACGCCCGGGCGACGGTGCCCGCACCAAGCTGGTCAACAACCTGCTGGCCGGCATCAATCTGGTGGGGGCCGCCGAAGTCATGGCGCTGGCCGCGCGCATGGGGCTGGACCTGGAGCGCACGCTGGATGTCATTGCCCACTCCAGCGGCCAGAGCTGGATCGCCACCGACCGCATGCGCCGTGCCATCGCCGGTGACCTGGCGCCCCGTGCGCACATGACCCTGCTGGCCAAGGACACGCGGCTGGCACAGGACGCAGCGCGGTCGGTCGGGTTTGACAGCCCCCTGGGCGCGCTGGTCAGCGGCGTCTTTGCCCAGGCGCTGGAGGCTGGATTCGCCGAGCTGGATGACGCGGCGCTGTTGCAGTTCCTGCGCCGCCCACCGGGCTGATACCCGCATCGGCTGCACGCGCGGGGGCTGGCGCCTAGAATCGGGCCATGATTGCACGCGAACCCACCATTGAACGGCTGGCGATTGCCCAGCGCCTGTTGCTGACCCCCTTTGGCCTGGATGAATCCCATCTGGCCCGCGCCCTGAATGAGATCAAGGCGCACCAGGTCGACGAGGCCGACCTGTATTTCCAGTACACCCGCTCCGAGGGCTGGAGCCTGGAAGAGGGCATCGTCAAGACCGGATCGTTCTCCATCGACCAGGGCGTCGGCGTGCGCGCCGTCAGCGGTGAGAAGACGGCCTTTGCGTATTCCGACGACATTTCCGAGGCCAGCCTGCTGGATGCCGCCCGCACCGTGCGGACGATCTCAAGCGCAGCCCTCGCCAAACGGACCAAGATTGCTTCCAAAAAGATAGCAAAATCGCGCAGCCTGTACGCCGGCCTGGACCCCATCGCGACGCTGGACAGCACCGCCAAGGTGGCGCTGTTGGGCAAGGTGGAAAAACTGGCACGCGCCAAGGACCCGCGGGTCTCCCAGGTCATGGCCGGTTTGGCCAGCGAATACGACGTGGTGCTGGTGGCCCGCGCCGACGGCACGCTGGCTGCCGACGTGCGCCCGCTGGTGCGCCTGTCGGTGACCGTGATTGCCGAGCAGAAGGGCCGCCGCGAGGTCGGCTCGGCTGGCGGCGGCGGGCGCTTCGGCCTGGCCTACTTTGATGATGCCCAGATTGAAAAATATGTGGACGAGGCGGTGCACGCCGCGCTCACTAATCTGGATGCGCGCCCGGCCCCGGCCGGCGAGATGACCGTGGTGCTCGGGCCGGGTTGGCCCGGCATCCTGCTGCATGAGGCGATCGGCCACGGACTGGAGGGCGACTTCAACCGCAAGGGGTCGAGTGCGTTCAGTGGCCGGGTTGGCCAGCGCGTGGCCGCCAAGGGCGTGACCGTGCTGGATGACGGCACCATTGCCGACCGGCGCGGCTCGCTGAATGTGGACGACGAGGGCAACACCAGCCAGCGCACCGTGCTGATCGAGGACGGCATCCTCAAGGGCTACATCCAGGACGCCATGAATGCGCGCCTGATGGGCGTGGCCCCCACCGGCAACGGTCGGCGCGAAAGCTATGCCCACGTGCCCATGCCGCGCATGACCAACACCTACATGCTGGGTGGTGACAAGGACCCCAAGGAAATCGTCGCCAGCATCAAGCGCGGCCTGTACGCCACCAACTTCGGTGGCGGCCAGGTGGACATCACCTCGGGCAAGTTCGTGTTCTCGGCCAGCGAAGCCTACTGGGTGGAAAACGGCAAGATTCTCTATCCGGTCAAGGGCGCAACGATTGTCGGCAGCGGCCCGGAGTGCCTGAAGAAGGTCAGCATGATCGGCAACGACATGAAGCTTGACAGCGGCGTCGGCACCTGTGGCAAGGATGGCCAGAGCGTGCCGGTGGGTGTGGGCCAGCCCACGCTGCGCATCGATGGACTGACGGTGGGAGGCACGGCCTGAAGCCGTGCAGGCCGCCGCATGACCGACCGCATTGCGGACATGAACAGCGAGTCGCCCTCTCCTGCGACGTCGGGTGATGCGAGCGCCGCAGCGACGCCAGCGGCGGGCTCGACAGCACAGTCCTTTGGGCAGTACAGCCACTTCCTGCGGTCCGCGTTGGCCGATGAAGAGTCGCTTCAGGTGGGCGAGAGCCTGCAGGCCCTGGCGGTTCAGATCGAGTCATTGGCTGGCATGCTGCAGCAGCGTGGCGGCAATCCGGCACGCCTGGCAACGGCGCTGATTGATCTGGTGGGGGACCTGCGCACCCACCGCGCCCTGCTGCTGGCACTGGGCGTGGATTGGCACCGTTTCTTCGAGTTCGATGCCCATTTTGCGGCGCTCAACCACTTCCGCATTCTGGTGACCCAGTGGGCGATGGATGCGGCACCGCCGGGCCGCAAAGTGCCGGAATTGACCGATTTTGACCTGGCGGCGTGGCGTGTGCTGGGTGCCGGCTCCCTGTTGCTGGATGTCTACGAGCAGTCCAAGGTCAGCGCAGCCGCATTCGATGAGGAGTTGCAGAAACCGACGGTCTGGGCACGCTGGAATGCCTGGTGGAAGCGCCAGAGAATCAAGCGCCAGGTGGTGCGCCGGGAGGGCAGCCGTGGCCGGCGCCGGACCGATTGATGTGGCCCCCACGCTCCGCCGCTGCGCGGGTCGCTGCCCCCCAAGGGGACTAACTCGCCGTGGGGCGGCCCGGCGGTGAGTTGTGACTGTGCTACAGTATTCCCATGCAGATTGGACGTTTTTACTTTAGCTACTTTTGGTTCTCAAGCGCTTATGGCGGTAGAGAGATCTGAACGTACCTGAACCCCAGACGTCCCAAATCCTTCCCAAACCGCCGGCACCACCGGCGGTTTTTTTTTGCCACTTTTTCCGTTTCTTCCCATCCGCCAACTAGGAGTGACCCCATGACTGCAAAAGCCTCTTCCACCTCTGACGCCTGGTACCCGCATGCGCCGCAGCAGACCGACCGGACCAGCCAGACCGATGACGAACGCATCAAGGACATCACCGTGTTGCCGCCTCCCGAGCATTTGATCCGCTTCTTCCCGATCCAGGGCACGGCGGTGGAGAAGCTGATCACCCACACGCGCCACGCCATCCACAACATCATGGCCGGCAAGGATGACCGCCTGCTGGTGGTCATTGGCCCGTGCTCCATCCACGACCCCGCCGCGGCGCTGGACTATGCGCGTCGCCTCAAGGAGCAGCGCGAGAAATACAAGGACACGCTGGAAATCGTGATGCGCGTGTACTTTGAGAAACCCCGCACCACCGTGGGCTGGAAGGGCCTGATCAACGATCCCTACCTGGACGAGAGCTTCCGCATCGATGAAGGCCTGCGCATGGCGCGCCAGCTGCTGATCGAGATCAACCGCCTGGGCCTGCCCGCTGGTAGCGAATTCCTGGATGTGATCTCCCCGCAGTACCTGGGCGACCTGATTGCCTGGGGCGCGATTGGTGCGCGCACCACCGAGAGCCAGGTGCACCGCGAGCTGGCCTCCGGCCTTTCGGCCCCCATCGGATTCAAGAACGGAACCGACGGCAACATCAAGATCGCTACCGACGCCATCCAGGCCGCGGCCGGTGGACACCACTTCCTGTCGGTGCACAAGAACGGTCAGGTCGCCATCGTGCAGACCAAGGGCAACCGGGACTGCCACGTCATCCTGCGCGGTGGCAAGGCGCCCAACTATGACGCTGCCAGTGTGGCAGCCGCCTGCAAGGATCTGGAAAAAGCCAAGTTGCCCATCACGCTGATGGTGGACTGCAGCCACGCCAACAGCAGCAAGCAGCACGAGAAGCAGGTGGACGTGGCCCGTGACATTGCCAGCCAGATCGCCGCCGGTTCGACCAGTGTGTTCGGTGTCATGGTGGAAAGCCATCTGGCCGCTGGTGCGCAGAAGTTCACGCCCGGCAAGGACGATGCCGGCAAGCTGGAATACGGCAAGAGCATCACCGATGCCTGCCTGGGTTGGGATGACTCCCTGACGTCGCTGGAGGTCTTGTCGGCCGCCGTGAAGGCCCGCCGCGCCCGCTAGGGCACAGGCAACGGGTCAGCCGCCTGCGCTGCGGCTGGCCTGGATCATGGAGTGCACCCATTGCTGGGCTTCCTCCATGGTGTCAAAGATGCGAAACGGCCGCTGAATCAGGGTATAGATCCGGACAAAGTGGGCCGCCATGATGCGGCCGCCTTCCACCTCCGGCCCCACCACAAAGGCCGTGGCCACCGGCTCCAGGGCAGGCGGTTTGGGGCTTTGCATGAGTTCGGTGTAGCGCTGTATGCCGTCTGGCGTGGTCATTGCGCTGTTGCGCAGGGTGCAAATGCTGGCCCAGGGGCCATTCAGCGGCAGCGACAGCAGGAAGTCCCGCTGCGCGACCGCCAGGCATTCAAACACCTCGGCGTTGAACGGCCCGGTGGACTCGTACTGCAGCACATCGTTTTCCATCCACATATCGACACGGCCGTGTGGCCGGAAGCGCGTTCCGGCAACCTGGGTGGTGCTACCCACGATCGGCTTGTCGCGTGTCATGGTGGTGCAGTGTTACTGCGAGCTGATGGTGATGCCGCCCTGGCCGACCGCCACATACTGGGAGAGCCCACCGATGACGGCCATCAAGCTGGCGCTGGTGCCGCTGGTGCGGCTGGTCCAGGTGATGCCATCCGGGCTGGTGACCACCGCGCCACCCGTACCGATTGCCAGGAACTGGCTGGAGGTCGGGCTGACCGCCGTCAGGTTGGCCGTGGTGGTGGAAGCCTGCTGGAACCAGCTGGCGCCGTTGTCGGTGCTGCGAATGATGGTGCCATTGTTGCCGGTTGCGACATAGACATACGAACTGACCGTCTGCACCGCAACAGCGTTGAGGTCGGCCGTGGTTCCAGTAACCGCTGCCACCCAGTTGGCGCCGTTGGTGCTGGTGAGCACGGTTCCACCGGCGCCCACTGCCATCCAGACACCGGCGCTGGAGTAGGTGATGCCATACAGGTTCTGCGTCGTGGGCAGCGTGACCGGCGTCCACAGCACGCCGTCTGCCGAGCTGCGGGCCGTGCCGCCGTTACCGACCACAATGGCCAGCGAGCCGCTGCTGGCAATGGCGTTCAGAGATTGCGTGGTGCCCGATGGGGCGGTTGTCCAGGTGGAAAGATCGGTGCCGTAGGTGATGGTGCCGCCGGCGCCCACGGCAATGAATTTGCCCAGGGTGTAGGTGGCCGCATTCAGGGTGGTGCTGGAAGCCGGCGCCACGGCGCTGAAGGTCAGGCCGTTGGTGCTCTTGAAGGTGGCGCCGGAGTCGCCCACCGCCAGGTAGTAGCCCAGTGAATCAGCGGTGCTGGTGCCATAGGTGATGCTGCGCAGCGTGTTGCTGCCCAGCGTGACGGGTGCCGACCAGGTTCCGCCTGCGGGCCGTGGCACGACGGACACGACCGGGCTACCGTCGCCACCAGGGCCGTCGCCATTGCGGCCATTGACCGTGAAGGAATAGGTATAGCCGTTGGCCAGGCCGGTCAGCACATAGGGAGAAGTCACATCCATCAGCGCGCGGCTACCGGGGGTGTTGATCCAGTCCTTGGTGGAGATGGTGCTGGACGGCGCGTAGAACAGCCAGTATTTCACGCCGGGAGCGGTAACCCAGCTGATGGTGGCAGTGCCATCGCCGGGTTTCACGGTGATGCCCCCTGCGGGCGGGGGAGCTGAGCTGCCACTGCCGCCACAGGCGGACACCAGCACGGCAACAAGAAGAGCGGCAAGTGCCTGGCGCACAGATGAGAGGAACATGTAAAACCACCTAGAAGAAGTAGATGGGCGATTTTACAAGTGCCGCACCGCCCGGCATCAGACCCAGGCGCATTCGCAGGTGAAGTGGCGCAGGAATTTGGGTTGCTTGGTGATCTTCACGCCCCGGATGCTGGCCGCCTTCTGCTTGACTTCGTCAATCACCTCGGCCGCGTAGTCAAAGTGCGACTGCGTATACATGCGCCGCGGGAAGGCCAGACGCACCAGTTCCATGCTGTGGTAGGTCTCGACGCCAGAGTCCAGGCGCTTGCCGAACATGACCGAGCCGATTTCCACGCCGCGGATGCCGCCTTCCAGGTACAGCGCATTGCACAGGGCCCAGGCCGGGTAGTGCTCGATCGGCATGTCCGGCAAGACGGTCTTGGCATCGATATAGACCGCATGACCGCCGGTGGGTTTGACAAAGCCCACGCCGGCCGCGTCCAGGCGCTCACCCAGGTATTCGGCGGTGCGCAGGCGGTAGCGCAGGTAGTCTTCGTCCATGCCTTCCTCCAGGCCCACAGCCAGCGCCTCCAGGTCGCGCCCGGCCAGGCCGCCGTAGGTGGGGAAGCCCTCCATCATGATCAGGCCATTGCGCACCGCGTCCATCCACTCCTCACTGCGCAGCACGATGAAACCGCCGATGTTGACCATGCCGTCCTTCTTGGCGCTCATGGTGCAGCCGTCACAGTAGGAGAACATTTCCTGCACGATGGTCTTGATCGGGGTGTTCTCGTAGCCGGGTTCCCGCATCTTGATGAACATGGCGTTCTCCGAGAAGCGGCACACGTCCATGATGAAGGGCTTGCCATATTTCTTGAGCAGCGCCGCGTAGGCGCGGATGTTGGCCATGGAGACGGGCTGGCCACCGCCGGTGTTATTGGTCACAGTGATCATGCCAAAGGGAATGCGGTGGCCTTCCTGTTGCAGCAGGGCTTCGACACGCGCCAGGTCGATATTGCCCTTGAACGGGTAGATCAGCGAGGGCTGCAGGCCCTCGGCAATCACCAGGTCTACCGCCTCAATACCCAGGTACTCCAGGTTGGCGCGGGTGGTGTCGAAGTGACAATTGTTGGGCACCAGTTCGCCCTTCTTGCACACGGCGGTGAACAGCACCTTTTCGGCCGCGCGGCCCTGGTGGGTGGGCACAAAATACTGCATGCCGGTGATGTCCTGGATGACCTTTTCCAGGCGGTAGAAGCTGCGGGCGCCGGCGTAGCTCTCGTCGCCCTCCATAATGGCGCCCCATTGCTTGGATGACATGGCGCCGGTGCCGGAGTCGGTCAGCCAGTCGATCAGCACATCCTCGGCACGCAGCTTGAAGACGTTGAGTTTCGCATCGTCCAGCAAGCGCACGCGCTCCTCGCGCGTGGTCATGCGGATCGGCTCAATGCTTTTGATGCGGAAGGGTTCAATCAGGGTTTTCGGCATGGTGGCTCCGGTGAGTGTTCAGTCAAGGGCGCAAAGGTATCACCGGCGAAATAACCCTGGTGTCGGTGATTTCCAACACTGACCAAAAATAGTCCGATGGACTCCGCGCGCAGCCGTCCGGTGCCGCCAGGCCCAATCAGGAGGGGTTTCGCGCACGCGCCGCGAGCCAGTCGAAGGCGTCTGCCTCCGGGATCGCGCGACTGAACAGGAATCCCTGGAAGCGGTCACAGCCCAGGTTGGCCAGGTAACGTTGTTGCCCCGGTGTTTCAACGCCTTCTGCCACGACACCCAGGCCCATGTTGTGGGCCAGGCCAATGGTGGCGGCGCAGATGGCGGCATCGTTGCTGTCGGTTTCCAGGTCTTGCACAAAGGCACGATCGAGTTTGAGGTAGTCCAGTGGCAAACGCTTGAGGTACGCCAGGGAGGAATAGCCGGTGCCAAAGTCGTCAATGGCCAGGCGCACCCCGAGCGCGCGGATCGCCCCAAGGCGTTCAATCGACGCCTGCGGGTCCTGCATGGCCACCGACTCGGTGATCTCCAGCGTCAGCGCGTTGGGCGGCAAACCACTGTCCTGCAGGGCAAGTGCAATGCGTTCGGGCAGCCGCGCGTTGCGCAACTGGATGGCACTGAGGTTGACGGCAACGGCCAATTCGGTCAGGCCGCGTCGGTGCCAGCCTGCCATGGTGTGGCAGGCGGCGCGCAGGGCCCAATCCCCAATCTCGTTGATCAACCCCAGTTCTTCTGCCAGCGTGATGAAGTCATTGGGGAATACCAGTTCACCACCGGGCTTTTGCCAGCGGATCAAGGCCTCCACACCGATCGGACGGAGTCCCTGCGCATCCAGTTGCGGCTGGTAATGCAGCACAAACTGTTGCTGCACGACCGCTTCACGCAGGTCGCGCTCCAGCTCCTGGCGCCGGGCGGTCGCGGCCATCATGGCGGCGTCAAAGAAATGGTAGACCCCTTTGCCCGCGTTTTTGGCGTGGTACATGGCGATATCGGCACTTTGCATGAGAGTGCCCCGGTCATGCCCGTCCTGTGGGTAATAGCAGATGCCAATGGAAACCGATGGTCGCAGGGCCTGGCCGCCCAGCGCGATGGGATGGCTCAGGGATTCGATGATCTTGGACGCCACCGACGTGGCGTCCTGCGGATCATCCAGGTCAGCCAGTACCACCACGAATTCGTCACCGCCGATCCGGGCCACGATGTCGTTGTCGCGCACCGTGGCGTTCAGGCGCCGTGCGACCTCGCACAGGTATTGATCACCAATGCCATGGCCCAGTGTGTCATTGACCACCTTGAAGTTGTCCATGTCCAGAAACATGACGGCCAGGCGCCGTTCGTGGCGGCGTGCATCGGCCACCAATTGGTCCAGCCGCGCCTCCAGCGTGTAGCGGTTGGACAGACCGGTCAAGGTGTCCCGGTGGGCCAGGCGCTCAATGGCCTCGGCCGCATGGTGCTGCTCGGTGACATCGGTGTAGATGGTGACAAAGCTGCCGTCGGCCAGCGGCAGGCCACGCACGTCCAGGATGATTCCATTCGGGCGGGTGCGCTTGAAATGGTGGGGCTGATGCTGGCGAGCCCGGGCGAGCAATTGTTCCACCTGTGCCTCGGCATCTCCTGCGCCGTATTCGCCGCGTGCCGCGTTGTAGCGGAAGAAGCGCTCCAGCGTCGGGTTGTCGTCAAACAGTTCGGGTGGAAAGTCCAGCAGGCGGGCATATTCCTTGTTGTAGACCAACAGACGCTGGTCCGCACCAAACAGGGTCACCCCCCCAGGAATGTTGTCCACCAGGGTCTGGAACACCTCGCTCTGGTGACGCAACTCGCGCTCGATGGTTTTTTGCTCGGTGATGTCGGAATAGATGGTGACAAAACCACCGTGGGGCATGGGCGCGCCGCGCAACTCGATCACGGTGCCATTGGGCCGCGTGCGCTCCAGGCGGTGGGCCACCGGCTTGGCGACTTTAGACATCATGTCTGCCATGAAGCGTTCGATGTCTACATCGCCGTATTCCCCGCGCTCGGCATTCCAGCGCGCCAGGCCCGCGAAGTCGTGGTGCTGTTCCAGTGCCTCCTGCGTAAAGCCGAGCAGGCGCACGGCCTGGTCATTGAGCATGACCAATTGCAGGTCTTTGTCAAACACGGTCACGCCGCCGGGCAGATTGTCCACCAGGGTTTGCAGCAATGCGGTCTTCTCGGCCAGCGCGGACTCGCGCTGCTTGTTTTCGGTGATGTCGGTGTAGCTGGTGACGAAGCCGACGGTGCGCCCGTCGACCTGCATCGGGCGCCCTTCCACCAGGTGGGTGCGCCCATTGGGCCGGGTGCGTTCGAACCGGTGGGCCTTGAATTGCAGCGCCATCGCGCGCCGCTGCGCGACCTGTTCAACCGGATCACCGGGGCCGTATTCCCCGCGCAGGGCAGGAAACATCAGCAGATCGTCGAACGATGCGTCCTGGTAGGCACATTCCGGCGGAAGATTGAGCACGTCGAGCAGGGTTGCGTTCCAGCACTTGAGGCGAAGCTGCGCGTCGAATACCGAAATCCCTTGGGGCAGGTGGTCGAGCACACTGCGCAGGTACAAGGCCTGTTCGCGCTGGGCGGTTTCGGTGCGCTTGTGCTCGGTAACGTCGGTGTAGATACTGATGAATCCACCGTTGGGCAGTGGGGAGCCAATGATCTCCAGCACCTGGCCGTTTGGGCGCGTGCGCTGAAAGCGGTGCGCCTCACCCCGGCGGATCAGCAACATGCGCTCCTGGGTTAACTCGTGTGGATCTCCTGGGCCGTACTCACCGCGCCGTGCGTTGTAGAGCGTCAGATCCTCCAGCGTGGGCAGGCTGGTCTCAAACATTTCCAGCGGGAAATTGAGCATGTCGATAAGCAGGTGGTTGACGGCCAGAACCCTGAAATCGCGGTCAACCACCGAAATGCCAACCGGCAGATGGTCCAGCATGGCAGTGAGAACGGCCAGTTCGTCATCGGCAATGGCAGAAGAAAAGTGCCCACTCTGATGCATGTCTACTCCCGACGTTGTGCCGCGATAGCCCGTACCTAACGCGTATCTCCTGCGATAGATGCCGAAGTGGACGGCACCATCACGATGGCTCCCTGTTGGCGTGATGATGTCAGAAAACGTGCACCAGAGATACCCATTTATGGTGGATGGGAAGGTCTTTCCTCCCCGTGCTGCATTGCCAGCATTGCTATGCTATTTATAGCTATATGTGCATATTCTACGAGGGCTGAAGGCCGATTTCATCAATAATCCTTTCGTCAGTCCAGTGCCCGCCCCTCGCCCGCCTCTTCGACCGTCTGCCCATCCCGAATGTGGTAGATCCGTTTGAAGGTTGGGATGATCTTCTCGTCGTGCGTGACCACGATGATGGCGGTCTGGGCCTGGCGCGCCATCTGGTTCAGGATGCGCATCACGCCCAGTGCGCGTTCGCTGTCCAGCGGCGCGGTGGGCTCGTCGGCCAGGATGACCGGCGGGCGGTTGGCCAGGGCGCGGGCGATGGACACGCGTTGTTGCTCGCCGCCCGACAGTTGGGATGGCTGGGCCTTGGCGCGGTGCTGCACGTCCAGCGCGGTCAGCAGCTCCAGTGCGCGCTCGCGTGCTTTGGCGTTGGGCAAGCCCGCCAGCATGGGCAGCAGGGCAACGTTGTCCAGCACGTCCAGAAACGGAATCAGATACGGCGCCTGGAACACAAAGCCGATGCGGTCGCGGCGCAGCGTGCGCAGGTCGCGCACCTTCCAGGCGTCGTCGTAAATCACGTCGTCGCCCAGCGTCATGCGCCCGGAGGTGGGTTCGATGATGGCGCCCAGGCATTTGAGCAGCGTGCTTTTGCCAGAGCCGGAGGGGCCGACCAGGCCCACCACCTCGCCGGGGCTGACCTGCAGGTTGACGTTCTTGAGCGCCTCGACGGCGGTGTCGCCCGCGCCATAGACCTTGCGCAGGCCCTCAATCAGGATGCCGCCGGAGCGGGTGCTTGTGGGGGAGGTTGCGTTCATGGCGTTTATCCAATGGCCGCAGCCGGATCGACTTTGAGTGCGGTGCGAATCGCCAGCGTGCTGGCCAGTGCGCAGATCACCAGCGTGACCAACAAGCCGGTGAAGGCGTCTTGCGTGAGCAGCAGCACAAATTTGGGAAACACTGGTGCCCAGATCGTGGCAGCCACCTTGCCGACGATGAACCCAATCAATCCTAGCCCCAGCGCCTGTTGCAGGATCATGCTGGCAATCGTGATGTTGCGCGTGCCGATCAGCTTGAGCACCGCAATCTCGCGGATCTTGCCCAGCGTCATGGTGTAGATGATGAAGGCCACGATGGCCGCGCTGACGATGGCCAGAATCACCAGGAACATGCCAATCTGCTTGGCCGAGGTGGCAATCAGCTTGGCCACCAGAATCTCTTCCATGCCCGCGCGGGTGAACACCTGCAAGTGCTTCCAGCGGCGAATCGGCTCGGCCACCTGCTCAGCCCCAAAGCCAGGCGCTGACTGCACCAGCACGGCGTTGACGCTGTGGCTGCTGGTCTGCAGTGCCTGCACGGCGTCCAGCAGGCCCGGCACACCGGGGCGGTTGAAGGCGGGGTTGGCGCTAGTGCGGGTGCGGTCGTTCTGGATGGCGTCGTTGTCCTTCAAGAACTGCGCTTCCTGCGCGTCTTTCAGCGCGATAAACACCATGGGGTCGCCGCCCGAGGACACCATGCGCTGGGTCAGGCCGACCACCGTGTAGTCGTGGCGGCGGATGCGGATGCGCTCGCCCAGCGCAAAGCCGGTCTTGACGTCGGCCACGGCCTCGTAGTGACCACGCGTGATCTGGCGCCCGGCCACCAGGTAGCCGGGCTCGCCCGACTGCCCGCTCTCGATGCCGACCACCATGGCCCGGGTATCGCTGCCATCGGCGCCCTGCACCTGCATGGTGAAGTAGGTCACGTTGGCGGCCTGCGCTACGCCGGGCATGCCGCGCACGCTGCGCACCACGTCGTCCTTGATGCTGGACGATTCGGCATACGGACCCTGCGTGTCCTTCTGCACCACCCACAGGTCGGCGCCGCTGTTGTTGAGCAGGGCATGGGCGTCGTCCACCATGCCGCGGTAGACACCGGCCATGGTCAGCGTGACGCCAATCAGCAGCCCCAGGCCCATGCCGGTGAGCACGAACTTGCCCCAGCTGTGCGCAATGTCGCGCCCGGCCAGGCTGATCATGGAGCGCTGCCTGCGGCGGTTTTGACCAGGGCGTCCACCACCTGCACGCGACCACCCTCGGTCAAGGCCTTCTGGCTGTAGACGATGACCGAGTCACCGCTCTTCAAGCCATCCAGCACTTGCACACGACCATCCAGGCTGCTGGTGCCCAAGCGCACCGGGGTGAAAGTGGGTTTTCCCTCAGAAAGCCGCCAGACGCCGGTCTGGCCCTGCAGGCGCTGGATGCTGGCATTGGGTAGCAGCAGGGCGGATGCGGTTTCGGGTAGTTGCAATTCGACTTCGGCCAGCTCACCGACCGACGCGGTCAGGGCCGGAGCGGCGGTGGGTGCTGTGGCGGGTGCGGATGCAGCGCCAAACGCAATTTGCGCGATGCGCTCTTCGGTCACCGCGTCCGCCAGCAACTCGACCCGGGCGACCTGGCCTTGCAGCGGGGCTTGGGGTTGTGAGCGCAGCATGATGCGGGCCTTCAAGCCAGGGGCCAGTCCGGCCGAGCGACCCTGGTCCACCCGCATGCGCACCCACAGGCTGGCAGGGTCGATCAACCGGAGCACCGGCTGGCCGGCTACCACGGTGCTGCCGGCCTCGGCATCGCGGCTGGTGACCACGCCGTCCGCCGGAGCCAGCAGGCGCACATTGCCACGCTGCTGTTGCAGGGCCGCGCGCTCGGCCTTTTGCCGGGTGATGTCTTGCGCCGTGCCGCTGAGGTTGGCTTGTGCAGCTTGCAGGGCAGCGTCGGCCGAGGCCTTTTCTTGCAGGCGGCTTTCCAGCGCACCAGGGCTGATGAAGTTTTGCGCGGCCAGGTCCTGGTTGCGTTTGGCGTTGATGGAAGCCAGTTCGCGGCGTGCCGTGGCGTCCGCCACCTGGGCTTGGGCGGCGGCCTGGGTGCTGCTGGCGCGGGCCAGGGCCGCGTCCAGCGCGGCCAGGCGCTGGTCCAGGTCCACCGGGTCCATTTCAGCCAGCAGTTGCCCGGCCTTCACGACGTCGCCTACATCCACCCGCACGCTCAGCACGCGCCCGGCGACCGTGGGGCCGACCATCCAACTGCGCCGGGCTTCCACGGTGCCGATGCCGAAGAGGGCGGGGTTCAGTTTGCCCTCCTGAACCGAGGTGACCGTCACACGCACTGGCGCCAGTGGACCGGTGCGCAGCGCAACAAAGGCCAGGGCGGCAACCAGCGCCACGGCCAGGGCGCCTATGAGTATGCGGCGCAGCAAAAGAGGGTGTGGTTTCATGGGCGACTTTCGGTGGGGTTTGGTGCGGAAATTCCGCGCAGGTAGATCGAAAACACGCCGGGGGCCTGCGCAGCCATGGTCTGAACCTGACCGCTGACCATGGCCTGCATCACCAGACCCTGGACCGAACCCAGAAACAGCACGGCAGCCGCTTGCAGGTCGGTGCCGGGCACCAGCAGGTTTTGCGTTTGGGCACGCTGCAGCAGGTCCATCACCAGCGTGCGGTATTGCTGCATCAGGCCGCGCACACGGGCCTTCAACGCCGTGTCCTGCGCATGCTGCAGTTCCTGGAAGATGACCCGCGGCACGCCGGGGTGGTCCATGACAAAGTCCACATGGGCCATGAACACCGCCTGCAGTGCCATCAGGGGGTGCTCGGTCTGCGCGGCGGCCAGCTGCAATTGGGCGATCAGGGTGTCGGCCGTCCAGTCCAGCACCGCCAGCCAGATTGCCTCCTTGCTGGGGAAGTGCCGAAAGACCGCTCCCTGCGAAATGCCGACCGCCAGCGCCAGGTCGCCGGTGGTGATGTCGGCCGGGCTGCGCTGTGCTGCCAATTGCAGCGCAGCATCCACCAGGCTGCCCTGGCGAAATTCAGTGGCCTGTCTGGAACGCTTGACGGGTGGGGTCATGGAATTATGTAATTGACGAATTACATGCAGTATAGTCTCTCCGTCCCAGACCGGGCACGCAGCGGGCCTGGATCGGTGGCCGTGACACAATCTCCCACTGTGCCGCATGGAAATGCGGTGCACGACCCTAGGCCGCCGAACACCATGATCGCCATACAAACCGAATCCGCCTGGAAGGGCACCTCCAATTGCCGTACCTGCGGAATCCGCGACATGGTCCTGTTTGCCGACCTGAACGAGGACGATTTCAAGATGATCCACGCCCCGGTGGATTCACTGGAGCTACCCACCGGGGACATTCTGTTCAATGAAGGGGATGCTGCGCGGGGCATCTTCACGCTGCGCGAAGGCATGGTCAAACTGGTGCGCATCACACCGGATGGCCGCCAGCGCATCGTGCGCGTGCTGCGCCCCGGTGATGTGGTGGGGCTGGAGGCGCTGGTGCACGCCCGCTACGACGCCGATGCGATTGCGCTGACGGATGTGTCGGTGTGCCGGGTTCCGCTGTCAGTCATCCACACCTTGCAGGCGCAGTCGCCGCGCCTGCACCAGAAGTTGATGGAAAAGTGGTCACACGCGCTGAAGGAAGCCAATGACTGGCTGGTGGACCTGAATTTCGGCACCGCGCGCAGCCGGGTGAGCAACTTCGTGCTCAAGATGCGCGGCACCCTGGACGACGAAACCGTCACCCTGTTTGCCCGGGAAGACATGGGCGCCATGCTGGACCTGAAGATGGAAACGGTCAGCCGCGAAATCAGCGCCCTGGTGCGCGAGGGTGTGCTGCAACCGCAGGACCGTCTGGGGCGGCGATACCGCATCCAGAACCTGGAGCAGTTGCAGGCGGCCTGAACCCCGGCCGCGTTCTGCGCGAGGAGTTCAGCGCTTGGCGTTGGCGGCTGCGTCTTCGCGCATCTTGCGTTTGAAGAAGCTCACGAAGAACACGCCCATCCCCAACATGAACACGATGCCGCTGATGCTCATCAGGCCGTAGTCGGTGGAAAACAGGTCAGTCAGAATTTTCATGGATCACACTCCTTGGTTTGTGAGTCCGCAGTGTGCACCCGTCGGGCCGGGTAACCATTGATCTAAGTCATTCTCCGCCCGGCTTGAGTGCTTCCAGTCGCGCCTTCAGGAAACCGCCCGTGCCGTAGCGGGTGACCCGGCTGTAAAAGCGCTCGGTCAGGCGCTTGACCATGGCCGAGTAGTCGTCAATCAGCGGCGGCAGGATGCTGCAACTGTCGTAGTTCACGACCACGGCCACCCGTTGGCCCAGTGGTTCCAGCAGGGCGGTCAGGTGCTGCTCGATATCGACAATGTCGCTGGCCTGATCCACGGCCAGGCCTTCGAAGTTGATGAACAGCAGCCGGTGCTCGCGGTCCAGTTCGCAGCGCTGCGCCAGTGGCGTGGCCAGCAGGCGTTCGCGCAGGCCTATCGGTTCCTCGACAAACAGTGCCGCGTCCATCAGGCGCAGGTTGGGGCTGATGGCGGGCATGAAATCCATCTGCGCCAGGATGTCGCGCTCCAGATCGATGCCGGGGGCGATCTCGATCAGCTCCAGGCTGCCCTGGTCGCCATCGGGCTTCAGCTGGAACACGCAGCGCTCGGTCACGTAGAGCACGCGTTGGCCCCGCTTGCAGGCCTCGCGGCCGCTGAAGGTGCGGTGTTCCACCGCCTGCACGAACTTGCGCGTAGTGCCCTCGCTGCGGATTTGCAGGCGGCCGTCCTGCAGGCGCACGTCCAGCCCACCGGCCGTGAAGGTGCCGACCATGACCACCGCCTTGGCGTTCTGGCTGATGTTGATGAAGCCACCGGCCCCGGCCAGGCGCGGGCCGAACTTGCTCACGTTCAGGTTGCCCTGGGTATCGGCCTGGGCCAGACCCAATACCGCGATGTCCAGCCCCCCGCCATCGTAGAAGTCAAACTGGTTGGGCTGATCGATGACGGCCTGCGAATTCACTGCCGCGCCAAAGCTCATGCCACTGGCCGGGATGCCGCCAATGACACCGGGCTCGGCGGTCAGCGTGACCAGGTCAATAATCTTTTCCTCCGCCGCCACGCTGGCCACGCCCTCGGGCATGCCGATCCCGAGGTTGACCACGCTGTTGGGGTGCAGTTCCAGCGCGGCGCGGCGGGCAATCACCTTGCGTTCGCACAGTGGCATGGGAACCAGCGAATCCTGCGGCACGCGGATCTCGCCGGAGTAGGCCGGGTTGTACTGTTCGGAAAAGGTCTGCATGTGGTGGGCCGGGTCGGTGCACAGCACCACGGCGTCCACCAGCACGCCGGGCACCTTGACGAGGCGCGGGTGCAGCGTGCCGCGCTCGGCAATGCGCTCCACCTGGGCGATGACGATGCCGCCCGAGTTGCGCGCCGCCATGGCAATCGCCAGGGCCTCCAGTGTGAGTGCTTCGCGCTCCATGCTCAGGTTGCCATCGGGGTCGGCGGTGGTGGCGCGGATGATGCCCACCGAAATGGGGAAGGCCTTGTAGAACAGGTATTCCTTGCCATCCACCTCCATCAGGCGCACCAGGTCTTCGGTGGTGCAACTGTTGATCTTGCCGCCTCCCCAGCGTGGATCGACAAAGGTGTCCAGCCCGACGTGGGTGAGGGTGCCGGGCTTGCCGGCAGCGATGTCGCGGAACAGGTGGGTGATCACCCCCTGGGGCAGGTTGTACGCCTCGATGGCGTTGTCAATGGCCAGTTTCTGCAGCGCCGGCACCAGGCCCCAATGGCCGCCTACGACGCGCCGCACCATGCCGGCGTGGCCCAGGTGGTTCAGCCCGCGGCTGGCGCCGTCGCCCTGACCGGCGGCGTAGACCAGAGTCAGGTTGCGCGGTGAGCCGGTGCCGGTTTCCTCCTGCGTTCCCAGAAAGCGCTTTTCCAGCGACACGGCAATGGTCTCGGCAAAGCCGATGCCGACAAAGCCGCCGGTGGCCAGCGTGTCGCCGTCGTGGATCAGGCGGACCGCTTCGGCCGCGGTGACGACCTTGTTGCGCAGGGCGCCCTGGCTGGCGGCATGGTTGAGCTGGGTGTGCATCCTTGTCTCCTTCGTGGGCGGCTGGGGGAGCAGAGATGCATGTGCTTGCCCTATGCCGCGTTCGCGGGGTCGTTGGGCCGCTTGGCGGCGGCCTCTTCGTCGGTTTCCTGCGTGGCGCGTGGCCGGTCGCTATGGGATACGGGGTAGCTGTCGGCCTGGTAGCTGGGGCCTTTCATGACCATGACGATGACGCAGCCGATGGCCACGGTGGCGACCATGGTCCAGTGGAAGACCAGCACGGCGCCGACGAAGAAGTCGGCCATCTGCAGCCAGCGTTCCTGGGCAGGGCTGGTGTCCGGGTCACTCAGCATGTGCAGCGCCAACAGAGCCAGCAGTGGCAGTGCGGTGCCCAGCAGGGCGATCAACGGTAGCTTGCGCCACAGCGTCCACTCTAGACCGCTGGCGGCACGGGGGCTGTGGGGCACTTTTCGCAACCATTTCATGGTGGGTCGGGGCGCAGATGGGGTTGGATAACCCCCATAGTATTGCGCAATGTGCGGCACCTGGGCCGCCGCCGGGGCCGACGGTGTAGCCCTGGCTGGAAGGGCTTATGGCATTTTCAGTGCCTAGCCCTCGTCGAATATCGATATTGTGCTATGAAGTTTGTAGCAAATTGATGAGCTTCTGGTGAATTCCGCCAAAGCCGCCGTTGCTCATGCACAGCACATGGTCGCCGCTCTGGACCTGCGCCATGACCTGGGCGACCAGTGCGTCAATGCTGTCGGCTACCTGGGCGCGCTCGCCCATGGGGGAAAGCGCCTCACGGGCGTCCCAGTCCAGCCCGCCACTGTGGCAAAAGGCCAGGTCGGCTTCTTCAAGGCTCCACGGCAATTGGGACTTCATCGCGCCCAGCTTCATGGTGTTGCTGCGCGGCTCGAACACGGCCAGGATGCGGGCGGCTCCGACGCGGCGGCGCAGGCCGTTGATGGTGGTGCGGATGGCGGTGGGATGGTGGGCGAAGTCGTCGTAAATGGTGACGGGCTCGGCACCGCGCCACGGCAGGCTGGCGCGCACTTCCATGCGGCGCTTGACGTTCTGGAAGCTCCCCAGCGCCTGTCCCGCCACTGCGGGCGCCACGCCAACGTGCTCGGCGGCGGCGATGGCGGCCAGCGCGTTGAGCTGGTTGTGCACGCCGGCCACGTCCCATTCCACGCGCGCCACCACCTGACCGCGCTGCAGCACGTCAAAGGCATGGGGTTCGCCCAGCGCGGTGAAGTCGCTCACAGCGCTGCCAAAGCTGCGCACCTCGCTCCAGCAGCCCTGGTTCAGGACGCGGGTCAGACTCTCTTCAAGGCCGTTGACGACGACGCGCCCTGACGCGGGAACGGTGCGTACCAGATGGTGGAACTGGCGCTCGATAGCGGCCAGGTCGTCAAAGATGTCGGCGTGGTCGAACTCCAGGTTGTTCAGCACCGCCGTGCGCGGGCGGTAGTGGACGAATTTGCTGCGTTTGTCGAAGAAGGCGGTGTCGTATTCGTCCGCCTCAATCACGAAAAGAGGGAGGCGGGACGGCACAGCGCTTTGCTCCGTGTCCCCCGCCCGCTTTGCGGGCTCCTCCTTGACCTGCGCAAAGCCCTGTGCCGTCCCGCCACCCAGGCGTGCGGAGACGCCGAAGTTCAATGGGACGCCGCCGACCAGGAAGCCGGGTTGCAGGCCGGCGCTTTCCAATATCCAAGTCAGCATCGCCGTGGTCGTGGTCTTGCCGTGGGTGCCGGCCACGGCCAGCACGTGGCGGCCCTGCAGCACATGCTCGGCCAGCCACTGCGGGCCGCTGGTGTAGGGTGCACCGGCATCCAGAATGGCTTCCATGAGTGGGAACTTGGGCGTGCCATCGGCCAGGCGGGCGCGGCTGACCACGTTGCCGACCACGTACATATCGGGCTTTAGCGCCATCTGGTCGGCGCCAAAGCCTTCGATCAGGTCAATGCCCAAGGCCCGGAGCTGGTCGCTCATCGGCGGGTAGACACCGGCGTCGCAACCGGTTACCTTGTGCCCCGCCTCACGGGCCAGCGCCGCCAGACCGCCCATGAAGGTGCCGCAAATGCCAAGAATATGAATGTGCATGGGTCTATTCTACGGGGCGATTCTGTGCCGAATCGCCTGCCAGCCCTCGGGGTTCATGCCCCGCCAGCTATCAAAAGGGGAGCGTTAGAGCCCCTGATGGATGCTCCCGGTACGGGAGCAAAATACAGACATGGATGATTTGAAAGACGAACTGGCCGCCGTGGCCGCGCGCATGGTGGTTGAAGAGGGCCTGGAGTTTGGGGCTGCCAAGCGGCGTGCCGTGCGGCAGATGGGCCTGCCATCCCGCACCGCGCTGCCCGACAACGACGCGCTGGAGTTGGCCGTGGAAGACTACATCGCGGTGTTTTGCGCGGAGACCCAGCCGGCTGAATTGCGGGCCCTGCGGGGGCTGGCACTGGTCTGGATGGAGCGGCTGGAGCGTTTCAGGCCCCATATTGCCGGCGCCGTCTGGCATGGCACGGCAACACGGCATTCCGATATTTTCCTGCAGTTGTTTTGCGATGACCCCAAATCAGCCGAAATCGGGCTGATTGACATGAATATCGCCTACGAGCCGCGCACCGTGACCGGTCTGCACGGGGACCCGGTCGATGCCCTGAGCGTGCATGTTTTCTGCGCCGAGCTGGAGGAGCATGTGGGCCTGCACCTGCTGATTTATGACCTGGACGACATGCGGGGGGCGATGCGCGCAGACAGCCGTGGCCGTCGTCCCCGTGGGGATACTGCTGCACTGCGCAGTTTGCTGCATGATGTGGGCCCATGAACGCGTCCGATCCAAATTTCATCCCCCCGGAAAAACAGGCCTCCGATTCCAGGCGCCGGCTGCTGTTGGGCCTGACTGCGGCGGGCGCCGGCCTGTTGGGCGTGGGAGCTGCCTGGTGGCGCACGCAAACACCGGATGCGCCGCCACCCAGTCCGCCGGCCGAGGGTTTTTGGACCAGCCAGTTTGAGATGCCCCAGGGCGGCACGGTGTCCATGGGTGCTTTGCGGGGGCGTCCCCTGCTGGTGAACTTCTGGGCCACCTGGTGCGCGCCATGTGTTGAAGAACTTCCGCTAATCAACGATTTCTATCGACAAAATAAAGCCAACGGCTGGCAAGTGGTTGGATTGGCCGTGGATAAGCTGGCGCCGGTCCAGGCCTTTCTGCAAAAGATGCCACTGGATTTTCCGGTCGGTATGGCCGGGCTGGCGGGGGCTGAACTGAGTCGCGGCATGGGGAATTTGGTGGGGGGGTTGCCGTTTTCCGTGGTGTTGGGCAGCGATGGAATGGTGCTGCAGCGCAAAATGGGCCGCCTGGTGCCCGCCGATCTGGCCAACTGGCTTCGATTAAAATGAGCGCCCTGGCGGGCCAAAACGGGCTTTCCCGGGCGCTGACTAAGCGTTCGACGCGTTGAATTTAGATTAATTTGCCGCCAGATGCCTACAATAAACAAATATTTATCGGCAAATGGCGGAAAATTGCTGTAAATTCGCGTTTCATTAAATTATGGCCGTTGGAGGTAACATGGATTTACGCAAACTCAAGACCCTGATTGATCTGGTATCGGACTCCAATGTGTCCGAACTGGAAATTACCGAGGCCGAAGGCAAGGTTCGCATCGTGAAGGGCGGTGGGGCAGTGGTTCACAGCTACGCTCCGGCCCCCGTCTATGCACAGCAGCCTGCTCCAACCGGCGCGCCTGCCCCAGGCGCGGCGCCGGTAGTCGCCCCGGTGGCGGCAGAAGTCGGGCATACGGTGAAGTCTCCGATGGTGGGCACGTTCTACCGTTCGTCATCCCCGGGCGCCAAGGCCTTTGTGGAAATTGGCTCGGCGGTGAAGGAAGGCGAGACCATCTGCATCATCGAAGCGATGAAGATTCTCAACGAGATCGAAGCGGACAAGTCCGGCACCATTACCCGCATCCTGTGTGACAACGGGCAGGCAGTGGAATACGGCCAGCCCTTGTTCATCATTGAGTAAGCTGCTGCAAGCATTCCCATGTTCAAAAAAATCCTGATCGCCAACCGTGGCGAGATTGCGTTGCGAATCCAGCGCGCCTGCCGCGAACTGGGCGTCAAGGCGGTGATGGTCTATTCCGAAGCCGATCGCGATGCGAAGTACATCAAGCTGGCCGATGAGGCGGTGTGTATCGGGCCGGCCCAGTCGGCGCAAAGCTACCTGAATGTGCCGGCCATCATTTCGGCGGCCGAAGTCACCGACGCCGAAGCCATCCACCCCGGCTACGGTTTCCTGAGTGAAAACGCCGATTTCGCCGAGCGGGTTGAGAAAAGCGGTTTCCAGTTCATCGGTCCGACACCGGACTCCATTCGCATCATGGGCGACAAGGTGTCGGCCAAGCAGGCCATGATCCGCGCCGGCGTGCCGTGTGTTCCGGGCTCCGAGGGCGAGTTGCCCGACGATCCGGCCCTGATCCGGCGCATGGCCAAGGCCGTTGGCTACCCCGTCATCATCAAGGCGGCGGGTGGCGGTGGCGGACGTGGCATGCGCGTGGTCCACACCGAGGCCGCGCTGATCAACGCCGTGGCCATGACCAAGGCGGAAGCGGGCGCGGCATTCGGCAATCCGGCGGTGTACATGGAGAAGTTCCTCCAGAATCCTCGCCATATCGAAATCCAGATCCTGGCCGACAAGCACCGCAATGCGGTGTATCTGGGCGAGCGGGATTGCTCCATGCAGCGCCGCCACCAGAAAATTCTGGAAGAGGCGCCGGCGCCCGGCATCAACCGCAAGCTGATTGAGCGCATTGGTGAGCGTTGCGTGGCGGCCTGCAAGAAGATTGGCTACCGGGGTGCCGGCACCTTCGAATTCCTGTACGAAGACGGCGAGTTCTACTTCATTGAAATGAACACCCGGGTTCAGGTGGAGCACCCGGTGACCGAAATGATCACCGGCATCGACATCGTGCGCACCCAGATCATGGTGGCTGCCGGCGAGAAGCTGCCGTTCACGCAGCGCCAGATCGAAATCCGTGGTCACGCCATCGAGTGCCGAGTGAACGCCGAAGATCCGTACAAGTTCACCCCCTCGCCGGGCCGTGTGACCACCTGGCACGCGCCGGGTGGCCCGGGCGTGCGCGTGGACTCCCACGTGTACACCAACTACTTTGTTCCGCCCAACTACGACTCCATGGTCGGCAAGATCATCGTCCATGGCGACACGCGCGAGCAGGCCATGGCGCGCATGCGCACGGCGCTGGCCGAGACCGTGGTCGAGGGCATCAATACCAATATTCCCCTGCACCGGGAGTTGATGGTGGACGCCAGCTTCATGAATGGCGGCACCAACATCCACTACCTTGAGCAGTGGCTGGACCAGCGCAAGCGGTAATCAGCATGGCGATGTTCGAACTGAGCCTGATGTGCCCCGAGGACCGGGTTGAGCAACTGAGTGATGCGCTCGATGCGCTGGACGCCCTGAGCGTCAGCGTCGAAGATGCCGATGCCCAGACCGATGCTGAGCAGGCCCTGTTCGGCGAGCCCGGCATGCCACCGCCCAAGGATGGCTGGCAGCGCTCCCGCGTGGTGGCGCTGTTTGCCGATGAAGCCCTGGCGCGCGATGCGGCCACGCTGCTACAGGCGCAGGACTTCTTTGATGGCTGCCAGTTGCTGGCCATGGCACCGGTGCAGGAGCAGGATTGGGTGCGCCTGACGCAGTCGCAGTTTGCACCGGTTGAAATCACACCCGAATTCTGGATCGTGCCCACCTGGCACGAACCGCCCGCGCAGGCCCGCCAGGTCATACGCCTGGACCCGGGCTTGGCTTTTGGCACCGGAACCCACCCGACGACCCGCATGTGCCTGCGCTGGATTGCGACGCATGCCATGCCGGACCGGGTGCTGGACTATGGCTGCGGTTCCGGCATTTTGGCCATTGGCGCCGCCAAATATGGCGCAACCGAAGTGGTGGCGGTTGACATTGATACCGCTGCGGTGCAGTCCACCGAGTTGAACGCATCTGCCAATGGCGTGCGCCTGCTCGCCGGGCTGCCCGACAAGGCAGGTGGCCAATATGGGGTGGTGCTGGCCAATATTCTGGCCACGCCCCTCAAGGTCCTGGCGCCGCTGCTGTGTGCCCATGTGGCGCCGGGTGGGCATCTGGTGCTGGCGGGCATTCTGGAGCGCCAGGCCGATGAGCTGATTGCGGCCTATGCGCCGCACTGCCGCCTGGGCGTGGCCGATAGCGAGGACGGCTGGATACTGATGACCGCGACCCTGTAAGCGCGATCATCGGGTCTCTACAATGGCACGCAGATGAGCCTGATTACCCGATGCCCCGCCTGCGCGACGATGTTCAAGGTCGTACCGGACCAACTCCGTGTCTCGGAAGGGTGGGTGCGCTGCGGACAGTGCAGTGAAGTATTCGACGCCAATGCCAATCTGCAGGCGACCGCTGGCTCAGACCTCCATCGTCCGCCGGAACCAGTGCCTCCACCGTACGATGCGCCACCGGATTTTGTAGAGGCTCCGGCGGAAGCCCGGATTCAGCCGGATGATTCGGTAGACCTGTATGCCGACCTAGAGCCAGAGCCAGAGCCAGAGGAGACTGAGCCAGAAAGTTCCGTTACCACGGGGCCGGTGCAAGATCCATTCTTGGCTGTCAACCCGCATGCACTGCACATTGACCACCTGGATATACCCGACGCACCGTCTGAGCCGACGTTGGAGCCTGAGGGCTTTGACGATGAGACTGCAGCAACCGATGCTCCGCAGCCGTCTGGCGAGGATGAGCCTGCAGGGGACGAAGAGGTAGCGCAGCCTTCCTTTCTGCAGCCGCGCGCAACCCCTGAGCCAACCGAGCGTCGCTCGGTGCGCATCGCGTTGGTGATGGCGAGTGTGCTGCTGGGGGCTGCGTTGTTGCTGCAGATCCTGGTCCAGGAGCGGGACCGGATTGTCGCCATGGAGCCGGCAACCCGAGGTGTTCTGGCGCCATTGTGCGAGCTGTTGGGGTGCGAAATTGCCCCCTTGCGACAGATTGAATCGGTCGTGATCGACAGTTCATCCTTCACCAAAGTCCGACCGGATGCGTACCGTTTGGGTTTTACGCTGAAGAATACGTCCCACACGGCGCTGGCAACGCCGGCGCTCGAGTTGACGTTGACGGATTTGCAGGATCAACCGGTTGTGCGCAAGGTGTTTGCCGCTGTGGACTTTGGTGACAAGAGTGGCGTTCTGGAGGCCGGCGCCGAATTGCCCGTGAACCTGCCGGTTGCCATCAAGCTGGGTGGCAATGCAGAGAAGATCTCCGGCTACCGTCTGCTTTCCTTTTACCCATGAAAAAAGCCCGGGACCTTGCGGTTCCGGGCCTTGAACTTCGACAGCAGGCCGATTAGGGCTTGTTGGAAGTGGGGAAAGGCCAAGCAGCCTGCGGATTCAGAGTGGTCTGAGCCGCAGGGGCAGCAGGGGCTGCCTTCGCAGCGGGTGCTTTCGCGGCTTTCTTCGCAGCCGGCTTTTTGGCTGCCTTTTTAGCGACGGGCTTCTTGGCTACGGCGGCTTTCTTCGCAGGCGCCTTTTTGGCGGCGGCTTTCTTGGCCGGTGCAGCTTTTTTAGCGGCTACTTTTTTCGCTGGTGCAGCTTTCTTGGCCGGTGCAGCCTTCTTCGCAGCTACTTTTTTCGCTGGAGCGGCTTTCTTGGCTGGGGCTGCTTTTTTGGCAGTTACTTTTTTCGCTGGTGCAGCTTTCTTGGCCGGTGCAGCCTTCTTCGCAGCTACTTTTTTCGCTGGAGCGGCCTTTTTGGCGGGGGCTGCTTTTTTAACAGCTACTTTTTTTGCTGGTGCAGCTTTCTTCGCGGGAGCGGCCTTTTTTGCGGCCGGTTTTTTTGCAGTTGCCATGATTTTCTCCTTGATCAATTTACAAAGAGCACTTCGTGCGTGTTGGATAGCAGGAAGTGATCCATGCGGTTGGGCAGGTTCCCAGCCGCATGAACGGGGTGACACCCACCCATCACACCCCGCACGGGGTGTTGATGGATGGGTGAAATGGGGTTGGACATCGTGATGATCAGTCCCAGGACAGGGCCCCGCCAGACTGGTATTCGATGACACGGGTTTCGAAGAAATTGCGTTCTTTCTTCAGGTCGATCATTTCGCTCATCCAGGGGAAGGGGTTTTCCTCGTTCGGGAAAAGCGCCTCCAGGCCGATCTGGGTCGCACGCCGATTGGCGATGTAACGCAGATAACCCTTGAACATGGATGCGTTCATGCCGAGCACGCCGCGTGGCATGGTGTCTTCGGCATAGCGGTATTCGAGTTCCACGGCCTTTTCAAACAGGGCCTTGATCTCGGCCTTGAATTCGGCGGTCCACAGTTGTGGATTCTCCAGCTTCAACTGGTTGATCAGGTCGATGCCGAAATTGCAGTGCATGGACTCATCACGCAGGATGTATTGGTATTGCTCAGCCGCACCGGTCATCTTGTTCTGGCGGCCCAGCGCCAGAATCTGTGTGAAGCCCACGTAGAAGAACAGCCCTTCCATCAGGCAGGCAAACACGATCAGGGATTTGAGCAGTGTCTGGTCGGCCTCGGGTGTGCCGGTGTGGAAGTGGGGGTCCATGATCGCCTCAATGAAGGGGATCAGGAACTGGTCCTTGTCACGAATAGCCTCGACTTCGTTATAGGCGTTGAAGATCTCGCTCTCATCCAGACCCAGCGACTCCACGATGTACTGGTAGGCGTGCGTATGGATGGCTTCTTCAAATGCCTGGCGCAGCAGGAACTGGCGGCATTCCGGCGCAGTGATGTGGCGGTAGGTGCCCAACACAATATTGTTGGCGGCCAACGAATCCGCGGTGACAAAAAAACCGAGGTTGCGTTTGATGATGCGGCGCTCGTCTTCGGTCAGGCCGTTGGGGTCTTTCCATAGTGCGATGTCGCGGGTCATGTTGACCTCTTGCGGCATCCAGTGGTTGGCGCAACTCGCCAGGTATTTTTCCCAGGCCCATTTGTATTTGAATGGGACGAGCTGGTTGACGTCGGTCTTGCCGTTGATGATGCGCTTGTCAGCTGCCTTCATGCGAAGGGGTGCGACAGACTTTTCGGGAGAGATGGGCGCCCGCTCGACAGTCAGATTGTCTGACGGCGTGAGCGCAAATTTTTGTAGCGATGTGGGCTTGACTTCTTCGTCCCAGGTCAACATAAATAATTCCAATCTGCGGATTATGGGAGCAGTGAATTGAAATGAAAAGTAATCATGCAATTCACCGCGAATATGTGTTGTTCAATAGCATCGCTTGTGTTGCGATGGGCGTGCATGCATCACTGGCACGACTCGCATGTTGGGTCATCCACGCCGCAGAACTTGATGTCGGTTGCGGCGTTGGCGGTCATCTCCATTTGCATCTGCGCCGCTGCTGCCGCAGCTTCCAGTGCACTCGATGTACGTATGGATCCCTTGGCATCGTTGCCGGATGAAACGGCGTTCATCTTGCCGGCGGTCACTGTTGATTTCTCTGCATGCGTGGCCGACATGGTGCGCAGGTAGTAGGTGGTCTTCAGCCCGCGCAACCAGGCCAGCTTGTAGGTCTCATCGAGCTTCTTGCCGGATGCGCCCGCCATGTAAATGTTCAGCGACTGGGCCTGGTCAATCCACTTCTGGCGGCGTGCCGCAGCCTCGACCAGCCATTGCGTTTCCACTTCGAACGCGGTGGCGTAGAGTTGCTTGATGTCCTGTGGTACGCGGTCAATCGGCCCCAGCGAACCATCGAAGTGCTTCAGGTCCATCACCATCACGTCGTCCCACAGGCCCAGTCGCTTCAAGTCCTTCACCAGATAGCCATTGATCACCGTGAATTCGCCTGACAGGTTGGATTTGACCGACAGGTTGCCGAAGCTGGGTTCAATCGACGCGTCCACGCCGATGATGTTGGAGATGGTGGCGGTCGGCGCAATCGCCACGCAGTTGGAATTGCGCATGCCGTCCGCTGCGATCTTCTTGCGCAGCGCCTCCCAGTCCAGCGTGGCGGAGCGATCCACTTCCACATAGCCGCCACGTGCATTGGCCAGCAAGTCCAGCGTGTCCAGCGGCAACACGCCTTTGTCCCACAGCGAACCTCGGTAGCTGGAATACTTGCCGCGCTCCCTGGCCAACTCGGTCGAGGCCCAGTAGGCGTAGTAGCAGATGGCTTCCATGGACTGGTCGGCAAACTGCACCGCGGTTTCGCTGGCGTAGGGAATGCGCAGCTCGTACAGGCTGTCCTGGAAGGCCATCACACCCAGACCAACCGGGCGGTGGCGCAGGTTGGAGTCACGGGCCTTCTTGACGGCGTAGTAGTTGATGTCGATGACGTTGTCCAGCATGCGCATGGCCGTTGCGATGGTGCGCTTTAGCTTGTCGTGGTCCAGGGCGCCATTCTTCAGATGCTGGCGCAGGTTGACCGAGCCCAGGTTGCAGACGGCGGTTTCTGTGTCCGAAGTATTGAGTGTGATTTCGGTGCACAGGTTGCTGGAGTGCACCACGCCAGCATGCTGCTGGGGTGAACGCACGTTGCAGGCGTCCTTGAATGTGATCCAGGGGTGGCCGGTCTCGAACAACATGGTCAGCATCTTGCGCCACAGGTCAGACGCCTGGATGGTACGTGCCGGCTTGATTTCACCGCGAGCTGCCTTTTCTTCGTAGGCGACATAGGCCTTCTCGAAGGCGGCACCAAACAGGTCGTGCAGATCGGGCACATTGTTGGGCGAGAACAGGGTCCAGGTGCCCTTCTCCATGACGCGGCGCATGAACAGATCGGGAATCCAGTTCGCGGTGTTCATGTCGTGGGTGCGGCGGCGGTCGTCGCCGGTGTTCTTGCGCAGTTCCAGGAACTCTTCGATATCCAGATGCCAGGTTTCCAGGTAGGTGCACACCGCGCCCTTGCGCTTGCCGCCCTGGTTGACCGCGACGGCAGTGTCGTTGACGACCTTGAGGAAAGGAACCACGCCTTGCGACTCGCCATTGGTGCCCTTGATATGCGCGCCCAGCGCGCGCACGCGCGTCCAGTCGTTACCCAGGCCGCCGGCAAATTTTGACAGCAGGGCGTTTTCCTTGATGGATTCGTAAATGCCATCCAGGTCGTCGGGTACCGTGGTCAGGTAGCACGACGAGAGTTGCGAGCGGCGTGTGCCGCTGTTGAACAGCGTGGGCGTGCTGGACATGAAGTCGAAGCGGGATAGCACCTCGTAGAACTCGATGGCGCGCGCCTCGCGGTCGATCTCGTTCAGCGCCAGGCCCATGGCCACGCGCATGAAGAAGGCCTGGGGCAGTTCGATACGCGTCTTGCCGACGTGCAGGAAGTAACGGTCATACAGGGTCTGCAAGCCCAGGTAGTCAAACTGCTGGTCCCGCTCGGCCTTGAGCGCCGCGCCCAGGCGCTGCAGATCGAACTGCGCCAGACGCTCGTCCAGCAACTCGGCATCGATGCCCTTCTTGATGAAGCCAGGAAAGTAGTCGGCATAGGCACCGGCCATGTCACCAGGGGCCACATCGCGGCCCAACACTTCGCGCGAGATGGTGTGGAACAGCAAGCGGGCTGTGGCGTAGGTGTAGTCCGGGTCCTTCTCGATCAGCGTGCGGGCCGCCAGGATGGAGGCCTTGTAGACCTCGTCCATCGGAACGCCGTCGTACAGATTGCGCATGGTCTCGGCCAGAATGGGCTCGGCCTTGACATCGGTACCGAGTCCGGAGCAGGCTGTCTCGATCAGGGTCTTCAGGCGATCCAGGACCAGCACCACGCGCTGGCCGCCTTCGGTGGCGTGCAGAAGCGGTGCAGCGGGCGCAACCTCGGCCACCTGCTTGGCCCGCTCCTGTGTGCGGCGCTCGCGGTATAGCACATAGGCCCGCGCAATCTCGTGGTGGCCGCCACGCATCAGGCCGAGTTCCACATGGTCCTGCACATCCTCAATATGGAAGGTGCCACCGCCGGGGCGCGAGCGCACCAGTGCACGGATGACCTGCTGCGTCAGAGCGTCCACCACCTCGCGCACGCTGGCGGATGCCGCACCCTGGGTGCCGTGCACGGCCAGGAATGCCTTCATCATGGCCACGGCAATCTTGTTGGGCTCGAACGGAACCACCGCACCATTGCGCCGGATGATCTGGTAATGGGCCAGCAGGTTGACGGCGCCGGTGTCGGCCGTGCTCTCCCCCAGGGTGGACAGCAGCGGGGAGGATGAACGGGCGGTGGCGTTTGAAACAGATTGCATGGATTCCTCGTCTTGGTCAGTATTTTTTATGGGGCTTGTCTGGGCTCGGAGTCCGTCTTGCGAGATGCGATTTTCGAGAAGACGGTTGAGACAGGACACACTATATATGGGGTCACACACGTGTGCAAGCCACTACCGGTAGTGTACCGGGTCATATTTTTGGAATCTGACAGTGCCCAAAAATTTGTGCTTGCGGCGAGCCGGCCACGTCGTTTTCTGCGCGGATCCGCATGGCTGGTCACGTGCCAGCCGTTGTCAATTCAGGATTCGCCGGTGCAGGGTCAATGCCGATGCGGATTCCCGGCGCATTTGGTCGCAGGAGCCGCATACGGCCGTGTGTCTTCGTGGCATCCACGCGCTGTGGCGTGCGCGCGTTGGGGTCAGGCTGTGCGCGGAGTGGTTGGCGTCAGGGGCTGGTGTGGACGAGAACACCTTCGGGAAAACACCGATCCGGATAACCCAGGCTTTTTTGTAACAAAGCCCAGTTCAGACCGGGGCCGGGATCGGCTTTGCGCCCGGGCGCAATGTGTTCGTGCCCGGCAATGTGCGCAATCGGGTAGCGCTGCATCAATGCGGGCATCAGTGCGGCCAGGGCCTCGTACTGCGGGGCCTCGAATGCATCGCCCTCCAGGCCCTCCAGCTCGATCCCGATCGAGTCATCATTGCAATTGCTGCGCCCCCGGTAGGTGGACACCCCGGCATGCCAGGCGCGTTCGTCGCAGCTAACGAACTGCCACACTTCACCGCCGCGCTGTATGTAGAAGTGGGCAGACACCTGCAGTCCTTCAATCTGCTTGAAGTAAGGGTGCGCGTTCCAGTCCAGCCGGTTGGTAAACAGGGCCTGCACGTTGTCCGTGCCATACACCCCCGGTGGCAGACTGATGGAATGCAGCACGACCAGATCAATGCAGGCCGCAGGCGGCCTGGCGCCGAAGTTGGTGGACCGCATCTGGCGGGCAAACCGGTACCAGCCGCCCTGCCAGGCCAGCGCGTCTGCACACTGGGCATCAGGCATCGGCGTCGTCATCGCGGGGAGCGTCGATACGCAACCGTGCGATGCGGTAGCGGATCTGTCGAAGGCTCAGTCCCAGGCGCGCTGCGGCCAGGGTGCGGTTGAAGCCGGTTTCCTTCAATGTCTTGACCAGAATTTCGCGCTCCTGCTGGTCCAGGTGGCCCTGCAGATCGGTGGGCAGCGGCATGTCGTTGGCAAATACGGCAGCAGTGGGGGGCGGGGTATCCAGGGGTGTCATTCCACTCATGGGGGCCTGGATGTCGTCGAGTTGAAGGGCATCGCCGTCGCACAGTGCAACGGCGCGGTGCAGCAGGTTTTCCAGCTCACGCACATTCCCGCGCAACGGCAGCAGGGAGAGTTGCTCCATGGCGCCCGGAGCCAGCTTCGGCGGCGGCACGTGGGACTCCTCGGCAATGCGCGCCAAAAGCGCCTCACACAGGACCGGCAGGTCTTCGCAGCGGTCACGCAGCGGCGGAATCATGATGTCGATGACGTTGAGACGGTAGTAGAGGTCTTGGCGGAATCGTCCTGCCTGTACTTCTTCGGGCAGGTTTTTGTGGGTGGCGCTGACGATGCGCACATCCACCGGTTCTTCCTGGGTGGAACCGACCGGGCGCACACTGCGCTCCTGGATGGCGCGCAGCAGTTTGGATTGCATGGGCAGCGGAAGATCACCAATCTCGTCCAGGAACAGGGTTCCGCCCTTGGCGGCCTGGAAAAAACCTTCCCGGTCCTGCACGGAGCCGGTGTAGGCACCTTTCTTGGCGCCAAAGAATTCGGTTTCCAGCAGATTCTCCGGGATGGCACTGCAGTTCACGGCGACCCAGGGCCCGGTTGCGCGGTGGCTGTTGGCATGCAGGGCGCAGGCCACCAGTTCCTTGCCGGTGCCGGATTCGCCCTGGATGAGCACCGGGGCCATGCTGCGCGCCACTTTGATGACGCGCTCCTTAACGGTGCGCATGCTGGCCGATTCGCCCGCCAGCCGCGCCAACGCGGCCAGGCCGGTGGAACTGCCGGCGCCGGTATCAGCCGGGCGCATATCCGTGGCCCGGCGTGTTGGCCCGCCCGTTGGGCGCGTGCCGTGTACCGCCGAGGCAATGGCGGTGCGGAATTGTTTCAAATCGACCGGCTTGGTGAGGTAGTCAAACGCGCCGGCCTTGAGGGACTCGACCGCGTTCTCCGCCGAGCCGTGGGCCGTGATCACGATGCAGCGTTCAGGGCGTTGCACGGACTTCATGTGATTCAGTATCTCGGTGCCCAGGCCATCGGGTAGGCGCATGTCGGTGATGACGACGTCAAAGCGCTGCGTGTTGATGGCATGCATGGCCTCTTGCACGCTGCCTGCTGTGTCTACGCGGTAGCCTTCGCGCAACAGCGTGAGCTCATACAGCGTACGCAAATCCGGCTCATCGTCAATGACCAGAATCTGGGCGTTGCTCAATACAGATTGGGTTGCCATGGTGTGGTGGATGTCTCTGTCAATGCGCCTGCGACCTGGGCGTCAGCAAGCTGGAAAACGATGACGAACGCGTTGCCTTCAACGGGCTGTCCGCGCGCACTGCGAACGACGCGCTGGTAGGTCAGAGAGGCTTCGTGACGATCGCACAACTCTCGGCAAATGTACAGGCCCAGACCACTGGAGCGGCTGTCCGACGAAAAAAATGGCTCAAACAAATGGCGCTCCACGGACGGCTCCAGAGGGGCGGCTTCGCTCCAGACGGACACCGATGCGTGCCGTGCATCGTCTGTCCCCGCGATGACCTGGACGGCATCTGCTTGGTCCTCGGTATGGCGCAGCGCATTGTCCAGAAGATTGACCAAAACCCGGCGCAGGTGTTCCGTGTCGAAGCGGACACCTGTGGTCGAGTCGCCCGGAAGGATGGTCAGGCGGCGCTGGGCGCTGTTCTGCGTCGCCCAGTCGCTACCAATGCGATGCACGGTGGCCGCCAGCGGCACGGCCGGCACCAGGTAGGTCTGGTCATAGGGCTGTACCCGTGACACGTTCAAAATGTCGTTCACGATCTTCTCCAGGCGCTTGGCGTTCTGGCTCACCATGGCCGTCATTTTTTTCAGCCTGGGGTCGGTAATGTCTTCATCCAGCAGTGCATTGGCCTGTGTGATGGCGGACAGCGGGTTGCGGATTTCGTGTGCAACCGCAGTGGACAGCCGGCCCATGCTGGCCAGTTTCTCGGTGCGCATGCGGGCCTCCAGTTCGCGTTGGTCCTGCAGGAAGATCACGCACAGGCTATCTCCGGAAATACCCTGGGAGGCGGCCAGGCGCGTGCGCACGTGCAGGCGGCGCGGACCCTGGTCGCCGTGGCGAATGGTCACATCGTCCTCATGGCTCTGGCCGGTTCCCACGCTCAGACGCATCAGGTTCAGCAGCGGGGACCAGCCCGCCTCGTCCTTCAGGTCGAACACCGCATCCCGCAGCGCCTGGCGTGAGCCCAGCAACTGCCGGGCGGCCGGGTTGGCAGCGCGCACGCAGCCCCGTTCGTCCACGATCAACACCCCGTCGGGCAGGGATTCGATGACCAGTTCATTCACCTGGCGCTGGATGGTGGCCGCCAGTTGGCTTTGGCGCGCGCGCTGGCCCTCGCTGGTCAGCCGTGTGGACAGGTGGTTGGCCAGCCAGGCAATGGCGAAATAGCCAATGCCCGCCAGTGCCGACTGCACGATATAGGGGGCGCCATTGTTGGGGCTCCCCAGGTACGACCACAGCGAGCCGCCCAGCATCAGCACCGTGATGCCGGCCGCCGTACCCAATGCTAGGCGCAGCGACCCCAGTACCGACGCCACCAGCAGCGGCAGTGCAAACAGTGGCGTGTAGTTGACGGTGCTGCTGGTGTCCTGCACCAGTTGCAGGGCAGAAAACGTCAGCAGGTCGATGCCGACCAATGCGCCCCAGCTCTTGGTGAACGATTGCCCCAATGGGCGGGGGGAAATGAACAGCTTGCTGAATAGGGTCGCGCACAGATAGCCGGCGCTGATGACCACCAGGGATTGGCTGTGCGATACGCCACTGGCATACAGCGCTGCCTCCAGGGTCACCAACGCGATGCCCAGAACCAGGCGGGCCGTCATGAAGCCCTGCCACTGGCGGCTTACTTCGTGGGTTGTGTCAACGCTGCCAACCTCGGCATCGGCTGCACTGGGGTCAAACCACGAATGCGCAGCGACCGGCTGGTCCATTCACGGCTCCATGGCCAGCCGGTGGGCGGCGCTGCAATAGCTGCCCTGGGTGCCGACCACCGATTCCTGCACCGGGATGTGCACGCCACATTGGTGGCAGATGACCATTTCGGTCGTGCGGGGCTTGGATGTTGCTTGCCTGTCCCGCTGTTTGGCCTCGCGCCAGGTGCGCCACCGCCAGGCCAGGACCAGGACCACCACGAGAATCAGCAAAAACTTCACGGGGTGCGCCCCAGGATGATTTCCATCACAAAGCGCGAACCCACATACGCCAGCAACAGGAAGGCCGAGCCGGCGTACAGCACCTTGACCGCCTTTTTCCCCCGCCAGCCGAAGGCGGAGCGTCCGATCAGCAGCACCGCAAAGGTCAGCCATGCCAATGTGGAAAGCACCGTCTTGTGATCCCATCGCCAGGCGTGGCCATGGCCGTACAGCGCATCTCCAAAGAGAAAACCGGCCAATAGCGTAGCGGTGAGTAGCACGAAGCCGGCCGTCACAAAACGGTAGGTCAGGCGCTCCAGTGTCAGCAGGGGCAGGCCGCTGTGCGGATCTTCGGCATGGCGGATGCGGGCCTCCGCACGGGTCATGAACCAGGCGTGGACCACGGCAATGCCAAACAGGCCATAGCAGGCCACTCCAAAGGCCAGATGCAGCGCCAGCCAGGCCGAAGCAGTGGCGGGCATGGGGCTGCCCGGAAAGAACAGGGCCACCATGACGGCGGCGGCACCCACCACGCACAGGGTCCAGCGGGTAGGCAGCTGCGGGAAGATCTGGCTCTCCACGGCATAGACCGCCGCCACCAGCCAGGCAGTGACCGACATCGCCGGGGCAAAGCCGAAATAGGGCTGCTCGCCCAGCAGCGTGATGGCCAGCACGGAGCCATGCAGCAGCCACGCCAGCGCGACCCAGATGCGGGCCGCCCGTTCGCCCACCTGGGTGTGGCGCACGGCGGGCCAGGCGTAGGCGGCGGCGGCGAATACCGACAGGATCAGGCTGGAAGGAGGCGCACTGGCTAAAATCATGGGTACAGTTTAGCGTTTTGCTTTCTGCACCGGTAACCATCCATGGCCTCAGCCCTCTCCGACAAACTCTCCCGCCTCGTCAAGGAAATGCGAGGCCAGGCCCGCATCACCGAAACCAACGTCTCCGACATGCTGCGCGAGGTGCGCATGGCCCTGCTCGAAGCCGACGTGGCCTTGCCCGTGGTGCGCGACTTCATCGCCCGCGTCAAGGACAAGGCACTGGGCCAGGAAGTGATGGGCTCGCTGCAGCCCGGCCAGGTGCTGGTCAGCATCGTCAGCAAGGAGCTGGCCGCCACCATGGGCGAGGGCGTCAGTGACATCAACCTGGCCGCCCAGCCGCCCGCCGTCATCCTGATGGCCGGCCTGCAGGGTGCCGGCAAGACCACAACGACCGCCAAGCTGGCCAAGCACCTGATCGAGAAGCGCAAGAAGAAGGTGCTGACGGTCTCGGGCGACGTCTACCGGCCCGCCGCCATCGAGCAGCTGAAAGTCGTCACCAAGCAGGCCGGCGCCGAATGGTTCCCGAGCACGCCCGACCAGAAGCCGGCCGAGATCGCCCGCGCCGCGCTCGACTACGCCAAGCGCCATTTCTTCGATGTGCTGCTGGTCGATACCGCCGGCCGTCTGGCGATTGACGAAGCCCTGATGGCCGAGATCAAGGAACTGCACGCCATCCTCAATCCGGTCGAGACGCTGTTCGTGGTCGATGCCATGCAGGGCCAGGATGCGGTCAACACGGCCAAGGCCTTCAAGGAAGCGCTGCCGCTGACCGGCATTATCCTGACCAAGACCGACGGCGACTCGCGCGGCGGCGCGGCGCTGTCGGTGCGCC
>JBBQLM010000046.1:0-37357 GCA_038327925.1 Burkholderiales bacterium | reverse complement strand
GCTGCTGGTCAAGGGCGAGCCGGGCACCGGCAAGACCATGCTGGCCGAGGAAGTGGCCCAGGCCTTGAATCTTCCGCTGCTCCAGTGGCACATCAAGTCCACCACCAAGGCACAGCAGGGGCTGTATGAATACGATGCCGTCTCGCGCCTGCGCGATTCGCAACTCGGCGATGAAAAGGTCAAGGACATCCATAACTACATCGTCAAGGGCGTGCTGTGGCAGGCTTTTACCGCAGACGAGCCGGTGGCACTGCTGATTGATGAAATCGACAAGGCCGACATCGAGTTCCCGAACGACCTGCTGCGCGAAATCGACCGCATGGAGTTTTACGTCTACGAGACGCGCGAGTTGATCAAGGCCCGGCACCGCCCGCTGGTGTTCATCACCTCGAACAACGAGAAGGAGTTGCCCGACGCCTTCCTGCGCCGCTGCTTCTTCCACTACATCAAGTTCCCTGATGCCGAGACCATGAAGAGCATCGTCGACGTGCACTTCCCTGGCCTGAAGTCCGAGTTGCTGACAGCTGCCATGAAGACCTTTTATGACGTGCGCAACCTGCCTGGCCTGAAGAAGAAGCCCTCCACCAGCGAGCTGCTGGACTGGCTCAAGCTGTTGATGGCTGAAGACATTCCCGCCGAAGCCCTGCACGCCAAGGATGACAAGATGGCCGTGCCGCCGCTGGTGGGCGCGCTGCTGAAGAACGAACAGGATTCGACGCTGTTCGAAAAGCTGATGTTCATGCAACGCCATAACCGCTGAACCGGACCGCACTTCCCATGAACAACAAGCTGTTGCTCGAAGGCCTGTCCGACGCCATTGGCTTTGTCGGCGGCGCGCTGCTGGGCTATTGGGCCGGGCTTTTGCTAGGCCTCGACATTTTTGCCGCTGGCTATGGCAATGCCAGCATCGGTGGCATCGTGCTCGTCGGTCTTGGTGGTGGACTGGGCCTGCAATTGGCCCGTCGCTGGCGCGCGGCCCAGGCACTGAAGAACAAGGATTGAGAACGCCATGGCATTTGTTGAGCCTGTCACCCTGAGCGCGCGCGGCGTGGAGCTGGTGCCGCTGTCCCTGGCGCATGAGGATGGCCTGCGCGCGGCTGCCGCCGACGGCGCCCTGTGGAATATCCGCGTGACGTCGGTGCCCGAACCGGACCATACCCGCAAATACATTGAAGACGCGCTCGCGATGCGCGAGGCCGGGAGCCGGTTTGCTTTCGCTGTGACAGAGCAAACCAGCGGCCAGGTGCTGGGCTGCACCAGTTACCACGACATCGTGCCTGCCGTGAAGCGCGTGGAGATTGGCTGGACCTGGTACGCCAAGAGCAGCCAGCGCAGCCACGTCAACACCACCTGCAAACTGCTGCTGCTGACCCACGCCTTTGAAACACTGGGTTGCCATGTGGTCGGCTGGCGCACCGACAATTTCAACTTCGCCTCCCAAGCCGCCATCGAGCGCCTGGGCGCCAAAAAGGACGGCGTGATCCGCGGCCACGCGCTGCGCCGCGACGGCACCATCCGCGACACGGTGATGTACAGCATGCGCGTCGGCGAATGGCCCGAGGCCAAGGCCCAGTTGCAGTACCTGCTGAACAAGCCACGGTAAGCCCAGAGGAGTACCCCTTATGTTGTTGGATTTCTTCTACACCCTACGCTCCGCCAAGTTGCCGGTCTCGGTCAAGGAATATCTGACCCTGCTCGAAGCCCTTCAAAAGGGTGTGGTCGGCCCCAAGACACCTCAGGCTGATGACGACTCTGAGCCCACCGGCTACAAGATCGACGACTTCTACTACCTGAGCCGCACCTCGCTGGTCAAGGACGAGAAACACTACGACAAGTTCGACCGCGCCTTTGCCGCCTATTTCAAGGGCGTGGAGATGCTGGCCGACTTCACCAAGGACATTCCTCTGGAGTGGCTGCGCAAGAGCCTGGAGCTCAACCTCAGCCCGGAAGAGCTGGCCAAGATCGAGAAGATGGGCTGGGACGAGTTGATGGAAACCATCAAGAAACGCCTGGAAGAGCAGAAGGAACGCCACGAAGGCGGTAACAAGTGGATTGGAACCGGAGGCACCTCCCCGTTTGGTGCCTACGGCAAAAACCCGCAGGGCATCCGCATCGGCCAGGACAAGAGCCGCAACCGCAGCGCCGTCAAGGTCTGGGACCAGCGCGCCTATAAAGACTACGACGACACCCAGGAGCTGGGAACGCGCAACATCAAGGTGGCGCTGCGCCGCCTGCGCAAGTTTGCCCGGGAAGGCCACGAGGACGAACTGGATCTGGACGAAACCATCAGCAAGACCGCGGCCAATGCCGGCTACCTCGACATCAAGATGCGGCCCGAGCGCCACAACAACGTCAAGGTACTGTTGTTGATGGACGTGGGCGGCACCATGGACGACCACATCCAGCGCGTCGAAGAACTGTTCAGCGCCACCAAGACCGAGTTCAAGCACCTGGAGTTCTACTACTTCCACAATTGCGTCTACGACTTCATGTGGAAGAACAACCGGCGCCGCTTTGCCGAGAAGTTTGAAACCTGGGACATCATCCGCAAGTACAACAAGGACTACAAGCTGATCTTTGTCGGCGACGCCACGATGAGTCCGTATGAGATCCTGCAGCCCGGTGGCAGCGTGGAGTACAACAATGAAGAAGCCGGTGCCGAATGGCTGCAGCGCCTGATCCACGCCTTCCCCAAATTCGCCTGGATCAACCCGGAGCCGCAGGGCGTGTGGCAGTACCGCCAGAGCATCGCCGTGGTGCAGCAAATCGTGCACAACCGCATGTACCCGCTGACCCTCAAGGGTCTGGAAGAAGCGATGCGGCACCTGACGAAGTAGCTGCGAGCGCCCTCCGTGGAGCCCTTTACAATCGCCGCTCGCTGGTCTCCGTAGTTCAATGGATAGAACGGCCCCCTCCTAAGGGGCAGATACAGGTTCGATTCCTGTCGGGGGCACCAGCCATCAGAATTTTGAAAAGTCCGTGGTGTAGGAACATCTCCTTGGCTTGGAACTGTAAAGAGGAAATTGCTCTATGAAACTCTCCTTGCTTATCGCCGCATCGTTCGCTGCCGTCCTTTGTTCCAACGCGGATGCCCAAGCCCGAAAATGCACCGCCCCGGACGGCAAGATCACCTACAGCGACGTCGCCTGCCCGGACAGCACCGCGTCGGAGCGCGCTGTGGAGACCCGTGGCAACACGCTGGACGGCTCCGCGTTGCGGGAACAAGCGCAAAAGGACAAGGCCACCGCCACGCAAGCCGAAGCCACGGAACGCGAGCGCGCCGCGTTTGAGACGGGCAGTCGCCAGCAGGCGCAAGCCCAGGCCGCCGCTGCGGCAAAGCAGGAAGCACAAAAGGCCCAGAACGACGAGGCGGCCTATGGCAACTGCGTGCGCGATGTGGAGCGCCAATCCGTCACGGAAGACGTCAGGGCCGAATTGTTTGCGGCGTGTCGCACGGCGGGTGCCAGCCAGCGCCAGAGCGGCATGTCGGACGGCGCTCTGCGCGAATGCGTGCGCGGCGTGGAGCGCACGGGCGCCTTTCCCAAGGACAAGGCGCGGCAGATCGCGATGTGCCACGGGGCAGACGTGAAGCCCGAGCCGCCGGTTGTGGTGCTGCGCCCCAGCGCACGAACCATGGGGCCACCACGGGTCACCACCTGCAATGGCAACCAGTGCTCGGACGACGCCGGCCAGCGCTATTTCAAACAGCAGGGTACCGGGCTGATGCGTGAGGACGGCAAACTTTGCCAGCTGGGTGCGGGCAATACGGTGCGGTGCCCCTGAGTATCGCTACGCTATTGATAGCAATGTAGATCCATTTCACGAGGGCTAGAGCCTGATTTGGCATGAGGCTTTGTCGCTATCGGCGTAACACACGCACTCAGACCCCTGCCCGGCTTGCCCCGGCAGCCCGGCGGCATCGGCCACAGGGCTCGCGGGAGGCGTAGCGAGCGCTCCAACCCCGATTGGGTCAAACTAAATGCACTTAGCGGACAGGCGGGGCGTAAAACATGCTTTGCAAATGTGGCTTATGGCCGCGCAACGCGTATCATCGCGCCCGCTTGCATCGGTGTGACTCCTCCGGGCAAGCCCTGTTCAACCCGCCGTAGCGCCCCCGAGGTAGCCCTGTTACACCATGCATACCCACAGCCCCATCCATTTCTCACCATCCCGCACGCCCACTCCGATTCCTGAATCCGACTCCAACCCCATCGTTGGTGGCCGGGTCGAACTGCAACTGCTCACCACGCTCAAGTGCAATCTGAAGTGCAGCTACTGCTCGCTGGGCGTGGGCGATGTGTTGGGCTCCCAGGTGCATGTGGAATACGACATCGACCAACTCGCCGCCTTCGTGGACCAGCACCTGCAGGGCAAGGAGGTCTACGTCACCTTCTATGGCGGCGAGCCCACGCTGAACAAGAAGCTGATGCTGGAGGTGATGCAGCGCTTCCCGAAATTCCGCTTCCAGTTGCAGACCAATGCCACGCTGATCGACAACCTGCCCGAGTGGGCACTGAACCGCCTGTCCAATGTGCTGGCCTCGATCGACGGCGGCGAATCCACCACCGATGGCTACCGCGGCAAGGGCATCTACCGCCAAGTGGTGAAAAACCTGAAGGAAGTGCGTGAGCACATTGGCGGCAGCGTCACCGCCCGCGTCACCTGGGGCAACCCCGACACCTGCTTCGAGGAACTGGACCAACTGGTGGGCGAAGACACGCCGTTCGACTACCTGTACTGGCAGTTCGTGGCCGACGAGATGTATGCCGGAGATTCGGTGGACAAGCGCAAGGCCGTGCTGGTGCAGCTCATCGACAAGTTCTTCTCACGCACCGATGTGCTGTACCCGCTGATTCCGCTGATGGGCATGGTGCGCAACAAGCTGTTTCCCACCCGTGCGCTGGAGTTGTACGCCGGTGCCACCCAGTGCCGCGTCTCCACCCACCTGCTGAACGTCATGCCCAATGGCGAGATCTACCCCTGCCCGGACATGATGTACGCGCCGGCCATGAAGATGGGTGACGTCAAGACCAATTGGCTCAAGAAAAGCCCGCTGCAGCAAGATCCCGCCATGCCCTGCCACGACTGCGAGGCCTACGCCTGGTGCCGTGGCAACTGCATGAAAAACATGTACCTGGGCTATGTGAAGAACGACCTGCGCTACCGCGCCAATGTGGTCGAACCGATTTGCGACCTGATCCGCTTCATGGGCCAGGAAATCGACAAGCGCAACCCCCAGGCCTGGTTCGAACAGGCTACGCTGCCGGTGCGCAAGCAGATCATGGACTGCGAGGTCTACGAGTACGTCGAAGTCATGCCCTGAACAAGCCCGGAGCATGCCCGCCAGTGTGGCGGGGCCTTCCATGCGCGCCGTTGTTGTTAGACGGTCTCGCTGTGCTTCTTGCTGCCGAACAGGCGGGCAAAGAACCCGCTGGGACGCGCTGCTGCCCGCTGGATGATCGCGGTTTGCGCCATCTGGCTGGCATGCCACTTACCGAAGCGCAGGTCATGGGTCATGATGTGGCCGATCAGCCACTTGTTCAGGAAGCGGCGCAGTTCCTGCACGCGGTCTTCGGTCCACTCGGCGCCACTGCCAAGGAAATCCGCCACCTGACCGGCAAACTCTTCATGCAACTTGAGATGCTGCTCAAACGCCGGGTAGCCGCTCCTCTCCATCATGTCCTGCTCGTTGGAGAAATGCGTCACCACGTATTCCAGCAACTCCTCCACGGTCTGATCCACCGAGTCCAGATTGAGTGCACGCACCAACGTGAACAGGTGGCGGTGCTCCTGATCCACTTGGGTGACACCGATCTTGAACCCTTCACGCCACTCGATGACGTAGGGTGTTTTTTTGACCTCGGTCGCTTCTGTCATGGATAGTTTCCTTCTTGAATTGCCAAATACCAAATGGGTGGCCGGACGCTGCTTGGCAAAACTGTACGCTGCATCGCAATATAGGGTAAGCCCTAGGTTTCGATTTATACGACTTCGTTGAGTTACATCAACGATTGGGGACCTGGCATTGAAGCAGTTCAAGGGACGGAACCCACGGCCTTCTAGCGCCCGGCGCCGCGCAGGGTACGACTGAGCAGGATGACCGGGATCAGCCCCACCAGCACCAGGGCCAGGCAGGGCAAGGCGGCCTCGCCCAGGCGCTCGTCACGCGCCAATTGGTAGGCCACTACAGCCAGCGTGTCGCTGTTGAAGGGGCGCAGCACCAGCGTGGCGGGCAACTCTTTCATGACATCGACAAACACCAGCAGGGCTGCGGCAGCCACTGATCGGCGCAACAGCGGCCAGTGCACCCGCACCAGCGTCTGGGCACCGCTGGCCCCGAGCATGCGGGCCGAATCATCCAGGCTGATGGGCAAACGGGCATAGCCGCTTTGCAGCGACTGCAGGGCCACGGCACAAAAGCGCACCAGATAGGCCCAGACAATGCCGACCGCAGTCGCGGTCACCCAGTAACCCACTTGCCAATCCGGCGCCCAGGTTTGCAGCCAGCCCACCGGCAACAAGAGGCCGACCACGACCACCGCGCCGGGAACGGCATAGCCCAGACTGGCCAGTTGCGCCGCCGCCCGAACCGAACGATGCGAACTGCGCCGAACACTGAAGGCCAGCAACAGCGCCACGCCCACCGCCAGTGCGGCCGTTATGGCACCCAGGCGCACGCTATTCCACGCCCACTCACCAAAACGCAGCCATGGCAGCCCCGCCCAGTCGGCCGTGAGCGGACGCAGCATGAACAACACCGGCAACACAAACCCCATGGCAACCGGCAGCAGGCACAACAACCAGACCCAGCCAATCTGACTGCCTTGCAGGCGCACCGCCTGGGCGTCGGCCGATCCGGCGCGCGCACCCTTGGTGACCGCAAAGCGCATGCGCCGCTGGGCCCGGCGCTCCAGCCCCAGCAGGATCGCCACCAGCACCAGCAGCACGGTGGCCAGTTGCGCGGCCGCGATGCGGTTGTCCATGGACAGCCAGGCCTTGTAAATGCCGGCGGTAAAGGTCTGGATGCCGAAGTAGCTCGACACGCCAAAGTCCGCCAGCGTTTCCATCAGCGCCAGCGCCACGCCAGCCGCCACGGCCGGACGTGCCAGCGGCAGCGCCACCGCGCGCATGCGCCGGCCCAGCGGGGCGCCCATCAGGCGGGCCGCCTCCATCAGGTGCACGGTGCGCTCACCCAAAGCGGTGCGCGCCAGCAGGTAGACATAGGGGTAGAGGGCAAAGGTAAACACCCAGGCCGCACCGGCCACGTTGCGCACCTCGGGAAACACGCGCCCCTGCAGGCCGAACGCTGCGCGAAGGCCAGTCTGCAGCGGGCCGCTGAACTGCAGAAAATCGGTGTAGGCATAGGCCACCACATAGGCCGGCATGGCCAGGGGTAGCAGCAGGGCCCACTCCAGAACGCGGCGCCCAGGAAAGTCAAACAGCGTGACGGCCAATGCGGTGGACAGCCCAACCAGCGCCACCCCCAGCGTCACCAGGACACACAGAACCAGGGTGGTCCAGAGGTAATCGGGCAATACGGTACCAGCCATCTCCAGCAGGATGTCCATGGCCTGGCCAGCGCCTTCGCCCACCGGCAGCCAGGAGCCCAATACCGTCAGCACCGGCGCCATCAGTGCGCCGACCAACAGCAGGAGCATCCAGCGCGACAGGAACGAGGGAGAAAAGGTAGTGTGCATGGCGGCCAATGGCCCAGGCTAAATGAGAATTGTAATCATCTAAAATCCGGGCCATGTTCCTGGAAATCTCCCAATTGCAAGTCCGCTACGCTGGCAGATCCCAGGCTGCGGTGAATGGTGTTTCGTTCGGCCTGCGTACCGGCGACATCGGCGTGCTGATTGGCCCCTCGGGTTGCGGCAAGACCACGCTGCTGCGGGCCGTGGCCGGCCTGGAAGCAGCCAGTGGCGGTCAGATCAAGATGGGCGGCCAGGTGGTCAGCAGCGCACAGGCCAGCGTGCCTGCCGAAAAACGCCGCATCGGCATGGTGTTTCAGGACTACGCGCTGTTTCCCCATCTGGATGTGGGGCACAACGTGGCCTTTGGCATCCACGACTGGCCCACCGCTGAGCGGGCGCCCCGCGTGGCCGAGGTGCTGGAGTGGGTGGGCCTGTCCGACTCGCAGAAGCGCTATCCGCATGAACTCTCCGGCGGCCAGCAGCAGCGCGTGGCCCTGGCCCGCGCGCTGGCGCCGCGGCCGCAACTGCTGTTGCTGGACGAGCCGTTTTCCAATCTGGATGTGGACCTGCGCGAACGCCTGGCGCACGAGGTGCGCGGCATTTTGAAGGCCGCTGGCGCCACCGCCCTGTTCGTGACCCACGACCAGTTGGAGGCCTTTGCGATTGGCGACATGATCGGCGTCATGCACGAGGGCGCGCTGCACCAGTGGGACGATGCCTATTCGCTGTACCACCGCCCGGCCACGCGCTTTGTGGCCGGCTTCATTGGCCACGGGGTGTTTGCCCCGGCCACGCTGGTTGCGGTGGACGGCCAGACTGTGGTCCGCACGGCGCTGGGCGAACTGAGCAATTTCGCCGAGTGCCCGCTGCCCTCGGCTTATGCATCCGGTGAATGCGATGTGTTGCTGCGCGCCGACGACATCGTGCACGACGACAACACTGCGGTCAAAGCCGAGATCCTGCGCAAGGCGTTTCGTGGCTCCGAATTTTTATACACGCTGCGCCTGGCCGGCGGCCAGATCGTGCAGGCCCATGTGCCCAGCCACCACGACCACCGCATCGGCGAGTGGATCGGCATCCGGCCCGAGGTGGACCACGTGGTCACGTTCAAGCGCGAGGGCTAACCCCTAAGACGTCCGATAGTCTCGCGCAAGTCGGCCGCCCAGGCACGGCGGTCCCGGCCCTGTGCGAATTCAGGATCGCCGAAATGCACCACCGCCTGCACGTTGTCGGCACACAGCGTGCGCCATAGCGACTGCCACAGCGTGTCATCCCCGACATAGCAGGGGGCAAAGCTGATCTGCCCGGTGGTGGCATCCGCAAACTGCAGCGCTACCGGCTGCACCGGCGCATCCGCCGATATGGCGGCCTGCAACAGATTGGCATGGAACGGCAACAGCGTGGAGCCATCGCCGGTCGTGCCCTCCGGGAAGATGCCCAGCACGTCGCCATCGCGCAGACACTGCGCCATCTGGTGCACGACGCGCATGGCGTCGCGACGCGACTCGCGGGTGATGTACAGCGTGTCGGCCGCGTTGGCCAGCGTGGACACCAGCGGCCAGCGCGCCACCTCGTCCTTGGACACAAAGCGGCAGTGGCGCGCGGCATGCACCACCACGATGTCCAGCCAGGAGATGTGGTTGGCGGCCAGCAGCATCGGGCCGGTTGCCGGCGGCTGGCCTTCTACTATCAATTTTATAGCTAGATGCCCAAGCATTTCGAGGGCCCAGCCCTGAACGCGTGCATGGCGCTGGTCCGGCGACAGGCGCGGAAACACCAGCACAATGGTCAGCAGCCCGGCGGTGATATGCCAGAACACCCGTACCAGGCGCCAGCAGGCGCGCAGGCGGTTCATGCCTGCGGCCCAATCACGCGCGGTAGGCGAGCTGCCCGCCCACCAGCGTGGCGCGCACGCGGGCCGGCAACTCGTAGCCGCCAAACGGCGTGTGCTGCCCCTGGCTGCGCAAGGCAGACGGCTCCACCACCCAGGCAGCAGCGGGATCGAACACGCAGATGTCTGCCGCGCCGCCCACCACCAAGCGTCCGGCGCTGGCCGCCAGTGGCCCCAACGCAGAGCCGACCACGGCCGCCGGCTGGCTGGTGACCACGCCCAGGGCCTTGACCAGGGGCACGCCGCTGTCCTGCGCCCACTTGCAGGCCAGGCTGAGCAGCAGCTCCAGGCCCGTGGCGCCCGGCTCGGCCTGGGCAAACGGCAGCGCCTTGGCGTCTTCGTCCACCGGGGTGTGGTCGGACACCAGGGCGTCAATCGTTCCGTCGGCAAGACCAGCGCGCAGGGCGTCGCGGTCGCGCTGCTGGCGCAGCGGCGGGTTCAGGCGCATGCGGCTGTCAAAGTAGCCGATGTCCACATCGGTCAGGTGCAGGGAGTTGATGCTGACGTCACAGGTGATGGGCAGGCCTTCCGCCTTGGCCTGGCGCACCAGGGCCACGCCGGCCGCGCTGCTGATGCGGCACAGGTGCACCCGCGCCTGCGTGGAGCGCACCAACTCGAAGATGGTGTGCAACGCAATGGTTTCGGCGGCCACCGGCACGCCCGACAGACCCATGCGCGTGGCCAATGGTCCGCTGGCGGCCACGCCCTTGCCCAGGTACAGCTCCTGAGGGCGCAGCCACACGGTGTAGCCAAAGGTTGCGGCGTATTGCAGCGCGCGCTGCATCACCTGGGTGTTGGCCAGGGGGACTTCGGCCTGGCTGAAACCGATGCAGCCAGCTTGCGTCAGGTGCAGCATTTCGGTCAGCACCTCGCCCTCCAGATTGCGCGTCAGCGCACCCAACGGGAACAGGCGGGCAAGCTTCAACTGCTCGGCCCGGTGGCGCAGCATTTCAACCAGACCGGCCTCGTCCAGCACCGGCTCGGTGTCGGGCGGGCAGACCACACTGGTCACACCGCCGGCAACGGCCGCAGCCATCTCGGAGGCCAGCATGCCTTCGTGCTCGTGCCCCGGCTCGCGCAGGCGCACCGCCAGATCGACCAGACCGGGCATCACGATGCAGCCGGTGGCGTCAATGATGGTGTCGGGGTTGAAATCGGATGCTATATCTTTGATAGCTACCACCGCACTATCCACGATGGCTAGGTCGGCTTTTTCATCATAGCCCGTGGCGGGATCGATAATCCGGCCGCCTTGGATCAGTGTTTTCATACGCGTGTGCTCCGGGGATCGGCTTCATTGCCGGCGACGATGCTCATGACGGCCATGCGCACGGCGATGCCAAAGGTCACCTGCGGCAGGATCACGCTCTGGGCGCCATCCACCACCGCCGAATCGATCTCGACCCCGCGGTTGATCGGCCCGGGGTGCATGACGATGGCGTCCGGCTTGGCCAGCAACAGCTTCTCGGGCGTGAGGCCAAAGCTCTTGAAATACTCGTGCATGGAAGGCAGCAGCGCGCCGCTCATGCGCTCGTTCTGCAGGCGCAGCATGATGATGACATCGCAGTCCTTGATGCCCTCTTCCAGCGTGTGGCAGACGCGCACGCCCATTTGCGCCATGTCGGACGGCACCAGGGTCTTGGGGCCGACCGCCCGCACCTCGGCGCAGCCCAGGGTGGTCAGCGCGTGGATGTCGGAACGCGCCACGCGCGAGTGCAGCACGTCGCCGACGATGGCCACCGTGAGGTTGGAAAAATCCTTCTTGTAGTGCCGGATCGTGAACATGTCCAGCAGACCCTGCGTGGGGTGGGCGTGGCGGCCGTCACCGGCGTTGATCACGTGCACATGGGGCGCCACGTGCTGGGCGATCAGGTAAGGCGCGCCAGACTCGCTGTGGCGCACCACGAACATGTCGGCAGCCATCGCGCTCAGGTTGGCGATGGTGTCCAGCAGCGACTCGCCCTTGGAGGCGGACGAACGAGCGATGTCCAGGTTGATGACGTCGGCCGACAACCGCTTGGCCGCGATCTCGAACGTGGTGCGGGTGCGGGTGGAGTTCTCGAAGAACAAATTGAACACGCTTTTGCCGCGCAAGAGCGGCACCTTCTTCACCTCGCGGTCATTGACTGAGACGAAGTTGGCAGCCGTGTCCAGAATGTGCGTCAGGATGCTCCTGGGCAGTCCTTCGACGGACAGCAGGTGCACCAGTTCGCCGTGCTGGTTGAGTTGGGGGTTGCGTTTGTAGAGCATGTTAAGCCTCCTGCCGGGCCGCCCCAAGGGAGGCTTGCGCCCCCTCGGGGGGCAGTGAATACACACAGTGATGAACGTGGGGGCGCATCATGTTTTTGCCTTCACGTCGAAACTGAACACACCGGATTCACTGCGCGCCAGAGCCAAGGATTGGTCGCTCGCCAGCGCAACGCGCGCCGCCGCAAAGTCGGCCTGTACCGGCAGCTCACGCCCGCCACGGTCCACCAGTACCGCCAGCTTCACGCTGGCCGGGCGGCCGTAGTCGAACAGTTCGTTGATGACGGCGCGCAGCGTCCGCCCGGTGAAAAGCACGTCGTCCAGGATCAGGATGTCTGCACCGTTCACATCGAAGGGCAGCACGGTTTGACCGCCGCTGGAGAGGCCACGCTGGGCAAAATCGTCACGGTGCATGGCCGAGGAAATCTTGCCGGCCAGGCCGGGCAGATTCAGGTCCTTTTGCAGGCGCTCGGCCAGCCAGGCGCCACCCGAAGTGATGCCCACCAGGCGGGTATTTGCGCCGCTGATCCGTTGCACCCCGATCAACAACTCGCGGTACAGCGCCTCCGCGTCCAAAGCTAACTTGCTCACGGCAAACTCCTTAAGAACTGTTCCAAAATAATGCAGGCCGAAGCGGCATCCGCGTCCTTGGCGCCACTGGCCAGGGCTTCGGTGGTGCTGTAGCGCTCGTCCACCTCAAACACTGGCAGCGCAAAACGGCCGTGCAACTGTCGGCCAAACTTCTTGGCTCGCGCCGTATTCTCGTGGGCGGCACCATCCGGGTGGAAGGGCACGCCGATCACCAGGGCGTCGGGCTGCCATTCCTTCAAATGTTGTTCGATCAGGGCAAAGCGCGCATCCCCTTCGGCACGCACCGTTCCCACCGACTGCGCCGAGCGCATCAGGCGGTTGCCGACCGCAACGCCGGTGCGTTTGAGTCCGAAATCGATGGCCAGAAAGGTATTGAGATGGGATGGCACCGACTGTGCTGCGTCGGGCTGCCGCGCTGCGCTCATGCGTGTCCCACTTGCGAAGAAATCATCCACGACTGCAGGCCCAACAGGGACAGGGCCTTGTCGTAACGCTGCTCCACAGGCGTATCAAAAATCACGCTCTGGTCGGCATCGACCGTCAGCCAGCTGTTCTCACCCAGTTCGGTTTCCAGCTGCCCTTCACCCCAGGCGGAATAGCCCAGTGTCACCAGCACGCGCCGTGGGCCGAATCCCGTTGAGAGCGCCTCCAGCACGTCTTTGGAGGTGGTCATCTCCAAACCACCGGGGATGGTCATCGTGGAGGCGTACAGCGCCTGTTCGGGCTTGTCACTCTCGGAAAAAATCGGTTCGTGCAGCACAAAACCCCGTTCAATCTGTACTGGGCCACCCTGGAACACGGGTTTGTCGGTCAGGTCCTGGCGGTTGAGCGGCAAATCCACCTTGCCAAACAGCGCAGCCATCTTGATGTCGGCTGGCTTGTTGATTACCAGCCCCAGGGCGCCGCGCGGTGTGTGCTCACAAACATAGACCACACTCTTGGAAAATATCGCATCTTCCAGTCCGGGCATTGCAATCAGGAAATGGTTGGTGAGGTTGATGGGAGCAGAATCGCCAGACATGGGTGGATTTTAACGGTTGCAATGCAAAAAGAATTTGACACAGGCCTCGTATGGTTCCGCCGGGACCTTCGCGTGCAAGACAACGCCGCATTGAGCACGGCACTGCAGCGTTGCAAACAGGTCCACTGCATCTTTGTATTCGATCGCGCCATTCTGGACAGCCTGCCACGGGCCGACCGGCGCGTCGAATTCATCCGCGAGTCCCTGGTCGAACTGGATGCCAGCCTGCGCCAACTGGCGGGCAAGGCTCATGCCGGTCTGATTGTGGTGCACGGGTTTTCCACTGAAGTCATTCCGGGCATGGCCCTCAGCCTGGGGGTGCAGGCGGTATTTGCCGCCCATGACTATGAGCCGCAGGCAATTGCCCGCGACGCTACCGTGCAGACGGTTCTGGCGTCACAGCGCATCGCATGCGTGACCGTCAAGGACCATGTGATTTTTGAGCGCCAGGAGGTGCTGACCCATGCCGGAAAGCCGTATGGCGTTTTCACCCCCTATCTGCGGGCCTGGCTGGCGCGGCTGGGCGACAGCGCACCCCATCAGCATGCCTGTGAACACTATTCGCACGCCCTGGCTGAGCGGCCGCCCGCCCTTGCCCTGCCGGTGCCCAGCCTGGAGGCTCTGGGCTTCGCATCCACGAATCTCCAAGCCCTTGACATCAAGCCCGGCGCCGCCGGAGCCCATGTGCTCCTGGAAGATTTTTGGGAACGCATGGACTACTACGATGAGTGGCGCAACTTCCCGTCGATCAAGGGGCCTAGTTACCTGAGCGTGCACCTGCGCTTTGGCACAGTGTCGATCCGGCAACTGGTGGGCTTGGCGCTACAGCGCAAGCTGGCGGGCAGTGCCGGTGCGGCGGTGTGGCTGGCCGAGCTGGTCTGGCGGGACTTCTACTTTCAGGTGCTGGCCAATTTCCCCCACGTGGTGGATGCTGCGTTCAAGTCAGAATATGACCGCATCGTGTGGGAGCGCGGCGAACACGCGCAAACGCTGTTTACCGCCTGGTGCCGGGGCGCTACCGGCTACCCTCTGGTGGATGCCGCCATGGCGCAGCTCAACCACACCGGCTACATGCACAATCGCCTGCGCATGGTGGCTGGCAGCTTTCTGGTCAAGCATCTGGGCCTGGACTGGCGTTGGGGCGAGCGCTACTTTGCGGAAAAGCTCAACGACTTTGATCTGGCGGCCAACAATGGTGGCTGGCAGTGGGTGAGCTCCAGTGGCTGCGATGCCCAACCCTATTTCCGCATCTTCAACCCGGTGAGCCAGAGCGAAAAATTTGATGCCGATGGCAAGTTCATCCGCCGCTACCTGCCGCAGTTGGCCAAGCTCACGGCCAAACAAATCCACGCGCCGTGGCTGGCGCGTTCAGCGGACCTGGCCAGCGCCGGTGTGGTGCTGGGCCAGAACTACCCGCTGCCGGTGGTGGATCACGCACAAGCCCGCGCCCGCACCCTGGAGCGCTATGGGGTGGTGCGCAAAAACCTTCAGACTTCGAGCGCAGCGGCGCAATAACTGCGCACCAGCCCCAGCAACTCGTCTTCGGAGTAGGGCTTGCCCAGGTAGTGGTCCACACCCAGCTCCTTGGCGTGCTCGCGGTGTTTTCCGGCGATGCGTGACGTGATCATGATGATGGGCAGATCACGCAGGTTGGCGTCGCCACGGATGTTGCGGGCCAGATCGAAGCCATCCATACGGGGCATTTCGATGTCGGACAGCACCACCGTCGGCTTTTCTTCCTGCAATTTTTCCAGCGCATCCAGACCATCGGAAGCCAGCGCCACGCGGTAACCCTCGCGCTTGAGCAGGCGCTGCGTCACACGGCGCACCGTGATGGAATCGTCGACCACCAGAATCAGGGGAACCTGGTTGGCGCTCGCCGCCGGGGTCATCAGGGTGGCGGCCGCTTGATCGCCGCCAGTCTGCGCCACTGCCACGGCTGACCGATGCAGTTGGCGCGCCTGTTCGCCGTACACGGCAGCCAGCGCCACCGGGTTGTAGATCAGCGCAACCGCACCCGATGCCAGCACCGAGACACCCGCCAGACCCGGCAGCTGTGCCAGCTGTGGCCCCAGATTCTTGACCACCACTTCTCGGTTGCCCAGAATTTCATCGACGTGCAGCGCCAGGCGCTGACCCGCGCTTCGGAACACGGCGACCGACCGCGTCTTGGTCTGGGCTTCATTGCTCTGCGCAGACACTTGCAACAAAGCGCCGGCCCAGAAGAAGGGAATGGATTGGCCGCCAATCTCGAAGCTGTCCTGGGCGTAGGCCTGGTCCAACGTCGCCGCCGGCGTGCGCAAGACGGTTTCCACCAGTCCTGATGGCACGCCCACGGTGAAGTCACCCACGCGCAGCATCACCACCTGCGTCACGGCAGTCGTCAGTGGCAGCACCAGCTTGAAGCTTGTGCCAGCACCTTCCTGTGTCGCAGTTTCAATACGACCGCCCAGCGCATTCACTTCGGAACGCACCACGTCCATGCCGATACCGCGACCAGACAGCTCGGTGACCTGGTCGGCCGTCGTGAAGCCCGGCATGAAGATCAGATTGGCCGCTTCGGCTTGGCTCAATGCGGCATCCGGTGTGATGACGCCATTGGCGATGGCCTTGGCGCGAATCTTGTCCAGAGGCAGGCCACCACCGTCGTCGCTGAACGACACGGACACGTCATTGCTTTCCTGGTTGACCTGAATGGTGATGGTACCCACGGCAGGTTTGTCCGCCTGGGCACGCTCTGCCGCGCTTTCGATTCCGTGACCCACCGAGTTGCGCAGCAAGTGCTCGAACGCGGGAGCCATACGGTCCAGCACGCCACGGTCCATTTCAATGGAGCCGCCGGTAATGTCCAGCTTGACCTGTTTGCCGGCATCCTTGGAAGCTTGGCGCACCACGCCGTACAGACGTTCCGAAATGCTCTCAAATTCAACCATGCGCGTACGCAGCAAATCGCGCTGCAGTTCGCGGGCTTGGCGCCCCTGGGCGATCAAATCGTCTTCGGCGCCCTCAATGGAGCGTTGCAGATTGCGCTGCACAGTGGCCACGTCGTGCACCGACTCCGCCATCATGCGGGTCAGTTCCTGCACACGGGTGAACCGGTCAAATTCCAGCGGATCAAACGACTGCGCAGAATCCTTGGTCTGGGCCAGACGCGATTGCATCTGCGATTCGGATTGCAACTCCACGTCGCGCAACTGGTGGCGTAGACGGTCCAGATTGCCGCTGAGATCGACCAGCGATGAGCGCAACTGGGTCAGGCGCGCCTCCATGCGGGCACGGGAAATCATGACTTCGCCCGCCTGATTGACCAGGCGATCCAGTAGCTGCGACCGCACCCGAACCGACTGGTTGGCCGACTGGCGTGCGGGTTGCACGGTTGCCATGCCACGTGGCAAGACTTTCAGCGGAACACTAACCGGAGCAGGCGTAGGCGCAATGGAAGCCTTTGTCTCATCGGACGCGATGGCCGGAGCCTGGGTCGGAATGTCGTCCTCTTCGATCTCGGCCGGCACGGCACCCAGAGCCTTGAAGGTGGCCTGCAGGGCATCAAAACGGGTTAGCAGCGGTTCCAGCTGGACCGATTGCAGTTGCTCGGTGCCAATCTGCTCGATGCTGGATTCCATGCGGTGGGACATTTCCCCTAATCGCATGGCGCCTGCCAGACGGGCGCTGCCCTTGAGCGTGTGCAGCACGCGCAGCACTTCGCTGCGGGCACCCAGGTTGTCGGGTCGGGCCACCCACTGGCGCAGGGCAGAAGCCAACTGCGGCAGGAGTTCGATGGCCTCTTCCTCAAAGATCGGGAACAGGTCCTCGTCCAGATGGTCGACAGCGTCGATTTCATCGTCGTGCGCCTGCGCAACATTCAGCGGTGCCGCGGTTACAGCCAGCGCCGCTGGCGCAGGGATCTCGGCAGGCACTTCGACGGCGGCTACCGTCTCTGCTTCGACTTCCACTGGCAACTCGACCGGGGCCTGGATGACGAGCTCCTCGTCGTCCGGGGCGATCAAATCATCTTCCAGCGCTTCGGCAATGGAATCGATGGTAGGCGCCGGGAACTCGGTCTGGATGATGGTTTCCAGGGCGCGAAGGATCGTGGCGTCGGACTCCTTGAGGAAGCCGGCAGCGAACTGGTGCAAAAGACGACGGATATCCTCGGCGGCATCGCAGAAAATCTGTGCCTGTTCTGGCGTTCCCTGGCGATGCAACTGCACGTGCTGCAGCGCATGCTCCAACAAGCGCGCCATCTCGGACAGAGCGGCAAAACCCACCGTAGCGGAACTGCCAGAAAGAGAATGGGCCAGCGTCACCAGCGAGTCCGGCAGCGGTGGCTCCAACTCAAGAGCCCATTCGCTGAGCTCGACCTGCAACCGCCTGGACCACTCGTCGGCCTCATTGAGATAGACGTTGTACAGCGGAATGCTCAGCCGCAGATGCCCAATAACCTTGACCTGATCTTCGGGCTCTTCGGGCTCTTCGAGCGCCACCACAACCGGCGCAAACTCTGGCTCCGGCTCATGCCCGAGAACAATCTCTTCAACTGGAGGCTCGGGCTCAAGCTCGGCCTCCGCCGCAGGCTGCTCAGCCTCCTCAACGGGTTCTGGTTCTGTCTCTGACAGCAGCTCGTCAAATGACAGCTCTGGAACCGCAACCTCTACCGGCGCCAGGTCCGGTTCATCGACCCCGGACATCAAGGCGTCCAGCGACTCAGCCTCTACGTGAGGCTCTGTGTCAGCGTGATCTTTCGGATGATCCAGCTCTTCGAGCTTGGCAGGAGCATGGTCGCCAAAATCAAAGTCTCCAAAGTCGATTTCTATAACTTCGGTCGCAGCCTGGAAGGCGTCCTCGGCCTTTTGTGCGCTCTCCACTTGGAAAGCCTGCGTGGTCTCGAATCCAAAAGTCTGTGTGGCGGCAAAGTCCGGTCGGGCCTCTTCGTCGGGGGTCTGCGTGGGTGCAAACTCGACGCCAACCTCCACCGGTTGTGTGGCCTCCGACGCAAAATCCGCCACCGGCGCTTCCGTCAGCTCGAGCGCACTGATGACAGCCTGTGCCTCGGGCGCCAAAACCACAGACTCGGATTCCGCGTCTGAGGCCGCGGACAACGCCGCCGCATCCGGTGTGTGCAGCGGAATCCACTCTCCTTGCAGTCGCAGCGCATCCGCAGACTTGCGGAAGTCCTGCGCATTCCAGGGTGCCTGCGAATGCCCGGCGATGTCCTCCACCCAGCGTCCGAAGGCCTGCATGGCCGTGCTGGAGGCATTGATCAGTGCGTCACTGGCCGGGCGTTGCTCGGCCAGCCAGTTATTGAGCAATTGCTCGTAGGCCCAGGCGCCTTCACCAAAATCGTTGAGCCCCACCATGCGCGAACTACCTTTGAGCGTGTGGAATGCACGACGCAAAGTGGTTTGTTCGGCCAGATTCGACGGGTCTTCGGCCAGCGCCTTGGCTGCAATGAGGCCGTTTTGCACGACTTCACGGGCCTCGTCCAAAAAGATGTCGATCAGTTCAGCTTCATCGTCCGAAAGTTCTGCTACGGAGACGCTTGCGGGCGCTGGAACCGCGATGGATGCTGGAGCCGCGACGGGCACAACCGGCACAACTACTGCGGGTTCGGCTGGTGCAGCCACTAGTGCTTGTGTAGCCTGCATGGCGGGCTGCACTTCTTCCTCAACCACCGGAGTGCGCTCACGCCCCATCAGCGGCTTGAACTCGCCCTCTTCCTCATCGTAGACAAACAGCTTCTTGGCCAACGCACGCTGGTAGCTGAGCATGTCGATGAGGAAGCCCATGGCTCCCAAACTGTTACCCAGCTTCTCGAAAATGCCTCGCCGTGCGGCAGCTTCGTCGATATCGTCTACCAAGAACTGCTCGACGCTGGTGCGCATGCGCAAGGCCGCCACGGATGGCTGGTCCAGACCCAACACGGAAAACACGCCACGCATCTGTGCAAGCTGGCTGGGCACTTCCCGCAGTGGCGCTTTGTCCTGCGGGTTTCTGAAAAACTGATCGAGAGATCGCTCGACCTCTCCCAGCGTGGTGCGCAATTCGTCCACCACACTGCCCATGGTCTGCCGGTCGCTGACGCGTCGGTACAACTCCTCCATCCAGGCTTCCAGTGGCTCGGGCTGGCCGCCAGAGATCACATGCTCCAGGCGCTGTGCCAGCCGGGCACTGCGCTCGGCCATGTGCGAATCCGTTGGATCCAGGTCGTCGTAGGCGGCTTCCAGATACAGAATAGCGGTCGCAACTTCCATGGCCACTGGAGCCAGCGGGGCGCCACCTGATCGCACGGTGACATCGATAGCCCGCGTCAACGCACGACCCAAATCCCCGCTCTCCGGGTGTAACTTGATCACGGAGTCGGCAACCGCGGAAAACTGCTCAGCTGCAACCTTCAGGCGGTTGGTATCGCCCCCAGCCAGCGCGGACCATGTCTCTGCCGCAGCGGCAATGCGCTTGCGTGCCAACACCATGAGCGCAGGATCAAAACGGCCAAACTGCTCTGTCTCGTACTCCACGGGCTTGGTGCGCGCGAGGCCATAGACGGTGCGAACGGCAAGCAGCGCACCGGCACCTTTGTCGGAATCCGGAACACTGAGCGAGCAAAAAAATACCAGGTCGTGCGCCAGCCGGTCCGAGATACTCAGGTCTCCGCGCGCAAGCGATGCATACTGGCGAAGCACCCGCGAGGCCGCGCGCTTGGTGTACACATCCACCGGGCATAACCCAAGCGCCAGCCCTTCAAAAAACGCTGCGCTGACAATCCAAAATGTTCGAGGCTCCAGAACAGTCTGTGCAGCCGCCAAACCCGCGCACTCTTCGCTCAGGCGTCTGGCCGATTTGGCGTCACCTGTGCGCATGACCTGGAGAACCGCCTGATCCATCTGACCGCGCAGGCTGGAGGAGTACTCCAAGGGAGCAACGTCGGATGGCACCGGCACATCCAGCCAGCGCCACTCCACTGGCCACAGATCGGCCGGATGGGCGCGTTCGCCGCCAGCAAGTTCCTGCACCGAGCGGTATTGGGGAAACAACGCGACCGAGGATGCCTTCTTGCCCTTGAGCACACCCTCCAGGTATTCGGTCAGCGCAAAACTGGCGCGCTCAACCTTGTTGGCTGCTTCTTCGCTGCATAGCTCGGGCCGTTGGACAAACTTTTGCGCCAGCGCCTCCATGGAACGCAACATCTTGGCTGGAGCACCCAGCCCCACCATCTCCAGAGCACCGACCGCCTGGTGCAACTGCTGGCGCGCAATGCGCAAATGGCTGGCATCGAGCTCAGACAGATTCGATCCGCGGGCCAACTCCGCATCGCGCACAAACCGCCGCAAGGCCTTGGTCGCACCATCCAAAGACTTGCGAAGCTCATCGAGCACCCAGGCCAAAGGGCCAAGATCACTGACCGCCAGTTCGTTGTCGCCAGAGTCGGCAGAGTTCGATGACATGGATTCGGGCTCTCCTGGAATCACTTATCTATTGCACGCGGGCAGATCGGCTATCAGCTAATCTTGAAACGAGAAACGGACTGGCGCAACTCTTCCGCCATGCGGGAGAGTTCACGCACCTGGGTCGCAGTTACACGCGTACCCTCGCCCGTTTGTTCGGTCACGGCAAAAATGTGCTGGATGTTGTCTGCGACTTCATTGGCCAGACCGGCCTCACGAGATGCCGAACTGGAAATCTGCTCAATCAGGTCCGCAACCTGACGCGACACCCGGTCAATTTCTGTCAGCGCGGTACCCGCGTTGTCGGACAGCCTGGCACCGGCCACCACACCCTGGGTGGAGCGCTCCATGGCGCCAATGGCATCCTGCGTGTCGGTCTGAATCGCCTTCACCAGCGCCGAGATCTGGCGCGTCGCGTCGGCGGAGCGCTCCGCCAGTCGCTGCACTTCCTCCGCAACCACGGAGAAGCCACGTCCGGCTTCTCCGGCGGATGCAGCCTGGATGGCGGCGTTCAAAGCCAGAACGTTGGTCTGCTCGGTAATGTCCGAGATCAGCTCGGTAATTTCACCAATCTCCTGCGACGACTCTCCCAGCCGCTTGATGCGCTTGGAAGTCTCCTGGATCTGGTCGCGGATGGAGTTCATACCGCCAATGGCGTCCTGCACCGCTTTCAGGCCGGACTCTGCGGCCTGCAGGGACTGGCGCGCAACCGTTGCCGATTCCTGCGCCTGTGCCGACACTTCGTTAATACGGCCGGCCATATCCACAACGGAGCGGCCGGTTTCACGAATTTCGTGGAGTTGTTCGTTGGATGCAGCGAGGAGTTCGGTGGACGTAGCATCCACGTCCGCAGTCGTTTGGGCAACCCGGGCAGCTGTGTTCTGCACGTTGGACACCAGTGAGCGCAACTCCTCCACCGTGTAGTTCACCGAGTCGGCAATGGCGCCGGTAATGTCTTCGGTCACCGTGGCTTCCTGGGTCAAATCTCCTTCGGCCACTGTCTGCAACTCGTTCATCAAACGCAAAATAGCGGCCTGGTTGGCATCGTTGACGCGCTTGGCTTCGTGCTCCTGGCGCTCGGCCTCGATCCGCTGGTCTTCCGCAACAATCTGGCGGCGACGGCTGTCCTGCAACTGTACATAGGACAAACCACCGGCACAAGTCAACGCAAAAAGTGCGGCCAAGATCAGCACCAGCAAGGCTCCACCGCCGATACCGGTCTGAGCCTGCAACGCTGTCTGCACTTCTTCCAAATTGCGGCGCAGCGGTTCGCTGTCGGCGATGATGGCATCCTGCGCTTCACGGGCAGACACCAAGCCCTGCAGATTGCCCAGAATCGCACTGGCCTGGACCCGCGTTTCTTCGTACATCTTGATCAGCGCATCCAATTGCTCGCGTGTAGCCGGGTCCTTGGATGCCGACAACCGCAACTCTGCGTTACCGGTCAACAGGCCCTGGGAAATTTCCTTGAAAGTATTCAAGTCCTTGCCCAGCAGGAACACCGCCTCAGGGCTCACGCCTTCTGCGGTCAAGAACTCGTTGGACGACTTGCCGATTCGCTGGGTCAACATCACGAGCTGGCCCACGGCAGAAATCTCCACCGACGGCGCATTCTGCTGCAGCTTCATGGCCAGAATGGCCTCGGCGATTTCCAGCAAATCAGAGGACTGGCGGTTGATCAGGCGCAACGCCGAACCAATCTGCGTCAGAATTTTCTGTTGTCCCATGACCGCCTTGGCGCTCTTCTCAGCGCGGTCCACCAGGGGCATGATTTTTTCCAGCTCCTGCACATAGCCATCGCCCAACGACTTCAAGTGCAGTTCATCGTCGCCATCCTGCAGACCACGCGTAGTCTTGGACAAAATGCCAGCGCTGTCCGACACGTCTGGAAAGGCCTGGGCACTGCCCACCACCGCCTGCGAAACCGACTTGGCCAGTCGTTGCGACTGCATCAGCGCCTGACCGGTGGCACCCAGTTGCTGAGCCACTTTGTCCGACTGATTCAGCGCATAGACACCGACACCCACCAGCAGCAACAACGACGCCCCGAGCAGCGCGAACAGCGTGCGCTGCTGCTGCACCACCGTGCGACTGCCCAGGCCGGGTACTGACACCAGGTCCCCCACAAGCGGCTGTGGCTGATCAACGCTCTCAGCCTCGCGCATGGGCGCACCGCGTTGCGCCACCACCGGAGGCTCGGCCTCCTGGACCGTTTCTCCGCCCACGATGCCCGACGAGTCATCTGGCATGGCCAGACTCAACCGAGAGTCCAGTTCGGACTCGGATGGCTTTTTAGCAAAGAGATTTTTCAGTTGATCGACGACGGACATGGTGAAGCCTTACGGATGTTCTAAGCGCTGATACTCAAGAATTGAGGGGTTTGGGACAAGATGCGCAAGTCTATTTCCTGCCACTGCTCGCCCGAAGAATCCAAGAACTGGTTGCCAAAATAGGCTGGAGCCCCTGGGTCGGCAGGCGACGAGGATGCAAATGCCTCCACACCGCGCAGGCCCAGCAAGCCATCTACCTGCAATGCGCAATTCACTTCCAGCGCAGAATTCAGGGTGACAACGCTGGGGTCCTGAGAGGCGGGCTCCGCCCGCGTGGCACCGGTGTCGGTTGCGATGAACGCAGCCAGGTCCACCACGCCGTACAGGCCGCCCCGGATATTGAGCACGCCGCGGAACCATTCGCGCGCGTAAGGAACCGCCTGGAGATTGGCCAACGGGAATATCTCTCCCGACTGGCCCAACGGGAACAGCAGGCTTTTCCCGCCAACCCGCACAGCCAGCCACGCCACGGACACGCCTTCCGAACGGGCTGCCTGTAAACGACTAGCGAGTCGAGCCTGAAGTTCTCTGAGTGCTTCGCGATTGGCCATGAGATCGCAGAATCAACCCAGGGCTTTGATCTTGGCGAACAGCTCGGCGGGGTCCACCGGCTTGGTGATGTAGTCCTTGGCGCCTTGGCGCATACCCCACACACGGTCGGTCTCCAGATTCTTACTGGTGCAGATGAAAATTGGAATCTCGGTGTACTCAGGGGTGCGGTTGATGGCACGGGTCAGCTGAAAACCATTCTGCCCCGGCATCACCACGTCCATCAAAATCAGATCGGGCTTTTCTTCCGTGAGGCGCTTGAAAGCTTCGTCGGCATTCTCTGCGGAACGCACTACATAGCCGTTCTTCTGCAGCAGATCCGTCAGGAACATGATCTCGGTTTTCGAATCATCAACGATGAGTACTTTATTTATTGCCATCAATTAGCTCCTTGCACAACTGCTCCGAATTGCCGCACGGCCTGCAGCAACTGATCTTTGGTGAACGGTTTGGTGAGGTAGTCCTGCGCGCCCACCATACGACCGCGTGCCTTGTCAAAGACACCGTCCTTGGACGATAACATCACCACCGGGACACCGGAATATTTCGCATTGCGTTTGATGATGGCGCAGGTCTGGTAACCATCCAGGCGTGGCATCAGGATGTCGCAAAAGATGAGTTGTGGCTGGTAATCATTGACCTTGGCCAGCGCATCAAACCCATCCTCGGCCAGCATCACATCATGACCGCCCTGTTTGAGGAAGATTTCCGCACTTCGGCGAATCGTATTGCTGTCGTCAATGACCAGAACTCTGACACTGGATGCTGCGGTACTCAAAAGGCGTTGCTCCTGATCATGTGTGGACGGTTAGCCATTCAAATCTGAACCATTTCAAAATCTTCTTTGCGTGCGCCGCACTCCGGACACGTCCAATTCATCGGCACATCGGCCCAACGGGTGCCCGGCGCAAGGCCATGTTCGGCGGCTCCCACCGCCTCGTCATAGATCCAGCCGCAAATCAGGCACATCCATGTTTTGTAATCACTCACAGCTTAAAGGGCCTTCGAATAGAATGCAAGGATTGTATAGAAGCAGCATCGGCAAAACGCCGCTAGCACGCGCAAACTTTGCCATTCTGTCTGATGACAAACCCTAAGACAGGCTCATCCATGTCGGCTCTTCCAGATACCACCATCGAGATCGAAACCGAGGATGACGGGCCCATCGGTTGTGTCATGGTCTTCAACGCCAACGACCCCAGCGGTGCCGGCGGCATCACGGCGGACATCACTGCCATTGCCTCGGTCGGGGCGCACGCACTTCCCATCATCACAGGCGCCTACGCCCGTGACACTGCCGAGGTATACGACCACTTCTGCATGGACGACGAGGCCGTGACCGAGCAGGCCCGCGCCATTTTGGAAGACGTGCCGGTGCAGGTTATCAAGGTGGGATTTGTCGGGTCTCCCGAGAATCTCAGCGGCATCGCCGAACTGGCCTCTGACTATGCCGACATCCCACTGGTGGCCTACATGCCCGATCTGTCGTGGTGGCAGGACGACCAGATTGACCAGTATCAGGACGCGCACACCGAGTTGCTGTTGCCGCTGACCACCGTGTTGGTTGGAAACCACAGCACCCTGTCCCGCTGGCTGCTGCCGGACTGGAGCGCCGAGCGCAGCCCGACCGCACGTGACATCGCCCGTGCGGCCAATGCGTTCGGCGTGCCCTACACGCTGGTGACCGGCATTCCCCTGCCCGACCAATTCATCGAGAACACGCTATGCAGCCCGACGTCGGTGCTGTGCAGCGCCAAGTTCGAACGCTTCGAGGCGGTGTTTTCCGGCGCTGGCGACACGCTGTCGGCCGCGCTGGCAGCCCTGATTGCCAGCGGCACCGAGTTATCCGAAGCCACCACCGAAGCGCTGAGCTATCTGGACCGGTGCCTGGAAAGTGGCTTCAGGCCCGGCATGGGCAATGTGCTGCCGGACCGCCTGTTCTGGGCCCACCCCGAGCCCGACGACGAAGAACCCCAAGAATCCTCTTTTGAAATCTCTCCCAATGACACCCGACACTGACCGCAACCTGCAACTCTTCCAACGCGCCCAAAAGGTCATCCCCGGCGGCGTCAATTCCCCCGTGCGCGCCTTCAAGGCCGTGGGCGGCACGCCCCGATTTGTATCCCGTGCGCAAGGTGCCTATTTTTGGGATGCCAATGACAAGCGCTACATCGACTTCATCGGCTCCTGGGGGCCGATGATCCTGGGGCACGGCCACCCCGCCGTCGTCGAGGCCGTGAAAAAGGCCTGCCTGGAAGGCTTCTCCTTCGGCGCGCCAACCGAGCGCGAGGTCGAGCTGGCCGAAGAAATCCTCAGCCTGGTGCCCAGCATGGACATGGTGCGCCTGGTCAGCAGCGGCACCGAGGCCGGCATGAGCGCCATACGCCTGGCCCGTGGTGCCACCGGCCGCAGCAAGATCCTCAAATTTGAGGGTTGCTACCATGGCCATGCCGATGCGCTCCTGGTCAAGGCCGGCTCCGGCCTGGCCACCTTTGGCCATGCCACCAGCGCCGGCGTGCCCAACGAAGTGGTGCAGCACACGCTGGTGCTGGAGTACAACAACGTGGCCCAGCTGGAGGAAGCCTTTGCCCTGCACGGCAAGGACCTGGCCTGCCTGATCATCGAACCGATTGCCGGCAACATGAACTTTGTGCGCGCCTCCGTTCCCTTCATGCAGCGCTGCCGCGAGCTGTGCACCGAGCACGGCGCCCTGCTGATTCTGGATGAAGTGATGACGGGTTTTCGCGTGGCCCTGGGCAGCGCGCAAAGTGTCTATGCCAAGTCCATCCCCGGCTTTGCGCCAGACATCACCGTCATGGGCAAGGTCATTGGCGGTGGCATGCCGCTGGCAGCCTTCGGCGCCAAGCGCGCCGTCATGGAAATGATGGCACCGCTGGGCCCGGTCTACCAGGCCGGCACGCTGTCGGGCAACCCCATCGCCACAGCCTGCGGCCTGGCCACATTGCGCGAGATCCAGAAGCCCGGGTTCTACGAGACATTGGGCGCCAAGACCCACAAGCTGATGTCCGGGCTGAAAGCAGCAGCGGATCAGGCCGGCGTGCCATTCAGCGTGGACAGCGAAGGTGGCATGTTCGGCTTCTTCCTCTTCGATGCCCTGCCGCAGAACTACGCCAAGGTCATGACCACCGACAACAAGCGCTTCAACACCCTGTTCCACGGCATGCTGGACCGCGGCGTGTACTTTGCTCCGGCACTGTATGAAGCCGGCTTCATGAGCGCGGCCCACACCGATGCGGACATTGCCGAGGCGGTCGCTGCGGCAACCGATGTTTTCAAATTGCTATAAAAATAGTAGCTTGCTGTCCATATTCCACGAGGGCTGGATGCCAATTTGGCATCCAGACTTTTTGTTGGGACAGCACCCGTCAGACCATGAGTTCACGCACAGTGGCGCACACCGATAGCAATTGAGGGCCATTCATTCGGCCCAGGATGTTTCGGACCACCGTGCCCATCACCTTTTGAACACCCACCAGCCCCAGGGACGCGGATTGCTGGACGACGAAGCCCGCCTTGGTGGCCTTGAGCGAGCGCAGAAAGAAGTAATCCATGCCGCTGTCAACCAGCTCCAGGATCAGGTCGGTGAGTGCTGCGCAATGCTCTGTGGGATCGTCACACCCCTCAACGGTGGCAAGCACTTTCAATGTTTTCGCGCGCAGTTCCTTCGAATGATAAAAACGAAGAAAAGGCTCGGCGGACACCTTGATCGCAGCGGCGGACTTGGCGGCAGGTTTGGCGCGGGCAGGAGCCGCGCGTTTGGCAGGAGTGGTCATGCGGCCCATGATACGCCGCGTACCAAAAAGCAAAACCTGCAGAAACCGCTACCAAATTTGTAGCTATCTATGCAGGTTCTGCGAGGGCCAGTGGCCCAAATGATCAAGAACTCAATGGCGGAAATGGCGCACACCGCTGAACACCATGGCCACGCCACGCTCGTTGGCAGCGGCAATTACCTCGTCGTCGCGCATGGAACCACCGGGCTGGATGATGCAGGTAGCACCTGCATCCACGACGACGTCCAGTCCATCGCGGAACGGGAAGAAGGCATCACTGGCCACCACGGTGCCGGCCAGGCTCAGATTGGCGTGACCGGCCTTGATGGATGCAATACGCGCCGAGTCCAGGCGGCTCATCTGGCCGGCGCCCACGCCCATGGTCATGCCGCCCTTGCAGAAGACGATGGCATTGGATTTGACGAACTTGGCCACGTTCCAGGCGAACAGCAGGTCGTTCAGCTCGTCTTGGGTCGGCTGCTTGGTGGTCACCACCTTCAGGTCGGCCAGCGTCAACTCGTGGTTGTCAGCGGTCTGCAGCAGGATGCCAGAACCGATGCGCTTCATGTCCATGGCGTTGCGGCCATTGTCCCAATCGCTCGTTCCGCCCTTGGGCAGATCGATCTTCAGGATGCGCACATTGACCTTGGTCTTGAACACGTCCAGTGCGGCCGGTGTGAAGCTGGGGGCCATCAGCACTTCGACAAACTGCTTGGAGATTTGCTGGGCCGCGGCTTCGTCCAGCTCGGTGTTCAGGGCGATGATGCCGCCAAACGCACTGGTGGGGTCGGTCTGGAAGGCCTTGCTGTAGGACTCCAGCGCATTGGCACCCACGGCCACGCCGCAGGGGTTCGCGTGCTTGACGATGACGCAGGCCGGCGTCTTGAAGCTCTTCACACACTCCCACGCGGCATCGGCATCGGCAATGTTGTTGTAGGAGAGTTCCTTGCCCTGCAACTGCTTGGCCGTGACCAGCGAGCCGGGTGCGGGAACCAGGTCGCGGTACAGCGCTGCGCTCTGGTGCGAGTTTTCACCGTAGCGCAGGTCCTGCACCTTCACGAACCGGCCATTGCTCTGGCCAGGGAACAGATCCAGCGTGGGGGCGGCGTCGCCAGCGGGCACATCGTCACCCACCTGCACGGCACTCAGGTAGTCGCTGATGGCACCGTCGTACTGGCTGATGCGGTTGAAGGCTGCCACGGATAGGGCGAACTTGGTCTTGTCAGACACTTTGCCATTGGCTTTCAGTTCGGCCATCACGGTGGCGTATTGCGAGGCATCGGTCAGCACCGCCACATCTTTCCAGTTCTTGGCAGCGCTGCGCACCATGGCAGGACCGCCGATGTCGATGTTCTCGATGGCGTCTTCCAGCGTACAGCCAGGCTTGGCGACGGTGGCTTCAAACGGATACAGATTCACCACCAGCACGTCGATGGTGTCAATCTGGTGCTCGGCCAGCGCGGCCATGTGGGCCGGCACATCACGGCGCGCCAGCAGGCCACCGTGCACGCGCGGGTGCAGGGTTTTGACGCGGCCGTCCAGCATTTCGGGAAAGCCGGTCATGTCGGCCACCTCGGTCACCGGCAGGCCCTTCTCGGCCAGCAGCTTGGCGGTGCCGCCGGTGGAGAGCAGCTTGATGCCTTGCGCGTGCAGCGCCTGGGCGAGTTCGACGATGCCGGTTTTGTCCGAGACAGAAAGAAGTGCGTTCATATGAGGGGCAGGCGAAGTTAAGAAAATGGCAATGAGGGGGACAGCGTGTTGCAGCAGACCACCAGGGCCTGCCGAATGCTCAGTCAATCAGTTTGTGTTCCAGCAGTTTTTTGCGCAGGGTGTTGCGGTTCAGGCCCAGCCACTGCGCGGCCTTGGACTGGTTGTGATCGGCCTGCGCCATGACCACTTCCAGCAGGGGTTTCTCCACCGCTCGCACCAGCATGTCGTGCATGCTGTCGGGTTCGGTTCCGCGCAGGTCCCGGAAATAGCCTTCCAGGCTGGTGCGCACGCAGTCTTCAATGAGCTGCTTGCTCATAGCGCGTAGTCCATCGTCGTCATATTGTTGTGTCCTCTCACATCGGCCGTCGCTTCCCAGGCGGGAATGCGGTCCATTTTTTCATTCAAACTATCCAGAAACTGCTCCACCGCAGCCACCTGCTCACCACTGGTTTCCAGCGTGTTCATGTGGGTGCGAAACGCGTCACCACCGGGTAGCGCACGCACATACCAGCCGATGTGCTTGCGCGCCGAGCGCACGCCGATGAATTCGTCGTACAGGCTGTAGTGGTCGTGCAGATGCTCCACCAGCAGGCGCTTGACCTCGCTGACCAGCGGCGGCGCCAGGTGCTCTCCAGTGGCCAGAAAGTGCCCAATCTCGCGGAATATCCACGGCCGGCCCTGCGCCGCTCGGCCGATCATGATGGCATCGGCCCCAGTGGCCTGCAACACATCGCGCGCCTTCTCCGGCGACGTGATGTCGCCATTGGCCACCACGGGAATTTTTACTGCGGCCTTGACCGCCGCAATGGTTTCGTATTCGGCCTCGCCCTTGTAGCCCTGCTCGCGCGTGCGGCCGTGCACGGCCAGCATCTGCACGCCCGCGCCCTCAAAGGCGCGCGCCAGCGTGACGGCATTCTTGTGCGCCTGGCACCAGCCGGTGCGCATCTTCAGTGTGACGGGCACGTTGCGCGGGGCGCACACGTCAACCACCGCCTGGGCGATGGACAGCGCCAGCGCCTCATCCTGCATCAGCGCCGAGCCGGCCCATTTGTTGCAGACCTTCTTGGCTGGGCAGCCCATGTTGATGTCGATGATTTGCGCGCCGCGCTCGATGTTGTAGACAGCGGCATCGGCCATCATCTGCGCGTCGGTGCCGGCAATCTGCACGGCAATCGGGCCGGGCTCGCCTGCGTGGTTGGCACGGCGCGAGGTCTTCAAGGTGTCCCACAGATCACGGCGCGAGGTCACCATTTCGCTGACCGCATAGCCCGCCCCCAGGCGCTTGCACAACTGGCGGAACGGCCGGTCCGTCACACCCGCCATGGGCGCAACAAACAGGGGATTCGCCAACGCGAAATGGCCGATCTGCATAAGTAGCGGTTCTTGGAATGTGGGGGTGGTTGGGGTCGCCGCAGCGAGAGCCGGGCCCCATTCTAACTGCTCAAAATTTCAGCAATTGAAATGCCGCGAAAAAACCTACACTGCACCCATGCCCGACTGGATCAACCAACTGCTTGCCCTGCTGTCTCTGCCCCAATACAGCCTGAGCACCGTCTTTCTGGTGTCCTTCATTTCGGCCACGCTGCTGCCGCTGGGCTCGGAGCCGGTGGTGTTTGGCCTGATCCAGCTCAACCCGGATCAGTTCTGGCCGGTGGTGCTGGTGGCCACCGCCGGCAATACGCTGGGTGGCGCGGTGGACTGGTGGATGGGCTATGGCGCCCACCAGGCAGTGGACAAATACCGCCACTCATCCAGCCACACCAAGGCACTGGCCTGGCTGGAGAAGCTAGGCCCCAAGGCCTGCCTGCTGGCCTGGCTGCCCGGCGTGGGCGACCCGCTGTGCGCCGTGGCCGGCTGGCTCAAGCTGCCGTTCTGGCCCTGCCTGGTCTATATGGCGATTGGCAAATTTGCGCGCTATGTGACGATGACGGCGGCGCTGATAGGGGTGGTGAGGTTGTGGTGAGTATTCGGAGCTTGGGAAAAGGCCCGCTTAAGACGCACAGCCGACATCCAGAAAACAGAGCTGCTTGATCCAAAGCAGTCGGTCGCATTGATCGGCAGCTTGTACTGTTCACCTTAACGTAGGTTTCAATTTTCCGTAGCTATCGTGGCGTAACGGTAAACCCCTGACTGGTATTGGAGTAGCTGCTAGTGCGGTAGCGGTAGTGGTTGGCCCCGTCCTGCCACCAGCCGACGGCCAAGAATTCCGGCGGTACTGTGCCTAGGGTCAGATCCGGGGTCAACACGAACTGCTGTCCACCGATCAGAGTGACCAATGCGGTGCCATCCGTTTGAATGACAAGATACCCACTGACCGCTTGCGCAACTTGGTTACCCAAGACTTCTGAGTCGAGGAATGCCGGGTACAAGATCTGGATGTAGCCCGCGCTGTCGGTAAAGCGCAGCAGGCCATCCGTACCGAGTGTCAATCCTGGCGCTTCAGGGGCTCCTTGTGTCACCAGATAGTCGGGACGGGCCACATAGATGAGAGATCCAACTTGTACCGTCATCACCCCCTGCGCGTTGATTTGCGCAGTGAGTCCTGCAGCATTCAATAGCGATCCAAACTCACCCAGGTTGTACATGGCCGGCGTCGTCACCACTGTGCCACAGGCGGTGACAACGTCCAACTGATTCGCACCGTGCAGATAGATGCCCGTGCCTGAACCTAGGCCGTGGTTGGTACTGGCGTTGGCTTCGAGTGCATTAAAAGAAATGACTTGCGATCCTTGTCCCAGCCTGGCTCCGCCATCGGTGCCCTGGCCCTGGTACCGCCAGTCTGATCCAAGTAAGGAGCTCAAGGTATCGCGCAGGCAACTGGTCAGGGCCGGACCCGCCCCCTCGCTCAGATTGAGAACCGTAAGCAGATTGCTTCCGAGACCGGACAACACGGGCAGCGAAGTCAAGGCTGGAATGAATGGCACGACCTGGACAACCGGAGCCGTACCAATACCAAAGCTCAGGCTGGCCTGTGGCGCCGCGCCGTAGCTGGCGTTGCCCGCCTGGTCGGCGGTGATGGTGCAGTTGTTGCTGCCAGCGGCCACGCCGGTCACCACACCAGTGTTGCTGTTGACCGTACACGCTGCCGGGGTGCTGCTTGCATAGACGCGGGCAATACCCGAACCACCGCCGGTGGTCGTAACCGTACCGGTGCTGCCCACCACTAAGTTGGGCGACGCGCCAAACGTAATAGTCTGGCTGATCTGGCTAATCGAAAAGCTCAGGTTGGCCTGCGGCGCCGCGCTGTAGCCACCATTGCCCGCCTGGTTGGCCGCGATCGTGCAATTGTTGGTGCCTGCGGCCAAACCGGTGACCACGCCGGTGCCGCTATTGACCGTGCACGCTGCCGGGGTGGTGCTGGTAAAGGTGACCGAGTTGCCTGACGCGCCACCCGCAGCGGAAACCGTGCCGGTGCTACCTACCGTGATAGTGGGCGCAGCGCCAAAGGTAATAGTTTGGCTGCCCATTGGCGTCACACTGGTCGATGCCGTGGATTGGCTGCCGGTGCCTGCCGAGTTGGTGGCCGTGACTGTGAAGGTATAACTCGTTCCGTTGGTCAGGCCGGTCATGACATGACTCAATCCGGTGGTGCCGGCATTGCTGTCAGCGCCGCCGCCAGGGTTCGACGTCACCGTGTAACCCGTGATGGTCGCGCCGGCGTCGCTGGCCGGCGCCGTGAAGGTCACCGTCGCCTGCTGGTTGCCGGCCACCGCAGTCACGCCTGTCGGCGCACCGGGGGCACCGGGCGCAGCCCTGATCACCGCCAGTTCGTCGAACTTCGCCGGGCTACGCGAATACACCGCAACCTTGTCGAATGCGGGCGCGAGGCCAGCGTAGACGACTGCCGTTGCTGGGGGGGCAAGGTAGTCAAATGTCGAGAGATCGGGGTTCACCCACATCGACGTCTTGGTATTTTGGTAGTCGATCTGCACGATAACCAGGTTGAGCGCCGACAGATTGGCCGTGCTCGAAGACGTACCGTCTACCTTTGGGTTGAGCCCGCTGTCGAGAATCGACATCTTGGCGCCATAGGCCCCTCCATTGCCGCCGATGCCGCCGGTCAGGGTGCCTGATGCTGTGAGCCGGACATTGGGCGTGCCACCGCCGCTGGTAGCAGGGAACTGGCTGAGAAACTGCAGATACACCACTCCGCTATTCACCAACGGCAGTGAGCGGGCATTTCCGTCTATGCCGTTTCCGCCCGCTCCCCACACGATACTTCCTCCGGTAGTAGTGAGGCCCGTATAGGTTAGTCCGGTGCCACTGATCGTGAAATTTCCACCGGATCCATAGTCCTTGATCCAAGCGGCCCCCCATCCCGTGCCGCCGGATTGTGATGGCAGGGAATTGCCGGCAACGTAGCCGAAGCCGTCATAGGCGACAGTGACCAGCGGTCCGCTCAAAGCGGCGTAAGTATTAGAGGAGAGAGCGCATAGCGCAAAGCTCAGCGCAAAGAGCATGCGGCGCGCCCAACACACATAAAAGCTGTGCGTCCACTTTGTCATGGTTAATCCCAGGCAATGACTGCCACCTCGCCTACGACGCACCATGAGTGATTTCTTTCTTGACCGCTATGTGCGATACCGGTATCTAGTCTGGGGTATGAGTTGTCGACAGGGTGTCCGCGCCGCCATTGAGGGTCCCCGTGCGGCCGAGCAGAGTGAATGCGCCGGTTGGCGGTTGGCAAGGTGGGCACCGCCTCCACCTGTCTTTCTTGGTGAGTTTGAAGTTTACACGACGCTTTTATCGTAGCGGCTTGAGCGGATCGCTCAACCCCAAACCACGCATTCCGCCCCTGACACTGGGCTCATTCCACTTTCGCCCCGTTGCTGTAGTCACTTTAGACGCATAGCGGGTGCTGAGATTCACAAACTGGTCACTCTATAGCTGACGTTGGAACTCGTATTGGGGAACTTTTGGACTGCCAATAGCAAGGGACTCAACTGGTGGCCCACTCGACGGTTATAAGCGGCAACGAACTAGCGCTCGAAGTTTGTTAGCCGGCAACTGGTTGCGGGTTTCTCGCTGTGGGAGAAATGGCATCAAAAGACAAATTCTGATCACAGAAAAGTTATCTTCATTGGTGAATGGGTGAAAATCAAAAGTCTGACACGCAAGCAGCATTGCGACGCAGAACTCATCATTTTCATTGGGGAAAAGCGAAATTCTCGTCTCCGAAAAAACCCGCAACCAGTTGAGGCCGTAAGTGTGCTTTGTGAGGCCCATTTTCCGGTGCATAGTTGGCTTGATGCGCTTGAATTCCCTATCTGTTTTTGGCCGACCTAGTCGACGATGTACTCCAAGACCGTAGCATGTTTCCTGGATGTTGGTGTCTTGCCGTTCACGGACAGTTCGCCTTTGGATTTAGCTGCGATTTCGATGGAGAACACGTCACCTTTTTTTTGCATCGGTAGCCACTTTTTGTTGTATTCGACAGCCATTTTCTCGAACGACGCTGACACGATTTCAAAGTGCTGCGTGCTTCCCACAGGAAGCTGATAGGACAAAGGTGCGTTGCGCACCTTTGTCACGCCAGCGGGCAGGTCGAAAGTATGAACCAACGCACCCTTGAATTCCTGCGACTTTACGGTTTTCCATACGTCAGACGGATCAATCCCGAGGTTGAAAAAGGTCGTATTAATTTCTGGCAGGGACTCGAATTCTGTCTTCGATAGTGATCGTTCCGAGCGCAGCTGCCAGGCAGCGTCTTGCGGGAAGTGCGAGAAAGCAAGCTGTTCTGGCGATGGCAAGAACAACGTTTCGCTGAACTGCTTTACCCAGGCACCATCGCTTATGTAACCACTGCCCCAGGTCGTGTCAATGAGCTGCCACTTGCCGTCAAGTTTTACCGCATTCCAAGCATGATTCGGCTCGGCCATGCTACCTCCGGCTATGTGGGCAATGCCTTTCGCATAGCCAATAATGGTGGTGGCCTCCAACCCGGACTCCTTGGCAAGGCGCTCGAACAATGCAGCGTAACCGCCGCAGGCTGCAAGGCGCGATTGGAATACGGCATCAGGATCAACGCTTGAGTGTGTTTTGTTAAAAAAGCTCTTGGCATCGTAGGCAATGCGATCTGCGACCCAACGATATGCCGCGCGGGCTTTTTCAACATCGCTACTAGCCCCCCCGCCGAGATACTGCGCAAGGGACAGAATCGTCACTTCAGATTGAGCGGTCGCGGCCAAGGCGTGGGCATCAACGGTGGCAAGGCGGCCAGCATCAATAGCGCCAGCGCAAGCAGGGCTACCCATGAACAATCCGCCCAAGGCAAAGAGCCAGGAAGCGATCGTCTTCATTAGAAATTGCTCGGGTTTGACATCATTTGACGAAAGTATGAAGGATTTTCCGCTACTTTCATAGCGGTAATACTACGTTCCTCAAGGCGTCCGTCAACAGTGTCTGACCTTTCGCCAAATTCATCGAATTGACCTGCCCGAAAGCGGGTACCGGTGGCTGTCAGGTAACGCCCCACTCCAGCCATAAACGTGGGATCCCGCGTCACCCACCACCCCACCCACAGGGTTTGGGGCGTTGGGCTCCGCCGATTTGCTGGCCGCAGGACTGATGAGGCGGGGCCCAATGCCCCAAATCGACAAATCAAAATAGCTATGAAATCAATAGCGACCTAGGCAGCATCCACGAGGGCTAGCGTGCGTTTTAACGCAAAGTCACTTAATCAACTGCTGAACAGGAAGTTCATCACGTCGCCATCCTTGACGACGTATTCCTTGCCTTCGGCGCGCATCTTGCCGGCCTCTTTGGCGCCGTGCTCGCCCTTGGCGGCGATGAAGTCGGCGAACGCAATCGTCTGGGCCCGGATGAAGCCGCGCTCGAAGTCGGTGTGGATCACGCCGGCCGCCTGTGGCGCGGTGTCGCCGACGTGGATGGTCCAGGCGCGCACCTCCTTGACGCCGGCGGTGAAGTAGGTCTGCAGGCCGAGCAGCTGAAAGGCGGCGCGGATCAGCCGGTTCAGCCCCGGCTCGCTCTGGCCCATTTCGGCGAGGAACAGCGCCCGGTCGGCGTCGTCCATGTCGCCGAGCTCGGCCTCGGTCTTGGCGCAGATCGCGACCACCGGCGCGTTCTGCGACTGCGCATAGGCGCGCAATCGGTCGAGGTGCGGGTTGTTCTCGAAGCCGTTTTCATCAACGTTGGCGACGAACATCGCCGGCTTCGCGGTGATGAGCCCATAAGGCTTGAGGATGACCAGCTCTTCCTTGCTGAAGGCGACGCCGCGCACCGGCTTGGCCTCGTTGAGCGCGGTCATGCACTTGGTGAGCACATCGACCAGGCGCTGCGCTTCCTTGTCGTTTCCCGACTTCGCCGCCTTGGTGTTGCGCTGCAGGCTCTTCTCGACACCGGCCATGTCGGCGAGGCAGAGCTCGGTCTGGACCACCTCGATGTCGGAGATCGGGTCGACCTTGCCGGCGACGTGGATCACGTTGTCGTCGTCGAAGCAGCGCACCACGTTGATGATCGCGTCGGTCTCGCGGATGTGGGCGAGGAACTGATTGCCGAGGCCTTCGCCTTTCGAGGCGCCGGCCACCAGCCCGGCGATGTCGACGAATTCGACGATCGCCGGAACGATGCGCTCCGGCTTGACGATTTGCGCCAGCGCCTGCAGCCTCGCATCGGGCAGTTCGACGATGCCGACGTTCGGCTCGATCGTGCAGAACGGGTAGTTCTCGGCGGCGATGCCGGCCTTCGTCAGCGCGTTGAAGAGGGTCGATTTGCCGACGTTCGGCAGGCCGACGATGCCGCATTTGAGGCTCATGATTGCGGGCTCGTGGAGGTATCGGCGCTGGGCGCGGAGCGCGAATTCTAGTCGGCGTGCCGGACCGGAGCCGTCGCCCCGGGTGCTGGCGCCGGCGCCAACACCGCCTTACTCCACTGGCGGAACCGCGACCTTCAGTTCGACGACCGCTGGCACCTGCCGGCTCAGCATCAGCACGTTGCCCAGCACTGCCAGCGCCGCGCCGATCGCGGTGTAAGCGTCGGGCCGATAGCCTTCGAGCGCCACCGAGACGAGCAGCGCCAGCAACGGCGTCATCACGCCGATCGAGCCGGTCGGCCCGGGGCCGATTCGGT
>JBBQLM010000045.1:0-38261 GCA_038327925.1 Burkholderiales bacterium | reverse complement strand
GACCGTACGCGGGCCCAGACGCTGGTGACAGAAAAGACCGCCGCCCTGAACAGCAAGAGCCCCGAGGTGATTGCCGCCATGGCCGATTTCTTTGACAGCCTGACGCCCGCGCAGCAGGTCAAGGTGCGCGAGGCGATGCAGGGCCGCCATGGCTGGTGGCGCCGCGGCTGAGGCGGGTGAACCGGCGATGGGAACCCTGAGTCCCCTGTTTTCCGGCATGCGCACCCATGGACATCAGTTGCTGGCCCATGCGGACGACCCGGCGGCCGAACTGATGGCCCTGGTCTGGGGCCCGCGGTTTGACCGGGAGCATGCACGCGATCTGGCGCAGGCGCTTGCCCCCCGCCACGCGGAGCTGGACCGCGTGGTGGCGCAGGCGGCCGAGACCTTTGATCGCCTGCCCGCGCGGCAGCAGCAGCGCCTGCGCCAGGCCATTCGCCACCATGCTGGTGGGACAATCCGCGCATGATGCGCATTCTGCTGATAGACGATGATGAACAGCTGGGGGAGCCGCTGACGGCCTACTTCGCCCGTTTTGAGATGCAGCTCAGCCATGCCACGCGTCCCAGTGCGGGGCTGGCCCTGCTGCGCCAGGGCGGCTTCGATGCCGCCATCCTGGATGTCATGCTGCCGGAGATGGACGGCTTTGCGCTGTGCCGCGCCATCCGCAAGGAGAGTGACATCCCTCTGATCATGCTGACGGCGCGCGGGGATGTGATGGACCGCGTGGTGGGGCTGGAGCTGGGCGCCGATGATTACCTGCCCAAGCCCTTTGAGCCACGTGAGCTGGTGGCGCGCCTGCAAACCGTGATGCGCCGTCGCCAGCCCGCGGTTGGTGCAGGCGCTGTTCCCGCGCAGGACGGACGCCTGCAATTTGAAGGCCTCTGCGTAGACCCTGCCACTCGCACCGTCCAGTGCCTGGGCGCCGTGGTGGAGCTGACCAGTACCGAATTCGATTTGCTGCACCTGCTGGCACGCGAGCCCGGCAAAGTTTTCAACCGGGACGACATCCTGAACCAGCTGCGCGGCCACGATGCCGAGTTGTACACCCGTGCAGTGGACATTGTGGTGAGCCGCCTGCGCAAGAAGCTCGAACCGCTGGATGCCATCAAGACCTTGCGCAATGCCGGCTACGCCTTGGCGCTGCGAGCTGGCACCGGGGAGCCGCCGCGTGCATAGGTCGGGTCAACGCTGGGACAAGCGTGCCCGCCATGCCCTGGGGCACTCGCTGCGCGTGCGCCTGGTGGCTCTGTTTCTGGTGCTGGGCGTGGCCTTGGCCGCCACCTTCCTCTTTGGCATGCAAAAGGCTTTGAGCGTGGGCTGGCGCGAGGCCGCCCGCCCGCTGGTGGCGGACTATGTGGACCGGCTGGTGGCCGAGATTGGCAGCCCCCCCAGTGTCGAACGGGCACAGGCGCTGACGCAGCGTCTGCCGGTGCGTGTGCGCATTTCAGGCCCGCAGGTGAACTGGCAGAGCGAGCCGCAGGCTGAACGGTTCCCGCGCTACCGGAATCAGAACGAAGACTGGCAGGACAGCGAGCCGCGCCTGCTGTCGCGCACCACCGCAGACGGCCACCATATTGACCTAGGTGTCAGCGTCACCGCCTGGGAAAACCGGCCCCACAGGGTGGGCTGGTTCACGCTGGCCGGCATCCTGGCGCTGACCGCGCTGGCCTATGGCTATGTGCGCCGCCTGTTGCGGCCGCTGGATGACATCCGCGCCGGGGCACAGCGCTTTGGCAGTGGCGCCTTTGGAGAGTCCATTCCGATTCGCCGTCGCGATGAGCTGGGCCAACTGGCCGGCGATGTGAATGCCATGGCATCCAGCATCCACCAGATGCTGGATGCCAAACGGGGGCTGCTGCTGGCCATCAGCCATGAACTGCGCAGCCCGCTGACGCGCGCACGCCTGAACACCGAACTGCTGCCCGAGACCGACGCCGTGGCACCCCGGCGCGAGGCCCTGCTGCGCGACCTGGGGGAGATGCGCGACCTGGTGACCGATCTGCTGGAGAGCGAACGCCTGGGCCAGGGCCACGCGGCCCTGCATCTGGAGGCAGTCGATCTGGCAGTGCTGGTGCACGAGGTGGTGGACGCCCTCGCGCAGCCCGCAGCGATAGCGATGGAACTGGCCTCCAGCCTGCCGGTCCTGCAACTGGACCGCACCCGCATGCGCCTGCTGCTGCGCAACCTGCTGGACAACGCGCTGCGCCACAGCGCCGATGCGGGACAAGCAACCCGGTTGACCCTGGGACTGGCGACGCAAGCAGATGGTGCATTCGTGTGCATCACGGTGCGTGATTTCGGCCCCGGTGTTGCGACCTCGGCGCTGCCGCATCTGACCGAGCCGTTCTACCGGCCGGACACGGCGCGTGGCCGCACGGCTGGCGGGGTGGGCCTGGGGCTGTACCTGTGCAAACTGGTGGCACAGGCCCATGGGGGCCGTCTGGAGATCGCCAACGCCCAGCCGGGTCTGCAGGTGACCGTCTGGCTGCCGGTGGCCTCGACCGCGCGCTAGTCCTTGGCCTTTTTCTTCTTGTCCTTGTCTTTGCCCTTGGACTTGCCGTTTCCTTCCCCTTCGGTTTCCGCCGTCGGAAACTCGCTCTTGGCCACCTTGCGTGCCTTCTTTGTCAGGGGTTGCACGCCCTTGGGCACCTTGCCGTCCAGTTCGGCCTCGATGCGTTCGCACAGCGTGCGCAGAATCTTGACCCGGGCGTAATTCTTGTCGTTGGCCTCCACCAGCGTCCACGGCGCGTTGCCGGTGCTGGTGCGCTCCACCATGTCGCAGATGGCCTGCTGGTAGGCATCCCACTTCTCGCGGTTGCGCCAGTCTTCCTGCGTGATCTTGAAGCGCTTGAACGCAATCTGCTCGCGTGCCTTGAAGCGCGCCAGTTGCTCTTCCTGGCTGATCTGCAGCCAGAACTTGACGACCATGACGCCGGATTCCGCCAGTTCGTGCTCGAAGTCGTTGATCTCGGTATAGGCGCGCAGCCAGTCGTTCTCGGTGCAGAAGCCTTCCACCCGCTCCACCAGCACCCGGCCATACCAGGTGCGGTCAAAGATGGCGACGCGGCCCTGGCGTGGCACATGGCGCCAGAAGCGCCACAGGTAGGGCTGGGCGCGTTCCTCTTCGGTGGGTGCGGCCACCGGGATCACCTGGTACTGGCGGGCATCCAGCGCCGCGCCAATGCGGCGGATGGCGCCGCCCTTGCCGGCCGCGTCGGCCCCTTCAAAGGCGCAGACCAGGGAGCGGTCCTTGAAGCGCGGATCGCGCAGAAGTTCCGACAGGCGGCCCTGGTAGTGCGCCAGTTTGTCTTCATAGGTCTTGTCGTCCAGATGGAGGTCCAGGTCCAGTTCGGACAACACGGTGCGGCCGTCGGTGTTGACGCGCATCATGGGTGCCACCGGGGACTTTTGTGTGGCCTTGTTCGCCAGCTTTTTCTGCAGCGCATCCAGCAGGATCTGGCCGACGGTCAGCGAGCGGTACCGGTCGTCGGTTCCTTCGACCACCACCCAGGGCGCCCACGGCGTGTTGGTCAGGCGCAGCAGGTGGCCGGCCACGTCCTGCAGCTTGTCATAGGTCTTGAGTCGGTCCCAGTTCCATTGGGTCACGCGCCAGGCGGTGCGCGGGTCTTTCTCCAGCGCCTTGAGCCGCTTGACCTGACCTTCCTTGGTCAGATGGAACCAGAACTTGAGCACCAGCGCGCCCTCGTTGACCAGCATGGCCTCGAAGCGGTTGATCTGGTCGGCCTGGGCGTCCAGCTCCTTCAAGGACACCTCGTCCAGAATGCGCTCGCGGATCGGGTCCGAATACCAGGAGCCGGCGAAGATGCCGACGCGCCCCTTGGGCGGCAGGCTGCGCCAGTAGCGCCACATCGGCGGGCGCTCGCGTTCCTCGTCGGTGGGCAGGGAGAACGCCAGCGTGGAGATGAAGCGCGGGTCCATCCATTCGTAAAGCACGTTAATGGTCTCGCCCTTGCCGGCTCCATCCTGTCCGCTGATCAGCACCACAACGGGAATCTTCTTGTGCTCCTGCAGGCTGACCTGGGCTTCCAGTAGCGCCGCGCGCAGGGCGGGGACGGCAGCCTTGTAGGTCGCCTTGTCGATCTTGTGGCCAATTTCTGCGGATTCAAACATGCGGGTTCTCCGGTGCGGGGTGTACGGTTGAGGCGGTGTTTCAGGGCGAGGCCGGGAACTTGCCGCTGGCAAAGATCCGCCGCGACGTGGCCACCACAATGAACACATCCTGTGAGCTCAGTTCGGGGAAATGCTCCTTGAGTGTGTGATAGGCCAGATGCTCGTGCGACTGTCCTTCCCACTGGTTGGCGGCCTCAAAAAACGGCCGCAGTGCTTCGAAGGCCGCCGGCAGGATGGTGCGCAACTGGACGTTGGTGCGACGCTCGGCGCTGGGGGGGGTGTCAGACATGGCGATTTTCCTTGGACGGGCGAGCCCTCATGGCTGGAATCGTTCGCTGCAGCCTTTTGTGGGAACGTTTGAGACCATTCTAGGAGGCAGTGAGTTGCAGAACTTGTGCTGGCTCAAACAATCGGCCGGGTTCGCTGGCTGTGGGAGCCATGTGGGGCAAGCCCGCTGGCAAGTGATTTATAAGAAAATGGGGCTTATCCCTCGTCGAATATAGGATATGCGCTATCAAATGTATAGCTTATTCGTCGAGTGCGGTCCGCGCTGGGTGCTGCTGCACCGATGGGGTGGTGACCGTCAAACAACACGCCGCCGCAGCCCGCTGCGCAGCGTGGCCGGTGCAATCACCTTGTGCGCCGGGCCGACAAACAGCATGTAGAGGCGGCCCAGCCGGTTGTGCACGTGGACCACGGTGGACACCACCAGCAAGGTCGCGTCGGCCTGTGGGCGCTTGCACACCGAGACCAGCACGTCCAGGTGCTTGTCCGAGTCGCCCAGGATGACCTCGTCGGGGCTCAGGTAGCGCAGCGTGAAGATGCCGACGCGGTCGCCCACCCGGTAGTCCAGAGGCGATTTTTGGGGCGCCAACTGGCTGAGCGCACCCAGGTCCTTCAGGCCAAACAGGCCGACCACGCGGTTGCGCGCGCGCATCAGCCAGTCCACCCAGGCGGGTGACTGGGTGAAGGTGTGCAGGGCCAGCGCCAAGGCACTGTGCCCTGCGGCCTCGGGCGGCAGCGTGCCTGCGTGGCCGTCGGCAAAGTCGGCGCCGCTCAGGTGGCGGTGGATTTCAGTATCGGTTGGGATGGGTGCGGGGCGAACCAGGCGGGTCATGGTGGTGTTCGGGTGGGTTGTGTGCGGTCAGACCATTGGCATGCGCCAGTTGTCCAGCGCCTGTGCCGGCGCAGGGCGTGCCAGGAAGTAGCCCTGGTACAGATGGCATCCCAGTTGCCGGAGTGCCACCAGGTGTTCGGCGGTTTCCACGCCTTCGGCGATCACGTCCAGCTCCAGCGCCTTGCCCAGCGCGACGATGGTGCGGACGATGGCCGCATCGTCCGGGTCGGTCAGCAGGTCGCGCACAAAGGACTGGTCGATCTTGAGTGCGTCCAGTGGCAGGCGCTTGAGGTGGCTCAGGCTGGAGTAGCCGGTGCCAAAGTCATCCAGCGAAAAGCGCACGCCCCGGCTGCGCAGGCCGTTCATCTTCTGGATCACGCCCTCCACATCGTCCACTAACTGGCTTTCGGTCAGCTCCAGCTCCAGTCGCTCGGCCGGGGCGCCGGTGGCGTCCAGCACGGCCAGCACCTCCTGCACAAAGTCGGGGTGGCGGAACTGGCGGGCGCTGACATTCACCGCCAGGCTCAGGTGGGCCATGGTGGGCTGTGCAGCCCAGGTCACCAACTGGGTGCAGGCGGCCTGCAGAATCCAGCGACCCAGCGGCAGGATCAGGCCACTGGCCTCGGCCTCGCCAATGAACTGGCCTGGCGGCACCAGGCCACGCTGCGGGTGCTGCCAGCGCACCAGCGCCTCGGCACCCAGCAGTTGTCCCTGGCTGTTGACCTGTGGCTGGTAGTGCAGCAGGAATTCCTGGCGTGCCAGGCCTTCCCGCAGGTCGGCCTCCAGCGCCACGCGCTCGGTCATGCGGGCCTGCATGTCGGGGTTGAAGAAACGCAGCGTGTTGCGCCCATCGGCCTTGGCCTGGTACATGGCCATTTCGCCGCGCTTGAACAGCTCTTCCTGCGTGCTGTGCGGGTCCGAGAACATCGCAATGCCGACGCTGACCGTGCCCTGGTAGTTCTGGTCGCCCAGAGAATAGGGTTCGGCCAGGCTGGAGACGATCTTCTGCGCGACCCCATTGGCCTGGTGCGCCGCTTCCTGGGGCTCGGTGCTCAGGTCCTGCAGCACCACCACAAACTCGTCACCGCCCAGGCGGGCCAGGGTGTCCTCGTCGCGGGTGCACTGGGCCAGGCGCAGCGCCACCTGTTGCAGCAACAGGTCGCCCACGTCGTGGCCGAGGGTATCGTTCAGGGTCTTGAAGTGGTCTAGGTCAATGAACAGCAGGGCGCCGTCATGGGCCGTGCGCTCACGCGCCGCCAGGGTCTGCTGGATGCGGTCCATCAGCAGGCGCCGGTTGGGCAACTGGGTCAGCGGGTCGTAAAAGGCCAGTTGGTGGATGGCCTCGCGGTTGCTCTTGAGTTCGGTGATGTCGGTGGAAATACCGCACAGCGCGTAGATCTGGCCGTCCGGGCGGCGCAGCGGCAGCTTGATGGACAGGTAGGTGCGCGTGCCACTGCCGTCGGCCTGGGTCACGGTCTCCTCATCGGCCACGCGCTCGCCCAGGCTCAGCACGCGCTGGTCGTTGCGCCCAAGATGCGCGGCGGTGGATGTGTCAAACAGGTCGGCATCGCCCAGGCCGATCACCGCGTCCGGGCTGCGGTGGACTGCGGCGCACAGCACGTTGTTGGCGTATTGGTAGCGCAGTTGCAGGTCCTTGATGTAGATGTGTGACTCCACGCTGTTGAGGATGGTGTTGAGCTTGTCCTCGCTTTCGTGCAGGTGGCGGGTCTTCTCATGGACCTGGCGGCGCAGCAGCGTGGCAAAGCCCAGCGCCAGGACCAGCAGGCCGCCAATCCCCGCCAATCCCCACCAGAAAACCACCGGCACCACAGCCCGGGTGCGCTCGCCGCCCCAATGGCGCATGACATCAAAATAGACCGAGCCCGGGTTGTCGCGCCAACTGGACAGGTGCTGGTCCAGGGCGGCCAGCAGGTCGGCGTTGCGGCCCTTGCCGGTGGCGTAGAACAGGCGCGACGGCTGGAACATGACCGGTGTTTCCTGCAGCTTGAAACGCGGCGCCTGCAGGCTGCCAAACTGGTGGTTGGCAACCACCGCATCGGCCTGGCCGGCAGCCACCTTGGCAAAGCCTTCCGGCAGGCTGGTGACATAGACCCACTGTGCCTGCACCCCGAAACTGGCCAGCAGGTTGGCAAAAAAATCCTGCTGAACCGAGCCCTTCAGCACGGCCACGCGCTGGTTCTGCAGGTCCAGCAGCGACTGGATGGCTACCCCCGGGCGCTGGTACAACTGCGACCAGCTGTGCAGCGCTGGGGTCTTGTGGAAATCGAAAATCTGGGCGCGCGCGTCGCTGTAGGCCACGTCGGGCATCAGGTCGATGCTGCCGGCCTGCGTGGCATCCAGGCAGGCCTGCCATTCGCAAGGCACGGCGACCAGGGTCCAGTCTTCCCGGCTGGCAATTTCGCGCAACAGGTCGCCCAGGATGCCGGAGGGCTGGCCGTCCGCGCCGAGCACGATCTTGGGTTCGTTGGCGTAGACGCCCACGCGCACCTCGCGCGCCTGTACTGCGGCCACACTCCCCAGGCATGCCAGCAGGCACAGCACAGGGAAGGCCCGAATACAGGATTTGAACCGGTTGGAGGGGGTGGTCACGGGCCGATTATTGCGCCGGGCTGGCCAACTCTGTGCACATAAGCCGCGCTTTCCGGAAATTTGTGCCGCCTGCTCAGTACAATCACCTACGCTCTTTCTGAGCAAGTTTCGTGCCTTTATGAAAAATCCACTTCCGACCCTGTTCCTGTTGCTCACCTGTACGTTGCTGGCGCCCCAGGCCCAGGCCGAAAAGGCCGACCGCAGCAAGCCCATGAACGTCGAGGCGGACACGCTGCGCTACGACGACGTCAAGCAGGTCAGTGTGTTCAATGGCAATGTGGTCCTGACCAAGGGCAGCATCGTCATTCGAGCTGCGCAGATCGACGTGCGCCAGGATGCCGATGGCTACCAGTTCGGCATCATCACCGGCACGCCCGACAAACCGGCCTTTTTCCGGCAGAAGCGCGAGGCGATGGATGAGTTCATCGAGGGCGAGAGCGAACTGATTGAATACGATGGCCGTGCCGACGTCGTCAAGTTCCTGCGCAAGGCCACCCTGCGCCGCCTGCGCGGGGCCGCGTTGGCCGATGAAATCACCGGCGGCCTGATCGTCTACGAAAACCTGACCGACACCTTCAGCGTGGACGGCAACACCAAAGGCGCGGTGCCGGTCCCCGGCCAGCGGGTGCGCGCCATGCTGACGCCCAAGCCGGAAGGCGCGGCGGCCTCCGCCCCCGCACCCCAGCCCAAGGCCCAGCCAGACCCGAATGCCCCGGCCCTGCGTGCCACGACCACACTGGGGAGTGCCCCCAAGTGAGTGAAACCGTGGAGACCGGGCCCGACACCGCGATCGGGCGGCTCGAAGCCCGCCATCTGCAGAAGGCCTATGGCAAGCGCCAGGTGGTGAAAGACGTGTCGCTGACGGTGCGCACCGGCGAGGTGGTGGGGCTGCTCGGGCCCAACGGCGCCGGCAAGACGACGTCGTTCTACATCATCGTCGGCCTGCTGCGCGCCAGCGCGGGGGACATCACCATCGACGGCCACTCCATCGAGCACATGCCCATCCACCGCCGCGCGCGCCTGGGGCTGGGCTATCTGCCGCAGGAGGCGTCGATCTTTCGCAAGCTCAACGTCGAGGAAAACGTGCGTGCCGTGCTGGAGTTGCAGCATGACGAAGCCGGCAAGCCGCTCTCCGGTGCCGAAATCGAGAAACGCCTGACCGAGCTGCTGCAGGACTTGCGCGTGGAGCACCTGCGCGAGTCACCCTCGCTGGCCCTGTCCGGCGGCGAGCGCCGCCGGGTCGAGATTGCCCGCGCGCTGGCGACCCGGCCACGCTTCATCCTGCTGGACGAGCCCTTTGCCGGCATCGACCCGATTGCGGTGATCGAGATCCAGCGCATCATCAATTTCCTGAAGAGCCGCGGCATTGGCGTGCTGATCACCGACCACAACGTGCGCGAAACACTGGGCATCTGCGACCACGCCTACATCATCAGCGATGGCTCCGTGCTGGCCGAAGGCACCCCCGCCGAGATCGTCAACAACGCCGATGTGCGCCGCGTGTATCTCGGCGAACATTTCCGAATGTAGATGAAACAAGGTCTTTCCCTACGCGTCTCGCAGCACCTGGCGCTGACTCCTCAGTTGCAGCAGTCCATCCGGCTGCTGCAGCTCTCCACGCTGGAGCTGAGCCAGGAAGTGGAGCAGATGCTCGACGAAAACCCGTTCCTGGAATTGACCCCGGACGAGGCCCCGCGCGAGGAATTTGGCCTGGCGCAGGCCGACACGCCGGTCAGCGAGGGCGAGCGGGAGATGGAATTTGCTCCTAATTCGATAGCTGAATACGCAGATTCCACGAGGTCTGAGGCCCAAAATGACAATGAAGTCACGCCGCTGACCGGTGCCGACGAGACCAGTTGGGACGGCGACGGCACGACCGAGATGGTGCCCGACGACGGCGAGTGGGGAACCGACGCCAAGGCCAAGACCAACAACCTGGGCGATACCGACGACACCGACGCCACCGAACTGGCGCGCACGCACGAGTCGCTGCAGTCGCACCTGCACCGCCAGGCCTTGCGCCTGCGCCTGAGCGAGAGCGATGCCAACGCGCTGCGCTTCCTGATCGAGTCGCTCAATGACGACGGCTACCTGGAAGACGCGTTGGATGACCTGGCCCGCGGCCTGGCCGGTGATGATGCCGAACAGGTCGAAGACCTGGTGCACCACTTCACCGTGGCGCTGGGGCTGTTGCACAGCCTGGAGCCCGCCGGTGTCGGCGCGCGCGACCTGGGTGAGTGCCTGCGCCTGCAACTGCGCGCCGAGATGGACGATGCCTTCGAGCCGCCCGATCCCGAGCGCGCTGCGCTGCTGGCCGTAGCCCTGCGCATCTGTTCCCAGCCCATGGATCTGCTGGCCCGCCGGGATGTGAAGACCCTGGTGCAGCGTTGCGGCGGCACCGACGCGCAGACGCGCGAGGCGATTGCGCTGATCGCCCGCCTGGAGCCCAAGCCCGGGCGCCGTTTTGTCGACGTGGAGCGCAACATCGTCGTGCCTGACGTGCTGGTGCTGCCAGCAGGCAAGACCCGAGCCGGCGCCAGCCCGCAGTTCCGTGTCATGCTCAACCCGGACGTCATGCCCAAGCTGCGCGTGCATGACATCTATGCCAACGTGCTGCGCAACCACCGGGGTGGTGGCAAGGACAGCGCCAGCTACGCCGGCCTGCAGCAGCGCCTGCAGGAGGCGCGCTGGTTCATCAAGAACATCCAGCAGCGCTTTGACACCATCCTGCGCGTCAGCACGGCGATTGTGGAGCGGCAGAAAAACTTCTTCACCCACGGCGAGCTGGCCATGCGCCCGCTCGTCCTGCGCGAGATTGCGGACGAGCTGGGCCTGCACGAGTCCACCATCAGCCGCGTGACCACGGCCAAATACATGGCCACGCCGTTTGGCACCTTCGAGCTGAAGTATTTCTTCGGCTCCGGCCTGGGCACCGAGTCCGGTGGCAATGCCTCCAGCACCGCGGTGCGCGCCCTGATCAAGCAGTTCATCAGCGCCGAGAGCAACAAGAAGCCCTTGTCCGACAACCAGATTTCCGAGATGCTCAAGGAGCAGGGCATCGAATGCGCCCGCCGCACGGTGGCCAAATACCGCGAGGGGCTGAAAATTGCCCCCGCTTCGTTGCGCAAGGCACTCTAATCCATGAACGGGCAAAACCATGCGTGATTTCACACTGGACTTGAGCTCCCTTTTCAATGCCATAGACCGTCTGAACGAAGGTCTGGCCCGCTACCTTGCTGACCCATCGGACACCCAGATTCGCGACGGTTTGATCCAGCGCTTTGAGTTCACCTACGAGATCAGCCACAAGATGCTCAAGCGCTACCTGGAAATGGTTTCGCCTACGCCCGAGCAGTTCGATGGCATGCCGTTCCAGGACCTGATCCGTTCCGGTAATGAGCAGGGGCTGTTGCTCAGTGACTGGCCCCGCTGGCGGACGTTTCGCGACATGCGCGGCAAAACCAGCCATACCTATGATGAGGCCAAGGCACTCGAAGTGGTGGCCGAGATTCCTGCGTTTCTGGAAGAAGCCCAATACCTCCGCGACCAGTTGAAGGCGAGGGCCGTGTGATACCGGCGATTGATATCCAGCCAGAGCAGTGGACCATCGTGCACGGTATTTTGCAAAAGCATGTGCCTGACCATGCGGTCTGGGCCTTTGGCTCGCGCGCCACGGGGAACGCCAAGAAATTCTCTGATCTTGATCTGGCCATCATTGCCGCGCACCCCCTGCCGCTGGACCTGTGCGCCAGCCTGTGCGACGATTTCTCGGAATCAGACCTGCCCTGGAGAGTCGATGTGGTGGATTGGGCCACCACCAGCGATGTGTTTCGAAAGATCATTGAGCGCGACAGGGTGGTGATACAGCAACCCCATGCGCAGCAGACTGCATCTGAGCCCAATCGCACCTCGAATGGGGAAATACCATGAACCAACTCCAAATATTCCTCCCCTGCGCCGCCGGCGTGGAAGACCTGCTCGCCAGTGAGGTGCACGACCTCACGGGCCTGATGGGCCAGGACCTGCTGACACGCCGTGGCGGCGTCATGGCGCGCGCGTCCTGGCGCGACGCCATGCGCCTGAATCTGCACAGCCGCCTGGCGCAGCGTGTGCTGGTGCAACTGTCCTACACCGACTACCGCAACGAGCAGGATCTGTACCGCGCCGCCAGTGAGGTGGCTTGGGAAATCTGGTTCACGCCCAAGCAAAGCATCAAGGTCGAGGTGACGGCACAGCACAGCCCGCTGACCTCGCTGAACTTTGCCGCGCTGAAGATCAAGGATGCCGTCTGCGACCGCTTCCGCGACAAGGCCCATGGCGTGCGCCCCGATGTCAACACCCAGTGGCCCGATGTGCGTATCTATGCCCACCTGACCACCGACACCTGCTCGCTCTACATCGATACCTCCGGCGAACCGCTGTTCAAGCGGGGCTGGCGCGAGGACAAGGGCGAGGCGCCGCTGAAAGAGACCCTGGCCGCCGCCATGATCGCCGCCAGCGGCTGGGCCGAGGGCGATGACGATTTGTTGCCTCTGTACGACCCCTGCTGCGGCAGTGGCACCATTGCCATCGAGGCAGCGCAAATTGCTTGCAACATCGCGCCCGGCTCACTGCGCCACTTTGCGTTCGAAAAATATTTGCCGTTCCAGGCCCATGTCTGGTCCGTGATCAAGCAGGAAGCGGCCGACGGCATCGTGAAGCCGCAGGCCGGACAAAAGGCCCTGATCTACGGCAGCGACGTGTCGCACCGCATGGTGGACTTTGCCCAGCGCAACGCCGAGCGTGCCGGCGTGGCCGACGTCATCGAGTTCCGCGGGGGCGACGCGCTGCAGCGCATGCCGCCGACCGAGACGCCGGGCGTGATGCTGCTGAACCCGCCGTATGGCGAACGTATTGAGGTCGGCGGCGTGGCCGCCTCGCGCGAGCAGGCCGTGACCGAAGACGGCGGCGAGTTTTTCAGCCAACTGGCCACGCACTGGAAGAAAAACTTCTCCGGCTGGACGGCCTGGGTGCTGACGCCGGACTTGAAACTGCCCAGTAAGATGCGCCTCAAAGAATCGCGCCGCGTGCCGATGTGGAATGGCCCCATCGAGTGCCGCATGTTCAAGTTTGACATGGTCAAGGGAACGGCCCGAAAAAATGCGGGTGGGCAAAATGGGGTCGGATCACCGGCTGCGTAGCTGACGTGTGCTCTGACCCCGTTTTGTCCGCACGCGTTGCTCCGGGCGCGACCGCAGGTCGCCGGGACGTGGTGCTCGACACCAACATCGTCCTCGACGCCTTTGTCTTCAACGACGCCGCCGCCCAGCCCCTGCTGAGCGGCCTGCGCGGCGGCACGCTGCGCTGGCTGGCCACCCAGCCCATGCGCGACGAGTTGGAGCGGGTGCTGGCCTACCCACAAATCGTCAAACGCCTGCACTACTACGAACTGCAGGCCAGTGCCGTGCTGGCTGCATTCGACGCCCATGCCCAGCTGCAACCGGTGGCTGCCAAGGCACCGGTGACCTGCAGGGACGCAGACGACCAGAAGTTCATCGACCTGGCAGTCGCCCACCGCTGCCTGCTGCTGAGCAAGGATCAGGCCGTGCTCTGCATGGCAAAACGGCTGCTAGCCCTCGCAGTTATTACGCAGACAGCTATAAAATGAGTAGCATGAATACCGCCACACCTTCCCCCGATACCGCAGCCGAGGGCGTCACCTCCGAACAGTTCGACGAAATCGACACCATCCTCGACGACCTGCGCACGCGCTATGACGAAACCCCGCAGTGGGAGTTCTGCGAGGGCTTCATGGCCGCGCTGATCTGCTGCCGTCGCCCCATTCCCCCAAGCGAGTACCTGGACGTGCTGCTGGCCGTGGGCGACGAATCTGCCCCCCAGGTGGTGGCAGGCGAGGGGACCGACGACGATTCCAGCGGCTCCTTTGCCGATGCCGCGCAGCGCGCGCGCTTTCTGCAAATCTGGGACCAGCGCTGGGCCGAGATCCAGACCGCGCTGGACACACCCATCGAATCGCTGGACGAGGCCCACGCCTACCACCCTGAGGTCATGGATGTGAGGGGCGCCATGGCCGAACTGAGCGAGGCCGAGCGCGCTGAGCTGCCCGACGAGGCGCTGCCGGCCTTTGGCCAGGTGTTTGCGCTGGGCTTCATGTTCGCGGTGGAGGCCTGGCCCGACGAATGGGCCGAGCCCAGCGACAAGAAGGCCGCCAAGTGGCATGACGTGGCCCTGCAGTCCATCGTCGCGCTCACCGAGGACGACGAGGGCGAGCCCGAACTGTCGCCCTTCAGCGAAGGCGGCCCGCCGTCCATGAGCCGCGCGCGCCTGGACGCCTTTGCCGATGCGGTCTGGTCGGTCTACGACCTGCGCGAGATCTGGCGTGGCATCGGTCCGCGTGTCGAGACCCTGCGCCGCGCCGACGTGCCGGGGCGCAATGACCCCTGCTACTGTGGCAGCGGCAAGAAATACAAGAAGTGCCACGGGCAGTAGCCATTTCTTTATAAATCAACAAGTTAGCAGGTTGCTTGGCCCTAAAAAATGTTTTGCATTTGTTATGCAAATGGTGTACGTGGAGCAGCGTCTGGCATCGCAAACCCTCAATGACATTGCGTATGGCTTACGCCAGAAGTATCCGTTGCTGTCATTCGAAGGTGATGAGATCAAACCGATTCAAACTGTTGATTTTGTCAGTGCCAAGGATCGTGCGATTGACCGCTTCGAGGCAGCGCATAAAGTCAGCATTGCTAGGCAGCAAAGGGCTGCTGTTCAGAAGTACGGTGCGAGCACCACACACGTTGCCCCTGCTGTTTGACTTTCCGCTGGACATGGCGCGTGTACCGGCCGAGGTTAACCGCCTGTCCAATCAAGTGCTGGTGACGACCTACGAGCAGGAGTGGGGCCGGTTGGGGCAGTAGGCGCTGCTTCCAATTTTTTACGCCTTACCGTAAGAAAGCCTTAATCTAAATCCCCTACTATTTTTCCGGGTAAATTGGTTGCACAGTTTGGAGCGGTCATGAGGCTAACCGGAGAAATATTGATGAAATCAACGGTCTATTCCAATGCGATAAGCTTGTTTGGGGTCTTTCTCTCATCCCTAGAGCGCATGGCGATTTTTCTGGTTTTCTCGCTTGCATCCGGCACAGCCATGGCGGTGGCACCCAGCATAGACTTAAATGGCCCAGGTGCTGGCACGGGTAACACCATTGCTCTGGCCAGTGCCGCCAGTGGTTTGGCTACCAACACGGCAACCGCCAGTGACACTGAAAACGACAGTACTAACTGGAACGGCGGTAGCCTCACCGTGCAACGTGTCACCAGCGGCGGTGTTGCTGATAGCAGCGTTAATGATGTTTTCAACTTTACGTCGGGTGGATTATTCAGCGCCACTGGCGGAACCGTGATCAAGGGTGCGAATGCCAGCGGTACACTGACTACGGGCACTCCATTTGCCACCTGGGCCTACACCAGCACCACCGGCAATCTGGTCGTGAGCTTCAATGCCAACGCCAGCAGTGCGTTGGTCCAGGATGTGGTGCGCCATATTGGCTACAGCAATGCCACGCCCTACGGCGATGCCACCATCCGCTTCGGCCTGAACGACGGCACAAGCACGACCAATGCCGACGCGCTGGTCACCAGCAGCACGATTTACGTGGACCAGACGGCCTATGACGTTTCGGGCATAGCGGCCAATGGTTTCAATCTGGCCGAGGCGCTGGCGATTGCCAAGGACGGCGACAGAGTGCTGATCAAGGATGGGACTTACCGTGGTCAGTTCATCGCCACCACGGCAGTGACGATAGATGCGGTCAACGGTGCTGCAGGCAATGTCACGCTTGAAGCGCCAGACAATGCCAGCATGGTTGCATCTCTTCAGAACAACATGAAAGGGAAGACTCGCTGGGTAATTCTTGATCTGCGTACCGCGACCCCCGGATCGGGCACCATCAACGTGAGCAACCTGAATATTGACGGCCGCTACCAAGGGCCCACTCAAGCGGCTGATCCTTCGCCATATCCAATAAACATGTCAGGCATTGCCACCTACGACACCAACGCCGTTATCGACCACGTCAATGTACAGCACATCGCCGCGTTATGGGGAATCAACGGCGATTTGGAAGGAATATCCCGCGATGAAGGCATCCTCGCAGAGGGGAGCACAGCCCTGGGAGTGGCGAAGGTGACAGTCACTATCAAGAATTCAACTCTTGGCACATTTCAGAAAGCCGGCATCCAAGCCTGGGGCGCGAATCTGATTGTCAATATCACCAACAACACCATCGTCGGATCAGGGGTGCATGGTCTATCTGCTCAAAACGGAATACAGATTGGTTCCTTTAATCTGAATCGCCCCGGCACCACAGGCGTCATCAGCGGTAATACCATCACCAATCTGGGCGCGCCGGATGCGCTGGTGGCGACGGGCTATATGGCCACTGGCATCTACCCGGTCACGGCTGGCGCTGTTGAAATCTACAACAACACAGTCACTCTCGACCCCGGCGCCTCGGCCAACAGCCTCATCGGCGTCGATGTCGGCTACGGTGTCTACGATAGCCGTAGCGGCGTCGCCAACGTGCATAACAACACATTCAACGGAATGTCCGTCGGCATTATGGTGGACTCGGCTTCAACAAGCGCCATCCACACTTTCAGTAACAACACCCTGACGACCAGCGGCGGAAAACCGGTTGTGTACTGGTACGATCCAATGGGCAATGGGGACGTCGGTGGGGAAACGATCGGCAGCTTCGGGGCGGGTACCTCAATTCGCGTCGTGGGCGAGAATTTCACCAGCGGTACGGTGACGGCGGGAAATGGCGTTGGGTTAGCGGCCAACTCCGTGCAGGTGGAATCGTCCGGAGGGAATACCATTTTGCATATCGACACCACCGCTGGGGGTGCTTCAACGCCCATAACGGTTACCCTGAACGGGATTTATCAGACCTCAAGCTTTGTACGAGCTGGCGAATATCTCTCGGCGCTGCCCAACTACACTGTGACCTTCGACAACAATGGCGGCGCAGGCTCCATGGCACCACAGGTTGCCAATGTAGCCACCAACCTCACCAGCAACACGTTCACCAAAGTGGGCTACACCTTTGCGGGCTGGAACACAGTTCCTGGCGGAGGTGGTATTGCATATGCCAATGCAGCAAGCTATCCGTTTACCGCAAGCGCTACGCTGTATGCCCAGTGGACTTTGATACCAGTTCCCGATGTCGTGCCCGTTAATCCCATCCCCACGGTCATCACCCCACCCCCGGTGCCCGGTGTTGGCAGCAACCAACTGACCCCACTGAACCTCAGCAGCGGTGACGGCCCGGCTATGACCAACTGTTTGCGCGACTTCCTGCGCACCGTCATTGGTGCCAATGCGGTGTACCAGGGACAAACAGCCGACGGCGGAGCGCGTATTGGTCAAACTGGCTTGGTGATTTCGTTCTACGCACTCGAAGCCACTACCAGCACCAATTACGGACTAGGCCAGGGCGCAGGCATCTACCTTCGCTCTTCCAACCCACTGGCCGTGGTCACCTCTTGCGGCACCTTTACGACCACGCCAGCCGTGTACAACCTGACCGAGTGGGGCGGATTCTTGAACGGCATGGGCCTGTCAGCACAATTCAATGCACAAGGCGTGATGACCGTTGTTGTGGGCGGAACGACCTACGTTGCACGCCCTGACTACTTGGTAACGCAGGGTACCCCAGGCGCGCCCAGACTGCTCACTGGCAGTGATGGACTTATGCGCTTTACCGACAGTGCAGGCAATGTGCAGATTCTGTACCCCGCCTTTCTTGATCCGGAAACTTTGAGTAACCAGGTTGCACAGGCTGTGGGTGGCTGGACCGTTATCCAGACGGATGGAACGGCTTTGGTCACTTTGTTGAGTGGACAGAAGTTTGTACTGACGCCTGACATGACCTTGGGCACAGTGCCTTCGGAGCAATTCGCTGCTGGCTGGTGGCAGGACGGGCCTAACCACTACCGGTATCGCAACTCAAGCTTCTCGGCGACCAGTCAGGGCTTTACTGTTAGGGCGATTCCCTGATAAGTTCGAAGTTACACGGCGCAAGGTTCGCACCGTGTACTCGGATTGCCCTGAGAAATTGGATATCAACTTTGGGCACTTTGCTCCAGCAAAAAAACAAGCTGTCTAGCTGTGGCGCTGCTTCAACGGTGCGCTGCCACACATCGCTGCTGCATTTGCAGCCCCTACAGCCCAAGATTTTGCCGTCCATGAATACATAGGTAGCGAGACCAGCAAAAAAACGCTTGTAGACGGTGCTGAAGAAGTGTGGGATTTCTGCGACCAAGCTGAGGTGTGCGCAAGAATCAAAGCAAATATGTAAAAAGCTTTGGTCTGTACTGCAAGTCGTTGTTCCATATAGAAACCAACCGAACTGCCGGGACGATTTGCAGCGGTTGCCCAAACCGAAACAAAGAAAACATACTGCGCGCATGTTTTTATTTGATTGAGGTAAAGCGCCATGTCCCAAGCTAAAACATTGACCCCACCGGAACTGCGCAGGGTGCTGGACTACGTTGCCACGCGCAAGCATGCTGCACGCAACAGGGCAATGCGCTTGATGACGCACTATTCCGGTATGCGCGTAGGGGAGGTCGCCGCACTGCGCATTGATGACGTGCTGGACGCTGACGGAAAAGTGCGAAATGAAATTCGCCTTGATGCTGAACAGACAAAGGGCAACTATGCGCGAGTGGTTTTCGTTAACGAGAAGCTGCAAAAGGAATTGACCAAGTACCTGTCGCTGTACGCGCCAGTCAATCGCGAACACACTACAAGAAGTGCCACGGGGCTTGATCTTCGACAGCATGCCTTGCGGAGCCTGGGCCGAGTGACTGCGTTGACCCGATAGCCGCGTTACGATGGTCACCCCGGATAGGCCGCCACGGCTGGGAAAGACGCCCATTCCGTGGGACGTGGGCAATGGGTTTTTGGAGAAAACATATGGATACGTCTTCCTGGAAAGTCCGTACGCGACTGACTGTTGGTTTTGGCATTGTGTGCGCCATGTTGGCGTGCGTGGTGGGAGTCGGGCTGTTCTCCATGGGCAAAATGGACGAGGGGATCTCGAAAATCGTGGACGACCGCGTGCCGCAAATGGATGCGGCCCGCACGTTGGATGCCCAGTCGGACACCATTGCCATTGCCCTGCGCGACATGATGCTCAACCAGGACCCGGCGCAGCGTAATAAGCAGGTGGACGCCATCAACGCATCGCGGCAGGTGATCGTCAAGAACCTGGAACTGCTGGACCAACTGGTGAAGCGGCCCCAGGCCAAGGCGCTGTTGCAGGAAATCAAAACCCAGCGGACCAAATACCTGACGGGCCAGGAGGCCTTGATGGCACTGATCCAGGCGGACAAGCAGGACGAAGCCGCCACCTATCTGAACACCCAGTTGCACCCGGTGCAGGATGCCTACAAAAGCGCCATCACGGCGATGGTCGGCTTTCAGATGGAGTTGATGGAGTCCACGTCCCATTCGGCCATGGACATCTACGCCCAGGCGCGCACCATCATGATTGGCTTGGGCCTGTTGGCACTGCTGGTGGCGGCGGCGATTGGCGCGCTGATCTCGCGCCGTCTGCTGCAGGAACTCGGCGGTGAGCCCGGTGAGGCAGTGACATTGGCGCGTGCCGTGGCGCAAGGGGACTTCACGCACACCGTGGCGGTTCAAGCCGGCGACACGCAGAGTCTGATGGCCAGCCTGGGGCTGATGCAGGGCAATCTGGCCCAGGTGGTGACCACCGTGCGCCACGGATCGGAGGGCGTGGCCACCGCCAGCGCCGAGATCGCTCAGGGCAACAACGACTTGTCGGCCCGCACCGAGCAACAGGCCAGCGCGCTGGAAGAGACCGCCGCCTCCATGGAGGAGCTGGGCTCCACCGTCAAACAGAATGCCGACAACGCTCGCCAGGCCAACCAGTTGGCCCAAAGTGCCTCTACCGTGGCGGTCCGGGGCGGTGAGGTGGTGGGCCAGGTGGTGGAGACCATGAAGGACATCAATGACTCCTCACGCAAGATTTCCGACATCATCAGCGTCATCGACGGCATCGCCTTCCAGACCAATATCCTGGCCCTGAATGCCGCCGTGGAAGCGGCACGCGCGGGTGAACAGGGCCGCGGCTTCGCCGTGGTGGCGTCTGAAGTGCGCAGCCTTGCCGGGCGCAGTGCCGAGGCCGCCAAGGAGATCAAGAGCCTGATCAACGCCAGCGTCGAGCGGGTCGAGCAGGGCACCTCCCTGGTCGACCAGGCCGGCATCACGATGAGCGAAGTGGTCTCCAGCATCCGCCGTGTGACCGACATCATGGGCGAGATCAGTGCCGCCAGCAACGAGCAGTCCGCCGGCGTGTCCCAGGTCGGAGAGGCCGTCATGCAAATGGACCAGGCCACACAACAGAATGCGGCTCTGGTCGAAGAGATGGCCGCCGCCGCCGGCAGCCTCAAGAGCCAGGCCAACGAGCTGGTGCAGGCCGTGGCGTTCTTCAAGCTGGGTGGTCAGCAGGCCACCCGCGCACCGGCCAGCACCCCGGCCAAGGCTGCGGTGCGCGCGCCTACGCCACTGGCTAAACCGTTCAAGGGCGCCGAGCGCCGTGCACTGGGCAAGCCCAGTGCGCCCAAGCCCGCGGCAGCATCCGCCGCCAGCGCGCATCCGGCCCCGCACGCCGCACCCAAGACACAGAGCAAGCCGGCGCCCGCCGGTGGCGACGACGAATGGGAGACCTTTTGACGTCTAAGCCAACCAGCGCCTAGCCGCAGGCCAGCACCGGCGGCAGCGCCTCTGCCAGAAAGTCGTACACGGCGCGGATGCGTTTGTTGGTGCGGATCTCGCGGTGCACGGCCAGCCACATCGGCAGGTCGGGAATCGGTAGCGCACCGGCCAGCACCGGCAGCACATCGGGGTCGGTGGCGGCCATGTAGTCCGCCACAAAACCTATACCCAGACCGGCGCGCACCGCTTGCCACTGCACGATGAAGTCATCGGTGCGCAGCGCAAACGCCTCTTTTGTGACCGGATAGCCCAGGGCCTGGAAGCCGCGCAGGATGGACGGGTCGGCATCGTTGCCAATCAGCGCGTGTTGCAGCAGGTCGGTGGGCTGGCGGATGGGGCTCTGCCGCGCCAGGTAGCTGCGGTGGGCGTAGGCACCCACGCCGACGTCGCCTATCTTTTTCGCCACCAGCGTTCCCTGCTCGGGGCGCACCATGCGCAGGGCAATGTCGGCCTCGCGGCGCAGCAGGTTGCTCACCTGATTGCTGGAGACCAGCTCCACCTGGATGTCCGGCAGCATCTGCCGCATGCGCGCCAGGATCGGCGGCAGCAACTGCACGGCCACCGGCACGCTGGCAGTGATGCGTACCGTGCCCGTAGTTTGCGATTGTGTGCCGGTGAGTGTGCGGCTGAGTTGCATTGCGCCGGCCTCCATGGCGCGCGCCGATTCGGCCAGTTGCAGTGCGGTGGCGGTTGGCACCAGGCCGCGCCCGGTGCGCTCGAACAGCACCACGCCCCACTGGCTTTCCAGTTCGGCAATGTGGCGCCCCAGCGTCGGCTGGCTGGTCTTGAGCCGGCGCGCGGCACCGAGCAGGCTGCCCTGGTCCAGCACGGCGAGAAAGGAGCGGATCAGGCCCCAGTCAAACGGGGCTTGCACGGCGGTATTCATAGGTGAATATCTGGTGTGAATATTTATGCAATTGTGTTGCATGGCGCTTGTTTCCACAATGGAGTCCTTACCGAGAAGGAAACCTGCCATGTCCACCAACACCGTCCTGATCCTGGGCGCCCGCGGCCGTTTTGGTCTGGCCGCTGCCCGCGCCTTTGCCGCCGCTGGATGGCGCGTCATGGGCCAAGCTCGCCCCGGGGCCGAAATCCCTGCCGACGTATCCATTGAATGGCTGCCCATCGACCTGCACGACAGCGCCGCCCTGACCCGTGCCGCGCAGGGTGCCAGCGTAGTGGTCCACGCGCTGAACCCGGCCTATACCAACGCGGCCTGGAAGACCCAGGCACCGGCCATGCTGGAGGCGTCCCTCGCCTTGTGCCGCGCGCTGGACGCCACGCTGATGCTGCCCGGCAATATCTACAACTTTGGCGCGACCATGCCGCCGGTGTTGCGTGAGGGCACGCCGCAGGCCGCACACACCGTCAAGGGCCAGGTGCGCATCGCCATGGAGGCGCGCTTGCAGCAGTCCGGCGTGCGCAGCATCGTGATCCGCGCTGGCGACTTCTTTGGCAGTGGCAAAGGGACATGGTTCGACCTGTCGATTGCCAAGGACCTGCGCAAGGGGGTGTTGACCTACCCCGGTCCCAAAGGTGTCTCCACCAGTTGGGCCTATCTGCCGGACCTGGCACGCACCTTCGTGGCCGTGGCCGAGCGGCGCGCCCAACTGCCCGCGTATGCGGTGTTCCACTTTGCCGGCCATGTGATCACCGGCCAGCGCTGGCTGGACCTGCTCAACCCGATCGCCCGCTCGCAGGGCTGGGTGCGGCCCGGCGCGCAACTGCGCTGGGCCGGCATGCCCTGGGGCCTGATCCGCCTGGGTGCGTGGTTTGTGCCGACCTGGGCCGCCCTGCAGGAGATGCGCTACCTGTGGAGCACGCCGCACGCCCTGGCCAACGACAAACTCTGCGCCCTGATCGGAACCGAGCCCCACACACCATTGATGCAGGCGGTGGAGCAGTCGTTGGCGGATCTGGGGCTGATGACCGCACCGGCGGGTGGCAGGCACCTGAACGGGTCCGCCGCACCGGCTTTGGTGCAGACTGCATCCTGAGGGGCCACCATGACAACACCTTTGCAGCGGCGCGGCTTCTTGCGCATCCTGGGCGCGGGTTCGGTCGCCACGCTGGCCCCCTTCGCGTTAAGTGGCTGCGGCGCCGCCATGCCGGCGGATGCCATCGAGGCCTGGCGTGGGCCCGGTGCCGAACTGGCGGCCCCGGCCGATCCGCGGCTGTGGATCCTCAGCCACGCCATCCTGGCACCGCACTCGCACAACCTGCAGTCGTGGGTGGTTGACCTGCGCCAGAGCGACCACATCCTGCTGTACTGCGACCTACAGCGCCTACTGCCGCAGACCGATCCACTCTCGCGCCAGATCATGATGAGCCACGGCACGTTTCTGGAATTGCTGGACCTGGCCGCCCGCGAACGCGGCCTGCGTGCTGACATCACGCTGTTTCCGCAAGGGCCGTTTGGTCCAACCGCGCTGGATGCGCGACCGGTGGCCTCGGTACACCTCGCGCCCGACCCAACGGTGCAGAAGGACCCGCTGTTTGCGCAGATCCTGCACCGCCACACCAACCGCAGTGCCTACGACATCAGCCGCGCCGTGCCGGCTGCGGCCTGGCAGGTGATGCAGGCCACCGCTGGCCCGGACACCCGCGTCGGCTATGCCGGTCTGGAGCAGGGCGCGGCCTTGCAGCAGCACCGGCGCATTGCGCTGGATGCCTGGCGCATTGAACTCACGGTGCCGCGCACCATCATGGAATCGTTCCAGGTGCTGCGCGTGGGTGCGACCGAGATTGCCGCCCACCGCGACGGCCTCTCGTTGACCGACCCCATGGTGGTGGCGCTGGAGCGCCTGGGCCTGTTTGACCGCAGCCGCGCGCCCGGCCCCGACGACTACGCCACCACCAGCCAGATCCAGGACTTTGACGCCAAGCTGGCCAGCACGCCGGGTTTTGTGTGGATGGTCAGTGCCGACAACAGCCGCGCCACACAAGTCCACGCCGGGCGGGCCTATGCGCGCCTGCAACTGGCGGCTACGTCCCAGGGGTTGGGGATGCAGCCGCTGTCGCAGGCCTTGCAGGAGTATGCGGAGCAGCAGCAGCCTTTTACCGCCATCCACGCGCTGGCGGGTGCCGCGCGGCCGGGTGAGACGGTGCAGATGTGGGCGCGCGTGGGCTATGCGCCAGCCGTCGAGCCTGCGCCACGGCGGCGCTTACAGGACTTTGTTGTGCGAGGCTAGGGTTCAGGCTGCGGACTGCAGCAGTTCCACCAGGCGCCGGAGCGCGTGGTGCACGGTGGCGGCGCGCACCTGGGCGCGGTCGCCGGCAAAGTGCTGCACCTCGCTGACCGCACCAAACGGTGTGGCCCAGCCCAACCAGACCGTACCCACGGGCTTGGCTGCACTGCCGCCAGTCGGCCCCGCCACACCGGTCACGGCCACGGCCACCTGGGCCAGCGAGTGGGCCAGCGCACCCTGCGCCATGGCCCGCACCACGGATTCGCTGACCGCGCCATCGCGTGCGATCAGCGCGGCGTCCACGCCCAGCAGCTCGGTCTTGGCCTCATTGGAATAGGTGACAAAGCCGCGCTCGAACCAGTCGCTCGACCCCGCCAGATCGGTGCAGGTGGCGGCGATCAGGCCGCCGGTGCAGCTTTCGGCGGTGGCCAGTTTCAAGCCCTGGTTGAGAAGTAAATCGGCCAGTAGCCCTCGCCAATACTGCGTAGAGCGCTCATTATTTGGTAGCGAATCCGAAGTGGTGTTCACGTCAAAAACCTCCACAGTGCAATGACCAGCACGGTGCAGCCGGCGGCCACCAGGTCGTCGAGCATGATGCCAAAGCCGGCCTTGCGCCAGGCGGCGCGATCAAGCGCCGGGTCCAGGTCGTGGTACAGCGCATCGGCCCAGCCCACCGGGCCGGGTTTAACCGCGTCAAAGAAACGGAACAGGCCAAACGCCAGCGCCTGGCCGACCAGGCCGGTGGGCATGACCAGCCACAGCACCAGCCAGAATGCCACCACTTCGTCCCACACGACGCTGCCGGGGTCGAGCACGCCCATGTTGCTCGCGGTCACGCTGCAGGCCCACCAGCCCACGGGCAGGGACACGGCGATCAGCAGCGCCCAGCGGGCATCGGTCATCCACGGAGTCAGCGCAATGAAGGCGATCCAGGCCCACAGCGTGCCGGCGGTGCCGGGCGCGATGCGGGACAGACCCGAGCCAAAGCCCAGCGCCAGCCAGTGCGCCGGGTGTGCCAGCAGGAAGCGCACGCTGGGGCGCGCCACGGGTGGCGGCTGGCCGGGGTCTTCGGGGAAGACGGTGACCGGGCCGGGGTAGGGTTCCATCATGGGCGGGGCGTCTGGGCCAGGTAGGCCTCCAGTTGCTGGAAGGTGCCGTTGCAACCCTGGGCCATGGCGGCGTGGCCGGCACGGAAGGCGGCAGTCTCGTCAGCGTCCGATTCATAGGGCGCCCACTCGATGCTGACATGGGTCTTGCCGGCCAGGTCTTCAAAGGTGGTGGTGGACAGGGTCTGCAGCGGCCAGGCCGCCGACATCGGGTGGCGCGTCAGGCCGCCGTTGGGGTCCGAGAAGCTGACGACCATGGACAGCTTGCGTGGCGCGTCAATTTCCACAAACACCCACTTGCCCCACATCTCGAAGCCGGTGGGCGTGCGCAGGCAGTAGTGGAATTCGCCGCCGGGGCGAAAGTCGTAACGGCTGTGCGGCATGGAAAACCCCTGCGGGCCAAACCAGGCCATCAGCGCGTCCTGGTCGGTGTAGGCCTTCCACACCCGATCCAGTGGTGCGTCGACCGTGCGGCTGGTGCGAAAGACGCTGTCGGGCGGGGGCGTGCGGGTGTCTGTCATGGGTGGGCTCCGGTTGGGTGGCTACTGTAGCAGCGCGCGCACCGTGCGTGGCCGGTTCAGGACGGCGAGTGGCGCTGCCGGTTGCAGCTGCCGTGGCTGATGGCCAGGTTTTCCAGGTGGCTGTTGCCGCCTTCGCTCAAGGGGCGAATGTGCTCCAGTGTGGCGTCCTGCGGAGCCACCGGCTGGCCGCAGACCCAGCAGGGCACCACGCCGTGCAGTTGGCGGGCTACGGTCTTGTAAATCTTGTCGCGGGTCAGTCCGAGTCGGCTCATGCTACGAAATGGTCAAAGGATTGAAAGGTATTGGTCACCGGCTGGCCCTGGGCGTCCACCAGGCGCAGGCCCGGTTCGGCGTCGATGCGGCCGATGCGGGTAACCGGCGTGGCGCTGGCCCAACTGGCGGCTTGCACGGCGGCGCGCTGCGCCGGCTCGGCGGTGAAAACCAGCTCGTAGTCGTCTCCGCCGCTGAGCACGCATTGCAACGCCAGTTGGTGCAATGATTGGGCATAAAATTGGCCACTATCCCTCGTCAAATCTACGTCAGTAGCTATCAAAGTAATAGCTATATCGGTATCCAGCGTGGCCCCCACGCCCGAGCGTTGCAGGATGTGGCCCAGGTCGCCCAGCAGCCCGTCGCTGACGTCGGCCGCAGCGCTGGCAATGCCGCGCAGCGCCAGCCCCAGGTCCACGCGCGGTGTCGGGCTTTCCAGCCGCACTCGGGCGCAGGCCAGCACGTCGGCGGGCAGATTGATGCGGCCCTGCAGGGCTTCGAGCGCCAGCCGGGCGTCGCCCAGCGTGCCGCTGACGTAAACGTCGTCACCAGCCTTGGCGCCACTGCGCAGCAGGGCCTGCCTGGCGGGCACCTCGCCAAACACCGTGATGCAGATGTTCAGCGGCCCGCGCGTGGTGTCGCCACCAATCAGCTCGCAGCCATGGGCGTCGGCCAGTGCCAGTAGTCCTTGAGCGAATCCGGCCAGCCAGACGTCAACCGCCTCGGGTAGCGCCAGCGCCAGTGTGAAGGCCACGGGCCGCGCACCGCAGGCGGCCAGGTCGCTCAGGTTCACGGCCAGCGCCTTGTGGCCCAGCGTGCGTGGGTCCACATCGGGAAAGAAGTGGCGGCCGGCCACCAGCATGTCGGTGGAAATGGCCATCTGCATGCCGCTGCCCGGTTGCAGCAGTGCGCAGTCATCGCCCACGCCCAGCACCGCTTTCGGCGTGGGGCGGGTGAAGTAGCGTTGAATCAGTTCAAACTCGCCCATCGAGGGAGTCCTGCTGGGCCGGCCATACGAATTGCTGGGGCGCCTGTCGCAGGCGTTGCAACACGGCCTTGCGAATGCGCGCTCGGGCCACGTTGGAGACGCTGTGGGCGCGCAGCGCGACCCGAAACGCCAGGTAGAAGCTGACCGCCAGATTCAACATGCCAATGAAGGGGATGCTGGCCACCGCCCACCACAGGGCAGGGCTGCGCACTACCTCCCAGCCCAGACTGGCACAGGCCGCGCCCAACTGTCCAGTGGACAGTGTGACGTGGCGCACCTCCAGCCCCAGACCCAAAAAGGTGAAGATGGCCGGCAGCAGACCCAGCATGAAACCCAGCGAGATATTGGAGGCAAATCCGGAAATGTTCTGCCGCAAAAAGTGCGACCAGCGCGCCGCGCGCTCCACACCCAGGTAGTGGGTGATGCGCGGGTTGTAGCGCAGCGCCGAGTCCAGCCGGTGCAGCACAAACCAGTTCTCCACCCAGCCGGCGATGATGCTGGAGACAAACAGCAGCACACCGGTAAAGGCGGCAAACAGCAGCGAGGGGCCCAGCAGCGTCAGCGAATGGAACACATACGCGGCCTCTTTCGCATCAATCATGGGTCGCCCGGTCAACAGGTAGATGACCAGGGACAGCAATACCGCAGCCGGAAACACCACCACCACATTGCCCAGCACCGCCGCCACCTGCGAGCGCACCAGGTGCGTGATCTCGTCGACAAAGTCGTTGACCGCGTTGGCGTCGGAAATGTCGCGCAGCTTGGCGGCCATCGCCGGTGCCGTCATGGCGGGCTGCTTGGTGGCCAGCGTGAAATGCAGCAACTGGATGGCGACAAAGCTGGCCGCATAGGCCACGCCGGACCAGAAGCCCAACCAGAATGCCGACAGACCGATGGCCATCAGCGCGAACTTCAGGAACGTGGTGACCGCCGTCAGCGCGCCGCCCCCGGCAGCGCTGCGCAGCATGGTGCGGTATTCGGCGCGTGAGCGGGTGATGTAGTGCTCGCCGGTCTCGGCACTGCGCTCGGCCACCTTGGCCGCCAGCAGCGATGTGCTGTTGGCCCAGAGTGCACGCAGGCTGCGCTGGTACTGGCCCACGCTGGCCAGTTGCGACAACAGTTGCGCTGTGTGCACGTGGGTGGGTTCGCCCAGCAGGCAGTCCAGCAGGGCGCGGATGCGCAGCACGCGTTCGCGCAACTGGCGCAGGCGAAACACCAGATCCACCGAAATGCCGTGGGCATCCAGGTGCGTGTAGGCGGTGGCGGCCGCGTGGCGGCAGGCTTCCAGCTGCTGGCGGAACTGCAGAACGGCGTGTTCCACCTGTTCACGGGTACCGCTGCCGTTCTGTTCGGCCAGCCAGGCGTCCCGCAGCGTGTCCACGCCAGCGGCCAGCGCGTGGAAGGGGCTGGCCACTTGGGCCGGTGCGCGCATGCGTTGGCGGATTTCGGGTGAAAACCCGGCGGCGCGGACCTGGCTGGTGCAGAAGGTGATGGCCTCCAGCAGCGTGCTTTGCCAGTGCGTCAGGCTGGGGCAGGCCAGCGTGTTGGGGCCGCTGGCCGGGGCGCTGAGCAAGCGGGACAGGCGTTGCAGCGTGGCCTCGGGCAGGGCGGCGAGCCACGATGCGTCCAGCGACGCCGGCATGACCAGCGCGAACAGTTCCGAGGCGTCGGTGGTTTCCGGCGAGGTCGGCAGCAGCTTGTAGTGCAGGCGCTCCAGCAGTTCGGTGACAAAGGCATTGCGTGAGGCAAAGCCATAGTCGGACAGCAGCGTGGTGCCGTCCACCGTGTCGATCAGGGTGCGCCACCAGACCTGCAGGCGCACCTGCATGTGCGGTCGGGCATCCATCGCGTCCAGAAACAGGCCGACCCGTGCTGCGGCGGACTCGGCGGAGCCTTCAGCCCCCCGAATCCAGTTGAACAGGGCGATCAGCCACAGGTGGCGGTGTACCAGGTCGGCATCGGGGTCTACGGCATCCAGCAAGGCAAGCAGTTCGGGTCCCGCTGCGGGATTGGCGGATGGGGCGGCGGCGTGCATCAATGCAGGGTGCGCGGGCCGCCAGTGCCGGACTCGCCGCTGAGTGCATCCAGCACGAACATGGGCACGTCGGCATCGAACTTTTCACCGTCCTCGGCCACGCAGAAGAAGCTGCCGTGCATGGTGCCGGTGGGCGTGAGTAGGCGGGTGCCGCTGGTGTACTCGAACGACTGGCCGGGCTTGAGCAGGGGCTGCTGCCCCACCACGCCCAGGCCCTTGACCTTTTCGGTGTGGCCATTGGCGTCGTTGACGTTCCAGGTGCGCGAGATCACCTGGGCCGGCACATCGCCGGTGTTGGTGATGGTGATGGTGTACGCAAACACGTACAGGCTTTCGTCCGGGGCGGACTGCTCGGGCAGGAACTGGGGAACGACTTCGACGGAAATTTGGTACTTGGGCATAGCGGACAATGCTATCTGAAAGCCGGCGGGGACATTAAACTCGGGTCATGACTTACCGAATTGCCCCCTCCATCCTCTCCGCCGACTTTGCCCGCCTGGGTGAAGAAGTCAAAAATGTCATCGCCGCCGGGTCTGACTGGATCCATTTTGACGTGATGGACAACCATTACGTGCCCAATCTGACCTTTGGTCCCATGGTCTGTCAGGCCTTGAAACCCCACGCCAAGACGCCGGCCGGGGTGGCCGTGCCGATTGACGTGCACCTGATGATCTCGCCCGTGGACGCGTTGGCCGCGGCCTTTGCCGATGCAGGAGCTGACTACATCAGCTTCCACCCCGATGCTTCCAGCCATGTGCACCGCTCCATCCAGGCCATCAAGTCCAAGGGCGTGAAGGCCGGGCTGGTGTTCAATCCGGCCGAGCCGCTGGATGTGCTGGACTGGGTGATTGATGACATTGATCTGATCCTGATCATGAGCGTCAACCCCGGTTTTGGTGGTCAGAGCTTCATCGATTCGGCGCTGCGCAAGATTGAGGACGTGCGCAAGCGCATCACCGCCTCTGGCAAGGACATCCGCCTGGAGGTGGATGGCGGCATCAAGGTGGACAACATCCGCCAGGTCGCCAATGCCGGTGCCGACACCTTTGTAGCGGGCAGCGCTATCTTCGGCAAGCCCGACTACAAGGGCGTGATTGATGCCATGCGGGTCGCCCTGGCTTCCTAGGGCCACCGAGACAACCGGCTCATCGCAAGGGACACCCACCATGCCGAGAGAGCCTGATCCCGCCTCTCCTGATTCCGGCCCCAGCCAGGCCGAGCGCCTGCGCCGCCTGGCTCTGGTGGCCGAGCGCAGCTCCAACGCGGTGCTGCTGGCCGATGCGGACCGCAAGGTGGTCTGGGTCAACAGCGCCTTCACCGCCATCACCGGGTTCACGGAGCAGGAATCCATAGGCCAGCGCCTGGGAATTTTGCTGGCGCGCGGCAGTGCCGATCCGACCGCGTTTGCCCAGTTTTCCGATGCGGTGCTGCTGGGGCAAGGCCTCAAACGCGAGATCCACATCCGCGCCACCAGCGGCGAGGCACGCTGGGCCCTGGTGGACCTGCAACCCATGCACGACGACGCGGGCGCGGTGTCGGGCTGGGTGCTGGTGGCCACCGACCTGACCGACGTACGCGCGCAGCAGCAACTGCTGTCACTGGCGGTAGACGGCGCCGGCCTGGGAACCTGGCAGTGGGACATTGTGGCCGGCACCATGCACTGCAACCACCGGCTGCTGGACATCGTCGGTTGCCACAGCGGCGAGGTCGGCATGACGGTGCAGGACTGGAACGCCATGATCCACCCCGAAGACCTGCCACCCTGGGTGGCCTCGGTCAAGGCCCAGTTGCGTGACCCGGACATGCCGCTGCGCATGTCGGTGCGGCTCAAGCATGGCAGCGGGCGCTGGGTCTGGATCCTGTTCGTCGGCGCCGTGGTGGACCGCTCGACCGAAGGGCGTGGCCTGCGCATGGCCGGTGTGGCCATGGACGTGCAGGCGCAAAAGGCCATGGAGCAGGAATTGCGCACCGCCGCCCGCACGGACGGCCTGACCCAGTTGCCCAACCGTGCGGAGGTGCTGCACAGCATTGCCCAGGCGATTGCCCGTGGCAAGAGCCATCCCGGCTACGGCTTTGCCGTGCTGTTCATGGACTTTGACCGCTTCAAGCAGGTCAATGACACGCTGGGCCACAGCGTGGGTGATGACCTGCTGCGCCAGATCGCCGGCCGGCTGCAGGACAGCCTGCGCCCCGGCGACAGCCTGATGCACACCAGCGACTTTGCCCATGTGGCGGCGCGCATTGGGGGTGACGAATTTGTGGTGCTGCTGGATGACATTCGCGGTGATCTGGACGCCGAAATCGTGGCCAGTCGGCTGATTGACGTGCTGTCCATGCCCTACAGCATTGACGCGCACAAGGTGAACTCTTCGGTCAGCATTGGCATCGTGACCAATAGCCACGCCGCAGATGACGCCGATAGCGTGCTGCGCGATGCCGACATCGCCATGTACGAGGCCAAGCGGGCCGGGCGTGCCCGCTATGTGATGTTCGAGCCGTCGATGCGCCAGCGGGTCAGCGCTTCGGTGGCGCTGGAAAATGATTTGCGCCAGGCGCTGGAGCGCCAGGAGCTGTTCGTGGTCTACCAGCCCCTGGTGGACCTGCACAGTGGCGCCTTTGTCGGCATGGAGGCCCTGCTGCGCTGGCGCCACCCGCAGCGCGGCATGGTGTCGCCGGTGGAGTTCATTCCGGTGGCCGAGGCCTGTGGCCTGATCGGCGCCCTGGGGCAGTTTGTGCTGCAAACCGCCTGCAATGCCTTTGCCGCCATGGCCTTGCCGGCTGGCAAGGAGACGCCGCCCACACTGGCGGTCAACCTGTCGCGCGCCCAATTGCGCCAGCCCGGGCTGGCAGCCGATGTGCAGGATGCCCTGCGTGCCAACGGGCTGTCGCCGGAGCAACTGGTGCTGGAGGTGACCGAGAGCCTGGCGGCGCAGGACGAACTGGTGCTGTCCACCCTGCACGCCATTCGCGCGCTGGGCGTGGCGCTGTCGCTGGATGACTTTGGCACCGGCTACTCGTCGCTGTCGTGCCTGCATGAGCTGCCGGTGAATTTCGTCAAGATCGACCGTTCGTTTGTCAGCCAGGCGCACACCAGTGACTACCACCGGGTGTTGATCGAGGCCACCATCCGCATGGCGCAGACGCTGGGCCTGGGCACGGTGGCCGAAGGCATAGAAACCCAGGACCAGGCCTGTCTGATGGCCCAGCTTGGGTGCGACAAGGGCCAAGGCTACCTGTACAGCAAGCCGCTGGAGGCCGAAGCCCTGGTGGCCTGGGTGCAATCCTAGAAGGTTTCCCAGTCGTCATCCCCACCGGCGGGCGTGGGTTTGGCTCGGGCCACGGCAACCGGCTTGGGCAGGGCGGCTGCCTTGGGCGTGCTCCTGGGTGGAGCCGCCGGCGCCGGGGCGGATGCCAGCTTGGGCGGTTCGGCTTTCGGGCGCGGTGCAGCAACCGGGGTGGGTCGGTGCGCAGACGCTGGCGCGCTTGGAGCCGGAGCAGAAATGCCATCCACCTTGAACGCCGACACCACTTGCACCAGATCGTGGGCCTGGCTCTTGAGGCTGCTGGCCGCTGCGGCCATCTGCTCGACCAGGGCCGCGTTCTGCTGGGTGGCCTGGTCCATCTGCGTAACGGCCTCGCCCACCTGGTTGACGCCGCTGGCCTGTTCGCTGCTGGCGGCGCTGATTTCACCCATGATGTCGGTGACGCGTTTGATGCTGTCCACCACTTCCTTCATGGTGGTGCCCGCCTGGTCCACTAGCGTGGTGCCCTGTTCCACCCGTTCCACGCTGGCACCGATCAGGGCCTTGATCTCCTTGGCGGCATCGGCCGAGCGACCGGCCAGGCTGCGCACCTCGCTGGCCACCACGGCAAAGCCACGGCCCTGCTCACCGGCCCGGGCCGCCTCCACCGCGGCATTCAGGGCCAGGATGTTGGTCTGGAAGGCGATTCCGTCGATGACACTGATGATGTCCGAAATCTTGCGCGAGGCGTCGTTGATGCCGCGCATGGTTTCGACCACCTGGTCCACCACACGCCCGCCCTGAACCGCCACCGATGACGCATTCATGGCCAACTGGTTGGCCTGGCGGGCCGAGTCGGCGTTTTGTCGGACGGTGGATCCCAATTCTTCCATCGACGCTGCGGTCTCTTCCAGCGCGCTGGCCTGCTGCTCGGTGCGGGCGGAAAGGTCGTTGTTACCCTGGGCGATTTCGGCGCTGGCGGTGGCAACCCCTTCGGAGCCCTGGCGCACATTGGCAACCAGCTTGGACAGGTTGCCCTGCATCTCCTTGAGGGACTGCATCAGCATGCCGACTTCATCCTTGCCATGGACCGCAATCGCGTTGTTCAGATGGCCGTGCGCCACCTTGTCGGCCAGCTCAACGGCCTGGCCCAGCGGGAGCACGATCTGGCGGCTCATCCAGATGCCCCCGGCCAGTCCAATTGCCATGATCGCCACCATGACGGTCAGTGCCAGCATGGTGCTGCTTTCGGCCTCCTTGGTGGCTGCTATGGAAGTTTCCAATTCAGCGGCAGAGAGTCTTTCTTTGAGCTCCTTCATCAAGGCACCAGATTCGCGGTCCTTGCCGCGCGCCGCCTTGTCTCCCGCAGCGGAGTCGAAACCGGATGCCTTGAATTCCTCGAATGCCTTCTTGTAGGCTTCGCCAACCACGGGAATGACCCGGCTCAGCTTGCTCAGCGTGTCTTTGGCCGAACTGTCCATGGGCATCTTGTCGAGTTCCCCCAATCCGTCCTGCACGGCCTTCATCTCCTTGAGGTGGGAATCCCAGTACTTGTCCAGATCCTTGGGCTCCTTGCCGCGCAACAGCACGTTTTTCCATTCCTGAATGGCCGTGGAGAAGCGTGCGTCGATCTGGGCAACTTTCTTGTGGGCCGCCACCGTGGCGAGAACCTCGTGCTCGAACACGTCCAGTGACTGGTTCAGCTTGTAAATGCCGAACAGGGCTCCCAGAAACATCAGCCCCAGGGCCAATGCAAATGCCAACGGGAGTTTCAGTTTCAGTTTCATAGCGGCCCCTTCTGGTTGGCTTCAAATCTGCGACAGGACAACGCACTCTACCTGTAATCCAACACCGTGTCTGCGGATAATTGACGCACAGAATCGGGGCGAAAAAAAACCTGCAGGCGCAGGCACTGCAGGCTATACGGTGGGGGGGTGGAGGGGAGGGGCTATTTGTTTCCCAGCATCGCATCCTTCAGCGAGTGGTCTGCCGGCACTGAGCCAAACCAGATGGACATGATGGCCTTGTAAAACTCGGGTTCCTTGAAGGGCTCGCCCTGCACCTTGCCCTTGGCGGTGACGACCATGCCGGTGCCCGGAATCCAGTCAATGGTGATCACGTCACCCGGCACCAGTACCTTGTTGACGGTGAAGATGTCGCCCATGCGGATCAGACCGGGGACCAGCTTGGACATTTCGGCCTTGGTGTTGTTGTCTTCCACACCGCGGGTCAGCAGTTTGCCGAAGGGGCCGGCCTCAATTTCGCGCAGGAACGTCATGGTCAGGCGCTTGGGACCGGGTGCGGCGATCAGCTCGTCAAGAGACGTCACCTTTTTGGAGGTGTGCAGACTGGCCACATACACCTTGAAAATCGCCTTGTAGCGCGTGCCGGCGCCATTGAGCTGCAGCGGTGCGCCGCCAACGCTGACGCTGTCATCGACCTTGATGCCGTTGACGACGGTGACAGCACCCGCACCCGTGTTGAACAGCAGGGCGGCGGCAAGCAGCAGAAGAGTCTGGAAGAAGCGCATGGCGTGGAGTCCCCAAAAGTGAACGATCGTTCGCATTATGAATGCGACTGATTGTCCGCTCATGCGTTCCCTGCGGCATCAGGGTTTTTGCGGAGACACGGCGCTCACCCTATGACATGTCGCCCAGAAGGTTGTCCTTGAGCTTCCAGTAGGCAGGGGCTGGGCCCAGCCAGATGCCCATCAGGGCCTTGAAGAATTCCGGCTCCTTGAAAGTCTCGGGCTGTACCTTGCCTTTGACGCTCACCACCAGGCCGGTGCCCGGGATCCAGTCCATGATGATCACGTCGCCCGGCACAAAGGATTTGTGGATGGTGAACAGTTCACTCATCTTCATCAGGCCGGAGACCAGCTTGGACATTTCGGCCTTGGGGTTGTTGTCCTCCATGCCGCGTGTCAGCAGCTTGCCGAACGGGCCGGCCTCGATGTCGCGCGTCATCACCAGGGTCATGCGCTTCGGGCCGGGAGCGGCCAGCAGTTCGTCCAGCGACGTGACCTTCTTGCTGGTGTATAGCTCGGCCACATAGACCTTGAACGGCCCTTTGTAGCGGATGCCGGCGCCGTTGAGCTGCAGCTTGGTGCCGGCCACGGTGGCGCTGTCTTCGACCTTGACGCCGGCAATGTCGATGGTGGATGCCAGGGCAGACGCACCCAGTAGGAGGGCCAGTGCTGCGGTAAGGAGTGGTTTGCTGAATCGCATGGTGGTTGATGTCCTGAAAAAGTGAACTATCGTTCGTTTTTTGAATGAATCCATTCTGCGCCGTTCATCTCGTGCCCCAACCTAGGGTTTTCGCGGGGTGGCGGGCGGAGTGGGTCTGTTGGTTTGCTACACTGGGCGCATGTTCATTCACCGCATCTTCATTACGGGTTGTAGCGACCGGGGAGCCTGGCCCTGGCGGTCTCGGCCCGTCTTGCCTGAACCCGCCATTGCGTCCAACGCCTGATTTCCAGGCTCCACGGCGCGGTGCCCCACGGGTTCTGCGCGACCAAGCGGCACGGACTCCCCCTCCGACATCTTGCGCGCACCCAGTCTTCCCCCGGCATGCCTTTTGGGGGAATCGGTTTGAATGAAGCGCTCCATCATCCGAATGGGTGGGGCGCTGGTGGCACCCGGTGCCGCCCTGCAACGAGAGGTAAACACCCGTGATTTCCGAACCCGAATTCCAGGCCCTGGCGACCCAGGGTTTCAACCGGATTCCGCTGATGGCCCAGGCCTTTGCGGATCTGGAAACACCCTTGTCCCTGTACCTGAAGCTGGCCCATGTTCCGAGCGACGTGGCAACCACCGACCCTGACAGCGGCAAATACAGCTTCCTGCTCGAATCCGTTGTTGGTGGCGAGCGCTTTGGCCGCTACAGCTTCATCGGTCTGCCGGCCCGCACCCTGGTGCGCGCCAGCGGCTTTGGCAAGGACGCCCGAACCGAGGTGGTGACCGACGGCGTGGTCGTGGAAACGTCCACCGCCAATCCGCTGGACTTCATCGCCAGCTACCAGAAGCGCTTCAAGGTGGCGCTGCGCCCCGGTCTGCCACGCTTTTGCGGCGGCCTGGCCGGCTACTTTGGCTATGACGCGGTGCGCTACATCGAGAAAAAACTCGAAGCCACCTGCCCGCCCGACGAGCTGGGCTGCCCCGACATCCTGCTGCTGCAGTGCGAGGAGCTGGCCGTCATCGACAACCTGTCGGGCAAGCTGTACCTCATCGTCTACGCCGACCCCGGCCAGAGCGAGGCCTATTCCCGCGGTAAGCGCCGTTTGCGTGAGTTGAAAGACCGGCTGGCGCAGGCGGTCAGCATTCCCGCCGTCAAGCCGACGACCAGCCACCCCGCCCAGCGCGACTTTGCCAAGGCCGACTACCTGGCCGCTGTGGACCGCGCGAAGGAGTTGATCGCCGGTGGCGACTTCATGCAGGTGCAGGTCGGCCAGCGCATCAAGAAGCGCTACACCGAGTCGCCGCTGTCCCTGTACCGCGCGCTGCGTTCGCTGAACCCCAGCCCGTACATGTACTACTACCACTTTGGCGATTTCCAGGTGGTCGGTGCATCGCCCGAAATTCTGGTGCGCCAGGAGCAGGTCACGACCGGCGACGCAACCTCCACCAAGGTCACGATCCGCCCGCTGGCCGGCACCCGCCCACGCGGCGCCACCGTCGAGGCCGACAAGGCCGCCGAAGCGGAGCTGATCAACGACCCCAAGGAGCGTGCCGAGCATGTGATGCTGATTGACCTGGCGCGCAATGACATCGGCCGCATTGCCAAGATCGGCAGCGTCAAGGTGTCGGACGCGTTCTGCGTGGAGCGCTACAGCCACGTCATGCACATCGTCAGCAACGTGGAGGGTACATTGCTGGACGGCATGACCAGCATGGACGTCCTGAAGGCCACCTTCCCGGCCGGCACACTGACCGGCGCGCCCAAGGTGCACGCCATGGAGCTGATCGACCAGCTGGAACCGACCAAGCGCGGCATCTACGGCGGTGCCTGCGGCTACCTGAGCTACGCCGGGGATATGGATGTGGCCATTGCCATCCGTACCGGCATCATCAAGAACCAGACGCTGTATGTGCAGGCGGCCGCCGGCGTCGTGGCCGATAGCGTGCCCGAGCTGGAATGGAAGGAAACCGAAGCCAAGGCGCGCGCGCTATTGCGTGCTGCCGAGCTGGTCGAGGAGGGACTGGAATGAACACGCCAAGCAACGAGAGCCAGGCCATTGCTCGGGTGCAGCACTGCACCACGATGCCTGAGGTGCGCGCTTGCGTCGATGCACTGGACGATGTGCTGGTGCCCCTGCTGGTGCAGCGCGCGGCCTATATGACCCAGGCCGCCCGCATCAAGCAGGACGTGAACCTGGTGCGCGACGAAGCCCGCATCCAAACCATAGTGGACCGGGTGCGCAAACAGGCGCTGGCCGAGGGCGGCGAGCCGGCCGTCATCGAGGCCATCTACCGCAGCATGATGGAGGTGTGCATCGCCTACGAGCACCGTGAGTTTGCGCGCCTGCGTGAAGGAGTCACAGCATGAAATTGCTCATGATCGACAACTACGACAGCTTTACCTACAACATCGTCCAGTACTTTGGAGAGCTGGGCGCCGAGGTGGAGGTGTTTCGCAACGACGAAATTACCGTTGAAGGGATAGCGGCGCGCAATCCGGACCGCTTGGTGGTGTCGCCCGGACCCTGTTCTCCCGCAGAGGCGGGCATTTCGGTGGCCGCCATCCAGCATTTCATGGGCAAGCTGCCGATTTTGGGCGTCTGCTTGGGCCACCAGAGCATTGGTGCGGCGCTGGGCGGCAAGATCATCCGGGCGCAGGCGTTAATGCACGGCAAGACCAGTGTGATTACCACCACGCAAGAGGGGGTTTTTGCGGGCTTGCCCAAGCAGTTCACGGTGAACCGTTACCACTCTTTGGCCATTGAGCGTGCCAGTTGCCCCAAGGAGCTGGCGATTACGGCTTGGACGGATGATGGCGAGATCATGGGGGTGCGGCACACGGGCTTGGTCGATGCGGTGCGGATGGAGGGGGTGCAGTTTCACCCGGAGTCCATACTGACTGAGCATGGGCATGCGATGTTGCGGAATTTTTTGCGTTGATTGTTTTGCGGTGAATTTTGTGCGGTGAATTTTTTTGTTCTCTCTCACCATCCCCACTCTCCCCCAACCCCTCCCGCCCCGCCGGGCGGAAGGGGAGCTCAACAGCCACATTTGGCCAACGCTTTAAGG
>JBBQLM010000044.1:0-38713 GCA_038327925.1 Burkholderiales bacterium | reverse complement strand
GCCCAGCGTGAAGGCAATTGGAAAACCGAGCAGCACCCAGGTGAAATCAAATTCCATGGTGAAGCGTTGAAGCCTGGCCGATGTCAGGATTGGCTGGCGTAGTGCCGGCAGGGTGAGGCAGCGCCGATTTCCGCTTTTTCCACCATCGCGGCATCATCACAAAAATTCCCAGCGCCAGTCCGCAGGCAAAGGCTGCCAGCACCACCAGCACCAATGGAGCCTGCCACAAGGTGCCAAAAAAGAAGTGCACGGCAACGGTTTGCTGGTTATTCAGGGCGAAGGCAAAAAGGGTAAAAAAAATGGCTGCCTTTAGCAGCCACGTCAGGTATTTCACTGGCAATCCTCCTGGTGGTCTGGCGATTGTAGCCAGCCTGCCGAGCGGAAAACCTGAAGATATCAATGGGAAATCGTGGTCGTTCGCAATTGCTCGGTTCGTGCATCGACGGCTTCCCGCAATGCCTTTCCGGGCTTGAAATGCGTGACGCGTTTCTCTGGAATAGCCACGCTTTCGCCGGAACGCGGGTTCCGCCCAATGCGTGGTGAACGGCGGTTGACGGAGAAGCTGCCAAACCCCCTGATCTCAATCCGGTGCCCGCGCACCAAGGTATCGCTCATGGCGTCAAGAAGCGTCTTGACGGCATATTCGGCATCGCGGTGCGTGAGCTGGCTGAACCGGGCTGCCAGTTCTTCGACTAAATCGCTTCGGGTCATGGGGGAATAGCATGTTGGGGACAGAGCAAGCGGGCAGCTTTGCTGCGTCGCTTGGCCTGTCCCACAAGCACTTTACTTTTCGCTATTGTCCAGCTTGGCGCGGAGCAGGGCGCCCAGGCTGGTCAGACCGGCGCTTTCGCGCGAGGACTGCTGGCTCTAGGATGCCATGGCTTGCTGTTGGTCGGCGTTGTCCTTGGCCTTGACCGACAACTGGATGTTGCGGGTCTTGCGATCCACGTTTACCACTACGGCAGACACTTCATCGCCTTCTTTGAGCACATTGCGCGCATCTTCAACGCGGTCGCGGCTGATTTCGCTGGCGCGCAGGTAGCCAATGATGTCTTCGCCCAGATCGATCTCGGCGCCTTTGGCGTCAACCGTCTTGACCTTGCCGGTCACGATCGCGCCCTTGTCGTTGATCGATACGAAGGTGGTGAACGGATCGGAATCAAGCTGCTTGATGCCCAGCGAGATACGCTCGCGGTCAACGTCAACTGCCAGCACGATCGCCTCGACTTCCTGCCCCTTTTTATAATTGCGAACTGCGGCTTCGCCGGGCTCGTTCCAGGACAGGTCGGACAAATGCACCAGACCGTCAATGCCGGCAGCCAGGCCCACGAAAACGCCGAAGTCGGTGATCGACTTGATCGGGCCCTTGACGCGGTCGCCGCGCTTGGTTTCCACGGCAAATTCCTGCCATGGGTTGGCCTTGCACTGCTTCATGCCCAGGCTGATGCGGCGCTTGTCCTCGTCGATCTCAAGGACCATGACTTCGACTTCATCGCCGAGCGCCACGAGCTTGTTTGGAGCGACGTTCTTGTTCGTCCAGTCCATTTCGGACACGTGGACCAAACCTTCGATGCCTGGCTCGAGTTCCACAAACGCCCCGTAATCGGCAATGTTGGTGATCTTGCCGAACAGGCGGGTGCCTTGGGGGTACCGGCGGTTCACGCCCATCCATGGGTCGTCGCCCATCTGCTTCAGGCCGAGCGATACGCGATTTTTCTCAGTATCGAACTTCAGGATCTTGGCGACGATTTCCTGGCCGGCCGTCACCACTTCGCTTGGGTGACGCACGCGGCGCCATGCCATGTCGGTGATGTGCAGCAGGCCGTCAATGCCGCCGAGGTCAACGAAGGCACCGTACTCGGTGATGTTCTTGACGATGCCTTTGACAGCCGTGCCCTCTTTGAGGGTTTCCATCAGCTTGGCGCGCTCTTCGCCCATCGAGGCCTCGACCACAGCGCGGCGTGACAGCACGACGTTGTTGCGCTTGCGGTCCAGCTTGATGACCTTGAATTCCATGGTCTTGTTTTCGTACGGAGACAGATCCTTGGTAGGACGTGTGTCAACCAACGAGCCTGGCAGGAAGGCACGGATGCCGTTGACCAGAACGGTCAGGCCGCCCTTGACCTTGCCGGAAGTGGTACCGGTGACGAATTCGCCGGATTCCAAAGATTTTTCCAGAGACATCCAGGAAGCGAGACGCTTGGCGGTGTCGCGGCTGACGATGGTGTCGCCGTAGCCGTTTTCCATGGCGACGATGGCGACGGACACAAACTCACCTACTTGAACTTCGAGCTCACCCTTGTCGCTTTTGAATTCGGACAATGGAACATACGCTTCGGACTTGAGGCCGGCATTGACCACGACAAAGTTGTGTTCGATGCGAACAACTTCAGCGGTAACGACTTCACCAATACGAGTTTCCGAGCGTTTTTGTGACTCTTCAAATAGGTCTGCGAAAGATTCTGACATTTGCTTTGCGGTAAAAAACCGCGGGGTTAAGTTGTTGAACCAAACCACCAGTGCGCTGCTGCGCGAGAGGGGCGGTGTGGACCGACCAGTCTTCTCAAACGGTTTGAAAAGGCTGTTTGCCCTGCCACCAATCCAATACCAGATCCACCGATTTTTCAACCGTCAAATCCGAGTTGTCCAGCAACTGGGCGTCTTCTGCGGATCTGAGCGGTGCGACGGTCCGGGAGGAATCCCTGGCGTCGCGGGCTTCCAGGTCCGCGCGAAGAGATGGGAGTGTAGTTGAAATTCCCTTAGAAATCAACTGCTTATAGCGCCGTTCGGCGCGCCGCTCGGCACTGGCGGTCAGGAATACCTTGAGCGGGGCATCGGGGAAGATGACCGTACCCATGTCGCGGCCGTCGGCAACCAGACCGGGGAGTTGGCGGAAACCGTGTTGCAGGTCAATCAGCGCGGCGCGCACCTGGGGCAGCGTCGAGACCTTGGAGGCGTTCATTCCCGCCTCTTCGGTGCGGATGGTGTCGCTGACGTCATCACCGTCCAGCAGCACGCGTCCGTTGGTAAAGCGGATCTGCAGGCGCTTCACCAGTTCGGCGATGGCGCCCTCGCTGGCGGTATCCAGACCCAGACCGGTGCGCAGGGCCGCCAGGGCGGTGATGCGGTACAGCGAGCCGGAATCCAGAAAGTGGTAACCCAGCTTCTCCGCCAGCACGGCCGCCAGCGTGCCCTTGCCCGACGCCGTGGGTCCGTCCACGCAGATGACAGGAATGGCGTCGACCGCTGTCTGGCAGACCGAAAACAGGGCCTCAAAGTAGTCCGGGAAGGTCTTGGCCACGCATTTGGGGTCTTCAATGCGCACGGGAATAGCCGTTGGATTGAAGGCCGCCAGCGAAAAACACATGGCAATGCGGTGGTCGTCGTAGGTGTGGATGCTGGCCGGCTTCCAGTCAGCGTTGCTGGCCGGTGGGGTCACCTGAATGAAGTCAGCGCCTTCCACCACGGTGGCGCCCAGCTTGCGCAGCTCGGTGGCCATGGCGGCAATGCGGTCGGTTTCCTTGACGCGCCAACTGGCGATGTTGCGCAGTGTGGTGGTGCCGTCGGCATACAGGGCCATGACGGCCAGTGTCATGGCGGCATCGGGGATGTGGTTGCAGTCCAGTTCGATGGCCTTGAGCGGCCAACTGCCGCGTGACACCTTCAACCAGTTGGGGCCGCTTTCGATCTGCGCACCCATCAATTGAGCAGCTTCCATGAAGCGGATGTCGCCCTGGATGGAATCGGCTCCCACGCCCTGTATCTTTATGGCATTCTGGCCACCAGCCCTCGTGGCTATTGCGCCGAGTGCTATGAAATAGCTAGCACTTGAGGCGTCGGCCTCGACGTGGATATCGCCGGGCGAGCGCAGACGGCAGCCCGCCGGAATGGTGAAACGCTGCCAGCCGTCACGCTGCACCTGCACGCCAAAGCGCGACAGCAGGTTCAGTGTGATTTCGATGTAGGGCCGGGAGATTAGCTCGCCCACGACTTCGATGACGATGTTATTTTGGGCGGCTAAAGGCAAAGCCATCAGCAAGGCGGTCAGAAACTGGCTGGATACATCGCCCCGCACCTTGATTGGTGTATCCAGTCGCAGGGTCGGCTGGCCGATGTGCAGCGGCGGGTAACCATCCTGCCCCAGGTAGTCGATCTGGCAACCCAGTTGCCGCAGAGCATCCACCAGGTCGCCGATGGGGCGTTCGTGCATGCGCGGGATGCCGCTCATCTCAAAGTCGCCGCCCAGCACGGCCAGGGCAGCCGTCAGTGGCCGCATCGCGGTGCCGGCATTGCCTAGGAACAGCTTGGCGCTGTTCGCGGTCAGCTTGCCATCCAGACCATCAATTTCCACCCGGGCGCCATCCTGGCGAATCCCGCAGCCCAGCACGCGCAGGGCGTCCAGCATGACACGGGTGTCATCGGAGTCCAGCAGGTCGTGGACGGTGGTCGTGCCTTGGCAGAGTGCGGCCAGCAGCAGGACCCGGTTGGAGATGCTCTTGGAGCCTGGCAGGGTGACGGTTCCGTGGGCTTGGCCCAACGGGGGGAGATCCAGAAATTCGGTGGAATACATCAGGGGTTGTGTCGGGACGTCATGCTCCAGGTCCCGCGGGTGATGCTGGCTTGCTCCAGCAGGCCTTCGAGTGCCTCGGTGTTGCCGCTGGAAATCATCAGCTCCAGGGCGTGCAGGTTGCGCTGAAAAATCTTGGATTGCGCCAGCAGCTCTTCGCGGTTGGAGACCAGAATGTCGCGCCAGATCTTGGGGTCGCTGGCGGCGATGCGGGTGAAGTCGCGGAAACCGGGGCCGGCCAGCGACAGGTAATCCTTGCCCTGGGGTTGGCCCGAAATGGCGTTCATCATGGCGAACGCAATCAGGTGCGGCAGGTGGCTCACCGCCGCAAATGCGGCGTCGTGCTGCTCGGGCGACATCTGCAGGACGCGGCAACCCAGTGCCGTCCACACGTCCACGGCCTTTTGCAACTGTACGGTCAGCGTGCGTTCAATCGGCGTGATGATGACCTGGCGGCCGGCGTACAGGTCGGGGTCGGCGTTGTCGACGCCGGAGACTTCCTTGCCGGTGATGGGGTGGGCGGGAACGAAGGACCCGATGTGCTCGCGCAGCGCGCGCCGGCCGGCGTCGATGACATCGCGCTTGGTGGAGCCCACATCCATGACCAGCATTTTGTCGGTGACCAGGTGCTTGATGGCCTTGAAGGTGGCTTCGGTGGCAGCGACTGGCACGGCGATCAGCACGATGTCGGCGCCCGAGACCGCTAGCAGCGCGGATGGCGCCTCGACGTCAATCACGCCCATGGCGCGCGCACGCTCCGTGGTGCTGGGGGATTTGCTGTAGCCGACGACGCGTTTGACCAGCCCTGCGCGTTTGAGGGCCAGGGCAAACGAGCCGCCCATCAAGCCGCATCCAATCAATCCGAGCTGTTCAAACATGGGTATTCCTGTGGGTGGGCATCAATCGGCCAGGGGGTAGGTACCCAGCACCTTGTAGAAGGCGCATAGGCTCTGCAGGTCCTTCAGGGCCGCAGCGATATGGGGTTGCGAGGGGTGGCCCTGCAGATCGATGTAGAAGAAGTACTCCCACTGGCCGGAGCGTGCCGGGCGGGACTCGAAGCGTGTCATGGATACACCGTGCAGCTTCAGCGGCACCAGCATGTCATGCACCGCACCCGGCTTGTTGGGCACCGATACGACCAAGCTGATGCAATCCTTGCCGGTGGCGTGTGGCGCCGGCATGGTGCTGGGCAGACAGACCACGACAAAGCGCGTGCGGTTGTAGGCGTCGTCCTGGATCGCGTGTGAGGCAATGTGCAGCCCGAATTCGGAGCCTGCACGCTCGCTGGCAATGCCCGCCCAATTTGGGTGACCGGCCGCCAGGCGTGCGCCTTCTGCGTTGCTGGAAACGGCGCGCCGCTCGGCGTTGGGCAGGTGTATGTTCAACCATTCCTGGCACTGGGCCAGCGCCTGGGGATGGGCCAGAACGACCTCGATGCCTTCCAGTGACGCCGTCGTGCGCAGCAGGTGGTGTCGCACCAGAAGGCTGATCTCGCCAATGATGTGCAGGGGTGAATGCAGCAGCAAGTCCAGCGAGCGGGTGACCACGCCTTCGGTATTGTTTTCCACCGGCACCACGCCGAACTCGGCTGCGCCGGACGTCGTCGCGTGGAAGACCTCGTCGAAATTGGCGCACGGCACATGCTGGATGCTGGAGCCAAAGAAGCGCAGTGCGGCTTCTTCGCTGAAGGTGCCGGCGGGGCCCAAATAGGCCACACGTTGCGGCGCCTCCAGGGCACGGCAGGCAGACATCACCTCACGCCAAATCATGGCCACGCTGGCGTTCTTCAGCGGCCCGCCGTTGGTCTCCTGCAGGTGGTGAATGACCTGCGCCTCGCGGTCCGGGCGGAAGACCGCAGAGCCATCTAGGCGTTTGACTTCGCCCACTTCGTTGGCCAGTTCGGCGCGCTGGTTCAGCAGTTTCAACAGTTCCTGATCAACGGCGTCGATCTGGATGCGGAGTTCGGGAAGCGTTCTTGCCATGGCTACGGGGCGACAGGGTTGCGTGGGTGGTGGGCTACTTCGTGGTTGTCCGCTTAGGCGTTGGTGGCTTCACCATCTGCCTCATCCGAGCTGTCTTCGCCAGCAGCATTAGCATCGTTTTCAACGATACGCTGCAGGCCGCTGAGCTTGGAGCCTTCGTCCAGACCGATCAGGGTCACGCCTTGGGTGGCGCGGCCCAGTTCACGGATTTCACTGACCCGGGTGCGAACCAGCACGCCCTTGTCGGTGATCAGCATGATTTCGTCGTCCACGTGGACCAGTGTCGCGGCCACAACCTTGCCGTTGCGCTCGCTTTGTTGGATGGCAATCATGCCCTTGGTGCCGCGGCCGTGGCGGGTGTATTCGGTGATGCTGGTGCGCTTGCCGTAGCCGTTTTCGGTGGCGGTGAGCACGCTTTGCTGCTCGTCCTCGGCCACCAGCATGGCAATCACGCCCTGGCCGTCTTCCAGCATCATGCCGCGCACGCCGCGGGCGTTACGGCCCATGGGGCGCACATCGTTTTCGTCAAAGCGCACGGCCTTGCCGCCATCGCTGAAGAGCATTACATCGTGCTGTCCATCGGTCAGCGCGGCGCCAATCAGATAGTCGCCCTCATCCAGGTCAACCGCAATGATGCCGGCCTTGCGCGGATTGGAGAATTCGTCCAGGGTGGTCTTCTTGACCGTGCCCATGCTGGTGGCCATGAACACATACTGATCGGCTGGGAAGGTGCGCTTTTCGCCGGTCAGGGGCAGCACCACGGTGATCTTTTCGCCCTCTTGCAACGGGAACATGTTGACGATGGGGCGTCCGCGGGAGCCGCGTGAGCCTTGCGGCACTTCCCACACCTTGAGCCAATACAGGCGGCCACGGTTGGAGAAGCACAGGATGTAGTCGTGGGTATTGGCCACAAAGAGCTGATCGACCCAGTCGTCTTCCTTGGTGGCGGTGGCCTGCTTGCCGCGGCCACCACGCTTTTGTGCCCGGTATTCGCCCAGTGGCTGGCTCTTGATGTAGCCGCTGTGGCTCATGGTCACCACCATGTCGGTGGGCGTGATCAGGTCCTCGGTAGATAGGTCGTAGGAGCTGTGTTCGACCAGGCTGCGGCGCGCGCCGAGCTTGCTTTGACCAAACTCCTGCTTGATGGCGCCCAGTTCTTCGCTGATGATGACCGATACGCGCTCGGGCTTGGCCAGGATGTCCAGCAGATCATCGATCTCTGCCATGACTTCCTTGTATTCGGCGACGATCTTGTCCTGCTCCAGGCCGGTCAGGCGCTGCAGGCGCATCTGCAGGATTTCCTGGGCTTGTGTGTCGGACAGGCGATACAGGCCATCACTGCCCATGCCGAAGGCCTTCTCGAGACCATCGGGGCGGTAGTCGTCAGCATTGATGATGCCGCCATCAGCGCGCACGCGGGTGAGCATCTCGCGCACCAGCTTGCTGTCCCAAGGGCGGCTCATCAGCTCCATCTTGGCCACTGGTGGCGTGGGTGATTCGCGGATGATGCGAATGAAATCGTCGATATTGGCCAAGGCGACCGCCAGACCTTCCAGCACATGGCCGCGTTCGCGGGCCTTGCGTAGGTTGAACACAGTGCGGCGGGTCACGACTTCGCGGCGGTGCTGCAGGAAGACTTCGATCAGGTCCTTCAGGTTGCACAGCTTGGGTTGGCCGTTGATCAGGGCCACCATATTCATGCCAAACGTGTCCTGCAACTGCGTCTGCTTGTACAGGTTGTTGAGCACAACCTCGGGTACTTCGCCGCGCTTGAGTTCGATCACCAGACGCATGCCGGATTTGTCGGACTCGTCCTGGATGTGGCTGATGCCTTCGATTTTCTTCTCGTGCACCAGCTCGGCCATGCGCTCTTGGAGTGTCTTCTTGTTGACCTGGTAGGGCAACTCATCCACGATGATGGCCTGGCGTTGGCCCTTGTCGATGTCTTCAAAATGGCAACGCGCGCGCATGACCACCTTGCCGCGACCGGTGCGGTAGCCATCCTTAACGCCGTTGATGCCGTAAATGATGCCGGCAGTGGGGAAGTCCGGTGCTGGCACGATTTCCATCAGCTCGTCAATGGACGCGTCTGGGTTCTTCAGCAGGTGCAAACAGGCATCTACCACTTCATTCAGGTTGTGCGGAGGGATGTTGGTGGCCATGCCTACGGCAATACCGCCTGAGCCATTGACCAGCAGATTCGGCAGGCGGGTGGGCAGCACCAGCGGTTCTTTTTCGGAGCCGTCATAGTTGGGGCCAAAGTCAACCGTTTCCTTGTCCAGGTCGGCCAGCAACTCGTGGGCGATCTTTGCCAGACGGATTTCGGTGTAACGCATGGCGGCAGCGTTGTCGCCATCGACCGATCCGAAGTTGCCTTGGCCATCCACCAGCATGTGGCGCATGGAAAAGTCCTGCGCCATGCGAACAATGGTGTCGTACACCGACTGGTCGCCGTGCGGGTGGTACTTACCGATCACATCACCGACGATACGGGCAGACTTCTTGTAGGCCCGGTTCCAGTCGTTGTTCAACTCGTGCATGGCAAACAGCACGCGCCGGTGTACCGGCTTGAGACCGTCGCGCGCATCGGGGAGGGCGCGACCCACAATCACGCTCATGGCGTAATCAAGGTAGCTCCGGCGCATTTCCTCTTCAAGGCTGATGGGCAGGGTTTCTTTGGCGAACTGGGTCATGGAGTGGATACTTTGACGGTGTCTGGGACAACCCGCGATTCTACGGCCCAGCAGCTGTCGTATACAGGCAACAATCGAGCCTATTGTCAGCAACTCAATGTTGATTGTGGTTAATGGACTCGCAAAAAGCCTGTTTGGCTATGGCACAATCGTGTGAACGTCCCATTTTGGGGCGTCAACCGATCATTCGCAGCGTTGCTGCAGTTTGTTACGCAAAAGGAAAGTCATGAAAAAATTGAATCGAGTAGCAATCGCCCTCGCTGCCGCAGCGCTCGCAACGGTCGCTGGCGCACAGGAAATCCATAACTGGAAGAGCACAGCTGGTGATGTCTGGAAAAACTCCGTGGGCCAATGCTGGCGCGATTCCAGCTGGACACCCGCTACAGCAGCTCCTGGCTGCGATGGCGCGATTGTTCCGCCCGCACCCGCTCCTGCTCCTGCTCCCGCAGCAGCTCCCGCACCGGCCAAGCCAGCTGCAACACCTGCGCCCGCACCCGCCGTTGCCAGCAAGGTGACTTACGCTGCTGATGCGTTCTTTGACTTTGACAAGGCTGTGCTGAAGCCCGAAGGCAAGGCCAAGTTGGACGATCTGGTCGGCAAGGTCAAGGGCATCAACCTGGAAGTGATCATCGCTGTGGGTCACACCGACTCCATCGGCTCTGACGCTTACAACCAGAAGCTGTCGGTCAAGCGTTCCGAAGCCGTCAAGGCCTATTTGGTGTCCAAGGGCATTGAAAAGAGCCGTGTCTACACTGAAGGCAAGGGCGAAAAGCAACCCGTTGCTGACAACAAGACCAAGGAAGGCCGTAGCAAGAACCGCCGCGTTGAAATCGAAGTGGTCGGTACCCGCGCCACCAAGTAAATCGACTGGTTTCGACCAATCCTCAAAAAACCCGCTTCGGCGGGTTTTTTGTTGTCTGAATCAATCAATGTCTACGGGCATATGGATCAGTCTTCCAACACGGAGATAATTGCGGGATGAGCAATACCTTGAACGCCGACCCGGCCGAACTGGCCAAGTTTTCCGAATTGGCCCACCGTTGGTGGGACATGGACAGCGAGTTTCGCCCACTCCACATGATCAACCCGTTGCGACTGGACTGGATCCAGTCGATTTGTCCCATTTCGGGCCTGCGTGCGCTGGATGTAGGTTGTGGCGGTGGCATTCTGGCCGACTCCATGGCGCGCAAAGGTGCCGATGTGCTGGGCATTGACTTGTCCAGCAAGGCGCTCAAAGTGGCCCAGTTGCATGCCCTGGAAGCCCAGACGCCGCGTATCAACTACCGAGAAGTCAGCGCCGAGGGCCTGGCTGCAGAAGCCCCGGGCAGCTTTGACATGGTGACCTGCATGGAAATGCTGGAACATGTACCTGACCCTGCATCCGTCGTCAAAGCGTGCTCGGACTTGGTCAAACCGGGTGGCTGGGTGTTCTTCTCCACGCTGAATCGCAACCCCAAATCGTTCCTGTTCGCCATTCTGGGCGCGGAATACATATTGAACATGCTGCCGCGTGGCACCCACGAATACGCCAAGATGATTCGCCCCAGTGAATTGGCGGGTTATTGCCGTCAGGCCGACCTGGACGTGCAGCAGACCAGTGGTATGGAATACAACCCGCTGACCAAGCGCTATTCCATGAGCCGTGACACCGGTGTCAACTACCTGTTTGCTACGCGCAAATCCCTGTAGGCGGTATCCAGCGTGGTTTTTCAAGACATTGAAGCCGTCCTGTTTGATTTGGATGGCACGTTAATCGACAGCGCCCCCGACTTGGGCGCAGCCGCCGACCAGATGCGACTGGCGCGTGGAATGCCCTCCCTGCCGCTGGATCTGTACCGCCCCATGGCCGGCGCCGGTGCGCGCGGCATGCTGGGCGTGGCCTTCGGTATCGGGGTGGATGACCCTGCCTTTGATTCCCTGCGGGAAGAATTTTTTTCCAACTATGAGCGCTGCATGACACAGCGCACGGCGGCATTCGACGGTGTGGCCGAACTGATTGGCCAACTGGAACAGCGCCAACTGCTCTGGGGCGTGGTGACCAACAAATCCGCCCGTTTCACGGACCCGCTGACCGCGGTCATGCCACTTTTCAGTGGTGCACGCGCTATTGTGAGTGGCGATACCACACCCCATGCCAAGCCGCATCCGGCTCCCTTGCTGGAGGCCGCGCGCCGCTTGGGAGTCTCGCCGCAGCGCTGCCTGTACGTGGGTGACGACGAGCGCGACGTGGTGGCCGGGTTGGCGGCGGGCATGCAAACCGTGGCCGCGACCTACGGCTACCTGGGTAACAAGACCGAAATCCAGGCCTGGGGCGCGCACGCTGAGATTAATTCTCCGTTGGTGCTCTTGCAATTGCTGCCAAGCGCCTAAAATAGAGGTCTTGGGGCTGCACTGGTTTCGACGTGGGTTCGGACGCGGCGCAGGGCATGTCGAGGTTCTGTTACCTCGTAAAACAGCAGAAAAAAACTAACTGCAAACGACGAACGTTTCGCACTCGCCGCTTAATTGCGCGTGAGCCTCGCAACAGCAAGCCAATAGGCTGGGCAAGGGTTGATGTGCCGCAAGGTGCTTCAGTCCAGGCTGCGGGGTAACTTCATTTGGCTGGGTCTGCCTCGGGTAACTTGGGGTGGATCGAGAAAATAGGTTGCTGGCGTTTTGCATAGCGTGCCACTGCGCGATGTAAAAGGCGAGACTCAAATCAGACGGCTACACATGTAGAACTGTCCGAAAAAGGCTTGCGGACGCGGGTTCAAATCCCGCCAGCTCCACCATACCCCTGTTTAAAGGCCGCTAAGGATAACCACTTAGCGGCCTTTTTCATTGGTAAATCATAGGCTTACAGTGCAATACGGTACAAAGGCTGCTATTGACAGTTAAACCAAAGCGGGGGTACAAACGGGGGGAGAAGTAGGGGAAAAAAGGCGATTTTGATGCTGTACCCCCAAGAACTGTACTCCCACTAGGAGCCGTACCCCATGCTTACCGATGCTGATTGCAAGAATGCCGTATGCCCACCGGACAAGAAACAGGCACGGTTTGCCGATTCGGGGGGGATGTATCTCCAAGTTAGCCCGGCAGGTTCAAAGCGCTGGTTTCTGAAGTACCGGGTAAGCGGCAAGGAAAAGCAGCTTGCACTTGGCAGCTACCCGGACGTAAGCCTGAAGTCTGCAAGGTTGGCCCGTGACGCTGCAAAACTTCAAAAGTCTACCGGCAGTGACCCCATTCAAGCCCGAAAGCTGGAAAAGCTGAAAGCCACACGAACGACTGGCGACTCTTTCAAGGCTGTAGCCTTGGAGTGGTACGGCAAACAGGCTCCCCAATGGAGCGACAGTCACGCAGACAGGATGCTGCGGCAGTTGGAACGTGACCTTTTCCCGTGGATTGGTGAGCGGCCAATAGTTGACATTGGACCTATGGAGTTACTGGCAGCACTGCAAAAGATAGAAGAACGTGGCGCACTCGAAACGGCAGATAGGGCATTGATGCTGGCCCGGCAGATTTGGGACTACTGGTTACCCACCGCCGATGTGCAGCAACGCAACATCACCGAGGGATTGAAGGCACGCCTTACACCCTACCGGGGCAAGAACTTTGCAGCCATCCTGGACCCACTGCGCATGGGCGGCTTGATGCGTGCTATCAAGGGTTACAAGGGCGGACCAATCGTGCGCACTGCGTTGCAGCTAACCCCCTTGCTCTACCAACGTCCGGGCAATCTGCGCATGATGGAATGGACAGAACTGGACTTGGATAAAGCGTTGTGGACGATCCCCAGCATGAAAATGAAGCGCAAAAAGAAGGAAAAAGAGCAAGGCGAAGCCCACACCGTGCCATTGCCCACGCAGGCGGTGGCTTTATTGCGCAGCATTCACCCACTGACAGGACACGGGCGCTATGTGTTCCCCGGTGAGCGGAATCATGAAAGGCCGCTGTCTGACAATTCCGTCCGAAGCGCACTCTATTCGCTGGGCTTTGGCAAAGAACAAAGCTGGCACGGATTCAGGGCAAGCGCACGCACGATGCTGGTCGATGAATTGGACATTGATTACAACGTCATTGAGGCAAACCTTGCACACGCCGCGAAAGATGCGAACGGCACAAGCTACAACCGGACCAAGTACATCACCCAGCGCTTTACGATGATTCAGCAATGGGCAGACTATCTAGACAAACTGGCGGCGGGCGGCGATGTGATCCAGTTCAAAGCGGCGTAACTGCAACACGGCAAACCGAATGACCGACCAACGACCAACCACACATACGGCAACGCTGCGGGCGCTGGGTCAATCCGTGGCAGTAACGATCCCGCAAGCGGTGGCAATATCCGCCGGGTTGCACGCAGGCGACAAGGTGAATTTTGAAATTGATGCGGGGCGGCTGGTAATGGCTAAGGCAACGCGGCGAAAGTACACGTTGCGGGACTTGCTGGCCATGCAAGGCAACAAGCCTTTGCAGATTGATTCGCAATGGGATGCAATGCCCGATGCGGGGCGAGAGGTTGCACCGTAAATTGATGACGATGGCGGCGCGGGATTGCTGCGCTGCACATTGATGTTTTAGACCACGCCTAGCTATCGGCTGATCCCCGATGGTGAAAACCGGGACACCCTGACCCGGCGGCGCTGGTTTTTCATTGGGGCGTTACAGGGGGCTGGGATGATTGAATTTGGTGGCCCGGTCGAAATTGAACTTGATGCAAGTCGTTTTAATGACGATGAGGAAACCCGTGTTGTTGCGGTAGTCGTGGCACAGCACGCCGAAAATCGTCGACAGGAATACCGGGCAAAGGAGCAACCATTTAAGCGGGGGTTACTGGAGATCGAAGGCTATTGGAGTGACTCTGTACCTTGGTACGAATGGATGACAGAGCCGCAAATTCTGCAACCGTGTGCAGAGGAATGCGGGCTGCCAATTTTTGAACTTGCGAATGTCATCGCCTACCAAATTAGACCGATAAATTGGCAGGTTTATTCATGGATGGGGATGGCATTGCAGGGCCGTGAATATGAGGAAATTCTTACTAACTCATTGAGTAAACATACTACTGCGTTGGTGGCAATGCGAGAAAAGCGACGAATGCAAGCCAGTGAAGCAGGTCGTGTATCAGGCAAGGTGCGAAGTGAGAACGTAAGGTGCACACCGGAAGTAGTCGCGAAGGAATATCAAACCTTGATGGCCACTGGCACGGAGGAACGAAACGTTGCTGCAAAGTTGGCAACCCGGTTCAATGTCACGTCAAATCACATCCGCAAGCTGCGAAAGCAAGCAACAAATCAAACGTGATTGAACGGCGTTCAAGCCGCGCCTGAACCGAGTTCACTTCGGAATCGACTTTTCTACTCAACCTATCGCAACAACCGCTACGGCGGGATAGGAAGGGTTAGATATGTTGATTTTGAGATTGCCCGAAATTAAGCGGGTATTGGGGCACCGAGCGGACGCAAGCGTTTACAACGCGATCCGGGCCGGGCTATTCACCACCGGGGTTGCCATAGGCCAGCGGGCGAAGGGCTGGCCAGACTATGAAGCGCAGGCAATTGCAGCGGCGCGAGTGGCTGGCAAGTCCGATGCGGAAATCCGCGAATTGGTGAAGGTGTTGCACGCAAAGCGCACCGAACTGGCCATTCTGGACGGGGTGACAGCGTGAGGGCCGCATTGAGTGCGCTGGCGCTGCGCCTATGGTGCGCCATGCCTTCAAACTGGTTTCGGAGGGTTGCAAAATGACCCACCACACCGACCCCACCAATGAAAAAGCCCCCGGCGCTATCAACACCGAAGGGCTTACGACCGACACCACTAACGACCTGAATTTTGCCACTGGCGCGCGGCACAGTAAAGCCATTGCCACGCAGGTTGCCGAGCTTGCAATCCGGGGTCATGCAGTCCACCAGTTGAAGGATGGCGGGTTTCTGGTTTGCAAATATGGCCACACATTCCACGCGAATGACTTTGCAGAGTTGCAAGCCTTTGCCTGTCGATTGCGGGTGAACCAATGAGCGCACTACCCATTCCCTTTGCGTTGGCCAGCAATCCCGAACAAGCCTTTCAGGGGGCCATTGCAGCGGCGGGACTGACACCACCGGACAGCATCATTGCTGATGGCAAGATTCACCGATTCAGCACCAACGGAAAAGCCAGCGACGATGCGGGCTGGTACATCCTGCACCTTGACAACATACCCGCAGGCAGCTTCGGGAACTGGCGCGAAGGCCGCACCGAAACATGGTGCAGTATCGAGCGCAACGCGCAGACACCAGAGCAACAAAGGCAATACGTCACGGTGTTGAAGGCTATGCAGAATGCCCGGCACCGTGCAAAGAAAGCCGAACACGATGCAGCGGCGGAAATGACGGCGGCGATATGGGCAGCGGCAACACTGATAGACGATGCAGCGGCGCATGGCTACCTTGTCAAAAAAGGCATTCAAGCCCACGGCGCACGGTTGATCGACGCGGCGGCGGCACGGGCGCATTGTGTGAAGTTGTCCTATTCGTTGTCCGGGCCGTTGCTAGTGATCCCCATGCGCAATGCAGCGGGTGAACTGCGAAGCCTTCAATTCATTACCGCAGATGGGACAAAGCGACCGCTTACAGGCGGCGAAAAGCAGGGATGCCACTACCGCATAGACAAGGCTGACTCAACGGCGCATGGGGGCATCCTGATCGTTTGCGAAGGCTTTGCCACTGGTGCATCTATCCACGAAGCAACCGGGCACCCCGTAGCGGTGGCATTCGATAGCGGCAACCTTGAACCCGTGGCAAAGTCACTGCGCAAGCTGTACCCCGATGCGGTGCTGATCGTGGCGGCTGACGACGACCACATTACCGAGGGCAACCCCGGACGCACGGCAGCGGCTGGCGCTGCAAAGGCTGTGGGCGGTGTTGTGGTTGCCCCAATGTTCCCGGCAGACAGGCCAGACAAGGCGACCGACTTTAACGACCTGCACCAGTTGGCAGGCGGTGGGCTTGATGCGGTGCAAATCTGCTTTACTGGCGCTATCGAATCAATAGCTGGTTGCGCAAGTGATACGGGGGCTGGCGGCCAGATTGATGCCGAAAGCACGCAAGCTGGTACGCAGGAAAATACACCAGTGCCAGAACCTGATCCAGTGCAGGCAACGCATACCGAGCAAGCTACACCGGGCGGGGACACCACCGACACCCCGACCGAAAGCAGCGAAACCCCAGCATTACCGTGGGAAAGAACGCAGGATACCGAAACCAAAGCGGTCGACAACACCACCGAGGAAGCACCGATGCCTAATCCATTCCCGGCACTGGACGACAGGCCGCGCTATGTGGTGTTGGACGATTGGGAAAAATCAAGCGAGGGAAACCACCGACCCGGCGTTTACTGGTGCGGTGTGAAGGTCAACAAGAAAGGAGAAATTGAGGGTGAATTCAATGATTGGGTTTGTTCACCCCTGCACATTGATGCGGTGACGTTTGACGGGCAAAGTAATAACTTCGGGCGGCTGTTGCGCTTCAAACCCACGGTAGGCAAATGGCGCGAATGGGCAATGCCAATGGAACTACTGGCGGGCGATGGTTCCCAACTGCGTGGCGAACTGTTGGCAATGGGTGTGGAACTTGACCCCTACAAAGCCCGGCAGCAATTACCCCACTACCTGCAAAGCGAACACCCCAAGCGGCGCATTCACTCCGCGTTACAGGTGGGCTGGTGCGGCGATTCGTTTGTGTTGCCGGATGCAGTGATCGGGCCAAAGTCTGCGGGCGTGATTTTTCAAAGCGGTGAACGTGGCCACGAGGAACACACGCAGGCCGGGACGCTGGCAGGCTGGCGCGATGGCATTGCAGCAAAGGCTGTGGGCAACCCGCTTTTGATGTTGGCTGTATCAGCATCATTCGTCGGGCCACTGTTGCAACGGTGCAATTCCGAGGGCGGCGGATTTCACGTTGTTGGTGATTCCAGCACGGGCAAAACCACCTTGATCGAAGCGGCGTGCGCAACGTGGGGCGGGCCGGGCTTTAAGCGTAGCTGGCGGGCTACGGCAAACGGCATGGAAGGCGCGGCGGCGATGTTCAATGATTGCCTGTTAGCGTTGGACGAAATCAGCGAGTGCGACCCGAAGGAAGTTGGGGCCATTGTCTATGCGCTGGGCAATGGGCGCGGCAAACAACGCGCAAACCGTAGCGGGAATGCCCGGGGCGTGACGCGGTGGCGGTGTTTCGTTATATCCAGCGGTGAACGCACCATTGCGACAGCCATGCAGGAAGGCGGACACCGGGCGAAGGCAGGCCAGTCTATGCGGTTGTTGGACATTCCAGCGGCGCAAACCTTTGGCGCTTGGGATGCCCTACACGGTGCCACCAGTCCGGCGGCATTCTCGGACGCTATCAAACGGGCAGCGGCACAGCACCACGGGCAGGCAGGCCGGGTGTTTCTGGAAAAGTTGACGTTTGATGCAAGCGACCTTTGCGCCATGTTGGAGGAAGTGAAGGCCGCACCGATGTTTGCCACCGATGGCCTTGAGGGGCAAGACAAGCGGGCAGCGGCGCGGTTTGCCTTGATCGGTCTGGCGGGGGAACTGGCGACCGACTACGGCGTGACAGGCTGGCCAGTGGGGGCGGCAGGCGAAGCGGCAGCGCACGGGTTCAAGCTGTGGCAATCCATGCGCGGCAAAGGTAATGACGAACGGCGGCAGATATTGCAGCGGGTATCAGGCTTTATCGAGCGACACGGCGACGGGCGGTTTTCGGATGCGGACACCACCAACGATGTGCAGATACGCGACCGGGCGGGCTGGTGGCGCGATACCAGTGGCGGGCGAGAATACCTATTCACCACCGACGGAATGCGCGAAGCAACCAAAGGGATCGACTTCAAACGGGCACTTGACGTGTTGCAGGAAGCCAAAGCACTACCGACACCGGGCGCGAATGGGGAACGGGCGCGGTTCATTCGGATTGCCGGGCGCGGCGTGAAGCTGTACCCAATTGACCCGGACAAGTTGGCAGGGGGTGAACATGGCGCTTAGTTCGTGGCTGGCATCGTTAAAAGCAGACGTATCAAGCGTATCAGGCGTGCAAGCCCCTATTCATGCGGGTTTGGGCCGATACGTCACTGAAACGGCAGGCGTATCAGGCGTATCAGGATCGGGCGGCACTGTGGCCAGTGATACGGCTGATACGGCAGGGAATATGCAGGCCTATCAGGCGCAACCCGCATGGGCATTGGCTTGCACGGGTGATACGGCTGATACGTGCAAAAAAATCAACACCGAAACCCATGCAGCGAATGAGCTATTTTCCGGCGATCTACTCACGGTGGCACCGACCGGGCCAAAGCGGGTATTCAGGCAGCGCGGGCCGTGGCTGACGGGTACAGAGCAATCAGCGGCGCAGGCGTACCACGCGCACCACTTCAATTGCCACCAGTGCATTGCGGCAGGCCGTGGCACACGGTACGGCAGGCGTTGCGCTGCGGGACTGGCGCTGTGGAATGACTACACCGGGGCAGACGATTTACAAACCGAAGGGGGCAATCATGGGCAGGCGTAAACAAACGGAATACATCAAAGGCACGGCGCAACACCGACGCACCGAAGGCGAATACATGGGCGTGCTGTTGGAAACGGTGACATTGAACGACTGGCGCAGCGTTGTGAACGGCGCATTGCAAGCGGCAAAGGCTGGCGATCCGCAGGCGCGTAACTGGCTGGCGCAATACCTGATCGGCAGGCCGGAAGGCAAGGCACCCACACCCATGAACATCGTGGTGCAGCAACTAAGCGGCGCTGATCCGTTGGTTGAAAAGCTGGCTAAACCTGCAATAGACCGGGTATTGATGCCGAATAGCTATGGAAACGACGACTTAAAGGCGCACATTCGGGCACTGGTGGCCATTGAATTGCAGGCGAAAGTCAAACCCTTGGAAACCATCGAATCCCCAGCAACGGTGCGGCTTTGCGACGATTCAGGGGTGAAACCGAGCAATGAACTTTATTGATGTTTTCGATAAATCTTCGCGGGAGGGTTGAACTATGGGCGGTTTTGGCAGTGGCAGGCATGGCGGGAAAAGCACCACGGGCGATATGCACGTTTTGGACATACGCAAGATTGCACGAACCGGGCTATTGAAGTCGGGGCAATCATTCGACTGGCAATGGACGTGCAACGGTGAAAAGATAGCATCCATCAAAATGCGTACCGACACCGACCGGGTGACGCTGGACTATCGGGCGCGGGATCGTGGCGGCGAATGGCAGGCCATGAATTACCCGGTACGTCTATCGTGGACACCCTGCACCTACGGCGGGAAGCGTGCATGGTGGCTATGTCCTGCGGCGGGCTGCGGGCGGCGTGTGGCTGTGTTGTACGGCGGCAAGGTGTATGCGTGCAGGCATTGCCACCAGCTAGCCTACCGAACCCAGCGGGAACAACCACACGACCGGGCAGGCAGTAAGGCAGACAAGCTGCGGGTTCGACTGCAATGGGAAGCGGGCATTCTGAATGGAAACGGGAACAAGCCCAAAGGGATGCACTGGGCTACGTTTGAACGCTTGGAACACGAGCATGATGCGCTGGTTAATCAGACTCTGGTCGGGGTCATGGCAAAGTTTGGTGCATTAGCCGGAGACCTGAAGGTTTAAACTGATTAAGCTAGGTGGACAGATCAAACGGCTCAAGTGCGGCGATTGCGGTCGTAAGTCACCATTCCAAGTCGTAGCGAGTAGCTGCGCCGGCCCACGTTGCAGAGATCGGCGGCGTTTCGCCCGCTTGGGTGACCGAAAACTGTGCCATAGGTTGCCTCAATTTGTGTGGTTTCCTATTTATGATGAAGGCCCTGACAGGCGACCTTTAATCACAACCGCGATCTTGCTCTGCACCGAAACTGATACGTAATGGTGGACACATTGTAAACATGACCCCTCCAAAAATTGATCTAAAAACTATTGCAACTAGTCTGGTGGTCTCGACAATATTATTGCTATCTTGCAATTTCCTGCCAACGTCGCAGCCTCCAAGTACCGTAGTTCAGAATGTGAAGCTGCAAGCACCTAAAAGCGCTGTTCGACAGGTATCCACTGAAGAGTACATCGAGTCATTTAATCCGAAGAAATACGAAATTGCTGGCACAGATTTTTTTAATGAGCGCTATAGCCCGCACAGACTCAATAAGCCTCTCAATCAAATAGACATCACTTTTGATTTCGATTTTGGTTACCTTAAGGAAGTGTCTGATAGGCTAGTCAAAGTAGATCGGCCGCAAGCCCTGCATGCTATTTTTGAAAAAATAGTTGTCGGAGCAAAGAGTAATACCGAGCGACATCTTGCGGTTCTTACTTTTTTGCAAAAGGCGGCATTCCACAGTGCATGGATGCAACCCATGTACGAGGATAAGCAAGCAGTTTTCGATCCGCTTGTACTTCTGGAAATTGGAACTATGCGCTGTGGCGCAGTTGCTAGGGTGGGCGCAGACCTATTTGACGCGGCAGGATATAAATCCAGACTTGTACAAGCAATCGCTCATACTACAGCCGAAATTTTCTACGATGGAGATTGGCACCTTTTTGAAGGTGACCTTAATGGTGGCGGTCAAGCACCAATGATTAATGGTCGTATCCTTTCTGTCAGCGAGTTGTCGCGCAATCCGGCCGTACTGGATCGTTTGCCATCCCGATTTGAGGCTGAAATTGGTTTCCCACCGGAGAAAGGCATCAGAAAGTCTTTACCGTACCCATCGTATTTCTTTTTCTCAAAGCAAGGATATGAAACAGTCGCTCCAAGTTGGTACTACAAAACCGCAACTCCAGAGCAAGCGGCTACGAGTCAGTGGTATGGGTGGAACTACTACGAGATGGTGCCCTCAAAAGATCGCAAGCTCGATAATTCCGCTGCGAAGTTCGATCCAACTCGTCCAAGACTTCAAGAGGTTGTAATAAGCGGCAATCGAGCATTAGTTTCTTGGGAGGAACCTGATGATGGAGACAATGATCTGATCGGGTACCGGATCTACATTTCCAATAGAAGTAGGGGTTGGAATCACCAAAACTTCATTGGTGGAGCATCTGCAAAAAAATACTGGAATGGTGGATGGAAGCCTGAAATGTATGATGCACTTTTCAAAGAACCGGCCAGTGAGCTTGGTTTCATAGAGACAAAAAATACGTCGGTGGAGATAGAGCTACCTTATAGAGAGAAGCGATACGTCACAGTAATGCCATATGATCAATATGGCGAATCTATTGGTCGCAGGCTTTACAACATGTCAGAGGAACTTACTTTGTCTCACTGACCGACAGGGTAATTGATTTAGAAGTGCCTTTTGCTTTTGCAGGCGACCGTATCGAGTCTGAGCCCATTGATTGGGTCGAAATGCGCTACCCTCGCACATTGCACCGTGATAGTTCTGAGTCAGCATTGGCGATTGGGAAAGCTGATCCATCGGGTATCAAAGGCAAAGCGGGGGTACAAATGGGGGTATAAATTGAATTTTGAATTGTTGAAACGTAGCATTCATGCGGGTTTCTAGCATTCTTTCAATTGCCGCCAGTCCACCATATACGAAAAGCCCAACTGTTTTCAGTTGGGCTTTTTCTTGCCCGAAACGCCCACAATTGCGCGACGTTGAAGCAATTTCTAGTCAAAATAGGCACAGCGGGGGCTTTTGGTTGATAATTGCTGCACCGCAACATTGTTATTAAAGGCCCACCATGTTCAAGAACACCCCCTTCGAAGCCATCGCCAAATCCATGACCGAGTCTGCACCCAAGTTTGATATGGCTGCCGCCCAGGATGCGTTTCGCCCGGTTCAAGACAACCTGAAGGCTTGGGCTGATCTGGCTCAAAGCCAGGCGGCTGAAGCGCAAGCAAACCTGATGGAAACCGTGGAAGCGGTCAAGGGCGCCAAGGATCCCCAGGCAGCGTTTGAAGCGTTCAAGGCATCGTCTGAAGCCGCGATGGCCCTGTTCCAGAAGAACCTGAAGGACGCAACCGCTCTGAGCGTGAATCAGTTCCACGACACGGTGGATGCCGTGCAAAAGGCCCATCCCGCCGCAGAAAGCTTTGCTCCCGTCGCCAAGAGTCTCAAGGCCGCAGCGTCCAACGCCGAAAGCGCTCTGGACTCCGCCATTGAAAAGGGCGCTTCCATGGCCGCATCGGTGGCGCCTGCTGCCAAGGCCAAGCGCACATCCAAGTAATCTGTCGCGTGCCCATCGGCACGCTGTCCCCTTGCACCCACGGCGCCCGGGGATGCTTTCAACAAAAGGCTGCTAAGAACGTACACTTAGCAGCCTTTTTATTGGTAGGTTATGCCAGCAGGCGCCAGACCCAACCACTTCTGCACAGCGCACATCCATGGAATTTGTCACCTTTCTAATCGACTTCGTCCTGCACGTGGACAAGTACCTGGAGGCGTTTGTCCAGAACTACGGCCTCTGGGTCTATGGCCTGTTGTTCCTGGTCATTTTTGTGGAAACCGGGGTGGTGGTCATGCCGTTTCTGCCGGGCGACTCGCTGCTGTTTGTGGTCGGGGCCATGTGCGGTGTGGGTCTCATGAATTACCCGCTGTCGGTGGGCCTGCTGTTTGCGGCGGCGGTGCTGGGCAACCAGTCCAACTATGCCATTGGCCGCCACTTCGGGCCGCGCGTGTTCCAGTGGGAAGACTCGCGTCTGTTCAACCGGGCGGCTTTCGATTCTGCGCATGCCTTCTATGAGCGTTATGGCGGCATCACCATTGTGGCGGCGCGCTTCATGCCGTTCCTGCGCACCTTTGCGCCTTTTGTGGCCGGCGTGGCGCAGATGACGCGTTCGCGCTTCACGCTGTATGACGTGTTCGGGGGCGCCCTGTGGGTGGGCGGCATCATCACGATTGGCTACTTTTTCGGCAACTTCCCGTGGGTGAAGGGCAACCTGGACAAGATCATCTGGGGCATGATTTTGATCCCCGGTCTGGTCATCCTGTTCGGTGCCTGGCGCGGGCGCCGCAAGGCGATCACGTGAGCAGCCACCAATAGGCCAATTTCCCGCCGGGCCGCCCCAAGGGAAATTAGCCCCCTTGGGGGGCAGCGACCCGCGCAGCGGTGGAGCGTGGGGGCCTAACTTCTGACCCGGTTGCGCGCCAGCGGCGGGTTTCGGGAGAAATAGCGCTCGATGCCGCGCATCAGCGCATCGGCCAGCTGGTTCTGGAATTCCTCGCTGTTGAGCTTGGCTTCTTCCTTGGGGTTGCTGATGAAGGCTGCCTCCACCAGCACGCTGGGAATGTCCGGCGCCTTCAGCACCGCAAAGGAGGCCTGTTCCACCTTGGCCTTGTGCAGTTTGCCTACCCGCCCGATTTCCCCAAGCAGCGTACCACCAAGCTTCAGGCTGTCGTTGATCTGCGCTGTGGTGCTCATGTCCAGCAGGGCGCGTTGCACCGTGGCGTCCTTGGTCTGGACGTTGATGCCACCAATCAGGTCGGCCTTGTTTTCCTTGGCCGCCATCCAGCGCGCGGCACTACTCGACGCGCCGCCCTGGCTCAGCGCAAACACGCTGGCGCCCTGCGGGTCGGGCGTGAAGAATGCGTCGGCGTGCAGACTCACAAACAGGTCGGCCTGGACCCGGCGTGCCTTTTGCACCCGCACCTGCAGCGGAACAAAAAAGTCGCCGTCACGCGTCAGGTAGGCGCGCATCGCGTTGCCGTTGACGCTGGTGGCGTTGATGCGGTCGCGCAGCAGGTGGGCCAGGCGCAGCACCACGTCCTTCTCGCGGGTGCCGCCCGGGCCAATGGCGCCGGGATCTTCGCCACCGTGGCCGGCGTCCAGGGCGATGATGATGAGGCGGTCCGTGGCTGCCGCCGGCCTGGCATCGGTTTTGCCAGATGGGTTTGAATCATTTTGGCCACTAGCCCTCGTGGATGTTGAACTGTTTGCTATCGATTGTGTAGCGTTTTGGGGCGGGGAGGTTTTGCCGTCAGCCGCTGGTGTCTGGGTATGGCGCACGATCAGTTCCCCCAGGGGGTCGGCCACGGTGCCCGTGGGGGCAGACGCTGGCGGGGCTGGCACAACTGCTGGTGCACTGGCAGTTACGCGCTGGGCAATCAATGCCTCCAGCGGGTCCACCTCGTCCACCGGATACAGATCCAGCACCAGGCGATGCTGGTAGGCCGCCACCGGCGTCAGTGCGAAAACCTGCGGGCGGATCGGCAGCTTCAGGTCCACCACCAAGCGCACCACCGTGGGCGTGAACTGGCCGACGCGGATGCCGGCGATGTTGGGGTCGTCCGCCCGGACCTTGGCCACCAGTTCCTTCAGCGCCGGGTTCAGCGTAATGCCTTCAATGTCCACCGCCAGACGGGGCGGACTGGGCACAAACAGGTGCTTGGCGTTCAGGGCTCCGTCGGACTCGATGGTGACCCGGGAGTATTCGGGCGCCGGCCAGATGCGCACCGTCACGATGGTGGCGCCATGTGCCAGCTCTGCCAGCCCCAGGGTCAGGACCACGCTGCCGCCCTGCAGGAAGGTGCGGCGTTTCACCTGCCGGATTCTCCGGTGGCTACGGCCTGCAGCAGGGCCACACCCGTGGGCGTGTGGGCCTGTAGTGTGACCTCGCGTTCACGCTCGCCGCATGTGCGCAGCGTCAGGTCCAGGTCGGCCCGGGGCAGAAACGACGCGGCCTTCTCGGGCCACTCGGCCAGCTTCAGGCCGGGGCTGGCAAAGATGTCGCGAAAGCCGGCGTCTTCCCATTCGCGTGGGTCAGCAAAGCGGTAGAAGTCGAAATGCCAGACACTGAGCGCCGGCAGCTCATACTGCTCCACCACCGCATAGGTCGGGCTCTTGATGCGTCCCTTCACGCCCAGGGCCTGCAGCAGGTGGCGCACCAGCGTGGTCTTGCCGGCACCCAGGTCACCGTGCAGCGCAATGAAGGCGTTGGCCAAGGCGGGTAGTGCGGCAAGGGTGGCGGCAAAGGCCTGCGTGGCGGTCTCATCGCTCCACAGCAGGGTTTTTACAATGGGATCGTGACGATGAACAGCACTCAATTCGATGGCAACCAGTTGGTTTCTAAAGTACAGGCCTGGGCCCTGGAACTGGGATTCTCCCAAATTGGCGTGGCCCCTGTGGATTTATCGTCGGCGGAGGCCGGTTTGCAGGCCTGGCTGGAGCGTGGATTCCATGGCGAGATGGGCTATATGGCCAGCCACGGCCTCAAGCGGGCCCGCCCGGCGGAGCTGGTGCCGGGCACGGTGCGTGTCATCACGGCGCGCATGGATTACTTGCCGCATGCCACGCCGGACGGCTGGCAAGCCGTGGAGTGGGCGCGTCTGCAGCGCCCCGATGAAGGCATTGTCTCTATCTACGCACGGGGTCGGGACTACCACAAGGTGCTGCGCAGCCGGCTGCAAAAACTCAGTGACCGGATTGCAGAAGCGATTGGCCCATTCGGCCACCGCGTGTTCACCGACTCGGCCCCGGTGCTGGAGGCCGAGCTGGCCGCACGCAGTGGCCAGGGTTGGCGCGGCAAGCACACGCTGTTGCTGAACCGCGACGCCGGTTCGCTCTTTTTCCTGGGAGAAATCTATATCGATGTGCCTTTGCCCGTCAGCGCGCCGGTGCAGGAGCACTGCGGCACCTGCACTGCCTGTATCGACGTCTGCCCCACGCAGGCCATCGTGGCGCCGCACCGGCTGGATGCGCGGCGCTGCATCTCCTACCTGACGATTGAATACTCCGGCGCTATTCCCGTGGAGCTGCGCCCCTTGATCGGTAACCGCATCTACGGCTGTGACGATTGCCAGCTGGTCTGCCCGTGGAACAAGTTCGCCCAGCGCAGCCCCCTGCCGGACTTCGATCCCCGCGAGGGCCTGAGTGGCCAGCAACTGCTGGACCTGTTCGCCTGGACCGAAGCGCAGTTTTTGCAGCGCACCGAGGGCAGCCCCATCCGACGCATCGGCCATGAGCGCTGGCAGCGCAATATCGCAGTGGCGCTGGGCAATGCGCTGCGTCAGGGAGATGCACTGCGCCCTGCGGTTCAGGGACTGCTGGAGCACCCGAGCGCGCTCGTGAAGGAACATCTGGAATGGGCGCTGGCTAGAGCAGCAGCCCCAGCGCCATCGGCAGGCTGAGCATGCCCAGCAGGGTGGACAGCGTCACCAGCCCCGCCACATAGGCGCCGTCATAGCCCATGCGGGCCGCCAGCACATAGCAGCTCGATGCCGTGGGCAGCGCGGAGAAGGCCAGCAGCACGGTGGTTTCCACTGCGCTCAGGCCAAACAGGCGCGCCACCACCACGGCCAGTAGCGGCAGGATCAGGTGGCGTATGGCCAGCACGGACACTGCCAGCGTCTTGGCCCGCGCCAGTGCGCCGAACTGCATGCCGGCGCCAGCGGCCATCAGGCCCAGCGCCAGCGACGCCGCACCGATGCGCGTGACCGACGGCTCCAGCCAGTGCGGTATCGAAAAACCCAGCAGGTTGGCCACCAACCCGGATGCGGTAGCAATGATCAGCGGGTTGCGCGCCAGTTCACGCACCAGGCTGCGCCGCGCGTGGCGCACCATCGGCCAGACGGCCCCGACATTGAACAGCGGCACGCACACGCCGATCAGCACCGCAATCAGTTGCAGCCCCTGCGGCCCGGCCAGGCGGTCGGCAATGGCCAGGCCGATAAAGGAGTTGAAGCGAAACGCCACCTGCGCGCTGCTGGCGTGGTCGCGGGTATCGATCCAGCGCCGCAGCACCGGCACATGGGGCAGGGCGTAGGCCAACGCGATGCCCGAGAGGCCCAGTGCCCAGCCGGCACCCATCAACCGCGAGGCGGCGTGCACATCGAGCGGGCTTTTGACGATGGACTGGAACAGCAGCACCGGGAACAGGAAGAAATACACCAGCGTCTCCACCTGTTCCCACACCGGGCGGTTCAGGGCGGTGTAGCGGCACACCAGATAGCCACACAGAATCAGGGAGAAGTCGGGGACGAGCAGTTGGGCATAGTTCACCGGGTAAGAATACCAGTGAAGACCTTTGCAACGGCGGCTGCTCTGCGGTTACTATTTGACCGACAAAACACCATAACCCCAGGAGAACAGCCAGCATGCGATACCGTCATCTTCTTGCATTGAGTCTTTCCCTTGCCGCAGGTTCTGCGCTGGCGCAGGGCTATCCCAACCGTGTCATCAAGCTGCAGGTGCCGTTTGCGCCGGGTGGCACGACGGACATCATTGCCCGCACCATTGCCGACCCGCTGGGCAAGGCGCTGGGGCAGAACGTGGTGGTGGAGAACAAGGCCGGTGGCGGTGGCGTGGTGGGGGCCAACGAGACGGCCAAGGCCGCGCCCGATGGCTACTCCCTGGGCATGGCTACGGTGTCCACCGTGGCGGCCAATCCGGCCATCAACCCCAAGAACCCCTATAACCCGCTGACCGATTTCACACCCATCATCAACCTGGCCGCCACGCCCAATGTGATTGCCGTGCACCCCAGTTTCCCGGCCAAGGACTACAAGGCCTTTCTGGCCGAGGTGAAGAACCGTCCGGGCAAGTATTCCTATGCCACCTCCGGCACCGGTGGCATCGGGCACCTGCAGATGGAGTTGTTCAAGAACCTGACGGGCACCTTCATCACGCACATTCCGTACCGCGGTGCGGGGCCGGCGCTGAATGACACGGTGGCTGGCCAGGTGCCGATGATTTTCGACAACATGCCCTCGGCCATGCCCTTCTTCACCTCCGGCAAGCTGATCCCCATCGTGGTGGCGGCGCCGCAGCGGCTGACGCAGCTGCCGAATGTGCCGACATTGAAGGAAGTCGGCCTGGAGCCCGCCAACCGCATGGCCTTCTACGGCATCTACGGCCCCAAGGGACTGCCCAAGGAAGTCGTGGACAAGGTCAACGCGGCGGTGCGCAAGGTGCTGGAAGACCCGGCCGTGAAGAAGCGCATTGAAGACACCGGCTCCCTGGTGATTGGCAACACGCCCGAGCAGTTTGCCGCGCAGATCAAGGCCGAGTACGAGGTCTACAAGAAGGTGGTGGATTCCGCCAAGCTGCGCCTGGAATGACGGCTGCGAGTGCTTCCAGCCTGGCGGGCATTGATACCTTTATTGACGCCCTCTGGCTGGAAGAGGGGTTGGCGCGCAACACGCTGGCCGCCTACCGCCGCGACCTGACCCTGTTTGCCACCTGGCTGGCCACGCAGGGGCGGCACCTGGACCAGACCACCGAACTGGACCTTCAAACCTACTACTCCGAGCGCCACGCCCTTACCAAGGCCACCACGGCCAACCGGCGCCTGACGGTGTTCAAGCGCTATTTCCGCTGGGCCCTGCGCGAGGGGATGCTGCAGGTGGACCCGACGCTGAGCCTGCAGTCGGCCAAGCAGGCCCTGCGCGTGCCCAAGACCCTGAGCGAAGCCCAGGTCGAGGCCTTGCTGGCCGCACCCGACACGTCGCACGCACTGGGTGTGCGTGACCGCACCATGCTGGAGCTGATGTATGCCAGCGGCCTGCGCGTCTCCGAACTGGTCACGCTGAAAATCCTGAATCTGAGTTTGAACGACAACGTGCTGCGCGTGCTGGGCAAGGGCAGCAAGGAACGCCTGGTGCCGTTTGGTGAGGTGGCCGCCGGCTGGCTGCGCCAGTACCTGGGTGCGCCGCGCGCCGAGTTGCTGGCGGGCAAGCAGACCGATGACCTGTTTGTGACCGCCCGCGGCACCAACCCGGGCTCGGCCATGTCTCGGGTGAGCTTTTGGATGATTGTGAAAAAACACGCCTTCGCCGCCGGCATTCGGGTGCCGCTGTCACCGCACACGCTGCGCCACGCGTTTGCCACGCACCTGCTGAACCACGGCGCGGATTTGCGTGCGGTGCAGATGCTGCTGGGGCATGCGGATATCTCGACGACCACCATTTACACCCACGTGGCGCGGGAGCGGTTGGCGGCGGTGCACCGCCAGCACCATCCACGGGGATAGATTTGCTATTGAATTTGTAGCTTGTTATGCAGTATTGACGAGGGCTGGAGGGGCTTTTTGTTCTCTGTCACTGTCCCCACTCTCCCCCCGCCCTCTCGCCCCGCCGGGCGAGAGGGGGCCTGAACAGCCCTATTTGGCCGCGTTTTTGAACAAGGGACGTACACGGGTCGATGCCAACGCTGCAAAGCAGAGCCCATCTTCTCAACTTTGCACGTTGAACGTACCACCTTTGAACACGCGGCCAAATAGGGCTGTTCAAAGCTCCCTCTCGCCCGGCGGGGCGAGAGGGCGGGGGGAGAGGGGGAAAAGTGAGGAAGCTTCCGCAGGTAAACCCTGCCGAAACAAATCAAACCCCCAAACTCTCCGCCCAAACCAGCGCATCCAGGTGCGCCACATTGACCTGGTTGTTGCTCAACCCGAGCTGCGTGGCAGTGCGGGCAAAGGCCTCGTCATCCCCGGTTTCGCAGGCCACGGTCAGCTCCAGAAACGGGGCCAGCGGGCCGGTGCGGTACAACAGGGCCTGCGTCACGGAATCCGGCAGGGCCACGGTGGCGAGTGCCGCCTCCATCGACATGCCCAACATGGTGTCCAGCAGCGAGAACACGCCCACCACAAAGGCGTTGTCACATTCCTCGGGCGGCAGCAACTGCAGTGCCAGCAACTCCATCAGGCGGCCGCGTGCCACGGCGGTGGTGCCCACGGCCGGTGGCATCTCCCCATTGCGGGATGTCGTGAGCAGCAGTGCGGCCCACTTGAACAGGCGGTTCAGCCCCAGCAGCATGACCGCGTGCTTGAAGGACGTGACTTCGGAGCGCATGCCAAAACCGGCGGAGTTGATGAAGCGCAGCAGGTTGAACGACAGGGTGGGGTCGCGCTTGAGCACCTCTTCAATCTCGGCGGTGCTGGCTTGCTTGCGCACCAGGTTGATGAGTTGCAGGATGATGGCCTGTGCGGGCCGCACGGTTTGCCCCTGCACCAGCACCGGCTGGGCAAACCAGTAGCCCTGGAACAGCTTCACGCCCAGGCCGGACACCAGCTCGTATTGCGTGGGTGTTTCCACCTTTTCGGCAATCAGTTCGGCGCTGCATTTGGCCTGTGCCAGCTTGATGAAGGACCCGACCGATTGGGGCCGGATGATCGAGAGGTCGAACTTGATGTAGGACGCCAGGGTCAGCCAGGGGGCATAGGGCTGGGTCAGCACCGAATAGTCAAACGCCAGGCGAAAACCACGCCGTTGGATCTCCTGCAGGGCCGGCAGGCGGGTCAGGATCTGGTCCACTTCGGACACCGGCAGCGGGGGGAGTTCCAGCACCACCCGCTGCGGCGCGATCAGGTCGAGGTGGCCGCCGGCCAGGCTGTCGTGGGTGCAGTTGATGAAGATGGTCTTGTTGCCAATGGGCGACTCACTGTCCACGGTGCTGAGTACATTGAACAGCAACTGGGCGTCGCTGGCAGCGGTGTGCCGGTGTGAGGCCACCGAACGGTCAAACAGTTCGTAGCCAATGACGGAACGGTTGGCATCCAGTATGGCCTGGTGGGCAAAGGCGATGGCGCCCGGGTTGCCCGGTTGGACGGGCGCTGCGGGTAATGGGTGTTCGGACATGGCTTGGGTCAGGGGATTGGGGCGACGGATCAGGTCTGCGTCAGACGGGTTTCAAAATCCTGCAAGGGCATGGGGCGCCCCAGCAGATAGCCCTGGTAGGCATCGCACCCCTGGCTGTGCAGGTAGTCGCGCTGGGCCTGGGTTTCCACGCCCTCGGCAATCACGGTCAGGCCCAGGCTGTGGCCCAGGGTGATCACGGCCAGGGCGATGGCGGCATCGTTGGGGTCGGTCATCAGGTCGCGCACAAAGGACTGGTCAATCTTCAACTGGTCCAGCGGCAGGCGCTTGAGGTAGGACAGGGAGGAGTAGCCCGTGCCAAAGTCATCCAGCGAGAAGCCCACGCCATGCTCTTTCAGCGCGGTCATCTTGGTCGTGGTCTCGGTGACATCGTCCACCAGCAGGCTTTCGGTCAGCTCCAGTTTCAGCCGCCGCGGGTTGACGCCGGTGTAGCTGATCAGGTCCACCACATAGGGCACAAAGTCGGGCTGGCGGAATTGGCGGGCGCTGACATTGACGGCCAGGGTGAGGTGTTTGAAACGGTCATCCCGGGCCCACTGCGCCAGCTGGGTGCAGGCGGTTTCCAGCACCCAGTTGCCCAGCGGCAAGATCAGCCCGGTGTCTTCGGCCAGCGGAATGAACTCCAGCGGCGAGACGTTGCCACGCACCGGGTGCGGCCATCGAAGCAGGACTTCGGCGCCCACGGTCTGGCTGTCCCGGTTGATCTGGGGCTGGTAGTACAGCTCGAACTGCCCCTTCAGAATACCCTGGCGGATGTCGGCTTCCAGCCCCACACGGGTGGTGATAACCGCCTGCATGGCCGGGTCGAAAAACCGCAGCGTGTTGCGCCCGGCTGCCTTGGCCTGGTACATGGCCAGGTCCGCCTGCTTGAGCAACTCATCGGTGGACTGCTCGTGGTTGGTGTAGAGCGTGATGCCAATGCTGGGACTGATCTCGTATTCAAGACCCGCCAGGCGATACGGCTTGTTGATGGCTGCCAGAATCTTCTCGCCAATCATCTCGGCTTGGGCTGCGGCTTCTTCGCGGATTTCGCTCAACTCCTCGATCATCACCACAAACTCGTCACCCCCCAGGCGGGCCACGGTGTCGCCCTGACGCATGCACTCGGTAAGGCGCTGGGCGACTTGCTGCAGCAGCATGTCGCCCATGTCATGGCCCTGGGTGTCGTTCAGGGTCTTGAAGTTGTCCAGGTCAATGAACTGCAGGGCACCAATGCGCCCGCTGCGCGAGCTGATGGCCAGTGCCTGGCGCAGCCGGTCCACCATCAGGCGGCGGTTGGGCAGGTTGGTCAGCGGGTCGTAAAAGGCCAGCTTGTTGATCTCATCCTCGGATGCCTTGCGCTGGGTCACATTGCGCGACAGCACGATGAAGCGGGGCTCGGTACTGGTGGGGTCGATCTTGCGGGTCAGCGAGATCTCGAACCAGAAGTCGCCCTTGGAGGTGTGCAGCGCAAACTCCTTGCCCTCGGAGTGTCCCTGTTCGTTGGCTTCCTGCAAGGCTGCCATTACCGCCTGCGCTGCGTCGGGTGGAAGCACGTCCTGAACCTTTTTTCCGAGGAAAAACTCGGCCGGCGGGAATGAGGTGTTGGAGCGCGGCGCGTGGTAGTCGTGGTAGGTGCCGTCCAGGCCCATTTCCAGCATGACGTCGGGAATGGCCTCCAGCGTGGCCTTGAGCTGGTTTTGCGAGCGCGCGATTTCCATGGTGCGCTGCGCAATCAGCGACTCCTGGCCGCGCTCATGCGCTTTCAACTCAACCAGCAGCTTGCTGGCGTAGGCCAGCATCAGGCTGAAGGCCAGGCCCAGGGCAATCTTGAGGACCAGTTCGGAGGGGTCAATCCAGCCGCGACCAGGCGCCACGCTGAGTATCCATTGGCCATTGGGCACCGTCAGGCTGCGTTCAACCGGGGTGTCCAGGGCGTCGGACGAAGACACGATGACCTGCTTGGTATCGGTGTCCGGGTTGATGCGCCACAGCGAATACTGGAGTCCGCTTTCCGTGAGTTGCGCCAGGCGGACACTGCTCAGAGCCTGCGGGAAGCGGATGACTGCGTAGGTCAGCCCCCAGAAGACCGGCTTTCCGTCGGCGCCGTCCAGAAAGATCGGCATGCGCCCGACCGCGCCCAGGCCGCCTTGTACCAGCTGCAGGGGCCCCGCCAGTGTCAGCTTGCCGGTGTCGCGGGCCAAGCGGGCCTCGCGCCCCTGCACCGGGTCTTTGAGCTGGTTGAAGCCAATCGACTTTTCGTTGCCCTTGAGCGGGGCCACACGCTCGATGATGCCGCCCGGACTCAGACCGAGGATGGAAACGCCCGGATACCAGGGCAGCATCTCGGTGGCCACGCCTTCGAAGTCAGGCACATGGCCTTTGCCCTGGCGCACCATGGCGGCGATGGAGTAGGTGGCCGACAGTGCGCGCTCCATGGTGGCCTGGATGGCGTGCGCATGGTCGCTGGCCAGGGCGGCCACGCGCATGCGCTCGGCGTGGAGCCCGCGCTGCTCCAGCTTCCAGATCACAAGGGCTGAGGCCAATGCGGCGACCACAAAAACGGCCAATGCCACCGCGAGCGGGCGTCCGAAGAGCGGTGTGGCAGAGGATTCCCGTGTGGTCATTGCTGGTTGAGGCTGACGATGTGTGGTGATTGAATGCTAGCGCGGTGGCTGGCGCTTTTTGGGCGATCGTGAAAGATTGTGCCTGTGGTGTGTCGTCTTGTGTAAGGAAATGAGCCGTCTGTAGCAGGGGGTTACCCGAATGGGTTTATGTTAAATAGGCCACTAGCCCTCGTGAAATTTGGTCATCACGCTACTGATTTGATAGCATCATGGTTTTGTGGCCAGTGGCAGGGCCTGTAATTCCGTGTCGGAAAATCCCGCCAGACGGCGTGCCGCCAGGTTGAACGGCGGTTTGAGCCGCGGTGCGCCGTGCTGTGCGGCGGCTTGGCGATAGAACGCCACCGGGTCCAGCCCGTCACGCGCGCACAGCCAGTGGTACCAGTGGTTGCCGATGGCGACGTGGCCCACTTCCTCTTCAAGGATGGTGTCCAGAATGGCCACCGCCGCCAGTGCATGCGGTGTACCCACCTTGCGCAGTTTGGCCTGGATGATGGGCGTGGCGTCCAGCCCACGCGCCTCCAGCGTGCGCGGCACCAGGGCCATGCGCGCGGTCACGTCGTGGCGCGTGGCCACGCATAGGGTCCAGAGGCCGTCGTGGGCCACATAGTCGCCATAGTCGTGGCCCAGGGCCAGCAGGTGGTTGCGCAGCAGCGTGAAGTGCTTTGCCTCCTCGCGCGCTACGCGCAGCCAGTCCAGGTAGAAGGCGCTGGGCATGCCGGCAAAGCGCCAGACCGCATCGAGCGCCAGGTTGATGGCGTTGAACTCGATGTGGGTGATGGCGTGCACCAGTGCGCAGTGGCCTTCCAGCGTAACCGGCGAACGCCGGGGCACATCCTGCGGCAGCACCAGCTCTGGCTTTTGGGGCCGACCCGGCGGGCCACTGTAGGTCAGTTCGGTCTGGCTATCCGGGGCGCAATCGTGGGCGCTGTCGGTCGGGATCGCCAGTACGGCGGCGGCCTTGTGTTGGGGGTCGGTGAGGCGAAAGGCCTCCAGGGAGTGTTGACGGAGTTCCATCCTTACAATTCTAGGGATCAGGCACAACCTCAACGGATGGATATTTCTCTTATGGCAATTTACGAACTCGACCAGGTCGCTCCCCGCGTGGCGGACTCCGCCTGGGTGGCCGACAGCGCCCAGGTCATGGGCAATGTGGAACTGGCAGCCGACACCAGCATCTGGTTTGGCGCGATTGTGCGTGGCGACACCGAAACCATCCGCATCGGGCGCGGCTCCAACATCCAGGACGGAAGCGTGCTGCACGCGGACATCGGCAAGCCCCTGACGGTGGGTGAGAACGTGACCGTAGGACACAAGGTCATGCTGCACGGCTGCACGATTGGCGACAACTCGCTGATCGGCATTGGCGCCGTGGTGCTCAATGGCGCCAAAATTGGCAAGGGTTGCATCGTGGGCGCAGGGGCCTTGGTGACCGAGGGCAAGGAATTTCCCGATGGCAGCATGATCATCGGCAGTCCGGCCAAGGCCGTGCGCGAGCTCAGTGCGGAACAACAAGCGGCACTGAAGATGAGTGCCGTGCACTACATAGAAAACGCCCGCCGCTTCCAGCGCGGGCTGAAGAAGATCGCTTAATCAGAGGGGTCAGAGCACATCGTTGCACGAGTGGTCCGACCCACAATTTTCAAGGTTTTGCATGTCTGAATTGCATAAATTTTTGTTTGATGGCCTGCCGGTGCGCGGCATGATCGTGCGCCTGACCGACGCGTGGCAGGAAATCCTCAAGCGCCGCGAGGCAGCCGGCGGCTACCCGGCCGAAGTCATGCAGCTGCTGGGCGAAATGACGGCGGCCGGCGCGCTGATGCAGAGCAACATCAAATTCAATGGTGCGCTGATCCTGCAGATTTTTGGCGACGGCCCGGTCAAGTTGGCCGTGGCCGAGGTGCAGCCCGACCTGAGCCTGCGCGCCACTGCCACCGTGACCGGCGAGGTACCCGAAGGCAGTTCACTGAGCCAGCTGGTCAATGTGAAGAACGAAGGGCGCTGCGCCATCACGCTTGACCCGAAGGACAAGTTCCCGGGCCAGCAGCCTTACCAGGGCGTGGTGCCGCTGTTTGGCGACCGGCATGAAAAAATCGAGAAGCTCAGCGAGGTGCTGGAGCACTACATGCTGCAAAGCGAGCAGCTCGACACGCGGCTGATCCTGGCCGCCGACGGCAACGTGGCCGCTGGCCTGCTGATCCAGCGCCTGCCGGTCAAGGGCCAGGGCAACCTCGAAGGACAGATGGACCGCCAGGCCAATGAAGACCAGATTGGCGTGAACGAAGACTACCAGCGCATTGCCCTGCTGGCTGGCACGCTCAAGCGCGAGGAGCTCTTGAGCCTGGATGTCGACACGATCTTGCGCCGGCTGTTCTGGGAAGAGCCCGTCACGCGCTTCGAGCCGCTTGCGCCGAGCTTTGCCTGCAGCTGCTCGCGCGAACGCGTGGGCAACATGTTGCGTGGCCTGGGAACGGCGGAGATTGAAAGCATCATTGCCGAGCGCGGCCAAGTCGATGTGGCTTGCGAATTCTGCGGCGCGCAGTACGAATTCGATCCGGTTGATGCGGCGCAGATTTTCACGCACCCACTCCAGCAGCCGCCGCCGACGTCAACGGTTCAGTAAGGGATTAAGGGCTCGACTGCTGGCCGGGCGTGGAAGCCGCGCTGTCGCGCTGGGCCAGCAAGGCCGTCAGCAGCCGGTGCTCGCACTGCGGGTCGCTGCACTTGTCGCACATCCAGACCCAGGGTCGGTTTTTCAGGCCGCCCTGGCGGGTGGCCTGCATGGGTCGGCTGGCGGCCGGCAGCAGGCTTTCGACTGCCTGCAGCGCATGGGCAAGCCGCTCGCCGGCCGTGCCATACAGCACCCGGTAGGAAACGCCAGCCCGCGCCAGCGCGGTGCGAATCGACTTGTCGGCCGCTTCCGGGTCGGGCACAGCGTCCGTCCCCGTCTTGCACGGCGCGGGAAAAGGCGCTTCAAGCCCTGCCAGCAGCACCAGGTCAAACCTGGGCAAGCCTGCGGGCAGGGTATCGGCCCCGTCCGCCGTGACCAGCATGATTTGACGGCCCAGGGCTTGTGTCGCCTGGTTCAGGGCGGCGGCGAGTTCGGACAGCTGGACCGGGCAGGCGCCGAGCAGCGCAATGCTCAGCATGGCGATCGAGGCAGGTGCAGCCGGCCATGAACGGACGCGTTGCCCGCCAGCCATGGGACAGCTCCCTTATTCGGTGAACTGGACGAACATTTCATTGGGTTTGACCATGCCGAGTTCACTGCGCGCCTTTTCCTCGACCATTTCCAGGCCTTCCTGCAGATCCTTGATCTCGGTGGCCAGCTGGTCGTTGCCCGCCTGGTGCAGCTTGTTGTTCGCCAGCTGCTCTTCCAGGCGTTGCTGCATCTCGCGCACGTTGGGGATGCTGCCGCGGCCGATCCAGAGCTGGGCCTGGAACAACCCGAGCAGCACGACCAGAACGGCAGGAACCAATAAGCGCTTGCCCATGGGCTGGCGGAGGCCTTAGCGCAGGTTGTAGAAAGCGGCGCGGCCGGGGTAGCTGGCGACTTCGCCCAGGTCTTCCTCGATGCGCAGCAACTGGTTGTACTTGGCCATGCGGTCCGAGCGCGACAGTGAGCCGGTCTTGATCTGGCCGGCATTGGTGCCCACGGCGATGTCGGCAATCGTCGAGTCCTCGGTTTCGCCCGAGCGGTGCGAGATCACGGCGGTGTAGCCGGCGCGCTTGGCCATTTCGATGGCGGCGAAGGTTTCGGTCAGGGTGCCGATCTGGTTGATCTTGATCAGGATCGAGTTGGCGATGCCCTTGTCGATGCCTTCCTTCAAAATCTTGGTGTTGGTGACGAACAGGTCGTCGCCGACGATCTGCACGTTCTTGCCCAGGCGGTCGGTCAGGATTTTCCAGCCGTCCCAGTCACCTTCGGCCATGCCGTCCTCGATGCTGATGATCGGGTACTTGTCGACCCAGGTGGCCAGCATGTCAGTCCATTCCTGCGCGGTGAGGCTCAGGCCTTCGCCGGACAGCTCGTACTTGCCGTCCTTGTAGAACTCGGAGGCAGCGCAGTCCAGGCCCAGGGCAATCTGCTCGCCAGCGACAAAACCGGCCTTGTCGATGGCTTGCAGGATCATCTGGATCGCCGCTTCATGGCTGGGTACGTTGGGCGCAAAGCCGCCTTCGTCGCCGACGGCGGTGCTGATGCCCTTGTCGTGCAGGATTTTCTTCAGGGCGTGGAACACTTCGGCGCCGTAGCGCAGCGCTTCGCGAAAGCTCGGTGCGCCGATCGGGATGATCATCAGCTCTTGCAGGTCGAGGTTGTTGTTGGCGTGCTCGCCGCCGTTGATGACGTTCATCATGGGCACGGGCATTTGCACCGCCGCCATGCCGCCAAAGTAGCGGTACAGCGGCAGGCCGGCTTCCTCGGCGGCGGCTCTAGCCACGGCCATGGAGACGGCCAGCATGGCGTTGGCGCCCAGGCGCGACTTGTTTTCGGTGCCGTCGAGTTCGATCAGCGTGCGGTCCAGGAAAGCCTGCTCGCTGGCGTCCAAGCCGAGCACGGCCTCAGAGATTTCGTTGTTGATATGGCCGACGGCCTTGAGCACGCCCTTGCCGAGGTAGCGCGACTTGTCGCCGTCGCGCAGCTCGATGGCTTCGCGCGAGCCGGTGGAGGCGCCCGAAGGCACGGCCGCCCGGCCCATCACGCCGGACTCCAGCAGCACGTCGCATTCGACGGTGGGGTTGCCACGGCTGTCGAGAATCTCGCGGCCGACGATATCAACAATTGCGCTCATTTTTATCCTTGGAAAGTAGAAAGAAGAAGTTTTTTCAGACGGGCTTTCGTGTGCCTGAATGGCACGGCGTTCGGAACGGCAACCAAGGCGAATGGTTGCGCCCGTCCGTTCCCGAACCCGCAGGGCTTCATGCCGCTGCCACCACCTTGAGGGGTTTGGCCGCGTCGGCCGTCTGCGCCAGGCTGGCCGCATCGCGGTGTGCCAAGGTGGCGGCGATGTAGGCATTGAACAGCGGATGGCCGTTCCACGGCGTCGAATTGAATTCAGGGTGGAACTGCACGCCGACGAACCAGGGATGCACCGCCTGCGGCAACTCGACGATTTCGGTCAGGTTCTCGCGCTGCGTGAGCGCTGAGATCACCAGGCCGGACTTGCGCAGCGCGTCCAGGTAGTTGACGTTGGCTTCGTAGCGGTGGCGGTGGCGTTCGGTCACCACGTCGCCGTAGATCTGGTGCGCCAGGCTGTTCGGCGCCACGTCGGAGCTTTGCGCGCCCAGGCGCATGGTGCCGCCCAGGTCGGACTTGGCATGGCGCGTCTTGATGGTGCCGTCGGC
>JBBQLM010000043.1:0-39241 GCA_038327925.1 Burkholderiales bacterium | reverse complement strand
ACACCTATTTAAAGCATGATTGAGAGAGGTCTGCCCGATCAAAAACCAGTGCCGCTGGGCGAATACGGATCAACGATGGCAATAACGCCGCTCTACTAGGCCAGAGTACGCAATTACCCAAAAGCTTGTAAGCGGCACTGTAAACCGTTTTGCTTTGGCTAACTTACGTGTCGGGTATGTGACTAAAAAGTTTCTGTCAACTGATTTGAGTTTTTGGGCGTCGTTTGATCGGTTGACGAAAATTCACTTCTACCCCTCGCCGTATCTACGTTTCGACAATCAACTGTTTTAAATGATAATAAAACAAAGACAAGCTGATTGACGGTTCGCCCAAGAACAGTCTGACGGCGGTGCCGCTGAACGGCGCCAAGCTGCAGTTCAAATAGGGCCTAACGCTGGCCGGTTGCACGCAGTTGCTCCCAGGCACGCTCGCGGCGCAGGCGGCGGGCGGTGTCTGCAACTTCGAACAGCGCACAGTCCCGGCGCCAGCGCTCGGCGCTGGCGTCCACAGAATCTTTCCAGAGCGCAGTGGCTTCTGCGCGAAGGCTTCGCACCATGTCCAGGGCTCCGGCCAGCAGGACGTGTGTCACCGCATCCAGTGGTGGCTGCAGTGCAATGGCGCGCACCGCTGTGAGCGCGGCGGCCAGGCGCTCGATGTAATCGGTTGGCCACTGGTTGGCGCGTGCCTCCCGGATGAGATAGGCCAGCGTGGCGGCTGCCACGTAGACGTCTTCCAGCGTGCGAAAGGGCTTCATGTAGTCCAGATATCCGTCACCGGGCAAGAGGGCGTCCGCTCCCAGCGCCACGTCTTGCAGGTCTACCGCGCAATGCGGCACTTCCGGCACGAAGCGGGTGGCCTGCGTGTGTTGCACCGAAAGCCCTGCTGAGCCTAGGGGCACCTTGACCACACGCAGACTGGGTGTAGCCGTTGGCGCCGGCGCGTCAGACACCCCGACCACCAGCAGTGTGGTTGGCAGGGGCCCCAGCATCGCCCAGCGCTTGTGGCCTTTGACACTGACCCCGCCATCGGCAAGTCGATGGATGCGGGTCTGGATGTCACGCGGGCGGTTGCCCGTTTGCTCGGTCACGCACAGGGTCAACAACCCATCGCCGTGGGTGGTGGGAACCAGGGCACGCAAGGCCGACTGGTAGGCGCAGGCGAAGGCCCAGGCAATGCGGTCCGCTTCAAAGGCCGTGCGAATGGCGAGGTCGATGGGGCTCTGCGCTGCCAGCGCGGTGTGCAGCCAGCGTGGTGCCCAGACATCAAACGTGGGTGTTTCGGGTGAATCAATCGGAGCCTGTAGACAGTGTGTAATGGAGGTCAACATGTAGATAGTTTCGCGCTGGTTCGTGTTCGAGAGTAAAATACGCGTGTTACTGCGATTTGCTTACCTTCGCAGTAGCTGTAGTCTGACAGGGACTGCGGTACCTCACACACCGCTCCCGCACCCTCATGGCCGATCATCTCGGCCCTCCCGGTCGTCAAACTCCCCCTGCGGCGAGCTTTACCTCCGGTGTCATTCCTCACACACCGTATCCCGAGATGGTTCTTTAACCAAGACCGTCATTCCCCCTGCGCTGCGCGGCATTTTGAATGCTGTGGGCGCATTTTTGAAAGATCCCACAATGGGCAAGAAACTTTACGTCGGCAACCTCTCCTATTCGGTAGATGACCAATCCCTGAACCAAAATTTTTCTGACTTCGGCACCGTTTCGTCGGCCAAAGTCATGATGGACCGCGACAGCGGCCGCTCCAAGGGCTTCGGCTTTGTGGAAATGTCGAGCGACGCTGAAGCCCAGGCCGCCATCAGCGGCATGAATGGCAAATCGGTCGATGGCCGCGATATGGTCGTCAATGAAGCACGTCCCATGGAGCCCCGTACCGGCGGCTTCGGCGGTGGTGGCGGCGGCGGTGGCCGTCGCGAAGGCGGCGGTGGTGGCTACGGTGGCGGCGGAAACCGCTACTAAAGTCTGCACTGCAGCACAAGAAACCGGCCTTCTGGCCGGTTTTTTTTTGGCCGGTGCTGGGCGGTGTGGGCTCCGCCAGCCGCCAGGGTGACAGCCAGATGCTCAGGGCCACACTACAGTGGGGTCAAACACTTGAAGGCCGCACGCATGCTTTTTTCTGCAGAACACTCCGAAGGCGCCATTGAGACCGAGGTACGCGGCCATGTGCTGCTGATTGGCATCAACCGGCCGTCCAAACGCAATGGCTTCACGCCCAAGATGTTCCGCGAGTTGGCAGAGGCCTACACGCGGCTGGATGACGATCCCGCGCTGCGGGTGGGCGTGCTGTGTGCGGCGGGTGATCACTTCACGGCGGGGCTGGACTTGCCGGCCTGCGCACCGCTGATGCGCGCAGGCAAGAAGGCCGTTCCCGAGGGCCTGGTGGAACCCCATGACATGGGACTGCCAGGCTACCGTCGTCGAACCAAGCCCATGGTGGTTGCCGTCAAGGGCATCACCTTCACGGTGGGCATCGAGCTGATGCTCGGCGCCGATATTGTGGTGGCTGCGCAGAGTTGCCGCTTTTCGCAGTTGGAGGTCAAACGCTGCATCATGCCCACCGGTGGCGCCACGCTGCGCATGGCCGAGCGCGCAGGGCTTGGCAACGCGATGCTGCATTTGCTCACCGGTGACGAGTTTGACAGTGCCGAGGCCTATCGCCTGAACTTTGTGCAGAAGGTGGTGCCCACCGGCGAGGAACTGGAGGCGGCTGTCAGCATTGCCCAGACCATCTCGGAACAGGCGCCCGCAGCGGTGGTGGCAACCCGGCTCAACACGATCAAGTCCGTGGAGCAGGGCCCCATGGCCGCCGTGGCCGAGTTCATTGAAACCCAGCGCGTGCTGGCCAATTCCGAGGACGCGGCCGAAGGCGTGCGTGCCTTTGTGGAGCGGCGTCCGGCTCGCTTTACCGGACGGTGATGAACCCAAGCAAGCGCCCATCTCCCGGAAAGCCGCGCGACGCGGCCAGCCTCATCGTCTACCGCAATGCGGGCGGGCAGTTGGAGGTTTTGCTGGGCAAGCGCCACGCGCGGGCCCGGTTTGCGCCGGACGTGTACGTCTTTCCCGGTGGGGCGGTGGACCCAGCGGACTACCCCACCTCTCCAGAGGCTGTGCCGTGGGCCGATCACATGGGGGTTGGCAGACGCATGGACCTGGCACAGGCACTGCAGACAGCCGCCATCCGCGAGGCCCGGGAGGAAACGGGACTGGTGTTGAAGGCCGAAGCCGGTGCACAGAGCCTGCGCTACATCGGCCGGGCCATTACGCCGGTCATCAGTCCGGTGCGCTACCACGCGCGCTTCTTCGCCGCACCCGAAGCGCTGTTTGAAGGCGAAATCGGTGGCGATGGGGAGCTGCAGCATCTTCACTGGGTAGCGGTCGAGCAGGCGCTGCAATACCCGCTGATTGATGTGACGGTGTTCATGCTCCAGGAGCTGGGCCGGGCCTTGAGCGGGGATCGGGCGGGCCTGCCATTGTTTGCCTATTACGGCAACGGGCCACGCGTGCTGTACCGGCCCACCTAGATCCAGCTGGCTCGCGGCCTCAGAAGGGGCGTGTCGGCGCGTGCAGGGCGGCCAGCTGTTCGCGCAGGCTGGTGTTTTCTGCCAGCAGCTCGGCGATCCGTGCCTTCAGTGCCTCGACCGATTCCGGCATGGCGTCCTGTGACTCCGCTGTGGGCGTGCGCTTCTTGCTCTCACGCACGCGCTTGGCCGCCTGGCGCAGCAGTTCCTTACCGCCCTGGGCAGCGGCAACCTGTTCCTGCTCGGGCAGTGTGGCCACGGCCGCAGCAGCATTGAGTGAAATCGTGCCGGATTTGACGGCGGCCACCACTTCGGGGGCTGCCTGTTTTTGGATCTTTTCGATCATCACGACCTGGCTGCTGCTCAGGCGGGCGGCCTTGGCGATGTCGTCCCGGCTTTTCAGCGGCTCGGCCGCGGCAACGGCGGCGGGCGGCGCGCTGTCCGGTTCCACCGCAGGCTCGGCCTTGAGGCGCCGGTCGTTCAGGATTTCGCGCTTGCGCAGCGCCAGCACACCGCGCTGAAAGTCCGACACGCTGCGCCGGCCCAGATGCTGGTCGATCATCCACAGGTGGACGTCGTCCATGCTCTTGAACAGCGTGCTCTGCAGGGTTTGAAATGGAATGCCGTGCTTCTGGCAAATGCCGTAACGGTTGTGGCCATCCACCAGCACATCGCCCCACAGCACCAAGGCATCGCGGCAACCTTCCGTTAACAGGCTGCGCTCCAGAGCATCATGCTCGTCGGGGGTGAGGGGATCGATATAGGCTTTGAGATCTTCGTTGACGACGATGTGCATGACGGGGGCAGAGCAGGCAAAGGGCGTGATTGTAGGGGCACGCCCAAGCGGATCATGGCCGGATCGTCGCGTCCTCAATCAGCACTTTGTAGACATAGCCGGCGCCGAAGTCCTTATCGACTCGGACCATGCCGGACACTGTGATCACATCCCCAGGCTTGGCTTTCGCATTCGTCGTTACCAGAAGGTCGTTGGTGGCGTCGGAGGCCGAGCCGGAGCCATCGCGCAGGTGGATCCAGTTCTTGCCCATGATGGCGGGGTTGAACTTGACGACCTTGCCGCGCACCTGTACGGCCTTGTCCTTCAACTCCGCGCCCTTGGTGATGACCTCTGCCACGGTGCGTGCGTTGGCGCCCGTGGCCTTTTCTACGCGGATGGGCGCAGTGTCGGCAACGGGAGTCCCGGTGGGATGTGGTTCTGTAGCGAGCTTGCTGCTGCCGGCCAGACTGCCGAACACGATGGCTGGAAAGGTCTTCTTGAGGGACTTGCTCTCAAAGTTCTGCATGACCATGGCGTCGCCGATGGACACCGTGGCGCCAACCTTGACCGGTGCACGGCTGACTGCGGCCCAGGTCTCGCCGTCCTTGGTCTTCAGGCGAATGTAGGTGTAGCTGTCGACATCCTTGACCTCAAGGACCACACCGCTGACGACGCCGCCAGTGGGTGGTAGCGGGGCCGGCTCACCGGCCGCCTGGGCCGAAGTGGCCAGGCCAGCGCAGACCAGAAGACAGGCGACGTACAGTTTTTTCATGTTGGTGCTCTAGGGGAATGGAGCACCAAGCATAACCACTGTGGCTTCGGACTATTTCAGTTGCTGCTCCAGCGCATGCAGCACCTGGTAGCAGGGCAACACGCTGGCCACTGAACTATTGGGCTCCCGGCCTTCTTTGATGGCGGCGAAGAACTCGCGGTCCTGCAGCTCGATGCCGTTCATGGACACATCCACCTGGGACACATCGATCTTCTCGTCCTTGCCGTTGAACAGGTCGTCGTAGCGGGCGATGTAGGTTGCGCTGTCGCCGATGTAGCGGAAGAAGGTGCCCAGCGGGCCGTCGTTGTTGAAGCTGAGTGACAGCGTGCAGATCGCGCCGTTGGCGGCCTTGAGCTGGATGCTCATGTCCATGGCGATGCCCAGCGTGGGGTGAATCGGGCCCTGGATGGCGTTGGCCTTCACGATAGGGCTGCCGCACTGGTAGGCGAACAGGTCCACCGTGTGGGCCGCGTGGTGCCACAGCAGGTGGTCGGTCCAGCTACGGGCCTGGCCCAGCGCGTTCATGTTGGTGCGGCGGAAAAAATAGGTCTGCACATCCATTTGCTGGATGTTGAAACGCCCGCCAGTGACTTCCTTGTGCACATACTGGTGGCTGGGGTTGAAGCGGCGGGTGTGGCCGCACATGGCGACCAGGCCGCTCTGGGCCGCCACCTGAGCGACTTGTTCACCGTCGGTGAGCACATCGCACAGCGGAATTTCCACCTGTACGTGCTTGCCGGCCTTCAGGCAAGCCAGGGTCTGGCTGGCATGCATCTGTGTGGGCGTGCACAGTATGACCGCGTCCACTTCCTTCAGCGCCAGGCTATCGGCCAAGTCGGTGGTGACGTGGGCAATGCCGTACTTCGCCGCTACCTCGCGGGTCTTGTCCAGTTCGCGGCTGACCAGCGAGACGACTTCAACGCCGTCAATATTCTGGATGCCGTCCAGGTGTTTGATGCCAAAGGCACCGGCGCCGGCCAGCGCCACTTTGATGGTTTTGCTCATATCAACTATTCTCCAGAATCAGATGTCCCACGGCCGTGTTGCTCGCCGGTATATGGTAAAAACGGTGGGTAGCCCTCGTGGATGCTGCTTTATCCGCTACATCTTTCATAGCGCCTCGGGCGATCAACCACATTACCAGCTCAATGCCCTCGCTGCCCGCCTCACGCACGTAGTCGATGTGGGGAATGGCGGCGGCGGCTGCCGGGTCGGAAATCAGCTTGTCCAGGAAGCGGTTGTCAAACTCCTTGTTGATGAGGCCCGCGCGTGGCCCTTGCAACTGGTGACTCATGCCGCCTGTGCCCCAAATGTGCACGTTCAGGTCGTCGTCGTAGCTCTCCACGGCTTTGGCAATCGCCTTGCCCAGGTTGAAACAACGCTGGCCCGATGGCACGGGGTATTGCACCACGTTGACGGCAAACGGAATCACCGGGCAAGGCCAGGCGTCGGGCTGCCCGCACATCAGCGACAGCGGCACGGTCAGGCCGTGATCCACGTCCATCTTGTTGACGATAGTCAGGTCAAAGTCCTGCTGGATGACCGACTGCGCAATGTGCGCGGCCAGCTCCGGGTGGCCCTGCACCACGGGCACGGGGCGCGGGCCCCAACCTTCGTCGGCGGGCTGGTAACTGGCGGCCGTGCCGATGGCAAAGGTGGGAATCATGTCCAGGCTGAAGGCGGTGGCGTGGTCGTTGTAGACCAGGAAGATGACATCGGGCTGGTTGTCCTTCATCCACTGCTTGGAGAACTCGTAGCCTTTGAAAACGGGCTGCCAGTACGGGTCCCGGGTCTTGCCCAGGTCGATGGCCGCGCCAATGGCGGGCACGTGGGAGGTGTAAACGGATGCGGTGATTTTTGCCATGGTGTCAGGCCTTCACTTTCTGGCCTGCGCTGCCCTGGGGTTGGTGGTGGGCCTGGGCGTTGCCATCTTCGCCAATGACGCGGTTGCCCTCGACCGAACGGCCACCGGCGACCATCATGGCGCGGTATTCGTCTTCGGTCATGCCGGTCATGCTGCCGGCCATTTGCTGAAAGCTCTTGCCGTCGGTGGCGCCGATCTTGGCCAGGAAATAGATGTTGCCCCCAAGCGCAATGCAGCGGTTCAGATCACGCGCCAGCACCGCCTGCTTTTGCTCCTCGGTCATCGCCCATTCATCCAGGTAGGTCCGCTCGTCGGCCTTGAAGCGCTCGCGGTTGGCGGCCTGCATCAGCGACATGCAGAACTGGTTCAGGTGGTAGCCCCGGCGACTTTGCTCGGCGTCGAAGATGGTGGTTCCCGGCACGTCCAGATAGGGTTTGTCGAGTGACATGGCTAGCTCCAGTACAAACGTGTGGGGTTGTCCACCAGCAGCTTGCGCTGCAGTTCCACCGTGGTGGCGATCTGCGGGATGAAATCGACCAGCAGGCCATCGTCGGGCATGTGGTCCTTCAGGTTGGGGTGTGGCCAGTCAGTGCCCCACAGCACGCGGTCCGGGAAGGTCTCGACCAAGTGTCTGGCAAAGGGCACCACGTCCTGATAGGCACGCTGCTCGCCGTTCAGCGCTTTGGGGCCGTTGACGCTGAGCCGCTCGGGGCAACTCACCTTGCTCCAGATATTGCCGTGCTCGCGCATCATCTTCACAAACAGCGCGAACTCGGGTCCGTCCACGGGCTTGCTGACATCAGGCCGGCCCATGTGGTCCACCACCACGGTGGTGGGCAGCGCGGTAAAAAATTCATACAGCTCGGGCAGATCCTGCGCCTCAAAGTACACCACCACATGCCAGCCCAGCGGCGCAATGCGGTTGGCAATCTCCAGCAGCACCTCGGGCGGCGTGAAGTCGGCCAGACGCTTGACGAAGTTGAAGCGCGTGCCACGCACACCGGCGGCGTGCATGTCCTGCAACTCGGCGTCGGTTACATCGCGCTTGACGGTGGCCACGCCGCGCGCCTTGTTGTTGGACGCCCTCAGCGCATCGACCAGCGCCCGGTTGTCCGAGCCATGGCAGGTGGCCTGCACGATCACGTTCTTGTCAAAGCCCAGGTGGTCGCGCAGCGCAAACAACTGGTCCTTGGACGCGTCACACGGCGTGTATTTGCGCTCCGGCGCATAGGGAAACTGGTCGCCGGGGCCAAACACATGGCAGTGGGCGTCCACGCTGCCGGGGGGCAGTTGAAAGCGGGGTTTGCTAGGACCGGTGTACCAGTCCAGCCAGCCGGGGGTCTTGGTGAATTCCATAGGGTTCCTGATAATTGCTATCAATACAATAGCTTCTTACGCAATATCCACGAGGGCTAGAGGCCGATTTGACCAATAGCCACAAGCCTGGGCGGCACAGTGTTTTGCGCAGGTAAAGGAGGAGCCCGCGCAGCGGGCGGGGGACACGGAGCAGAACGCTGTGCCGCCCAGGCGCTCAGTCGACATAACGCAGTCCCGCCTTCTCCAACCCTTCGCGCATCTTGTAGTAGTCCAGTCCCAACACACCCGATGCAAAGATGGCGCGTTTATCACCTTCGTTAGCCTCACGCGCTTCTGCCGCATCGGCAACTTTTTGCGCGATGGCGGCGGGGACAACCACCACACCGTCGATGTCAGCAATCACCACATCACCAGGGTTGACCTGGGCACCCGCACACACCACGGGCACATTGACCGAACCCAGCGTGGCCTTGATCGTGCCCTTGGCGTGGATGGCCTTGCTGAACACCGGGAAGTTCATCTCGGTCAGGTCTTTGACGTCGCGCACACCACCGTCAATGATCAGGCCAACGGCGCCACGGGCCTGGAACGAGGTCGCCAGCAGGTCACCAAAGAAGCCGTCTTCGTTGTCGGTGGTGCAAGCGGCTACCACTACGTCACCGGGCTGGATCTGCTCGGCGGCCACGTGCATCATCCAGTTGTCGCCGGGTTGCAGCAGCACCGTCACAGCCGTGCCGCAGATTTTTGCCTCGTTGTAGATGGGGCGCATATAGGGCTTCATCAGGCCGACGCGGCCCATGGCCTCGTGGATGGTGGCCACGCCGAAGCGGGACAGTTTGTCGACGGCGGCGCGGTCGGCGCGGACGATGTTGCGGTGGACGATACCGAGGTTGTTCATTGGGCTTCCTTTGTTTTCAAGAGCGCGTCCAGCCGTGGGAACACGCGCCGGGCATTACCTTCATAAATCTGGTGACGGTCCGCGTCGCTGAGGATCTTGGACGCTTCGATGTAGCGCTTGGTGTCGTCGTAATAGTTGCCGGTTTCGGGATCGATGCCGCGCACCGCGCCGATCATTTCGCTGGCGAACAGCACGTTTTTCACCGGGATCACAGTGTTCAACAAGTCAATGCCAGGTTGGTGGTAGACGCAGGTGTCGAAGAAGATGTTGTTCAGCAGATGGTCTTGCAGCAGCGGTTTCTTCAACTCCTGCGCCAGGCCGCGGAAGCGGCCCCAGTGGTAGGGCACCGCGCCGCCGCCGTGGGGAATCAGGAACTTCAGCGTGGGGAAGTCCTTGAACAAATCGCTGGTCAGGCACTGCATGAAGGCTGTCGTGTCGGCATTCAGGTAGTGCGCGCCGGTGGTGTGGAAGCAAGCGTTGCAGCTCGTTGACACGTGAATCATGGCGGGGATGTCGTACTCCACCATCTTCTCGTAGATCGGGAACCAGGCTTTGTCGCTCAGCGGGGGCGAGGTCCAGTGGCCACCCGACGGATCGGGGTTCAGGTTGATACCCACGTTGCCATATTCCTTGACGCACTTCTCCAGCTCGGGAATGCAGGTCGCGGGGTCCACGCCGGGGCTTTGCGGCAGCATGGCGACCGGCACAAAATGGTCGGGAAAGAGCTGGCTGACGCGGTAGCACAGTTCGTTGCAGATGGCGGCCCAAGTGCTGGACACATTGAAGTCGCCAATGTGGTGGGCCATGAAGCTGGCGCGCGGGCTGAACAACGTCAGGTCAGAGCCGCGCTCCTTCATCAGGCGCAACTGGTTGGTCTCAATCGATTCGCGCAACTCGTCGTCGCTGATTTTCAGGTCCGCCACTTTGGGGCTAACGGCGGGGTCTTTGATGCCGGCAATCTGCTGGTTGCGCCAGGTTTCCAGCGCCTTGGGGGCCGTCGTGTAGTGGCCGTGGCAGTCAATGATCATGGGTTACTCCTTATTGGTGTTTTAGGCCTATAGCCCTCGTGAAATAAGCGCTATGTGCTATCAATTTCATATCACGCGGGTTCCATGCCCTGGCGCTGCTTGGCCTCAGTCGCTTCTGGCGAGGCCAAGAAGTCCAGTAGGGCCTGCACCTCGGCAGGTTGCGTGCAACGGGTCGTCATGGCGGCGGAAAAGGTGGTGGAGATCTGGATTGCGCTGGGTAGCGGGCCGACTACTGCGATGCCGTCCACATGGATCAGTTCGCTCAGTTGCTGGAAGCCCAGTGCGACTTCGCCCTTGGCCACCAGGCTGCCTACGGGCACACCGGGGGGGGCGGTGACGATACGGTCCTTGATCTGCTCAGCAATGCCCCAGCGTTCAAACAGCTGGGCCAGCGCCACGCCGCTGGGGCCGGTGGAATAGCTCAGCGTGGGTGCTGCCAACACGGCCTGGCGCACCGCGTCTTCGCTGCTGATGTCGGGCCCAGGTGCACCGGCGCGCACGGCCACGGCGACACCGGAGTGCACCAGGTGGGTCACGCTGTCGGCGCGCAGATGGCCGGCGGCAACCAGCTTGGCGATGGCGTCAGAAGCGAGGATGACCACGTCAAAGGCCTCGCCAGCCTGCACGCGTTTGGCGGCATCCACGCCGCCCACCGACTCGATGGCGACGGCCTGGCCGTGCTGCTGCGCATAGGCGGCCGTCAGTTCGGCCAGCAGCTGCCGGGTGGCCATGGAGGAGATGCCCTTGAGGGGCGCAGGTGCGGTGGTTGCTGGGATTGGCATGGACGCAATTCTGGGCCGCGCCGGGTATCCGCGGAAGACCGGGCTACTACTAGCAGCTATCGCAAATCGGCATAATTAAGGTCTAGCTATTCACAATTACTGTCATGGACCTGAAGCAACTGGAGTATTTTGTGCGCGTGGCCGAAATGGGCAGTTTCACCCGCGCCGCCATTGCGCTGGACGTGGCACAACCCGCGCTGAGCCGCCAGGTGCGCCTGCTGGAGGTGGAGCTGCGGCAAAACCTGTTGACCCGCAATGGCCGTGGCGCCGTGCCCACCGAAGCCGGCAAGCTGCTGCTGGCGCATGGCCGCGGCATTCTGCACCAGGTGGAGCGGGCCAAGGAGGAGCTGGGCCGCGTGCGCGGCGCCCTGGCCGGGCGGGTGGCGGTGGGCCTGCCGACCAGCCTGGCACGGGTGCTGACCGTGCCGTTGACCCGGGCCTTTCGCCAGCAGATGCCGGATGCCACCATCTCCATTAGTGAAGGCCTGTCGGTGGCCCTGCTGGAATCGCTGGTCAACGGGCGTCTGGATATTGCGGTCCTGTACAACGCCCAGGCCAGCCCTGAAATTGAAACCGTTCCGTTGCAGGACGAAGACCTGATGCTGGTGCAACGCCGCCCACCCGGACTGCAGGAAGATCCCGGCCCTGGCCCGATTGCGCTGAAGGAGGTTGCGCAGTTGCCGCTGGTCATACCCAGCCGCCCCAATGCGATTCGCATGCAGGTCGAGTCCGAAATGGCCAATATCGGTTGCCGCCCGGTGATCGCGCTGGAGATCGACGGTGTGTCTGCCATCCTGGACCTGGTGGCCGATGGCGCCGGCAGTGCCGTGCTGTCGCGCAACGCGGTGGCCAACTCCATACGCCCTTCGGCCTTCACGGTGCGGGCGATTGACGGGCCGCCGCTGCGCACCCGGGTGTCGCTGGCCACCAGCTCGCTGCGTCCGGCCACGCTGACGCAGCAGGCCACGCTCACGCTGATCCGTGACACCGTTGCGCAGATCATGCAGCCGGTTTGAGGGGCTGCGTTAGTGCCCTGCAGGACTTTGGTCCCGATCCCGGGGATGACCCAGGTCATGATTTAGCATCGCAGGGTTGGCTGTTGGCCAACCTGCACACCCTGTTCCACCGCGCGTGACCACACGCTCCAGCACCATGCCTATTGAGCCGTCCGTGACGGAGATTGCCAGCCGGCTGTCTTCCGAGCCCTTGTTTGCCACCTTGCCGGGCCGTGCCCAGGCGCGTCTGATGGGTGCGGTCCGTGTTCAGCATGCCGCAGCCGGCCAGTCCGTGGCCCAGTCCGGCGCGCCGGCGGCGAACCTGTATCTGGTGCTGCACGGATCGCTCACCGTGTGTTCCTTCGCGGGCGAGGACCGGGGGCCGGCACAACTTGCCGGCGAAGAGGCGCTGACCGGGCAGGCCAGCTATTGCCGCAGCGCTATCGCCAACAGGGACACCACGCTGCTGGTGTTGCCCCGCCGGGCACTGCAGGACCTGATTGCCGAGGCGCCGGACGTGGGGCACAAGGCCCAGCGCGCCGTGCTGGCCAGCGTGGGCGGCTCCGAGTTGCCGGGGCCACCGGTGAAACCCCCTGGTCATGCGGCCAGCCCATCGCAGCGGGAACTGTGGGGCTGGAGCTGCACCGTGCTGCTGCCGCTGCTGCTGTTGGGGCTGGGTTTCACGCAGGGGTGGGCCATGCCCATCACGCTGTTTGTCGCAATTCTCGCGGCCACGGTGTCCATGTGGATGTTTTCCATCGTGGACGAGTTCGTGCCGCCGCTGTTCGCCATGACGGCCATGCTGCTGGTCGATCTGGCGCCGACCAAGGTGGTGCTGTCCGGCTTTGCATCCAGCGGGCTGATCCTGTTTGTCGGGGTGTATGTGCTGGGCGGGGTGCTGGTCGCCTCGGGCCTGTCCTACCGCTTCATCCTGTGGATGCGCCTGCACCTGCCGGATACGCCGTTCTGGCACGGCTTTGCGCTGGTGGCGTCGGGCTATGTGCTCTCTCCCATCATGCCCTCGGGCAACGCCCGCATGAGCCTGCTGGTGCCGCTGTACCGCGACTTCTGCGGGGCCGATGGGGTCCAGCCCGGTGGCCTGGACCACACCCGCCTGGCGGTGGCCACCTACACCGGTTCCATGAACATGTCGCCCATGTTTGTGACCAGCAAGAGCGCCAACCTGATCGTGTTTGCCATGCTGCCCCTGCAGTTGCAGGACGAGTTCCAGGGGTTCTTCTGGTTTGTTGCAGCGGCCGTATGCGCGCTGGTGGTGACTGTGGGGCACTTTGTGCTGGATCGGGTCTTCTTCGGGCCCGGCCATGCGCTGCCGGCCTCCAAGGAACAGGTGCGCCAGCAGATGGCTCTGCTGGGGCCGCTGGGGCGCGATGAGCGGTTTGTCCTGCTGGCGCTGGGCGTGTTCCTGGCCGGGGCCAGTGGCGCGTCGTGGCACCACATCTCGCTGCCCTGGGTGGCCGGTTTTGTGCTGGTGTCGCTGTTGTTCTACGGGCTGGTCACCAAGAAGGGCTTCCAGCAGTATGTGGACTGGCCCATGGTGTTCTTCCTGCTGTCGCTGCAGGGGCTGACCGGCGCCATGGAGCATTTGCACGTGGTGGACCAGATCGCCCCGTGGATGGACAGTCTGGCGGCCCTGCTGCAGCAGGACATGACCCGCCTGGTGCTGCTGGAGTTGCTGGTGGTGTGCGTCATCCGCCTGGCGCTGCCGATCACGGCGGGCATGGTGGTGTCGGCCATCCTGCTGATGCCCCTGGCGGAGGCCACGGGCATCAACCCCTGGATCGTCGGTTTCCTGGCCGCCATGTTCTCGGACCTGTGGTTTCTGCCCTACCAGAGCAGCGCCTACGCCCAGCTGCGCGCGGTGGATGCCAGCGGCAGCCGCTACAACGAGTCCCTGTTCCTGAAGTTCAACCTGGCATCGTCCGCACTGCGCGTGGCCGCCGTTTTTGTATCCATCCCGTATTGGGATGCGCTGGATCTGATATGAGAAAGACATCCAAGATGGTGCTGGTCAGTGTGTTTCTGGCGCTGTCGCTGCTGCTCTCCATTTACTACAACACCACCAGCCCCCGGATTCTGGTGGTGCACAGCTATGACGAAAACTATGGCTGGGTCAAATCGCTCAATACCAGCTTCCAGGAGGCCCGCAAGGGCTATCCGCGCACGGTGCTGAGCCGCACGCACTACCTGGGGTTGCTGGGCGCACCGAATGCCCAGCACAAGGAGACCGCCGCCGCGTCGGCGATGCGGGCGGTGGAGTCGTTCGAGCCCCATGTGCTGGTGGTGTTCGATGACATGGCGGCCGAGCTGGTCACGCCCGAGTTGCTGAACCGGCCCGACCTGCACATTGTGTTTGCCGGCATTGATGCGCCGTTGCAGGAGCACGGCTTCGATCAGTCCACCAACACCACCGGCATTCTGGAGCGGGTGCCGCTGGTGGCGTTGCACGAGGCAATGAACGACCTGGGGCGTGGCAAGCCGCTGACCATCGGTTGCCTGGGCGACGCGCGCGGCGTGTCCATCGCCGAAGCGGGCCAGTTGGCCGCGTTCAACTGGGCGCCACACCGCATGCTGCCCTGCCAGCAGGCGCAAAGTCTGGCGCAGTGGCAGGCGGGCGTGCAGGACATTGGGGCACGGGCCGATGTGCTGTTCATTTCCGGCTATCGGGGGGTGGTCCGGGAGCCGGGCGACACGGCCGTGGTCCCACCTGCCGAACTCCTGACCTGGACCGAGGCCCATAGCAAGGCACTGCCCATGGCCGCGAAGAATGGTTTTGTGGGCGATGGCGGCGGGCTGTCGATTTCATCCTCCCCCCAGGAGCAAGGGCAGGTCGCAGGTCGCCTGACGGTGGCACTGCTGCAGGGCCGCTCCGTGGCCACCTTGCCGGTCACCGAGGGGCAGGCCTTTCTGGTGGCCATGCATGCCGGGAAGCTGGAGAAACGCGGCTACCGCCTGCCCAAGGTGTACGAGGCGGCGGCACGGGCGGCGGGTGCGTATTTCTGATTGGCTGCTGCAATAGCGCTATGTGAGCAGACCGGTGTTGCGCGCCTGGCGGATGGCCTGCAGGCGGTTGACGGCGCCCAGCGCGCTGAACAGGCCGGTGATGTGGTTCTTGACGGTTTTCTCGGCCAGGCCCAGCTGCAGTGCGATGGTGTGGTTGGCCTGGCCCTGGTCCAGCATCAGCAGGATGTCGAGCTGGCGGGCCGTCAGCACCGGTGCGCTGGGGTCCGGTGGGGCCTCGGCTGCTGTTGCCGGGCTGGCATTAGTGGGCAGCCCGCGGGCCAGGGCCAGCTTGAGGGCGTTGAGCACATTGGATGAAGCCTTGCTCTTGGGCACGAAGGCACTGGCGCCCATTTGCATGACGTGGTTCTCCACGCTGTCGGTTTCATCGGCAGAGACCACGATCACGGGCGCTTGGCCGCAGCGCGCCTGCAGGGCGCGGATCAGGTTGATGCCGCTGGCATCGGGCAGGCCGCAGTCCAGCAACACGGCGTCCAGCGGTGCATGCAGCTCCGCCTGTTCCAGAGCCTGGGCAGCGGTCTCGGCAGTGAAGACGCTGGCGCCGCCCGGCAGGGTTGAGACCAGCAGTGCAAGGCCCTCGCGCACCAGCGCATGGTCATCCACAATGAGTATTTTGTAGGGCACGGTCCGGGTCTTGGTGGTGTGTTGTCCGGCGCCTAGCTTAGGTCCATCACACCGGCCCGTGCCGACCCTGGGACCTTGGTCCCGACCTTCGGGGAGGCCTGCTGGCGCCGCAGCACGGACAGGTGGTGCAGCAAGTCCTTGAGCTGGCGGGTGTCCACCGGCTTGTGCATGACGGGGATGCCGCTGGCCTGCACGCGCAGCAGGTCCTGGCTCTCGGTGTCGCCCGTTAGCAGCAGGGATGGCAGGTCGTCCGTGTTGTATTCGCTGCGGATGTGGCCGATGGCATCAATGCCGGTGACCTGTGCGCCCAAGCGGTAGTCGCTGATGACCAGCAGTGGCAGGCTGGCCTCATCCTCCAGTGCGCGCATGGCGCTGGTGGCGTCCGGTTGGCAGACGCTGCGCAGGCCCCAGCCGGTCAGCATGGCGTGCATGGCTTCGCGGATGTCGCGCTCGTCATCAATGACCACCACCAGTGCGTTGCGCTCCAGATCGGCCGTGGCCGGTGCGGGGTGGGGTGCAGCCTCGGCAGCCAGGTGTTCGACCTTGGGAATCCGCACCCGAAAGCGGCTGCCCCGCTGGGGTTCGGAGTGCAGCTCCACGGAATGCCTGAGCAGGCTGCACAGGCGACCAACGATGGCCAAGCCCAGCCCCAGCCCCTGTTCGCGGTCACGCTGCGGGTTGTGCAGTTGCACAAATTCCTTGAACACTTCTTCCTGCTGCGCCGGGGCAATGCCCAGGCCCGAGTCGATGACGTCCACCAGCCACTCCCCGCGCCAGGGCCGGCAGGTGATCAGGATGCCGCCGCGTGCGGTGTAGCGCACGGCATTGCTCACCAGATTGCTGACGATGGATTTGAGCAGGGCCGGGTCGCTGTGGGTGATGGCGCCGCGGGGCACGCGCAGGCGCAGGAACAGGCCCTTGGACTGCGCGGGCCCCTGGAATTCATCGTGGACCAATTGCATCAGCGGCGCCAGTTGCAGTGGGGCGGGTTGTGGCCGGACCACGCCGGCATCGAGCTTGGAAATATCCAGCAGTGCATCCAGCAGGCCACGCATGGCACCCACCGATTGGCGCAGCTTGGAGGTGATCCTGTAGGCGCCCTGAGGCAGGGTGGATTGTTGCAGCGCCTCGGTGAACAGCTCCATCGCATGCAGGGGCTGGCGCAGGTCGTGGCTGGCCGAGGCCAGGAACTTGCTCTTGGCCGCGCTGGCCTCGACCACCAACTGGTTTTGGCGGGCCAGTTGCTCCACCAGGTCCTGGTTGGAAAAGCGCATGCGGTAGGCGTCCAGCATGGATTGATTCAACACCGCTACAAAGCGGTCAATCGACAGCATGTACAGGATTGACGTTGCGCAGTAGATGTAGTGCATGGTCGTTCCCTGCAGAAACAGCAGCACGGTAAACGGCACGCTGGAGGGCAGCATGAACGCCCGGAAGGCCCGCGGGTACGACGCCTGGGCGAACGCGGCGGCGGTTCCCATGCCGGACAGCATCATCATCAGCAGGTATTGGTATTGGGCGAATTCGGATCCCGTGGGTGGAAAAAAAGCCACGGCCACAATGCCCCACAGGCTGCCCGACAACAGCGAGCCCCAGGTGGCGTACTGCCCCCAGGCGCGCACTTCCGCTGTGGAAAGCGGGCCCTTCTGGAGGCGCTGGCGGTAGCGGTGCAGGCCCCAGGCCCTGGCAGCAAACTGCAGCAGCATCGCGGCAAACCAGACCAGGACCCAGCCCAGCGGCTGCCACACCGTCATGGCCAGGCTGTAGAAGCTGACGGCCACCACCGAGCCGCCCAGGCTGACTGGCAGGGTCTGGTACTGGGTGTGGACCTGCTCGTTGAAGATGCGGGGATCGGCTGTGGTGTCGGGGCGGGCCACGGTGACAGTCATACAGGATGTGTGGAATTCAGGGTGGTTGAGAGCTGCCGCCACCGCACGGTGTGGGCCTGTTCAGGGGATCATAGCGTGCACCAATCGGCAGGCAGTTCGTCTTTGTCTTCTTTGCAGGCGTAGTCGATTGCAGGGCCGATGGGCTTGGTGCGTGGCTGGTCTTTGGTGCCGGGTCGCGGGCCTGGCATGCGGTGCGCGATAATTTCCCCTTGAGGATCAGCGCCGGGCGCCCTGTGCCCGCACCGTGTGTTTACTGCCCCAACCGAGAGAGCTTTCCATGCCCGTATACCGTTCCAAAACATCCACAGCCGGTCGCAATATGGCCGGAGCCCGCTCCCTGTGGCGCGCCACCGGCATGAAGGATGACGACTTTCAAAAGCCCATCATCGCGGTGGTCAACTCCTTCACCCAGTTTGTACCTGGTCACGTGCACTTGAAGGATCTGGGCCAGTTGGTGGCCCGCGAGATTGAAGCGGCGGGCGGTGTCGCCAAGGAGTTCAACACCATTGCGGTGGACGACGGCATCGCCATGGGCCACGACGGCATGCTGTATTCGCTGCCCAGTCGCGACATCATTGCCGACTCGGTCGAGTACATGGTCAATGCCCATTGCGCCGATGCCATGGTGTGCATCTCCAACTGCGACAAGATCACCCCCGGCATGTTGATGGCCGCCATGCGCCTGAACATCCCGGTAGTTTTTGTTTCCGGCGGCCCCATGGAGGCCGGCAAGGTCAAACTGGCCAACCCCACCACCCACACCATGGAATTCAAAAAGCTCGACCTGATCGACGCCATGGTCATGGCCGCTGACGACAAAGTGAACGACGCCGATCTGGCCGAGGTGGAGCGCTCTGCGTGCCCCACCTGCGGCTCGTGCTCCGGCATGTTCACCGCCAACTCCATGAACTGCCTGACCGAGGCGCTGGGCCTGTCCCTGCCCGGCAACGGCACCGTGGTGGCCACCCATTCGGACCGCGAGCAGCTGTTCAAGCGCGCCGGTCGTCTGGCGGTGGACCTGTGCAAGCGTTATTACGAGCAGGAAGACGCCAGCGTGCTGCCCCGCTCCATGGGCTTCAAGGCCTTCGAGAACGCCATCACGCTCGACATCGCCATGGGCGGCTCCACCAACACCATCCTGCACATTCTGGCGATTGCGCAAGAAGCCGAAATCAACTTCACCCTGGCCGACATTGACCGCCTGTCGCGCTCGGTTCCGCAGCTGTGCAAGGTGGCGCCCAATACCGACAAGTACCACATTGAAGACGTGCACCGCGCCGGCGGCATCATGGCCATTCTGGGTGAGCTCGACCGCGCCGGCAAGCTGCACACCGACACCTCCACCGTGCACGCCAAGACCATGAAGGACGCGCTGGACGAGTGGGACATTGCCCGCAACCCGTCGGACGCGGTCAAGACCTTCTACATGGCCGGCCCGGCTGGCATCCCCACCCAGGTGGCGTTCAGCCAAAGCACCCGCTGGCCCAGCCTGGATCTGGACCGCAAGAACGGCTGCATCCGCTCCGGCGAGCACGCGTTCTCACAAGAGGGCGGCTTGGCGGTTCTTGTGGGCAATATCGCGTTGAATGGCTGCGTGGTGAAAACTGCCGGGGTTGATGATTCGAATCTGGTGTTTGAAGGCCCGGCCCACGTAACCGAGTCGCAGGATGAAGCGGTGGAGCATGTGCTGAACGACCAGGTGAAGGCCGGCGACGTGGTGATCGTGCGCTACGAGGGCCCCAAAGGCGGCCCCGGTATGCAGGAAATGCTGTACCCCACCTCGTACATCAAGTCCAAGGGCCTGGGCAAGGCCTGTGCATTGTTGACAGACGGGCGCTTCTCGGGCGGCACCTCGGGTTTGTCTATCGGCCACGCCTCCCCGGAAGCGGCTGCCGGTGGTGCGATTGGCCTGGTGCGCAATGGCGATCGCATTCGCATTGACATCCCCAACCGCTCCATTAACGTGCTGTTGTCTGACGAAGAGCTGGCCATACGCCGCGCCGAACAGGACGCCAAGGGCTGGAAGCCGGCTCAGCCGCGCAAGCGCAAGGTGTCGGCCGCGCTGAAGGCCTACGCCAAGCTGGTGATGTCGGCCGACAAGGGCGCGGTGCGCGACCTGTCTCTGCTGGAGGACTGAGCCCAGCCTTCGAGTGGGGGAGAAAGCCCGTCCACTGGGATGCGGAAACCGCCTAAATGCACAAAAACGGTGCATTTAGGCCTTTTTTTGCTTGTTGGGTAAATTTTTTTTGTTATTTTTAAAAATAGCCCTAAATATCCGTCTAAATCTGCCGTTAAGAAACGTACGTCTAGCAAGAAAAGTAACTGGAGGGGGCCTAAAGCCCATACCAAAATGCAATTGCCATCCATTGATCGAACACCGCAGATGCGCCCTTCCGGCGCAGACGCGGTTTCGTCTGGGGCAAACAGGGTGATACCGGTTGCTCCGGTGAATCCGTCGGTGAGTGCACACCCCTCCATTCAGCCGGGTCCCAGTGTGGTGGACTTGGTGAATCCTGCCCTCAAGGTGAAGGAGGGGGAGGCCATTTACGCCAGTGTTTCTGACCCGGGTAGGCCGGGGTCGGAAGCTGCGACGACGCCCAAGGACTGGACGATCCATCGTCCTGCGCAGGAAAAAGTGGAAGACCCACCGCCCAAACCCATGTACCAGGTGTTGATGGACCACATCAAGAGTATGTGGACGGCCAGCGCCAGTGCCATTCAGCTGGAGCAGGTCAGCAACCAGTTGACACCACCCACTCCGGTGGTGCCGTCAGAGTTGCCAGGAACCTTTGCCAAAGAGATGCTGGTGTACGCACCCAACCACATCAAAAAGACCGAAAACATCTGACGGTTCGGCTGCAGGGACCGGGGCTGTGCTCTACCATTGCGGTCATGCATACGAGTGCCCTTGTTCTCTTTTCCGGTGGCCAGGATTCCACCACCTGCTTGGTCCACGCTTTACAACGCTATGAGCGTGTAGAAACCATTGCCTTTGACTATCGCCAGCGCCACAGCGTGGAGTTGGATGCCCGCTTGGTGGTTTTGCGGGAGATCCGTAACCAGTTTCCCCAATGGGCCGTCAAGCTGGATGAAGACCATCTGCTGGATCTGGCCGTGCTGGGGGCCGTCAGCGAGACGTCCCTGACCCGTCAAACGGCCTTCCAGATCGAGAGCACGGGCTTGCCCAACACCTTTGTTCCGGGAAGAAACCTGCTGTTCCTGACACTGGCTGCGGCCGTTGCCTATCGCCGCGGGCTGCAGGTCATCGTCACGGGTGTCTGCGAGACGGATTTTTCCGGTTACCCGGATTGCCGTGACGACACCATGAAGGCCATGCAATTGGCGCTCTCCCTGGGTATGGACAAACGGTTCCTGATAGAAACGCCGCTGATGTGGATCGACAAGGCACAGACGTGGTCCCTGGCGCAGTCGCTGGGCGGTCAAGCCTTGGTGGATCTGATTGTGGAACACACCCATACCTGCTACCTCGGCACGCGTGACGAACGCCACCCCTGGGGCTATGGCTGCGGCGAATGCCCCGCTTGCCAGCTGCGCGCGCGTGGGTGGGATGCCTACCGCGCCGGCAGTTGATGTGCTCCTGAAATAATAGCTTATCAGGCAATATCCACGAGGGCTAGAGCAGTATTTTCTTTGGAAGCCTTAGTTGCGAACGCCGCTGGCCACATGGCCGGCGGGCACATGCCGGGCAGCGGATTCGATATGACCTGTTTGGTCGTCAAAGAAGAAGTCTGGCTCAAATTCACGCAGGAACTCGCCTTTGTCCAGGCCGCCCAGGAACATGGCTTCGTCCACGGCAATATTCCAGTCCATCAGCGTGCGGATGGCGCGCTCGTGGGCCGGGGCGCTGCGTGCCGTGACCAGCGCCGTGCGAATGCGCATGCGCGGCGTGGATGCCTGTTGCAGGCGGTGCAGGGCCACCAGCAAGGGCTTGAACGGCCCGTCGGGTAGCGGCAATGCCACTTTGTCGATCTCATGCTGCTGGAAAGCGTTCAGCCCCAGGGATTGGTACACACGCTCGGCCTCGTCGCTGAACAGCACCGCGTCACCGTCAAATGCAATGCGCACTTCCTCGGGATGCGCATCGCTGGCGTGGGCGGACTGGGGGTAAACCTGCGCGGCCGGAACGCCGGCAGCCAATGCGGCGCGTACATCGCTGAGATGGGTGCTCAGGAACAGGTTGGCGCGCAACGGCTTGAGGTAGCGCCAGGGCGGCTCGCCCCGGGTGAAAGAGCAGCGGATGATGGGCAGCGCATAGTGTGCGGCCGACTTCATGACCCGCAGGCCACTCACCGGGTCGTTGCGCGACAGAATGACCACCTCCACCTGCTGGGAGGGCTCCAGATTGAATGCCAGCAGCTTCTGGACCATGGAAAACGCAACGCCGGGTTTGGCGGGTGTTTCCAGCCGTTCCAGTTGCAGCCGCATGTAGGCCGTGTCATCCGACTGCTCGAAGACCTGGTTCTCTTCCTCGAAATCGAACAAGGCCCGACTGGAGATGGCCACCACCAGTTTGCCGTCCAAAGAAATTCCCATGGTGTGGCCTATTCGGTCTGCGTTGTCACGGCCGTGCTATTGCCGCAGGAACATGCGGTACACGGGGTTTTGGGACTCTTCCACATAGGGGTAGTCCAGCGTTTGCAGGAACTTGGCGAAGGCCTTGTCGTCCGCTTTTGGAACCTGCAAGCCGACCAGTATGCGCCCATAGTCTGCGCCCTGGTTGCGGTAATGAAACAGGCTGATATTCCACCCAGGGCGCATCAGGCTCAGGAACTTCAACAAGGCACCGGGACGTTCAGGAAACACGAAACGCAGCAGGCGCTCGTTTTCGGCCAGCGTTGAATGACCTCCGACCATGTGGCGGATATGTTCCTTGGCCAATTCGTCGTGGGTCAGGTCCAGGGTCTTGAACCCATGCCGCGTGAAATTGCTGGCGATTTTGGCGGACTCGCCCTTGCCGTGCGTGGTCAGACCAACGAAGACATGGGCCTGCGATGCATTGCTGATGCGGTAGTTGAATTCCGTCACGTTGCGTGGACCGCCCGGCAATTCACCAATCAGTTCGCAAAAACGTTTGAAACTGCCGCGTTCTTCGGGGATGGTGACGGCCAACAGCGCTTCGCGCTCTTCGCCCACCTCGGCACGCTCGGCGACAAAGCGCAGGCGGTCAAAGTTCATGTTGGCCCCGCACAGGATGGCGGCATAGGTCTCACCCTTGGTTTTGTTCTTGGCCACGTATTGCTTGATGGCAGCCACTGCCAGCGCTCCTGCGGGCTCCACAATGCTGCGGGTGTCCACAAAAATGTCCTTGATGGCGGCGCAGACGGCATCGGTGTCGACTGTCATGAATTCGTCCACCAGGCCGCGTGCGATGCGAAAGGTCTCCTCGCCAACCAGCTTCACGGCCGTGCCGTCGGAGAACAGGCCGACATCCGCCAGGGTGACGCGCTTCTTGGCGCTGACCGACTGGATCATGGCGTCGGAGTCGTTCATCTGCACGCCAATGATTCGGATGCGCGGGTCAACCGCCTTGATGTAATTGGCCACACCGGCGACCAGCCCGCCGCCGCCGATGGCCACGAATACGGCGTCCAGCGCAGGGGGTTTGGAGGCGGCTTCCGTGGCTGCCGGGCTGCGCATGTGCAAGGTCTGAACCTGGCGCAACATTTCCATGGCAATGGTGCCCTGGCCGGCAATGACATCGGGGTCGTCAAACGGATGCACAAACGTCAGGCCCTGCTTCTTTTGCAGTGTCAGCGAGTGTCCATACGCATCGGAGTAACTATCGCCAAAAAGAACCACTTCGCCACCAAAGCCGCGCACGGCGTCCACCTTGACCTGGGGGGTGGTGGTGGGCATCACGATGACCGCCCGCGTTCCCAGCCTGGACGCACTCAGGGCTACGCCTTGCGCATGGTTGCCGGCCGAGGCACAGATGACGCCCTTCTTCAGTTGCTCACTGCTGAGTTGCGCCATCTTGTTGTACGCACCGCGCAGCTTGAAACTGCGCACGGGTTGCTGGTCTTCACGTTTGAGCAAAACCGTGTTGTGCAGCCGCTTGCCCAATTGCTTGGCGGGCTCCAGGGCCGATTCGGTGGCTACGTCGTACACGCGCGCGGTCAGGATCTTTTTTAGGTAGTCGGCAGGAGTGAGCGGTTTGGGCGGTTTGGTCGTCATGGCAAGCAGGGAAGTGTTCCCGCATGATAATCGGCGCCTTGCCGCGGATGCGGTGGACTACCATTGCCAAGGAACGAAGATATGGAATGCACAGTGAGCTGGACCGGCGGTTTGAATACCCGCTCGGGCATGGGCTTTGTGGCAGAAACCGGCAGCGGCCATACGCTGGTCATGGACGGGGCGCCCGATGCGGACAAGCCAGAAAACGGCGGGCAAAATCTGGCGCCCAGACCTTTGGAAACAGTGCTGGCCGGTACCGGCGGCTGCACGGCATACGATGTGGTGCTGATTTTGAAGCGTGGTCGCCACGCGGTGCAGGGCTGCACGGTGAAACTGACCGCCGAGCGGGCGTCCGTCGATCCCAAAGTGTTCACCGCGATTCACATGCATTTCACCGTAACGGGAAAGAACGTGCCGACAGCGGCGGTAGAGCGCGCTGTTGCCATGAGCCACGAAAAGTACTGTTCGGCCAGCATCATGTTGGCAAAAACCGCGGTGATCACGACCAGTTTCGAGGTTCTTGAGGGGTAACTTCACCCTCGCGCAAACGCCTCTGCGCCTACACGTGGTGTGCGACTGTCGTCATGACCTTGGCGGCAGCCCGCATCAGGCCTTTCACGGGTTCTGGCAAATCCATGGCACCCGCTGCCATGGCTGCGTCGGCGTGGCGCAACTCGTCGTCACGCATCTGCGTAACAATGGCCCGTGAAGCATGGTCTGCCGATGGCAGCTGGTCGAGGTGACTTTCCAAGTGATCGCCAACCTGGTGCTCGGTCTCCACCACAAAACCCAGGCTCACTGGATCGCCCAAACGCCCGGCCAGCAGCCCCAGACCAAAGGCACCCGCATACCACAGCGGATTCAGCAATGATGGCCGGGAATCCAGCTCCGCCAAGCGGTTAGCCGTCCATGCCAGATGGTCTGTCTCTTCGGTGCAGGCCTTGGTAAAGTGTGCGCGCAGGGCAGGGTTGCGGGTAGCCAGCGCCTGGGACGTGTATAACGCTTGGGCACAAACTTCACCCACATGGTTTACCCGCATGAGCGCAGCAGATGCGCGCCGCTCCGCAGGGCTGAGCGCGGTGGTCTGGTCGGGCAACGTGGGGCAGGCCAGCGCGGCACGGGGCTTTGCAAACAGCGTGCGCAGTGCCGAATCTGCGGCATTTAGCAGCGAATCGATGGTCAAACTCCCAAAAAGTTCAATCTGGAAGTCTAGCGCGATTCCGTAGCAGCAGGGGGGAAACAAATTGTTGCAACGCTGCAACGGAAGCCTGCGGATTTCGGGTTTTTCAGACCTTTTTGGGGTCAATGCTTTGCCAAACCGGCATGGGTCTGGTGCAATAGACCCAACTTCCTGAACTAGGAGGTTGGCCCGGGGTTCCAATCCCGTCGGACCGGAGCCCGCTGTTTAACCTTTTTGAGAAACCCGAAATGAAAAAAACCCTCATCGCTTTGGCCGTTTTGGCCGCTTCCAGCGCTTCGATGGCGCAAGTGACTTTGTACGGTGTTGCTGACGTTGCACTCGGTGCAGTGAACGCCACCGGCGTCAAGAGCGACGCAAATATGCAAACAAATTCCGCCATGAATGACGGCAACAGCCGTTGGGGCATCAAGGTTGTTGAAGACCTCGGCGGTGGCATGAAGGCTACTGCTCAGTTCGAGCAAAACATCGACTACTCCACTGGCGCTACCGGTACCGCTGACGCACGTTACGCATACCTGGCTCTGGACGGCGGATTTGGCCGTATCAAGGCTGGTCGCACCCTGTCTCCCACATTCTTCGGCGTTGCTGCTTGGGAACTGACTGGCGCTGCCAACTTCTCCGCAGTGGCTAACCAGTTCGCCTTTGCTGGTGCCAATTCGCGTAACAGCCGCGAATTCAGCTACACCACACCTAACATGGGTGGCTTCTCCGCAACTCTGGGTTACATCACCGAGTTGGACGGCATCGAAAACGGTGGCCTGGGTAGCAAGATCGACGCTAACGCCATCTACGCCGCTGGTCCTCTGTCGGTTGGCCTGTCCTACTGGAAGAATGACAAGGTTGCTGCTGGTGCTTCCACCGACGGTAACTACGCTTTGGGCGCTAACTACAACTTCGGTGCCTTCATCGTTGCTGGCTCGTTCCAAGACCCCGCTGGTGCGTCCCAAGGTTGGACCCTGGGTGGCTCTGTACCCATGGGCCCCTGGAAGTTCACAGTTGATGTCGCTCAAGACACCGGCTCTGACGACACCGACTACCTGCTGTACGCTGGTTACAGCCTGAGCAAGCGTACAACCGCTTACTTCGACTACCGTCGTGATGGCAAGTCTGGCAAGATCGCTTCTGGCGCTGCTGCTCTGAAGACTGCTGTTGATGCTGACATCTACGGCATCGGCATTCGCCACAACTTCTGATCGGTCGCTGGCATGAGCCAGCTGTTGATCTAAAGATAAAAAACCCGCTGTGGCAACACAGCGGGTTTTTTTATGGGTGTACTTCGATTCAGGTATAGCGTTTGCTGCGCAGATTGATCTTCATCTCGCTCAGCAGTGGTTGCAGGGTGTCGCCGCCAATGCGCAGCGCCATGCAGGTTGCCAGGATGTCGATGATCATCAGATGCAGCAAGCGGGACACCATGGGGCTATAGCGGTCAAAGCCCTCCGGATGGTCGGCGCTGAGGTGAACGTGCCCGGCGCTGGCCAGCGGAGACCCGCTGGCGGTGATGACGATGGTTGTCGCGCCGTTCTTGCGGGCAATGTCGCAGGCATCCATCAGGTCGCGCGTGCGCCCCGAGTTGCTGATGACCACCACGCAGTCACCGGGAACCAGGGTGGAGGCGCTCATCACCTGCATGTGGCCGTCGCTGTACGCCACGGTGTTGACGCCCAGGCGGAAGAATTTGTGCTGGGCGTCCTGGGCCACGACGCCGGAATTGCCCACACCAAAAAACTGGATGCGGTGCTTGCCCTCGTAGGCCACCATCAATGCGGCTAAGGCCCTGTCGATGGCCAGCGTGCTGGCCTCATTGCGGTACTTCAGAAACGCCGCCACGGTGTTGTCGACAACCTTCACCATCACGTCGGCGGTCTTGTCGTCACTGTCCACGCTGCGGTGGATGAAGGGCACGCCCTCGTTGACCGTGCCGGCAAGCTTGCGTTTGAAGTCGGCCAGTCCGTCGTAGCCCACGCTGCGGCAAAAGCGCACGACCGTGGGCTTGCTCACGTGAGAGCGGTCCGCCAGTACGCTCACCGGCAGCTTGGCGAAGGCGCGCGGGTCGGCCAGGCACAGCTTGCCCACGCGTTGTTCCGCAGGAGCCAGCGAGGGAAGGGCGGCTTGGATGCGATCCAGCATGCTAGCTCTCCTCGGACCAGCAATAGCCGTCCCGCGCAATCATGGCGCTCGATGCGCTAGGGCCCCAGGTGCCGGCCGCATAGAGGCGCAGCGTCTGGGCGTCACCCGCCCAATGGTCGAGCAACGGTCCAACCCAGCGCCAGGCTTCCTCCTGCTCGTCGCTGCGCACGAACAGGTTCAACCGGTCGTCAATCACGTCCAGCAATAGCCGCTCGTAGGCGCCCACGCGCTCGGCGCCAAAACGCTTGTCAAAGTCCAGGTCGAGCTGCACTGGCACCAGCGTCTGGGCCGCGCCGGCTCGGCTTTGGCGGTTGTTCTGTCCCTGCGCCATCAAGTGCAATTCCAGACCATCTTTGGGTTGCAGATTGATGACAAGCCGGTTGGCCATGCCGATTTGGGAATTGAAGATGGCGTGCGGCGTGGGACGAAAATTGACCACAATGCGGGCATCGCGACCCGCCAGGCGCTTGCCGGTGCGGATGTAGAACGGCACGCCGGCCCAGCGCCAGTTGGCGATTTCGGTGCGCAGCGCGACAAAGGTCTCGGTCGTGCTCTGCGGGTTGACACCCAACTCCTCACGGTAGGCCGGTACCCTGGTTCCGTCAATGCTGCCGCTGGTGTATTGGCCGCGCACCACGTCCTGCTCCAGGGATTCCGCCGTCCAGGGCTTGAGCGAGCGCAGCACCTTGAGTTTTTCATCGCGGATGGCGTCGGCATGCGCGTTGATGGGCGGCTCCATGCCGATGGCACACAGCAGTTGCAGCGCGTGGTTTTGCACCATGTCGCGCAGCGCGCCGGTGGTTTCGTAAAAGGCGCCGCGCTTTTCCACGCCCAGGTCTTCGGCAATGGTGATCTGGATATTGGCAATGTGCTCGCGCCGCCACAGCGGTTCGAACAGGGCATTGCCAAAGCGCAGGGCAAACAGGTTCTGCACCGCGGGCTTGCCCAGGTAGTGGTCGATGCGGAAGATCTGCTTCTCGTCAAAGGACTGGCGCACCGTGTGGTTGATGGCACGGTTGGACGCCAGGTCGTGACCCAGAGGCTTTTCCAGCACGATGCGGGTGATTGGTGTATTGAGTCGTGCGGCTGCCAGTTGCTCGCAGACGGTGGTGAACAGGGCGGGGGCTGTGGCCAGGTACATGACCACCGTTTCGACCTGGCGCGCAAGCAGCCGTTCGGTCAGGCGCGCGTAGTCGTCGGGCTGAGACAGGTCCATGCGCACATATTCCAGCAGCGCTGCAAAGCGGGCAAACTCGTCCGCACTGGGGCGCTTGGCCAGATCCACCTTGTCAAAGCGGGACTGCATCAGCGCGCGGTACTGGTCGTTGCTGAGATCGTCGCGGCCGACGCCGATGATCCGCCCATCGGCAGGCAGGGTGCCATGGCGAAAGGCCTGAAACAACGCCGGCATAAGCTTGCGCCATGCCAGATCGCCCGTGCCACCAAACAAGACCAGATCAAAGCTCATGGCGTAAAGTTACAAAAAGTGGATGTAATAATGTAACTTTGTTTCATCGATAATTCAAGGCATGAACCAGCTCGACGCACTCAAACAATTCACCACCGTGGTGGCCGACACCGGCGACTTCAAACAGCTGGGAGTCTTCCAGCCGCAGGACGCCACCACCAACCCTTCGCTGATCCTCAAGGCCGTGCAAAAGCCCGACTACGCGCCCCTGCTGCAACAGACGGTGGCGCAATTCCGCGGTCGCGCGCTGGATGAGGTGATGGACCGCCTGCTGGTGCGCTTTGGTTGCGAAATCCTGTCCATCATCCCCGGACGGGTGTCCACCGAGGTCGATGCCCGCCTCAGCTTTGACACCAACGCCACCGTGGCGCGGGCCGAACGCCTGATTGAGTTGTACCAGGCGCAAGGTATCTCAACCGAGCGCGTGCTGATAAAGGTGGCTGCCACCTGGGAAGGCATTGCCGCCGCTCAAGCGCTTGAGCGCAAGGGCATTCACACCAACCTGACCTTGCTGTTTGCGTTCTGCCAGGCGGTGGCCTGCGGGCAGGCCAAGGTGCAACTGATTTCGCCCTTTGTTGGCCGCATTTATGACTGGTACAAGAAGTCTGCCGGTGCCACCTGGGTGGAGGGCGAGCGCGCCGGTGCCTTTGATCCCGGCGTGCAGTCGGTCACGCAGATCTACAACTACTACAAGAAGTTTGGGGTTGCCACCGAGGTCATGGGCGCGAGCTTTCGCAACGTCGGGCAGATTACGGCGCTGGCAGGCTGCGACCTGTTGACCATCAGCCCCGACCTGCTGGCCACACTGGCCGCCACCGATGCGCCCTTGGCGCGCGCGTTGGACCCCCAGCAGGCACTGCAAAGCCCGCTGGAGCACCAGCACTTTGACGAGGCAGGTTTCCGCCTGGCACTGAATGAAGACGCCATGGCCACCGAGAAGCTGGCCGAAGGCATACGCGCCTTCTGTGCCGATGCCGTCAAACTCGACCACCTGTTGCTGGCCGCCTGAACTCACAACGGGTAGCACAAGGGTCATTACCATTGGACGCCATGACACCTACCCGATGTGACCGCACCGCGGCCTGGTCTGCGCTGCAAAAAGCCTTCGATGCAACCGGGCAAGCCTTCGACCTGCGCGCCGCATTTGCCACGGATGCCGATCGCTTTGCCCGCCTGAGCCAGACCGCGCCGCATGTATTTGCGGACCTGTCCAAGAATCTGCTGGCCCCCGCCACCGAGTCCCTGTTGCTGGACCTGGCCCGCGCCTGCGATCTGGAGGGCAAGCGCGATGCCCTGCTGACGGGGGCCATCGTCAACACCACCGAACACCGTGCTGCCATGCACTGGTTGTTGCGATATCCGCCTCTGGCCTTCGCCGATACTGAGCAGACAGCTATCAAAAACGTAGCAAATGAACTGCAGCAAGTGCACGCCACGCTGGACGCCATGCTGGCCTTTGCAGAGGTCGTGCGTGCCGACTCCGGCATTACCGACGTGGTCAACATCGGCATTGGCGGCTCCGATCTGGGCCCGCAGATGGCGGTGCTGGCGCTGGATGCGTTCGCCATCCCGGGCAAGCGTTTTCACTTTGTCTCCAACGTGGATGGCCACGAACTGGACGCTACCCTGCGCCACCTGAAACCTGAGAGTACGTTGTTCCTGATTGCTAGCAAGACCTTCACCACGGTGGAGACCATGACCAATGCCCACTCGGCCAAGGCCTGGTTTGTAGCACTGGGCGGCACGGACATTGATCGCCACTTCGCGGCCCTGACCACCAACGTGGAAGCCGCCCAGGCCTTTGGTATTCGCACCACGTTCGGCTTCTGGGACTGGGTGGGTGGGCGCTACTCCATCTGGTCGGCCATCGGTCTGCCGCTGGCCATTGCGATTGGTGCGGACGGCTTTCGTGCCTTCCTAGCCGGTGCGCACGCCATGGATGAGCATTTTCGCAGTGAGCCGCTGGAGACCAACCTGCCGGTACGCCTGGGCCTGCTGGATGTCTGGTACCGCAATTTCCACGGATTCACCAGCCGCAACATTGCGCCGTACCACAGCGCGCTCAAGCGTTGGCCAGCCTACCTGCAGCAGCTGGAGATGGAGAGCAACGGCAAACGGGTTGACAGCTCCGGCCAGACGTTGCCTTATGCCACCGCGCCAGTGCTGTGGGGCGAGCCCGGTACCAACGGCCAGCACGCCTACTTTCAGGCTTTGCACCAGGGGCATGACACCGTGCCCGTCGAGTTTGTGGCGGTGAAACAACCCCGCCACACTTTGAGTGGACACCACACGCTGCTAGTGGCCAACGCGTTGGCACAGGCGCAAGCGTTGATGGTTGGCAAGACCGGTACCGATGGCCACCACCACTTTCCGGGCAACCGGCCCAGCACCTTCCTGCTGTTAGACGATCTGAACCCCACCACGCTGGGCGCCCTGATTGCACTGCAGGAGCACCGCGTCTTCGTCAGCGGTGCGGTGTGGGGTATCAACAGTTTTGACCAATGGGGAGTTGAACTGGGCAAGGTTCTGGCGCGCGACCTGGCCGCAAGGCTGGACAGCGGCGACTGCGTGGGCCTGGATGCTTCCACCGCCGGCCTGTTGGCGCGGCTCAGCGAATGAGGAATAGCGTCGGGCTCCCATGTATTAGGCTTGTATAAGGGTCGCGCTTCGGGTTGTAATGAACAGGTTATGTGCGCATCTTCATACCTCCCCCGAGTTGTCCCCTTCCTGGGTTTGTGTCTGGCATTGGGCGGCGCCTCGGCGCTGGCGGACGACGGGCTGCGCCTGAGCGGCTTTGGCACCGTGGGCTATGCGGCCGACAACCGATCCGACATCGCCCCCGCACGCGACATCGCCCAGTTGCCTGACAGCGGTTTTTCCACCGGACCCAGTTGGCGAGTGGACACCCGTCTGGGCGTGCAAATGGAATACAACCTCAGCCCCAACGCCGATCTGGTGGGGCAACTGGTGATGCGCGACCAATTTCACCGCGACCTGGATAGCGCCACCGAACTGGCCTACGTCACTGTCCGCCCGGGTACCCAATGGGATGTTCGCGCCGGGCGTATCAATTACGACGCCTTTCTGATGTCGGAATACCGCAATGTGGGCTATGCCTACCCGTGGGTGCGGCCGCCATCGGAGTTCTATGGCTGGATCCCAATTCTGTCGGTGGATGGGCTGGATGCCACCTACCGCTTTGAAAGTGCATCTGCGCGCTGGCGGTTGAAGGCGCAACTGGGTCGCAGCAGCCCCTTTGCCATTCCCATCCAGTCCGGCTACGACTTCCAAGCCAATGACATGCAGGGCATGTCCCTGACCGGGCATACCGATAAATGGCGCTTCAAGGCGGCCTATTCGCAGTGGACGGCGGCCAACGAGGTGCCGGCCTTTGCGCCATTGCACGCGGGGCTGGATACGTTCGCGGCAGCTGGAGTGCCCGGCGCCAGCGTGGAAGCGGCGGATCTGCGGCGCAACCTGTCTTTCCAGGGCGCCAAAGTGAGCTACACCACGCTGGGAGCGGCCTATGACGACGGTCAATGGCTGGCGCAGGCTGAACTGGGCATCACCACGGCCAGTGCGGCGGTGGTGCCGCATGGGCGCATGGCCTACGTCAGTATCGGGCGGCGCTTGGGCGACTGGACGCCGCTGCTCACGCTCAGCACCTCGCGGCCCGATGCGCCACGCCTACCTGCCAACGACTGGGGTGCCTACAACGCCGTGTTGCGCGACCCGGCGCTGTTTGTGCTGAACACCAACCGCATCGAGCAGGACACGGTGTCCCTGGGCGTGCGCTGGGACTTCCACCGCCAGGCGGCACTCAAGCTGCAGTGGGACCAGACACAGATCAAACCCACCGGCTACGGCCTGTGGTGGCGCGACATGGCGATCAACCAGGCCAGCAACCGCATCCAGCTGCTGGCCGTGACATTGGACTTTGCGTTTTGACCATGCGCGTGCCCATCCGACAATTGCTGGTGTCGCTGTGCCTGGTGGCGGGGGGACTGGCGTCGGTTCAGGCCGCCGAGATCGCCGTCATCGTCAACCCCAACAACCCGGTTTCGGTGATGACCGCACGCGAGGTGTCGGACCTGTACCTGGGCCGCACGCGCTCCTTTGTGCTGGATGAACAGAAAATTGCGGCAGCGGTGTACGAGCAGCCGCAGGACAGCGCGTTGCGTGAGATTTTCTTCCGCGCCCTCAATGGCATGAACCTCAAGCAACTCAACGCCTACTGGGCGCGGTTGCGTTTCAGCGGCGAGGTTCTGCCACCCATGGTCCTGTCCGACAGCCGCCTGGTACTGGATGCCGTGAGCCGCAACCGCGGTGGCATCGGGTATATCGACGCGTCCCTGGTCGATGGCACGGTCAAGGTGGTCCTGCGTGTCAGGGAGTGAGCGCGGCATGACCATCCCGCTGGCCAAACGACTTGCCGTGCGCCTGGTGGTCGTGGTGGGTCTGACACTGCTGGTGTTCTCTGCGGTGGTGGGGGTCTTCACCTACCGCTATGCCTACCACCACCAGATGGGCATGACGACGGACATGCAGAACCAGATGGTGCGCACGGTGCAGGTGCAGGCGGAGATCGCCGCCTTTGCCTCCAACGCCAGGATTGCCCAGGATGTGCTCGAAGGCCTGATGGCCAACCCCATGATGCTGGCGGCGCGCATCGAGTCCGGGGACGACTTCAAGTACCAGATGGGCATACAGGACGGCGTCGATTTCAGCAGCGGGCGCAGTTTCGTGCTGCTGTCGCCGGTGGACCACAAGGAGGCCATTGGCCGGCTGGTGCTGGTGCCAAACGATGCCGAGGTGGAGCGTGCCGCCACCCAGGTCGCCCTGTTTCAGACTGTGCTGATGCTGGCCCAGGTGCTGGCCGCCACGGCCATTCTGATGCTGGTTCTGCGCCGCATGGTGTTCGGGCCGATTGGTCGTCTGGCGCAGGCCATGAACGCAGTGACTCCGGGTGGCGTGAACCGCTTGCCCCTGGACGCCAGCCACCAGGACGATGAAATCGGCCTGCTGGCGCGCAGCGCCAACACCATTCTGGACGCCGCCCAGAGCGCCATTGAAGAGGTGCGTGAGCAGCGTAATGCCCTCGAAAAACTCGCCACCCACGACCACCTGACGGGCCTGCCCACGCTGCGCCTGGCGGATGACCGGTTGCAGTTGGCCTGCAGCAATGCCCGGCGCCTGAAGACGCAGGTTGCCCTGCTGTTCATTGACCTGGACGGATTCAAGGCGGTGAACGACCAATACGGGCACGCGGTGGGGGATCAGGTTCTCGTCGAGATTGCCAAACGGTTGCAACAATGCGTGCGCGAGCAGGATACGGCGGCCCGCATTGGCGGTGACGAGTTCATGGTCATCCTGGTCAACCTTCCGGATGCCGGTGCAGCAGCCCATGTGGCACGCAACATCATTGAAACCCTGTCCTACCCGGTCGCCCTGCAGGGCGACCAGGTCGAATTGAGTGCCAGCGTTGGCATTGCGGTCTACCCCGACCCGATTGGCGACATGGGCGCCATGCGCCGACTGGCCGATCAGGCCATGTACCGGGTCAAGCGCACCGGCAAGGGCAATTTCGCCTATGTCGACGCCTCGCAGCTCGTTTAGCCCCCAACTCAGCATCGCCCAGGCCCGGGCCCTGCACCTGGCCGCGCAAGGCCTGTTGCGGCCGCCCGTGAGCCGCGCCACGGCGAAGGCATTGCGCCAGTGCATTGCGCGCATGCAACTGCTGCAGATTGACACCATCCATGTCGTCGCACGCAGCCCGTATCTGGTGCTGTATTCCCGGTTGGGGTCGTATCCGCGTGCCTGGCTGGAGGCCGCGCTGGCCGACGGCCAGGTGTTCGAGACCTGGGCCCACGAGGCCTGCTTTGCGCCCATGGATGACCTGCTGCTGCACCGCGCCTACAACCGCGCCACCCGCCGGCACTGGGGGCTGGCCCACGCACAGAAGAGCCATGCGCAGCAGCGCCAGCATCTGGACAAGTTGCTGGCCCACATTGCACAGGCTGGGCCGGTCAAATCCTCCGACTTTGAACGCTCGTCAGGGCAAGGTGGTGCCTGGTGGGGCTGGAAGGATGAGAAGCGCTGGCTGGAGGCCCTGTTTGCCAGCGGCGAGCTGATGGTGGCCCGCCGCGATAACTTTCACCGCGTCTACGACCTGAGCCAGCGCGTGGCACCCCAGCTCCTGGCGCAGGAGGCTGCCGGGCAGGCACCGGACCCGCAGGCCGTGCACGGCCAGTTCATCGAACGCGCCGTCGCCGCGCTGGGCATTACGCAGGCGCGCTGGGTCCACGACTATTTCCGCATCAAGCCCCGCCTCAAGGATGCGGACCTGGACGTGCTGGTGGCTGCCGGCACGCTGCTGCGCGTGTCGGTGGAAGGCTGGGATGTGCCGGGCTATGTGCACCGCAGCCAGCAGGCCCTGCTGAAGAAGGCCGTGCGCGGCGCGCTGCAGGCGCAGCACACCACGCTGCTGTCACCCTTTGACCCGGTGGTGTGGGACCGCGAACGCGCCACGGGCCTGTTCGGCTTTGACTACCGCCTGGAGTGCTACACGCCCGAGCCCAAGCGGGTCTACGGCTACTTTGTGCTGCCCATCCTGTGCCGGGGTGAATTGATAGGGCGCCTGGACGCCAAGGCGCATCGCGCCGAGGGGGTGTTCGAGGTCAAGGCCCTGTACGCGCAGCCGGGCTGCAAGTGGAGCGAGGAGCAGGTGCAGGATGTGGCCCAGGCTATTCGCCAATGCGCCGCCTGGCACGATACGCCGCAGGTGCGCATCTCCGCCACCCGCCCTGCGGGGCTGAGAGTTGCGCTCACCCGAACGATTAAGAGTCAAATGGGACGGTAGCCCTCGTGGAATATGCGTGAACAGCTATCAAATTGGTAGCTTGCTGCGGGTGCAACTGTCGGCTCCGGTCCGGGGAGCCTAGTTGCAGCCCCCCAACGCGTAATAGGCTTGTCCGGAACCCACGTCCTGCATGACCCCACTGGGCGGCAAGTAATACAGGTGCTCATCGATATTGGACACGCCCACATAGGAGCGGGTTGTGCTGTAGTAACGGTAGCGATAGGTTGAATAGGTTTGTGTGCTGGCACCGGCCGGCGCAAACAGCGCGGGATGCAGGCGTTCGGCGCCGGCGAGCAGGCACTCGGTTTGGGAGGCACCAACCACGCTGCTGGCGGGTGCGTTGGCCATCGCATCAAACATCTGGTTGTATGCCGTGTTGTTGGATGGCAGGCTGTGGTGTTCTCCGTTGCTGTCGCGGTACAGGGTGGCCCGCCCGCCATGGGTGTTCACGAAGGACTCGCCGTTGGGCATCTCCGTGCACATGCTCCAGCCATGGTCCATATCCATGTTGCCGCAGTACATCCACGACTCGATGCCCTTGATGGCTGTGGCGTTGGAGCGGTTGGCCTCCACGGTGGTGTGCATCACATCGCGCCCTGTAGTCAACGGGCCGATGGCTGCACCACTGATGGCCAACTGTCCCCGAAACAGGCGCTGGTCGGCCGCGTCGCGGATCATCACGGCAAATGACATGGCGCTTCCGACGGAAAACCCCATCAACCACTTGCTGGCGCTGGCCGTGGGGCAGTTGGCGGCAATCTCGGGCAGGATCTGGGTGATCAGTTGGTAGATTTCGGTGTCGGTTGCAGCACTCGGTGTTCCACCACCCCAAGCCAGGGCGATGAAGGCGTGCCCGCGCGCGGTCATGGCGGCATTCCAGTCGTTCCACTCGGCCTCGGGGTAGCCGCCAGTACCGTGCAGGTCAAACACCAGCATCGGTTTGGTGGCGGTATAGAACGCCGCAGGAATGGAAACCGAGTAGTAGCGGCTTCCAATCACCACCAACTTGCTGCCTGCTGCGAGGAGTGCAGTGCGTTGGGTAGCGCCGGAGCCGCTGAGCGCCGTCAGCGATGATGGGCTGGGCGAGGTTGCCAGCCACGCCTCGCAGGTTGTGCGCGTGGGGGTGGCCGCCATGACTGCTGGCAGCCATGCAGCCATGAGTGCGATGCCGAGAATCACGGTACGAAGCATGGTGTTCTCCTTGTCAATCCGATGCGCAACAGTATGGCACGCGCAAAAAAGCCCGCAGAGCTTGCGCTGTGCGGGCCTTTGCGGTGTGACTAGTAAATATGGGGTCAGAGCCCGAGTTTTGCTGCGCAAAATCGGTGTCCGACCCCAAATTTTCTTACATGCCCATGCCGCCCATACCACCCATACCGCCCATGCCACCCATGTCACCGCCGCCCATGCCGCCACCGGCGGACTCAGACTTGGGAGACTCGGCCACCATGCATTCGGTGGTCAGCATCAGGGATGCCACGGAGGCTGCGTTTTGCAATGCAGTGCGTGTCACCTTGGTGGGGTCCAGGATACCCATTTCGATCATGTCGCCATAGGTGTCGTTGGCGGCGTTGAAGCCGTAGTTGCCCTTGCCTTGCAGCACGGCATTCACGACGACGGAGGCGTCGCCACCGGCGTTGTAGACGATTTCGCGCAGGGGCGCTTCAATGGCGCGCATCACCAGTTTGATGCCGGCGTCCTGGTCGGCGTTGTCGCCCTTGATCACGCCAGCGGTTTGCTTGGCGCGCAGCAGTGCAACACCACCACCAGCGACGATGCCTTCTTCCACAGCAGCGCGGGTAGCGTGCAGGGCGTCTTCAACGCGGGCCTTCTTCTCTTTCATTTCGACTTCGGTGGCAGCGCCAACCTTGATCACGGCAACACCGCCGGCCAGCTTGGCCACGCGCTCTTGCAGCTTTTCACGGTCGTAGTCGGAAGTGGCTTCCTCGATCTGGACGCGCACTTGCTTGACGCGTGCTTCGATGTCAATTGCAGCGCCAGCGCCGTCGATCAGGATGGTGTTTTCCTTGCCGACTTCGATGCGCTTGGCCTGGCCCAGATCAGCCAGCGTGACCTTCTCAAGCGTCAGGCCCACTTCTTCAGCGATGACCTTGCCGCCCGTCAGGATGGCGATGTCTTCCAGCATGGCCTTGCGGCGGTCGCCAAAGCCAGGAGCCTTCACAGCCACAACCTTCAGGATGCCGCGGATCGTGTTCACGACCAGGGTAGCCAGGGCTTCGCCTTCGACTTCTTCAGCAATGATCAGGAGCGGACGGCCGGACTTGGCCACTTGCTCGAGCGCGGGCAGCAGGTCACGGATGTTGGAGATCTTCTTGTCGTACAGCAGCACGAAAGCGTTTTCCAGGATGGCGGACTGCTTTTCGGGGTTGTTGATGAAGTAGGGCGACAGGTAGCCGCGGTCGAACTGCATGCCTTCGACGACGTCGAGTTCGCTGTCCAGCGACTTGCCGTCTTCAACGGTGATCACGCCTTCCTTGCCGACCTTGTCCATCGCGTCAGCGATGATCTTGCCGATGGTCTCGTCGCTGTTGGCCGAGATCGAGCCGACTTGCGCGATTTCCTTGGAGGTGGTGGTGGGCTTGGAAGCCTTCTTCAGCTCTTCAACGAGAGCCGTCACGGCCTTGTCGATACCGCGCTTCAGATCCATCGGGTTCATGCCGGCGGCCACGTATTTCATGCCTTCGTGCACGATGGCTTGAGCCAGCACGGTAGCCGTGGTGGTGCCGTCACCGGCGATGTCGGAGGTCTTGGAAGCGACTTCCTTGACCATCTGGGCGCCCATGTTCTGCAGCTTGTCCTTGAGTTCGATTTCTTTCGCGACGGACACGCCGTCCTTGGTCACGGTGGGGGCGCCGAACGAGCGCTCCAGCACCACGTTGCGACCTTTGGGGCCCAGGGTAACCTTGACGGCGTTGGCCAGGATGTTCACACCCTCGACCATGCGCGCGCGGGCTTCGCCGCCGAAAATGACGTCTTTTGCTGCCATGTTTAATTCTCCAGATTCAGTTGATTGGTGTTGTGTGCGGGCGGGAGATTACTTCTCGACCACGGCGAAGAGGTCTTCCTCTTTCATCACGAGCAGTTCGTCGCCATCGACCTTGACGGTCTGACCGCTGTACTTGCCAAACAGGACGCGATCGCCCACTTTGACACCGACCGGGCTGAGTTCGCCCTTGTCGTTTTTCTTGCCCGGGCCAACGGCCAGAACTTCGCCTTGATCAGGCTTTTCGGCAGCGCTGTCAGGAATGACAATTCCGGAAGCAGTTTTGGTTTCGTTTTCCACGCGTTTGACGATCACGCGATCATGCAGAGGACGAAGTTTCATTGGATCTCCTTGTTTTGGAACAATGGGTTTTAGGAATCAAAAAGCACCAGCTTGAATAAGTTGGTGCTTATTAACTTTGAGGCAGGGGCTTGTTAGCACTCCTTGCCATCGAGTGCTAATGATAAGGGCTTTTATGGCGCTTTCAAGGGGGTGCAGCTGTGGCGCCGCAAATTTTGCTTCCTGCGCTTATGGTGCGGGTCGCGATTCCTCGACGCTTGTCCTACAGCGACTTCATCCCGCGCTTACAGCTCCAACGTCTCGACTTTTATACATTGTTGACATGGTTGGGGTTGTGCCCGGCTGCACTAGGAGTGACATGAACACGGTAGGCATTCAGCTAGCTAATCGCGCAGGCCCACAAATATTTGGCTCAAACTCCAAGCAGGACAAGGAATCCGGCCCAAGTCGCCGTTCATCGTGGCCTTTTCCGGTCCAGTCGAGAGAGCCCGGCGCCCAATCGCCGGCAGATGCGAACGGGAAGACTTCTTTCAGCTTTACGACCTGAGCCCTGCGCGGCCCTGATCAGGCCGCA
>JBBQLM010000042.1:0-39698 GCA_038327925.1 Burkholderiales bacterium | reverse complement strand
GAGCAGTTGTCCACGCTGATTCGTGACTTGGTTGTGCGTGAAGCACAGCAGGTTATTTCTTTGGCTCATGCAGCAAGTTTGCAGCCGACGGCCCGCTAAGCAAAGGCCACGAAGAGGACCTCACGAGCTGACAAACGTCGGACGTAAACACCATGCCAGAGCACACCATCTTCCTGAGCGACGAGGACCACAAGCTGCTTGAGCGCGTGCAAGCTGAGCGCGGCATGGCAACCCCTCAGGACGCCGCTGAGTGGCTTATCAAGACGCGCCTGCGGCGCGCTGTGCGCCAGGCTACAGGGCGTGGCCGGGCGCTGTACTTGGTTGATCGCCCAAGCGAGGTGACACGATGAAGATGCGCTGCCCTCATTGCAATAGCTGGGCCTTCACGCGGTCAAGCATTGAGATCACGGACACGAGCCGAGAATCATTTTGGATCTGCAAGAACTTTGAGTGCGGCCATACCTTTAGCGCGGTCACCACGATCAACCGCACGCTGTCGCCCAGCGCGGTGCCAAACCCGAGGGTGATCATTCCCATGTCCAGCCACATGCGCCGGGGCGTGCTGAGCCAGCAGCTTACGTCTATGCCGACGTCGGACTACACACCCACGCAGATCCAGCCGAGCACGGCTGATCTCTTCGACTCCGACCCACGGCCTGGATAGGCCGAGCGGTTCGGTTCCCCACTTTTCACTGCTCTGCAGTGCCTGTTTGGAGGCACTGCGGGATTCGCTCACCCTAAAAAAGGAGTTTTCATGCCAAAACGACGCCTGACAGACACCCATGGCAACCACTGGGAGGGGCACGGCAACACGGTATGGCCCATCAAATTGGGGACCAGTTGCAAGGCTTTCTCATTCGGAGCCACGTCGAGCCTGAATGTCTATTCCTACCACCGGCCGACTGGAAACAGCCCCACCACTGCGCCAATCGTGACTCTGCTGGCCAGCGCCACATGCGATGCGCTGCCCCATCCGATCACTGTGACGCTGGACATCTCCCCCGACTGCGCTGATGCGCTGGCAGCAAGCCTGCAGGCAGCGGCAAAGCGGGCGCGTGAAGTGGCTGTGGCACTTGCTGCGAAGGCCAAGACAAAGGGGATAGCGGCATGAAAACCACCGTCACCTTTGAGATCGACACTGGCAGCCTTAACAACGCCACTGACGCCTATCTGGCTCAGTTGTGGCATCTCGCCCAAGCCAACCCGGCCCCAATCTCCGACCGAGACGCGGGTGAACTTGCCGAGACCATTGGCCGCGAGATCATCCGCCGCTGGCTCAAGGCGACCGGACCGGAGCTGCACGCGCACCAGGGACACCACCACTATTGGTACGCCTTGGCGATGGACCTGAAAGCGACCTGTGATGGCGACGTGTGGTCCATCCCGACCGATGGCGGTGCGTCATGAGTGAGGAATTCCGGCACCAAGTGGTGCATCCAAACCAGCCGGGCAGTCCCTTGCTTCTATCAAACAACGAAGTCTATGGCCTGCTGCGTGTCTGCCAGGCGATGCAGGTTATTGACGTTGTAGCCCTGGTGCTTCTTACACCCAACGCCTACGCAACCGAGCGGGCGGCTGTGCGTAGCGCCTTTGCGCAGTTGCAGGATCACCTTGAGGCGAACGGATGGGGGCCACTCACATGACCTTCCTGCTTAAAGCCATCGGCTCCATCGTGCGCCTGCTATGGCAGGCCCGCAGTGCCCTGGGCTCGGTGGTGTGCCGATTCAAGGGGCACCACTACGACACGCCGGTCTTTCACCCCAAGTGCCTGTACTTCTGCACCCGCTGTGAAAAGGAGCTGCTGGGACGGACATTTGCCGACCTGCAGCCCATGTCGGAGAGCGAGTACGACGAGTTCACTTTCTACGAACCGTGGAGCGAGTCATGACATTCAAGGTCACCCACTTTGACGAACACGGCCACCGTCATTGCTTGCGCCTGACGGCCCGCAACAACAAGGCCGCAATGGACTGGATGGAGCGCCTATTCGGCGACGCCCGTGCCATGTCCTGCATCTGGTTGCGGGGGATGTAGCTGCATGTCGGACCTCCTGGAAGATGTTGCCAAAAATCTAGTCGACGACTTCGGGTTCAAGGAGTCGAAGAAGGGCAGCAAGCATTATTTGCAGCAGGGCGTGTGCCCGAGCTGCAACAAGAAGACCCTGTGGACCTACGCGGCCACGCCCTGGGTGGTGCGCTGTGAGCGCCTGAACAACTGCGGCTACGAGGCCCACGCAAAGGAGCTCTACCCGGACCTGTTTGAGTCCTGGACTGAGCGGTTTCAGGAGCCCGAAAAGCTGAAGCCCGTGGAGCAGCAGAACCCGCACGCGGCGGCGGACGCCTACCTGCAGACGGCGCGGGGGTTTGACCTGGCGTTGATCAAGGGAACCTACACGCAGGAGCAGTATTACGACCCACGCGCCGACCAGGGCCGGGGCGCCGGCAGCTCGACGGTGCGGTTTGCGGTGGCGGAGACGTGGTGGGAGCGGATCATCGACCGCCCTGCACGCTTCGGGAAGAAGAAGGCCAACTTCAAGTTTGGCGGGACCTACGCCGGCTGGTGGTGGGCACCGCCTGGTCTGTCGTTTGCCGACCTTGGCCCCACCGCGCCGCAGGGCCACCCCAAGCCGCCCACGGAACTGTGGCTGGTGGAGGGCATCTTTGACACCATTGCGCTGCTGCATGCGGGCATATGGGCTGTGGGGCTGCTGAGCTGCAATAACTACCCAGAGCACGCCCTGGCCGAGCTGCAGGCGCTGCTGGCCCACCAAGGTGGCACGGTGCCCGCGCCCGAGCTGGTGTGGGCGCTGGACGGCGACAAGGCCGGTCGGTCTTTCACCGAGAAGCATGTGAAGCGCGCCCGGGAGGCCGGATGGGAGTGCCATGCGGCGCAGATCCCCCAGCGCGGCAAAGCCAAGCTGGACTGGAATGACATGCACCAGCGGGGTCGCCTGACCGACGAGGATGTCAAGGAATACCGGTACCAGGGTTCCCTGCTGATAGCCGCCACGGCACAGGAGAAGGCGCTGCTGATCTACAAGCACACGGGGCGCACGGACTTCGACTTCGACCACAGCAACAGGCTGTTTTGGTTCCGGCTGGATCTGGAGCGCTTTGGCAAGGCACAGGAGCGCATTGAGAAGGCGATAGCGGAGGGCCAAGAGAAGCCCATGGATGATGAGGCGATCCGGGACAAGGCGCTGCTGGAGTCTGGGCTGCTGCAGCCGATTGCCAACTGCAAGCCGCAGGCGCTGTATTACCAGCGCCACGAGGTTACCGGAGAGGCCTGGTACTACTTCCGCGTGGCGTTCCCGCACGATGGCGGGGACATCAAGGGCACGTTTACGGCAGGGCAACTGACGACGGCCAGCGAATTCAAAAAGCAGTTGCTGCACATGGCGGCGGGCGCGATCTTTAGCGGCAACAGCCTACAGCTTGAGCGGATCATGCAGCGCCAGCTGGACAACATCAAGATCGTGCAGACGGTGGATTTCATCGGCTACAGCGCCGCGCACAAGACCTACATCCTGGGCAAGGTGGCGGTGCGCGACGGCCAGATTTTCGAGGCCAACGCCGAGGACTATTTCGACTTTGAGAAGCTGTCGATCAAGACGCTACAGAAGTCCATTTCGCTGGCGGTGAACACCAACCGCGAAGAGTACGAGCGGGGGTGGCTGCAGCACCTGTGGGTCACCTTCGGGGCCAAGGGCTACATCGCTATGGCCTATTGGTTTGGCAGCTTGTTTGCCGAGCAGATCCGCAGTGAGCATCAGTCGTTTCCCTTCCTGGAGATCGTGGGGGAGCCGGGCTCTGGCAAGACGACATTGATCCAGTTCCTATGGAAACTGTTCGGCCGGGACTACGAGGGCTTTGACCCCAGCAAGTCCACCGCTGCAGGCCGGCTACGCACGTTCACCCAGGTGTCAAACCTGCCCATCGTGTTGATTGAGTCGGACCGGGAGACCAAGAACGGAAACACCGCCCACGTGCGCTCGTTCGATTGGGACGAGCTCAAGGACGCCTACAACGGCAACAGCATCCGCACCACGGGTGTGAAGACGGGCGGCAACGAGACATACGACCCGCCGTTCCGCGCGTCAATTGTGATCTCGCAAAACGCGCAGGTGCAGGCGTCGCAGGCCATCATGGAGCGGATCTGCCACATGACCTTCGACACCAAGGGGTTCACGCCGGCCAGCTACGAGAGCGCCAAGACGCTGGAAAAGGTCGAGATCCAGAAGGTGAGCGGGTTCATCGTGGCCTGCCTGCGCCGAGAGGCCGAGGTGATGAAGATCCTCACCGAGCAGACTGACAAGAACATCCAGTTCCTGCTGGCCCAAGACGGCATTCACAAGCCACGGATCGCTAAAAACCATGCTCAGCTGCTGAGCGTGGCTGCCGCGCTACGCACTGTGGTGAAAGTCACCGATGAACAGTTTGACCAGGTGCGCCAGCAGCTGGTGGCCATGGCGCGGGAGCGGCAACAGGCAATCAATGCCGACCACCCACTGGTGCAGGAGTTCTGGGAGGCGTTTGACTACCTGGACGGGATCGACCGCAACCCGGTGACCAAGGTTCCAGATGGTCGGCCGATGCTGAACCACGCTCGGGATAAGAGTGAGATATCCGTCAATTTGAATGAATTTGTGGAGCTCGCTGCCGCCCACCGGCAGCAGATCCCCGTGCTGTCTGAGCTCAAAAAGGTTTTGCGCACCAGCAAGACCCGCCGCTTCCTGGACGTGAAGTCGGTGAACAGCGCCATCAAGAACCGCTCCGACGACATCGAGTCACCAAAGACCGTGCACTGCTGGGTCTTTGAGCGCCCCCAATCCGCCCGCAAGAACTAAGGAGGTACAACCATGCCTATCAAGGTCACCCACCCGTCGCAGAGCCTTTTTGACAAGAACTTCCGGTATCGCCGCGCCGCGGAGACGGACATCCGAAAGACCTTTGCGCGCGTCACCCGCCAGATCAAGCTGGCCGAGCAACAGGCATTGGCAGGGCAGCAGGAGCTGCTGCCACTGCAAGAGACGGCATCGACCGTTGTGGCGCTTCCAGCGCGCTGTGGAAGGGGTGCGTCATGACGATTCAACACGGTGACTGCAGCCTGTCGGAACCGCTAGCCACTCAGGTGCGGTTGTATGAGTCCAAAGCCGCCTGGTGCGAGGAACATGGTTTTCCAAGTGATTCCATGCAGCACCGGGCCTATGTGGCCCAGTTGCACAGGAATGCGCAGGCCAGGAAGCAGCTGGAGGAAACAGTGCCTCCGCTGCGGGGCTGTGCCCTGTGTGTGTATAGCGGGCCGCTACAGGGCGAGTTGCACTGCTACTGCCCGGCGGTGCGCGAGGTGCACGGCCTGAAGCCAGTGCGCGTAGTGCGCGCATCGTCGGCGGCGTGCGGACCGGGCGCAACCCACCTGGACATGATGGCGTGGAGGTTGTCATGAACACCGCGGCGACCAACAACGACTGGAGCGACGAAGACTGCTTGCTGCCTGAGTGGGCAGTGCGGCGTAGCGGTGGGAACTACATGGAGCCAGGCGCGCAGCTGGCAACAAGGGACGGCCGTCGGTGCGGAAACGCCTACGTGGACAGAACGGAGCCTCACGACTCGCTTGGTCTGGTGGCTGTTGTTGTGACCGACATGGGCAACTCCATGCGCATGACGCTGCGCGAGCTTGAGGAGCTATTCCATTCACCCGCCTATGTGATGCGACTCGACGAGGCACGAGCGCGCAGGGTTTTGACGCCGAACTTGGCAGATGAAAGGGATGCTGGAACGGGCGGCGAAGCATCCGACGCCGCGCTGCTGGCGGCCTGGCAGAACATGCGCCATCGCCAAGGCATGCGCCACTGGCCGGCTGACTTTGACCAGGTGATAGCCGACCCGGTGCGCAAGAAGCTGATCACGCTGGAGGCCCAGCATGTGCGTGCTGCACCGGCGGTGGCCCTGCCCCCGGGGCGTCCTGCGACAGCCCCGTTGCGCCCAGCCCTCTCCCCCCGTTTCGACCACAAGCGCGCCGCCGCCGGTGAGCGCGATGACGACTGATTTTTTCAACCACCAACGAACCACGAAAGGTACGACCATGACCGTGATCAATCAAGAGGACCGCAAGCGCATTGCGCGCGGGATGATGCAGAAGACCAGCTTCAAGAGCCGGTTCAACAAGGAGCTGGAGGCCATCGGCGAAAAGGTGCATGCGCGCCAAGTGGCCGATGCGGAACGGCAGTACGGAGACCTGATGGCTTTCATCAGGGAGATTCCACGCGAGCACGTTGGGCACTTGTGCGCCGAGCACGACAGCGCCCGGCAGTATGTAAGCCACTCGTGGGGCGATAAGACCCCGAACCTTTACCAATTTTTTGACCGAAAGGACATTGCGCAGGCCCTGTTTATGGCGGGGGCCTCGCACCGCATGCTGTCCGTGAGGTTTCCGCGCTCGATCTGGCTACCCCGAAACATGGCTGCATCCGATCTGTCCAGCCTTTGGGAGGACGGCTCGCTTGGAGAACTCGACCGCCTGTGCCGGGACTTCCTCTCGACCGAGGAAGCGCTGACGATGTTCCTGGCAACGGTGCGCACAGTGAAGCAACTGCACGAGACGATGCCGGAGGCTATGGAGTTCGTGGGGAAGAAGGTGCCACCGCCAGCGCTGATTCTGAACTCAGCCAATGCGCTGGCAGCGCTGACCAAGGCCGGCTTTTTTGCAGAGGCGGGGGTGCCGGCGTGAAAACGACTTTGATCATCGCCCTGACGGGCTACCCGGGCGCCGGTAAGGACACTGTGGGGGACGTGCTGGCGCCCCAGCAGGGCTTCCAGCGCATCGCCTTTGCCGATGCCCTGCGTCGCGAGGTGTCGGAGGCCTGGCGCATCGATGTGCGCATGCTGACCGACCGCACCACCAAGGAATGGCCCCTGCCCGCCCTGGCTGTCGGTATGTGCAGCGCAAAGGGGTTCATTCTCTGGTGCGTGGACGGTGGAGAGACCCTGACCGAGCCGCGCAGCCCACGCTGGATCCTGCAACGCTGGGCGTCCTACCAGCGGCGCTATATCCCCGACTACTACGCCCGCATCGTCGCGCGCTGGATCGACCAACAGGTGGCCTGTGGGTTGAGTCGATTTGTCGTAACTGACCTGCGCGACCCGGTAGAGGAAGCTGTGCTGCGCCGCCTTGGCGCCAAGGTGGTGCGGGTTCACCGGCCGCAACTGGCCCGACTGCCAGAGGAAACCGCAACGCACGTGAGTGAGCAACACCACCGGATCAAGGCCGATGCGGACATCTTGAACGATGGATCGCTGCAAGCTCTGGCGAATGCAGCCGTTGAATGCGTGGAGGCTTTGCAATGAGCAGCCTTGAAACAGTGACCCACTTTCACGTGTGTGGCGGCCTGGGCAGCGGCGCTGCAGGGTTCAATGACGCAGATCCATCTATCCCCGGCATGGCCGGAAAGATGGTGTGCGTGGGCGGTGTGGACGTGGACGCACGCGCCTGCCGCGATTTCGAGCTTCTGACGGGCGTCAAACAGGCCTGCAAGGACTTGTTCACCCTGGGCCAGTACCAGGCGTTCCATGGGCGCCTGCCGGCGCCTGGATGGCGCGAAGTCACCGGAGAGGATCTGCGCCAGGCAGCGCACGGTCATTTCCCCGACATCGTTTTCACGTCTATGCCCTGCAAGGGGTTCTCGGGCCTGCTGAGTACACAGTTGAGCGTGACGGCCAAATACCAGGCGCTGAACGAGCTCACGTTGCGTGGCGTGTGGCTGACGATGGAGGCGTTTGCCGACAACCCACCAGGTCTTTTCATCTTTGAAAACGTGCCACGCATCGCCAGCCGCGGACGGCACTTGCTGGACCAGATCGTGGGTGTGCTGCGCCACTATGGCTATGCAGTCAGTGAGACAACCCACGATTGCGGTGAGCTCGGGGACGGTCTGGCACAGAGCCGTAAGCGGTTCCTGCTGGTGGCCCGCCACGCTACAAAGGTGCCACCGTTCCTGTACGAGCCGCCGAAGCGCCGGCTGCATGCCGTGGGCGACGTGCTGCGCCACATGCCGCTACCAGGAGACCCGCTGGGCGGGCCGATGCACCGCGTTCCCGAGCTGATGTGGAAAACGTGGGTGCGTCTGGCATTTGTTGAGGCGGGTAGTGACTGGAGAAGCCTGAACAAGCTGGCGGTCACCGATGGGAACCTGCGTGACTACCTGATTGCGCCTGCCATGCACAGTGGGGTGCTGGGCGTGAACCATTGGGATGCGCCTATGGGCACTGTGACCAGCCGAGGCCTCCCGACCAACGGCAATTTCAGCATTGCGGATCCGCGCTTTGACCCGTCGGCGAAGTGGCGCGATGGCCAGGCCCTGGGGGTGCGCCGCTGGGACGAACCAACGGGCACCGTGGCGGGCCAGCAGGGGCCGCTGCAGGGGGCATATAGCGTTGCAGATCCACGCCACCATGGGACACCCAAGTGCAACAACGAGTTCCGTATCGTCGCGTGGGATAGGTCAGCCCAGGCGGTGACCAGTGCACACGGCTCTGGCCAGGCAGTTGCGGATCCGCGTCGCGCTGGGCCTTGCTACGGGAAATATGCCGTCACGCGCTACAGCGACGCGGCTGGCACTGTGATCTCCGGCAGCACCACGGGACAGGGGGCCTTTGCGGTCGCAGATCCTCGCCCCGGCATTCAGCGCGGCCAGGGTGATGCCTATTTGACCGGTGGGCACTATGGTGTGGTGCCGTGGTCCAGCCCGAGCGGCGCGGTGAGTGCGTCAGCGTGCCAGGATAACGGCCGCTGGAGTGTGGCGGATCCGCGCGGCGTCAGCCCGGCCGGGTCCATGGCTGCGGTGATGCCGGCGCCGGCCGATAAGTTGGTCTGCCGAATTGAGTCCCTGGATGGAACGTGGCACCGCCCATTCACGACGCTGGAACTCGCGGCGCTGCAATCCTTGATTGATCCCGAAGAATGGTTCTCTCCAGCCGGCCCAGGTGGACGCGGCGAGGCCTTTGTGCTCGACGGCCAGAACGATCAGCGCTGGAGGGAGGGAATCGGCAATGCCGTGCCACGCAAGGCGGCAAAGGCCATCGGGACCGTGATGGGACAAACGATCCTGCTGGCCCGTGCCGGCGAGACGTTCATGCTGTCCGCCCAGCCGGTGTGGGTGCAGCCGGTAGCTGTGGCGCTGAGTGTGCAGCAGGAAGGGGTGAAGCCGTGAAGACCCCCGCCCTACGCTATCACGGCGGCAAGTTCCGCATGGCCCCGTGGATCACGGGTTTCTTCCCACCACACCGGTGCTACGTGGAGCCGTTTGGCGGCGCGGCGTCCGTGCTGCTGCACAAGTCCACGGCCTACGCCGAGGTGTACAACGACCTCGATGACGACATCGTGAACTTTTTCCGAGTGTTGCGAGATCCGAAACTGTCCGCACAACTAATCACCGCCTGTGTATTGACGCCCTACGCCCGAGGGGAATTCCTGCGGGCCTATGACGAAACCACCGATCCGGTGGAGCGTGCGCGACGCCTGGCCATCAGGGCATCCATGGGGTTCGGGTCGGCCGGAGCAACCAAGGGCGGTACTGGGTTCCGTATCGACACCCGGCGCAGCTACTCCACGGCGCAGCACGTTTGGCAGCGCTACCCGGAGCACCTGGCCGCAATCGGCAAGCGCTTCAGCGGTGTGCTGATCGAAAACCGGCCCGCCCTGGACGTGATCGCCCAGCACGACGACAAGGACACCCTTATCTATGCGGACCCGCCCTATGTGCTGTCCACGCGCGACCCCAGAGCCAGCGATAGCACGGGCACGGGCACGGGCACGGGCAACTATTACCGGCATGAAATGACTGACGCGGACCACGTCGCCCTGCTGCAAAACTTGCGCGGTGCCAGGGGCATGGTGATCGTAAGCGGCTACGACAACGATCTGTATGCCGACCAACTAGACGGATGGGAACGCCACCAGACATCCGCTCGAATCTCTGCGGGCCGCGGTACCGTCATGCGTACCGAGACGGTTTGGATCAATGAGGCCTGTAGCGCAGCACTGCGCAAACCACGCACACAGCGTCTGCTGATTGAGGCTGATCTGGACAACGCTATAGCCCCCGTGCAATATACACAAGCAGCTATCAATACAGTAGCAAAAATGGAATCAGTATCATGAGCAGCGAATTATTGGACCTAGACGACATCGCCGTCTTATATCGGTGCAGCCGTCGGCACGCGCGGGATGTGCTCACTAAATTGGTTGGATTCCCTCCAGTCGCACCAGGATCTACTCAAAGAAATCCGCTGTGGCTGCGCACCGAGGTGCGGGCGTATATGCACAGAAAGCCCGCAAATACCCGCTTAAATCCCGCATTGGAGGCTGCAACCCAGTGAGTTATGATCCGGCCCCGGGCACCAGATGCGTGCATTTAAGAGCTGTTACGTTACAGCTACACTACGAGCCTCCCCTGTGGAGGCTTTTTTGTTTCCGACATTTCCCCGCATTTATCCCGCCTAACAATCCCGCACGCCTATGGCCTACATCCGCAAATACAAGGACAAATGGCGGGCCGAAATTGAGCGCAATGGGATACGGTCCAGCAAGGTCTGCGAAACCAAGCGCGAGGCCCAGGCGTGGGCGCTGGAGCAGGAGGCCAAGGCCAAACGGGCGCGCAGTGGCGGAAATAAGACGTTTGGCGATGCCGTAGACAAGTACCAGCAGTCCGTTTCCAGCAAGAAGGACGGTGAGGTCTGGGAGGTTAGGCGGCTGGAGGCCATGCGGGGATACTTCGGCACCGATGCGGGATTGCTTGAACTAGGCGCCCCCCAAATCGCCCAGTGGCGCGACGACCGGCTGAAGGTTGTCAGCTCCAGCACCGTGGTGCGCGAGGCCAACCTGCTGCGGAACCTGTTCAACATCGCGCGAAACGAATGGCAGTGGATGGACCACGAGCCCTTCCGGGGCGTGAAGTTACCAAAAGAAAACGCGCCTCGGCACCAGGTGTGGACCTGGCCGCTGATCAAACGGGTGCTACGGGCGAGGCGCGTTGGAAAAACCCAAGAGATGCAGGCGGCGTTTCATATCGCTCTGCGCACCGGCATGCGTCTGGCCGAGGTGCTGGCCGCTCCAGAGAACTTTGACGCCCAACGCCGGGTGGTGACCCTTAAAACCAAGACCGAGGCCAGAGCGCAGATCCCGATTGGGCGCATTGCCGCCAAGTTGCTGGCGCGGCCGGCGTTCGAGGTGGGTGCGAACGAGGGATCAACGCTGTTCAGCAAGCTGTGCAAAGAACTGCTGATTGATGGCCTGACCTTCCACGACACCCGGGGAACCGCGCTAACCCACCTGTCCAAAAAGGTCGATGTGTTGACCCTGGCCAAGATCAGCCGACACAAGGACCTGAGTCTGTTGTCGAATGTGTATTACCGTGCAACCGCCGAGCAGATCGCTACGAAGATTTGAAGTGGGCTGATACCAGCAAGCTGTGACGCCTGGCTGACGACACCGGCCAGACCGACCACCACCATCCCCTAGATCAGATCCCTGCTGGCCAAAGACCCCCAGCAACTTTGTACCGCGCGTACACGCGTCATGACGCGCGCGAGAAATTCGATTTTCAAAATTCAGGTGTGGGTTCGGGGAAAGCCTGATTTTCCTAATGTGAACTCACAAAACACAGGAAAGCTAGTATCCATGCGGGTTTCGGCAGTTCATACAAACCTGATATTTTTCTAATCTAAACCTAATTCTGTTAGGTCTCCACAATCTGATTTCATCCATCTAAAAAGGTCTTGTAAATCAATCACTTAGAAAAATATCAGGGTCGGAGTTAGGCCAAATTAGAAATGAACCTAACCACCAAGAAACCAGTATCCATGCGGGTTCCGGGCCTGTTTGCCTATCCAGATTAGAAAATCAGGTTTTTCCCGAACCCTTGCAGGATTTGGCACCTGACGTCACAGGCTGGAGTCAACGGTCGCCGCCCGCCCCATCACTCAAAATCCCGGCAAATGCCGTCACGAAACGCCCCCGAAAAACCCCGCGCGAGCCCGCACCAGGCCTAGAGGCGTCCAGGGTCGGCAGGTCCGTCAAAAGAGGCCTATCAAGCGGGCAGGCGGGGCGGGGTCTCGACCGCGCGCCGGACCGTTTGGCTGGGCTTGGCCGGGTGGGAGGGGTGGTAGGCACCCGCACGGGCGCACCGCAGGGTGTAGCGGGGCCGTGGGCGTGCGTGGGGCAGCGGGGCAAGGGGTTGAGCACCCGGCGAATGTCGGGCGCTCCTATGGCCTATTGGGAAGCGAGACAGGTGTTGCTGGTATAGTCGCCGCCGGGCGTCAGCCCCTCGGCTTCACCTCCCTGAGTCGGGCCATCTTTGATGGTTGCGAAGCCACCCTGCAGAATACGCTGGGTGGCTTCCTTTTTTTTGCCGCGCCGGTTGCGGTGGCCGACCAGACGACGGACCACCGCGTGGTGCTAGACCGGCTTGAAATTGGTTATCAACAGCTCACCTTTGGGCTCGCGTGCGCCGGCCGAAGTGCCAACGGTGTAGCTGATCGTCAGTCGCTTCGATGGGAACTGGGCGAAGGCCTTGCGCATCTGGGGGATGTCATTGACGCTGACCACCGCCCTGCCCTTCATCGTTGCCATCGCTTCGGCCATTTGATCGTATTGATCGAGGCCAAAGTCAACGCCATAACCCTCCGTGCCAAAGTACGGCGGGTCGAGATAGAAGAGTGTGTGGGGGCGGTCGTACCGCCTGATGCACTCGGCCCAGGGAAGCCGTTCAATGCACACCTGGTGCAGCCGCAGGTGCACGGCGCTCAGGTCCTCCTCCAGCCGCAGCAGGTTGAGGCGCGGTTTCGCGGTAGTGGCAGTGCCAAACGATGGGCTCTCAACCTTCCCGCCGAAGCCACACTTCATCATGTAGAAGAAGCGCGCGGCCCGCTGGATCTCGGTCAGTGTGTCGGGTGGCGTGGCGCCAAGCCAGCCATAAATCTCACGGCTGGCCAGTGCCCAACGGAATTGCCTGATGAACTCGTCCAGATGGTGCTGTACCACCCGGTAGAGGCTCACAAGCTCACCGTTGATGTCGTTGAGTACCTCGACCTTTGCAGGTTCCTTCATGAAGAACAGCGCCGCGGCCCCGCAAAACGGCTCCACGTAGCAGGTGTGTTCAGGGAACAGCGGCAGGATTTGCGGCGCCAGCCGGCGTTTGCCGCCGACCCAGGGAACCATTGGCATGGCTTGAGGGATTGCCTGACCTGCCCGTACTTTCTTTGTCGTCATCGTGTTTCACTTCGGTTGATGACGCTCGGGGGCGTTCTGGTGTGGGGCTCTCGGCCCTCAAAAGGTTCAAGATCCCACAACGGGTGCACTTGATTTCGAGTCGCACAAAGTCGGCCATGGCCAGCTTTCTGCGGCAATTTCCACATCTCACTTCTTGCATGTCTGGCATCTTCGATAATGCCCTTGCCTCGCGAGGTGGCAGGGTCATCGGTCAATGCCGTGCGTGATCACGGCGGAGGCGCTTGCTTGGGGTGTTGACGCACCCCTTGCATTCGCCCTGTCTTTTTTCAATTTCAGGCTATAGCCCCCATTTAATGGGCGCTTTCAGCTATCTATTTGAGAGCACTCCCAGAATCTGCGGGAACATCCTCGACTACGTAAGGGGTGAAGTTCACAACCTCCTGACCTAGCCAGTCATTCAGCGCCCTAAAGCTGGCCTGCAGGGGCTCAATTTCATTGCGAGCGAAAACCTTGGCCGCTGGCAGGATGGCGCCGAAACCGCCCGTGTTGCCGGGCACGATGCCCATCAGTTGGGGCGGAATACGGTGGGCGGCCAGCACATCGTCTCGGCTGGTGTTCTTGATGTTGATGAAGTCGTCCTTGGCGGCAACCTCGCTCACCGGGATGATCTGGATGCCGTCTTTTTTCCCGCTGGGGCTGTACATGAACAGGTTGCGGAAGTTTCCGGGGCCTTTGCTCTGTTTCAGGGCCTCGCGAATGGAGTCGATATCGTCCTGCTGCTGCGCAGGGTCGCTGATGTACATGATGAAGCCGGCGTGGCTCCCGTTGTTGTAGTAGCGGCGCCGGAACAGCGTCGCCGACTCGTTCAACCAGGCCGCCTGCAGCGTGGCCAAGTACTCCGGCAGGCCGTACACCTCTTGATTGATGTCGGCCTCCAACAGGTGGAAAATGCTGCCCTTCTTGAATTCGTGCTCGTCCTTCCAGCCACGCACGAAGTAGTAGAGATCCAAATCAGCACCTCGGCGCATGTACTTCGCCAGTGAGTGCCGCAGGCCCATGTTTTCGCCCAGCATATTGGGCGTACGTTCAAGGTAGGCGTTGCCAAAGGTCAGAAAATCCAGCGCAAAGCGACTGAATGTCGCGCGGTCCAGCAGCTTGTGGGGGATGAAGGTGCTGACCAAGATATTGCGCTTGAAGTAGAGCGCGCTACTGTGGTGCGTGCTGGATCGGAACGACCGGGAAAGGCCCTCCCAGCTGACGGGCGGCTCGTACCATTTCCCGTTCAGCCAGGACTCCACATAATCCAGCAGCTCGCGGGAATCCATAACCGGTACCGGATCGCCAAAAGTGAATACTTCCATGCGGGCTGGATTGTTTACGCCGGCATCGGCCGGGGCAGTTTCGTTCGTGTCCATCAAGAAAACTCCATGATTGATCGGTTGGCCTGGATATCGCCTTCCAGCGGCTCAAAATCCATGGCATGCATGCAAGCCCATGCAAGGTCAGCGTGGCCGGTTGCGTCGCTTCGACCAGCGTCATACGTTGCCTGGCGACCGCTGGCGGTAAGGTTCTTTTTGATAGCCATAAATGACTGTGCAAGGTCCACAGAACCCGCGTCGAACTCCAAGCGCCCCTTGCTAATAACACTCTTGGCCTTCAACACCAGCCGCGTTTTCACGTCCACTGAGTACTGGTAAGCCCGCGCCGCAGGGAAAAACTTCTTGACCAGTTGGTAAACGCCCTGCCCCAGGCCAGTCGTGTCGATGCCGATGTGCTGGACGTTGAACCGTTCGGTGATTTTTTTTATCGCGTCGGCCTGGGCCTCGAAGTCAAGCCCCTTGAACTGGTGTTTTTCCAGCACTCTGAATTTCCCCCCGGGTGTGCTTGGTGCGGCCAGCACCACCAGGCCTGCTGTATCGCCCGTGTGACTTGGGTCATAGCCGACCCAAACCGGCCGATAGCCATACGGTCGCTGCAGAAACGGCTTTACGTCATCCCACAGCTCCCAGGAGTCCACCATGCACTTTTGCAGCTCGCCCAGGGGGAAAACACTGTAAGTGTCATCCATGAACCCGCACATCAGCAGGTTTTCGAACTCGTCGGTGCTGTACTCCACCCGCAGCTCGTCGATGTCAAACAGGTTGCACCCGCCGCGCTGCGCGTCGATGATGTTGACGATCTGCCTCCATATCTTGTCCTCTCCGGTGAACCCACCGGCCAGGCGGTCATGCGACAGATCCAGCGCGATGCGCTCGTTCTTGGGACGGCGCTTGTTGAAACGGTCGCCGCTCCACAGAGCGTAGGCCTGGTGCTGGATGCTGCTGGGCGTGGAGAAGTAGGTCTTGCGCCAATGCTTGTGCATCGACATGCCCGAGGCCACCTTGTTCAGTTCCTCAAACTTGCGCGTCCAGAAGAATTCGTCAAAGTAAAAATTGCCGTGGTAGCCCTGCGCGGTCAGTGCATTGGTGCCCAAAAAATAGATATGGGCACCATTGCTCAAAACGATGGGATCGCCCGACAGCTCCACACCACATGCCTCGTTGGCAAACTGGATGATGTATTGCTTGAAGATGTGGGCCTGCGCCTTGGACGCGGACAGGAAGATCTGGTTGCGCCCGGTCTCAATGGCATCGGCCAGGGCTTCGCGGGCAAAGTACCAGGTCGCGCCGATCTGGCGCGACTTGAGGATCATCCGGGTGCGTTCGTAGCCATTTCGGTACCAGGCCTTCTGGTACTCGAACAGCGAATCGCGGAACACGTCGAGCAGCTTCTCGTGCATCTCCTCGTCAAAGTGGTTGCGCGATGGCTTTTTCTTCGGCTTGTCGTTGCGCCGCTCAATTGCGGGATTCAGATCGGCTTCCTTGCCCGTCTCGCTGTACTTGTGGACTCGGGCCAGGCGCTCAATCTGGCGGCCCAACAGGTCGATTTCCTTGAAATCCCCGCCTGTCTTCGGATCCTTCATCACAAGTTGGACCAGACGGGTCTCCAGCGCCGCCTCTACGCGCTGGACCGGTTGCGCCTTGTCCCATTCCTCGGCATCCTTCCAACCCTGCACGGTGGATCTTGGTTCAGAGATGTACTCGGCAATCGAAGAAATCCGCCAGCCCTGCCAGTAGAGATGGCGCGCCGCCCTGCGCTTGTCCGCATCCATGCCCTGGGCGGGAACAGTCGGCGGTGGAGTGGTCGGGGCGGCGGTCATGCGGCGAGGTTAGGCTGCAATGCTCCCCCCGCGCACCGGTCTCTTGATGTAGATGGCGCTCTTACTTCAAGAAGACATTGAACCCATCGCGCGACGGCCCGACGATGGCGGCTACTTTCAACTTTACTGAAAAAGCCGCACACCATGACAACCAAATCCAAGTTTTTTCGCGTAGCCGTCGAAGGCGCAACAACGGACGGTCGCAACATCGAGAGCACATGGATCGAGCAGATGGCGAAGAACTTCAACCGTGAAACCTACGGCGCCCGCGTCTGGCTCGAACACTACCGGGGCATCGCTCCGGACGGCCTGTTCAAGGCCTACGGCGACGTTCTAGCCCTCAAGGCTGAAAAGGTGGACATCAAAGGACAGAAGAAGCTGGCACTCTTCGCACAGATCGAACCGCTGCCCGACCTGGTCACCATGACCAAGGCGAAGCAGAAGATTTACACCAGCATCGAGGTCAACCCCAAGTTCTCGGACACCGGCGAGGCCTACCTGACCGGCCTGGCTGTAACCGACAGCCCCGCCAGCCTGGGCACCGAGGTGCTGTCGTTTGCACAGCAAAAGCCCGATGCAAGCCCATTTGCTGGCCGTAAGAGCGACCCCGCGGCCCTGTTTAGTGAGGCCATTGAGGCCGACATCCAGTTCGAGGAAGTGGCTGACGGTGACAGCATCGCAACCAAATTTTCCAACGGTCTGAAGGCGCTTACCGAAAAGCTCACAGGCAAAGGCAAGACTGACGACGCGCGGTTCTCCGACGTCATGGCGGCGTTTGAGCAGTTCGGTGAGATCGTCAGCGGGCAAGCGGACCAACTGGCCGACCTGCTCAAGAAACACACGGAGCTGGGAGCCGAGTTCAAGACCCTGCAGACCGCACACGCCGACCTGCTCAAGAAGCTGGAAGTCACCCCAGCCGGCAACCACACCAATCGACCTGCAGCAACTGGCGGGAAAGGCATCGAGCAATCGGACTGCTGATCACCCCACCCCAGAACAACCCCACTTTCAAAACTTACCGGAGCACCCATGCGTAACGACACCCGCCTCGCCTTCAACGACCTCCTGGCACGCCAATGCCAACTGAATGCAATTGCCAGCGCAGTTGCAACATTCACCGTTTCCCCTACGGTCCAACAGACCCTCGAAAACAAAATCCAGGAGTCCAGCGAGTTCCTCGGCAAGATCAATGTGGTCCCTGTCATCGAGCAGTCTGGCCAAAAGCTCGGTCTGGGGATCTCCGGCCCGGTCGCCAGCCGCACCAACACCGATTCAACGGACCGCCAGACGCGCGACCTCCACAGCCTCGACGAGAACAGCTACAAGTGCGAAAAGACCAACTTCGACACCCACATCAAGTACGCAACGCTTGATTCCTGGGCGAAATTCAAGGACTTCCAGATCCGCGTGCGCAACCAGATCGTCGCTCGCCAGGCCTTGGATCGCATGGTGATCGGCTTCCACGGCACCAGCGTCGCGGCCAACACCGACATCGTTTCGAACCCGATGCTGCAGGACGTCAACAAAGGCTGGCTGCACCACTTGCGCACCGACGCTCCGGAGCGCGTTCTGCATGAAGTCGTGCCCGCCTCCGGTGTGGTCAAGATCGGCGCGGGCGCCGGCACCGACTACAAGAACCTGGACGCCGCCGTCTTCGACGCCATCCGCCTGCTGGACCCATGGTTCCGGGAGAGCCCGAATCTCGTGTGCATGTTGGGCCGCAACCTGATGGATGACAAGTACTTCCCTCTGGTCAATGTCAACCAGGCACCTACAGAGACGCTGGCCGCTGACATTGTCATCAGCCAAAAACGCGTTGGTGGCCTGCAGGCCGTGACGGTGCCCTACTTCCCCGACAACACCCTGCTGATCACCACGTACGACAACTTGTCAATCTACTGGCAGGAGGGGGCACGCCGCCGCCGTATCGAGGACAACCCCAAGCGGGACCGTATCGAGAACTACGAGTCCTCGAACGATGCCTATGTCATCGAAAACTTTGGCCTGGCATCGATGATCGAAAACATTGTCATCGTCCCTTGAGCGATTGAGCGGAGCAGATCACCATGACATCCCCCGCACGCCGCCACCAGATGCGCATTCTGGCCGCGCAGGCCGCCAGCAAAGCAGCCCCTGGTGGCGAAGTCCAAGGAAGCGCCTACGAGCTGATGCTGGCGCAGCTCTACGAGCACCGGAAAGTCCTCAAGGGCATCCAGTCCATCGAGCGCAAGATTGAAGCCAAGCGGGAATTTCTGCCTGTCTATGAAGACTACCTGGATGGCGCCCTGGCCGGTGGTCAGGGCGGCGAAGACAAGGTTTTGACCAGCGTCATGGTCTGGCACCTGGATGTCGGCAACTTCGAGCGCGGCCTGGAACTGGGTGCCTATGCGCTGGCACACAAACTCCCCCTGCCTGACCAGTACAACCGCGACATCGCCACCCTGCTGATCGACGAGACCAGCACTGCGGCCCTGGGCGGCAAGCTGCAGGGCATGCATGCGCTGGAGGTCCTGGAAAAGGTTGGTCAACTGACCGATGACCATGATGCCCCCGACCAGGCCCGTGCCAAGCTGCACAAGGCCTACGGCTACGCGTTGATCGGCAAGACCGCAACCACGGACCCCGACATTGCAGATCTGCCATTGCCTGTTGCCACGCGGGCGATGCATCACCTGGCACGCGCCCACGAACTGTTTGACAAGGTGGGCGTCAAGAAAGACATGGAACGCCTGGAGCGGCGCCTCAAGGCGCCACCGGGCACCGACTGAGCGTACCCCGCACCCGGCGGCTCCGGTGCCATCCCCAACGTCAAGCAACCGCGCGACCACAAGGGCTGGCACCGGACCACCGCCGACCTAACACCCAGCCATCAAGCGATCATGTCTATCACCGATGCCCCCTTCTGGATGGTCTGGAACCCATCGGGGAGACCACCGTCCTTTCGGCACAGTACCGAAGACGCTGCCATTGCAGAGTCCGAACGCCTGGCACGCGAAAACCCTGGCCGCACCTTCATCGTCCTGGGCTCCGTGTGCGCTTGCCGCGTTGACGCACTACAGCGCATCGACATGCGGCCAAAGTTGGATGGAATCCCGTTCTAGCCATGAGCTTCATTGCAACAGCCAACCCGCCTGTGACCGGCGCAGAACTGCCGGTCGATAACGACCCATGGTTTCCAGAGGTCGATCCCGAGGCCCTACGCAAAACGTGCCGCCTCGATGGCACAGTCACGCCTGATCGGCTCAAGCACACACTGCTGCACGCTCTGGACAGCGTTAATCGAGAGCTCGACGCCTATCGACAGGCACGCCTGGCCGAAGGCTATGCGTCCCTGGCCGACGTGCCATGCCGCACCCTGGACGGCGGAAGCGTGCAAGTCGCCCGCTACCACCGCGCTGTGTACGCGTGCGTCCAGGCGGACCTGTCAGAGGCCTACCGCGACATAGACACCACGCCGCACAGCGAGGGCAAAAGCGACCGCATCAAGGCCCGCATCGAGGCCAAGGCGGACGAACACCGCCGTGCCATGCGCTGGGCCATATCGGACCTGCTGGGCATCCGCAGGACCACCGTGGAGCTGATCTGATGCAGGCCGTCGCCAACGATCACGAAACCCTTGACCAGATCTGCTGGCGCTGCCTCGGCCGCACGCACGATGTGGTCGAGGCGGCGTTGTCCATGAACCCTGGGCTTGCAACCATCGGCGCCCAGTTGCCGGCCGGAACTGTGGTTGAGCTCCCCACAACACCTATCACCAAACCTCGACAAACCATTCAGCTCTGGGACTGACAATGACCAAGGACGTTTTGAAAGACATCGCGCAAGAAGGCGCCAAGGCTTCGCCACCGGTAGCCATGGTTACCGCCCTGCATACATCTGGCTGGACGATGGGCGACACCCTGACCGCCGCCACAATCGTCTATGTGGTGCTGCAGATCGGCTGGTTGATCTGGCGTTGGCACAAGGCCGCCACGAACGGCCAGGAAGTCAAGGCGGAATGATGGACATTCGCACACTGCGCATACCCATCGCCGCCCTGGCGCTCTCCGCGGCGGGATTTGTCGGCATCCTGGAGCGCGAGAGCTACACCGACACGGCCATCATCCCGACAAAAGGCGACGTTCCAACCATCGGTTTCGGCACCACTGCCGGCGTGCGGATGGGCGACACCACCACGCCGGTCAAGGCTGCTGTGCGCGCCCTGCAGGACGCCCATCGGTACGAGGGCGCCATCAAGCAGTGCGTGCGCGTACCGCTGCACCAGGCGGAATACGACCTTTACACCCACCACGCCTACAACATCGGCCCCACCGCGTTCTGCAACAGCACCCTGGTCAAGCGACTCAATCAGCAAGACTATGCCGGCGCTTGCGCTCAGATTCTCGAATGGAAGATGTTCCGGGGAATCGACTGCAGCAAGCCCAACCGGGTGTGTGGCGGGATCTGGACCGACCGCCTCAAGACCCACGCCAAGTGCATGGAGGCCCAATGAAAACCGACTTCGCCGTGGCGGCCATTGCCGTCCTCATCTTTCTTGGTTCCGTCATTGGTGCGCACGAGGTTGGCTGGAGCCGGGGCACCAAGGCAGCCGAGGCCGCAGCCACTGCGCGCGAAGAAGGCATCAATGCCGACCACCTGGAAGCCCTGGCCACGGCCACACAGCGTGAGCGCGATGCAGAGACCAAAGCCAGCAACGATCTGGCCGAACAGGCTAATTCCCACAGGAAGGAAATGGAAGATGAACGCAAGAAACGTGACCGCTTCGCTGCTGATGTGCGCTCTGGCGCTGTCCGGCTGTCAATCCCCATCGTCAGTAGCAGTGCGCACTGTTCAACCGCAGCGGGCGCAGATGCCGCCACTGGATCCGCAACTCGGCCAGAAGCGAGAGCCGAACTTGCGCCCCAGACTGGAATTGATCTTGCAGCCATCGCCGACGATGGTGACGACGCCATCCGGCAGCTCAACCAGTGCATCGACGCCTACAACACCGTCAAGGACCGCTACAACGGAATGAGCGATGCTCAAGCCCGGTAGCCTGCGGGACCATCTGACCAAAGCGCTTCCCGAGTTGAAGCGCGACCCGGAGAAACTGGTGGTCATCGCGCGCGGCGGGCGCGCCATCTGCACCGGCACCGGAAGCCTGTCGTTTGAGTACGCCTACACCCTGCAAATCATCGTGCTTGACTATGCTGGTCATGCAGACGCGGTCATAGTGCCGTTGCTTGCATGGGTGTCGGCCAACCAGCCGGAGCTGCTGGACAACGAACACAAGCGCGCCAACGCTATCCGCTTTGATGTCGAATACCTGACCGACAAGACGGTAGACCTGCAACTGGAAGTGGACCTAACCGAGCGCGTCCTTGTGCGCCCGCGCGACGGCACACCTGGTGGACTGAACGTGCACCACGTTGGCGAGCCCACTCACCCAAGCCAGATCCTGCAACGCGAGCACTGGTCGTTATGGATCCGCGATGAACTGCTGGCCGAGTGGGACCAGGGGCCGCGCTGACTTGACCCATGGATGACCTACAGCGCCTTGAAGACTGGGTAGCGCCCCTGCTGGAACGGCTGAGCGACGGGGAGCGCCGCAACCTTGCACGCACCATAGCGCGCGATCTGCGCACTGCCAACACCCGCACCATGCGCGCGCAGCAGGCACCCGACGGTGCAGCCTGGAAGAAGCGCAAGAAGAAGCTGCGAGACGCCCAAGGGCGGATACGCCGGGAGCGCCGCAGCCAGGACATGTTCGTCAAATTGCGCACAGCCAAATACCTGCAAGCGCGGGCTACTCCCAGCGAGGCCATCGTGGCATTCGCTGGCCGCGCCGAGCGCATTGCCCGCGTGCACCACTTCGGACTTGAAGACAAGGTGGAGCCCGGAGGACCCAACTATCGGTATCCGTCCCGTGAGCTGTTGGGTATCACCGAAGCCCAAGTCGAGCGAATCCGGGACCTTTTGGTGACCCACCTGTCCGCAAGGACCTGACTCTCCGAAAACCCGCTGTCATTGCCAGAACTACAGCGGGTAGAACGTGCGTTTCCACGCGCGCGCGGGCACCATCGTTGGCGTGGACAAACCCATCGCACAACCTGAATCCCCGTTTGAAATCCTGCGCCGCATGGAGAACATGGTGCGCGCTGGCGTGGTCACGTCCGTGCGCCATTCAGCACCTGCCCGCTGCCGTGTCAAGACCGGCGGACTGATAACAAACTGGATCCCATGGTGGGCGTTACGCGCAGGTGGTACACAGCGCAACCACTGGTGGCCACCGGTGCCTGGTGAGCAGTGCCTGTTGCTCTGCCCTGGCGGCGACCTGCTCAACGCCGTGGCGCTGTGCGGGATGTACAGCGACGCCATGCCGCAGAACAGCGACAAGCCTAATATTTGCCGCACGGACTGGAGCCCTACGGACTTCATGGAGCACGACAGCGACACCAGCCGCCTGGACATCTATTGCGACAAGGGCATTACCCTGCGAGTCGGCAGCTCCGTCCTTGAGATCACACCTGATCACATCCTGCTGTCGTCCAAGGGCGGCACTCTCAAGGTGGACGCCGCAGGCGCCACCGCGGCTCCCGACGTGATTGCTGGCGGCATCAGCCTCGTCAAGCACCAACACGGTGGCGTCACGGTAGGGAACGCCTCTACAGGGAGGCCCCTGTGAATCGCACTAGTGGGCGCGCCATTGTCGACAAGGAGCACATCCGCCAGAGCGTGGGTGACATCCTGACCACGCCGATAGGGAGCCGCGTCATGCGGCGAAGCTATGGCAGCCTGGTCCCTGAGCTGATCGATCACCCTGACAACCAGGTCACCCAGATTCGCCTGTTTGCGGCAGTGGCTAGCGCCCTCATGCGGTGGGAGCCACGCATGCGCCTGACCCGCATCCGGATCGCCCGTGAGCGCGCCGGCCGGGCAGACATCACGCTGGAGTGCGTGAACCTGTCTGACTACCGCACGCCCCAGCCGCTCACGCTACAAGTGCCGGTTGTTCTCCGACAGGGTGCCAGCGCATGATTACGCAGGACCTCACACAGTTGCCACCGCCAAGCGTCGTCGAGCTGCTGGACTTTGAAACCATCCTCCAACTGCATCGGGCGGATCTGCTGGCCCGCTACCCTGCGGCCGAGGCCGTCATCGACCTGGAGTCAGAGCCACTCGTCAAGCTGGTCGAGGCCCACGCCTACCGGGAACTGCTCTACCGCGCGCGGGTGAACGATGCCGCCCGTGCCTACCTGTTGGCCTATGCCACCGGCGCCGATCTCGACCACAAGGGCGCGTTCTATGGTCTGGGGCGCATGGTTGGCGAGAGCGATGAACGCTTTCGAAAGCGCATTCAGCTACGCATTGCCGCGCTGGCCGGCAACGGCACGCGCGACCACTACGAGCTGGTCGCCATGTCGGCGTCCGCCAATGTGCATGACGCCATCGCTATCCAACCGGAGCCAGGCCGGGTACGGGTTCTGCTCTGGCTGGTGGACTTTGTGCAGGCGGCGGCCACCCAGTCAACGGTGCTCGCCGCGTTGAATGCAGATGACGCGCGGCCACTGGGTGTTCCCGTCAGCGTTGCCCTTGCGCAGCCCAAACTGATCAATATAACGGCGCACATTCGCCGCGAGCCTGGTGCACCGGTCAACCTAGCTACCCAGTTGCAGGCCGCACTGGCGCCGGCCCTTGCCAGCTATGCCCGCCTGGGCCGCGCCGTGCCGCGCTCGTGGATCACGACGCGCCTACATGTGCAGGGAGTTGCCAGCGTGATCTATCCGGATCCTGCGGCACCGGCAGCGCTCACCGCCATCGCCGGGGACGAATATCCGGTGGCCGGCCTTGTCTCGATCATTGACGAGGGCCTGCAATGACAGCAGCTCTGGCACCTCGCCGACACATCCTGCCGCCCCAATCCACCCAGTTGGAGCGGGCGGTTGACGAGACCATCCCGCAATGGGATCTATTGGCCGATGCCTTCACCCCACCCAGCCTCGGCACACCGCAAGCCTTCAAGCCCTGGCTGGCAGCTGAATGGCAGCTGGGCACCTTTGCACCCTACTTTCCAAGCATCGACGCCCTGGTGTCCGCTGGCCTGCCGTGGCTGTTTGAACGCGGCAGCGCTGCCAGTGTGAAACGCGCCCTGACATGGATAGGGTTCCCCGACGTCCAGATCGAGGAAGACGACGCCTTCCTGCACATCGACCTGGGTCGGGTCGCCACCGCTGAAGAGATCGCCGCCATCGCGCACGTGGTGCGTGCCTCGGTGCCTGCCCATGTGTACTTCTATCGAGTTTTCTGGGGCTACGACGCACGGCCCATCCGTCTGGACGCTGGCCCTGCGCTGGACTCCGGTCAACTGGATGACGACTCGGGCGTCTGGGTATCCGTGCTGGACGATGCACCGGTAAAGGCCAGCTTCGGCGTACGCCATGGGGGCACGGTGCCCCGATCCATGGCAACGGTTGCTCCCGGTCTGCACACCCATAGCTACTGCGCCAAGACGGTCTATGACGACAGGCCGGTACTGGATGCCTGGCGTCTTGATTCCCGAATCATGGTGGATGCCTTTGGGGGCCTTGGAGAGGTCTACCGATCCACCACCACGGCGCCCCAGCGTGGCACGCCATACGGTGTTGGCGGTGTCGCCCGCATTGAAACCAGCAACCAGGCAGCGCAGGGCGGCGTGCTGGGCCGTCGCGACCAATACGGCGCAACCGCCCCTGTGGCCCTGCCAACGTCCACCGACTGGACGGGCACCTGGTCCAGCACCCGGTGGAGACCACTGTTCATTGAACTCAAACAGACGGAGAGCACCTAAAAATGGCAGTTTTGCAAGATGATGGCCGGATTGCGCTGGCCGTGGCCGTAGCGTCACAGCCCATCCACATGGCGTGGGGTCGTGGCGACCCCGCATGGGACATTACGCCCGAGCCCGAACCAACCAACGCGACTACTCTGGTGGACGAAGTTGGCCGGCGCCTGGTCACATTCGTCGGGTATGCAGAGCCCGACTTCGCCGGCGAGATCGAGCTCCCCAGCGGCGACCGCTATACGGTGGTAGCCGGTCCAACCCAGTGGGTCTACATCCGCACAGTCTTCAACTTTGAGGATGCGGTGGGCGAGACGTTGCGCGAGCTGGGCATCTTCATTGGCTCCCAGCCAGTGGCCGGGCTCCCTGCTGGCCAGCGCTACTTCACACCAGCCCAGATTGCCACCCCTGGCCGCTTCTACACGATGGACCGCATTCCGCACTTCACGCGCAATGGCGCGGTGCGTCAGACCTTTGAATACGTTCTGCCCTTCTAAACGCCATGACCCAAACCAACCAGATCTATGACGGGTTTGACCCCTCCAAGGGCTATCACCGCGTGCAATTTCGCGCGGACCGTGTATTGCAGTCCCGCGAGCTCAATTTCTCGATTAGCGAAATGCACCATCGTGTGCGCGGCATCGGCGACGTGCTTTTCAAAGAAGGCGGGATCATTCGCCAGGCCGGCATCGTGGTCAACGCAACAACCGGCGCCACCCTGTGTGAAAGCGGTGCGGTTTACATTGATGGTGCAGTGCGTGGCGTGCCAACTGGGGCACTGGACATCCCGACTGTTGGCGTTGTCTACGTTGGCGTCTACGTCACCCGGGTACTGGTAACCGAACTCGAAGACCCGTCCCTGTTCAACCCTGCAGTTGGTACGCCAAGCTACAACAAGCCCGGCGCTGGCCGCGAGCGTTTCGACGTGGCCTGGGGCTACCGGGGGGACGGCCAGCCTGGCGACTTCTATCCCATCTGGACGGTCGAGGATGGCTGGGTGCGGCCAAAGGAGCCTCCGCCTAACCTGGATGCTGTCACACGGGCACTGGCGCGTTACGACGTCGATAGCGCTGGCGGCAGCTACATCGTGCGCGGATTGAGTCTCCTGCAGGGGCCTGACCTGGTGAGCGGTGAGCAGGTCTACACATTGGCAGAAGGTGCGGCCCGCGTGAGCGGCTACGCACTGGAACAGTCGTCGGCACGTCGCATCGTCTACAACGCGGCGCCCGATCTACTCTGGGTGGACTCGGAGCCACACCAGAGCACCACCGAAGGCGTCCAACGCATCACTTTCGACCGCTGGCCCATGGTTGGCGTGCCCGAGGTGCGCATCGTGTCACGGCGCACCGCGCAGGTTGTGCATGGCGGTTTTACGGGCGCTGCCGACCCGCTGCCCGACAACAGCGTGCTCGCGCTGGAACTGGTCAAGCAAGGCGGGACAACCTTCAACAACCCAGCCGACTACAAGCTCACCGCTGGGCAGGTGGACTGGGGCATCACTGGCCAGGAGCCGGCGCCTGGCAGCACCTACGAGGTGACCTACCAGTACGTCCACACGGTGGTTCCAACCAACGTAGACACGCTGGGATTCGACGTGCAAGGCGCTGTTGTTGGTTCGCTCATTACCGTGAGCTACAACCATGCGCTGCGCCGCATCGACCGGCTGTGCATCAGTTCGGAAGGTGATATTGCCTGGATCCGCGGAGTTTCAGCACAATGGTCGCCCGTTGCCCCCGCAGTTCCGCAAGGCACCCTGTCCATCGCCTCGGTGTACCAGACCTGGGACGGCTCACGCCGGGTGGTGCCAGATGGCGTGCGCATGGTGCCCATGCCGGACCTGGCCGCCTACCGCACGATGCTGGACTTCACGCGCCAGGACTTGGCCGAACTGCGCCTGGCGGTCGACATTTCCGGCCGACACTCAGGCATCAAGAAGGGCATCTTTGCCGACCCGTTGCTGAACAACACCATGCGCGATGCCGGCATTGCGCAGACCGGCGCCATCATTGCCGGTGCCCTGCGCCTGCCGATGGTCATAACACTGCACCAGATCGGCTTGAACATCACCAAGCGCCAGGTTCCGGCGTACACCCACAAGCCCGAGGTGTCGCAACCCATGCGCACGGGCAGCATGCTGGTCAATCCCTACATGGCATTTGAGCCGCTGCCACGCGCGGTTGTTCTCAAGCCTGCGGTTGATCGATGGACCGACACGCACACCCAGTGGGCCAGCCCGACTACCCAGGCGGTCTGGACCGGAGACAGCCACATCGAGGAAAAGCTCCTCTCGGAAAAGAGCAGCGACATCGAGTTCCTGCGCCAGATCCCGGTGGAGTTTGAGCTTGACTTCGGGCCGGGTGAGCAGCTCAGCAGCGCCACCTTTGGTGGCATCGCAGTCGCCGCCCAGCCGCTGGCTGGTGGGGCGCTCATTGGCAATGCCCAGGGCAAGATTGTCGGCACCGTGGACGTGCCGGCCAATGTACCAGCCGGGACCCACACGGTGGAGTTCCGCGGGAGCGGTGGCAGCTATGGCAGCGCGCTGTTCACCGGACAGGGAACGCTGGTGGAGCGCGAGCTTCAGCAGGTGCTGGTCGTGCGCCAGTTCGTGATGGCACGCGATCCACTGGCGCAGACCTTCACGGTGCCGGCCCCACGCCAGTGCACCGGTGTGAAGCTGTGGTTCATGGCGAAGGGCACCTCGCAAATCCTGGTGCAGCTCCGCGAAGCCGACAACGGCTTCCCAACCCAGCGTGTTCTGTCGGAGACGCGGATACAGCCTATTGACATAGTCGTCGATGGGACACCGACCCTGGCATCCTGGTCACCTGTCGTCATTGACGCCGGCCGCGAATACGCCCTGGTGGTCCTGTGCGATGACGCTGTCACCTCTCTGGCGATTGCCGAGCTGGGTCAGTTTGACCTGCACTCGGCACGCTGGGTCACCAGTCAGCCTTACCAGGTTGGCGTGCTGCTTTCGAGCGCCAACGCCATGACATGGACCGCCCACCAGGACCGTGACCTGACGTTTGAACTGATGGTGGCTGAGTACACCGAGGCGCAACGCATCATCGACCTCGGAACCGTCCAGGTGGTAGATGCCACTGACCTGATGGTGCAGGCCTTTGTGCACCAGCCGTCCGTGGCTTCTTCGGGGTCGTTTGTGTTGACGCTGGCGGGAACTCCACCGGTCGAGGTGGCACCTGGCCAGGTCGCCACGCTGCCACACCGCTACACGGGCGCCGTGCAGGTGCAAGCCAAGCTGCGTGGAGATACCAGCTTGGCGGCCATGCTGGAGCCGGGCATCCAACTGGTGGCCGCGTCCATCCAGCCGACTGGCGACTACGTCAGCCCGATGCTCACCGCTGGTGGCGTGGTGCGCGTGCGTGTTGTAAACGACATCACCCTGCCGGCCGGTAGCGCGGTGCATATCCACGTGCAGTCGGACGCTGCCGGCGCCCAGTGGGTGGAAGTGCCGTATCTGAGCAGCAGTCCGCAAACCGCTGGCGTCTTCGAGCTGACCTACGAACTGGAAAACTACACGGCCGACCGCCTTCGCCTGCGCGTGACACTCGACGGCAGCCACAGTGCACGCCCGGAAGTGCGCAACCTGCGCGCAGTGGTCTTGTGATGGGTGTGAACCATGATAGTGATTGACGAACGAACACCCGGAGCGCAGTTCCAACTGCCGCACCCGCAGAACAAGCTGGAGGATGATGTCCTGCGGCTGCGCCATGCCATCCAGTCGGTGGATGCGCTACTGGTAGACATCGTTACTCAGCTGCAGGGCAAGGCCCTTGGATCCGACCTGAACACGGCCGTGAACGCCTTGCAACAGGGCATCAACAACCTGAGTGGGACCGTAACCTACTTGGAGCAAAACAAGGTTGGCGTGGTCAACGGCAAGCCTGGTCCTGCCGTGGAACTGACGCCAGCGGACATTGGCGCCCTGGGCCTGTGGTCGTCGTTGACGGGTGCCCTCAACAAGCCCGCCAGCGTGTTCCACAACGGCGCGGTTTGGAAGTTGCTTAACAACTTGGCGGACGTCACGACCAGTCAGCCCGGCGTCACGGCCGATTGGCTGGTGGATGGCGGCGGTTTCCCCATCGTCCAGATCGCGGTGGCCACGAACGCGGTGCCCTGGCGCACCTACGTGATCACCGCAGGCTGTCCACTGACCCTGCCGGCGGTCACAGGTGATGGCAAGCAGATTCGCGTGATCGTCATGCCCGCTGTCACAGGTGCGTCCCTGGTGCCGGCCGGGGCCGACAAGGTGCGCGGGGTTGCAGGCGTGATGAATTTTGACAACGTGCCTTTTGACAAGATTTTGACTGACAGCGGGGCCACCTACGGGTGGGTTTGATCAATGAGCACTTCAAGCGAATTGTTTGGTGGCGGCGGCAGTGCCCCAAAGAAATGGGTGACTGGAACGGCTTACACCGAGGGGACACCCGTGTGGTCGCCCGCAGACTTTCAGTACTACATGCGCAGAACAACTGGCGCGGGTACGACAGACCCGGCATCCGATTCGACCAACTGGCAGCCTACTGGTGACCGAGCCATTAAGTCGATTCAGCGTGGCTTCGGTTCACCGACAGCCACATCGCTAACCATCGCGGCCGTAAACATGGCGAAGACTACGGTGAGCCTGATTGGCTTCGGATGGGACCCCACTTCCACGGTCAAAGCGGTTCTGTATGGATGTTTGACAAGCTCAACCAGTGTTTCTGTCAGCGGTAATGCGAATTACTACACCGGCGGTGGGTTTGCATACGAAGTCGTTGAAAGGTACTGATCATGCCCTTTTATGCCCAATTGAACGAAGCGGACACGGTTGTAGCCGTAACCGATGCCCACAGTGAACTGGATCCTGCCCCAAATCTGGTGCCGATTGAAACACTGGACCCATCTATTCTGGATTGCACGTACGACCGCGCTTCCGGCACGTTCGTGCGGCTCACAGTTCCCGTAGTCCAGCACGCCACCAAACGCGCCTTTCAGAACCGCTTCCCCAAGGCGGCCAACGGCATCAGCACCAAGTGGGACGCAATGTGCCTGATCCTGTCGGACGATGGCTACGCGGCCTCGCTGGGCGTGACGGGAGCACCGCTGTACGAGCTGCGCATGCTGGTCACCACGGGCGTGCAGCGTCTCAACGTCAGCCCCTTTGTGGATATGGCACCGTCCGGCGAGGCTGCGGCAATGACCGGGCTGCTGACCAACGTCGCGATCCCGGCAGCATTCCGCCTGACGGCCGCCGAGCGCCAGGCCATGATGGAAACGCCGCTGGCCGACGACGAACGGTACAAGGGCTGAGCCATGCACGTCGCCTCCTACAAGACCATACGGCCGGGCCTGCAAGGCCTGGCCAACCGCGCCATACGGCTGCGCCTGCGTGGTGTCTACAGCCACAGTGAAGTGGTGTTCCGGCCCGGAGACGGCGTGGACCACCTGATGCCTGACGGTAGCTGTGCGCCGGTTGACGGCGCGTACTGGTGCGCGTCCAGCGTGGCGGCTGAACGGCTGCCCGCCCATTCTCCCCAGCGCGCAGGCTGTATGGGCGGCGTGCGGTTCAAGCGCATCCAGCTCAACCCGGACCACTGGGACGTGGTTGCCTACCGGCGCTGCCCCATCACGGCTGCACAGTGGTTTCGTGCCCACGAGGGCGAGCGCTACGACTGGCAGTTGATCCTGGGCTTTCTGGCATGGGTGATACCCCAGCAGGCCTTCCGCTGGACCTGCAGCGAGGCTGCTGCTGCTGCGGGCGGCTATGCAGACCCGTGGCGCTTTGACCCCTGCACGATGCATGTGACCCTCTCCCCTACCCCTTTACTGCCCCCTTCAACAACCTCTTTACAACTGGAGATCTGACAAATGGCTACCCTGACCCCCTACCACCACGGCGTACGTGTCCAGGAAATCAACGATGGCCTGCAGCCCATCCGCATCATCTCGACGGCAATCATCGGGATCATTGCGACGGCACCTGATGCCGATGCAGCCATGTTCCCACTCAACAAGGCCGTCCTGGTCACCAAGATCGACACCGCCATCAACAAGGCCGGTGTGCAGGGGACCCTTGCCGCCAGCCTGAACGCGATCAAAGAACAGTCGCGCCCGGTGCTCGTGATCGTGCGGGTGGATGAAGGTGCAGGCCTGACCGATGAAGAAAAGCAGGCCGACCAGGACGCCAAGGTCATTGGCACCATGGTCAACGGTGCCTACACCGGCATGCAGGCCCTGCTAGCTGCACAGGCCCAATTGGGCGTCAAACCGCGCATCCTGGGTGCGCCTGGCCTGGACAGCCAGGCAGTGACCGACGCGCTGGTGTCCATCGCGCAGAAGCTGCGCTCCTTTGTTTATGCGGCGGCCCATGGCGTCGATGTGAGCGAGGCCACGATTTACCGCGACCACTTCGGTGCCCGTGAACTGATGATGCTTTGGCCCAACTGGAAGCGCTTTGATGTCAACTCGGCCGGCATTGTGGAAGCGCCGGCCACAGCCTACGCCCTGGGCCTGCGCGCGCGCATTGACCAGGAGTTTGGCTGGCACAAGACGCTGTCGAACGTGCCGATCAACGGCGTGCTGGGACTCAGCAAAGACGTGTATTGGGATCTGCAGAGCCCAGACACCGACGCTGGTCTGCTCAACCAGGCAGGCGTTACCACGCTGATCCAGTCGCAGGGGCACCGGTTCTGGGGATCGCGCACCTGCAGCACCGACCCGCTGTTTGCCTTTGAGAGCGCCACGCGCACGGCGCACGTGCTGGCCGACACCATGGCCGATGGGCATTTCTGGGCGGTGGACAAGCCGCTGCACCCCAGCCTGGTCAAGGACATCCTGGAGGGCATCAACGCCAAGTTCCGCGAGCTGAAGACTGCAGGGTACATCCTGGACGGCTCGGCCTGGTACGACGAAGAGGTGAACACCGCCGCGACCCTCAAGACCGGCAAGCTGACGATTGATTACGACTACACACCGGTCCCTCCGCTGGAGGATCTGGGATTCCGCCAGCGCATCACCGACCGCTACTTTGCCGACTTCGCCCTGCGCGTGGGCACCGGCCAGTAAACAACCCAACCCCAACAATCAACAGGAGTAAGACATGGGATTGCCTCGCAAATTGAAGAACTTTGTGCTGTTCGCGGACGGCATTTCGTATATGGGGGAGGTGCCGGAGGTCTCCCTGCCCAAGCTGAGCCGCAAGATGGAGGATTACCGCTCTGGCGGCATGAATGCCCCCGTGAAGCTGGACTTCGGCATGGAGGCCATGGAGATGGACTGGACGGCAGCGGGCTACATGAAGAGCCTGTTTGCCCAGTGGGGCGCCGTGCGCCACGACGCGGTGCTGCTGCGCTTTGCCGGCGCGCTGCAGGCGGATGACTCCGAGACCGTCAACTCGCTGGAAATCATTGTGCGTGGCCGACACAGCGAGATCGATCCTGGCACGGCCAAGCCCGGCGACAACACCGCTATCAAGGTCAAGAGCGCTCTGAGCTACTACAAGCTGTCCATGGACGGTCAGACCTTGATCGAGGTGGACGCGGTCAACATGGTTGAAGTGGTGGACGGCATTGACCGACTGGCCCAGGTGCGTGCAGCACTGGGAATCTGAGCCGCCAACCAGCCCATCAAAAATCCATAAAGAAAGACCCAACCCATGACCACAAAAACCACTAGTGCACCAGGTGCCGCTGAAGCATCCACCACCCAAGCCGCGACGGACGGAAACGCCCGCACCGTCACGCTGGAAAACCCCATCAAACGCGGCGACACGGTTATCACGTCTGTCACAGTGCGCAAGCCCCGCGCGGGCGAGTTGCGGGGCTTGTCGCTGGCTGAGCTGCTGCAAATGAAGGTGGACGCCCTGCAGACCCTGCTGCCGCGCATCACCACGCCCATGCTGCACCGGCACGACATTGACAACCTGGAGCCGGCCGACCTGGTGAACCTGGGCAGCGAGGTGGTTAATTTTTTGCTGACGAAAGCGCAAATGGCGGAATTCCAAGGCGAGTAGAGGACGCGATGGCCGACCTGGCCATCACCTTCCACTGGACGCCGTCCGACATGGACGGCTTTACCTTGACCGAATTGATGGAGTGGCGGGAACTGGCCCGCCTGCGCCACGAGCCACAGGAATGAGCGTGACACCGATGAACCTTGCCACCCAACCCATGCCCGCTGGAGGCTCCCATGTCTGACACTTTGCGCCTGCGCGTTGTTCTGGATCTGGCCAACCGCGCGCTGGGGCCGCTCAAACAGATCGCCAGCGGCAGCTCTGGCGCAGCCAAGGCCCTCAAGGCCGCGCGCGACCGGCTGAAGGAACTCAATGCCCAGCAGAATGCCGTGAGTGGCTTCCAGAGGCAACAGGCGGCGCTGAGTGAAACCACCAACAAACTGAAGGTGCTGCGCCAGCAGTTGGACGCCATGCGGCAATCCGGGTCAGCCAACGCCGCGCAGCTTGCCGCCCAGGAAGCGGCCGTCAACAAGCAGACCGCTGCGTTTGATAAGCAGCGTGCCAGCGTGCTGCGCCTGCGGTCGCAGCTCAATACGCTGGGCGTGTCAAAGATCAACAGTGCCGGGTTGAAGTCCGACATTGATGCCGCCACTGCTGCAATCGACAAACAGGCGGCGCACCTTAAACGGCTGTCTGACCTGCGCACGCGCTTTGGCAAGGCAATGCTGCACACCGGTGCTGCCGTGGGCGTGGGCTATGCAATGAATGCCGCGGGCATGCGCATGGCTCACGGTATGCAACGCCCTATGGCAGAGGGCAAGCACGCTGCCACTGAAGAGTTGCGAATCAACGCGCTGGGCCTTGGTGACCAAAGCAGTCAAGATGCCATCAAGTTTGCCAAAGGCATGAAGACCTACGGCACCAGCATGGTGGAGAACCTGGGCTTGATGCGTGATGCACTCACCACGTTCTCTGATGTGCACCATGCCGAGATGGTCACCCCGCTGCTGGCAAAGATGAAGTTTGCCAATGAGGCCGTTTTCGGCGCACAGGACGGTGCCGAGAACGAGGCCAAGTTCATGGACATGCTCAAGGTGATTGAGCTGCGCGGCGGGCTGTCCAGCGAGGCCGCATTCACCAAGCAAGCCAACATCGTGCAGCAGGTGCTGACCGCAACGGGTGGCCGCGTGGGGCCAACAGAGTGGCTGAACATGATCAAGACCGGCGGCGTTGCGGCAAAGGGCCTGACCGACCAGGCCTTCTACTACCAGATGGAGCCGCTAGTGCAGGAAATGGGCGGCAACCGGGTGGGCACGGCCATGATGTCGGCCTACCAGAACGTCTATCAGGGCAAGACCACGAAGCGCTCGGCCATGCTGATGGACGATCTGGGCCTGATTGCCGACCCCAGCAAGGTGAAGCACGACAAGGTCGGGCAGATCTCGCAGCTCGGGGTGGGTGCGCTCAAGGGCTCGGAGATCTTCCGCGAGAACCAGTTCGAGTGGATGGAAAAGATCCTGCTGCCCGCCCTGGCCGCGAAAGGGATCACGGAAAAGCAACAGGTGCTGGACAGCATCGGCGGGATCTTTTCCAACCGCACGGCGTCTGGCTTGTTTGCCCAGATGTACCTGCAGCGCGACCAGGTGCACAAGAATGCCGCGCTGAACGCCCGCGCGGACGGCATTGACGGCCTGTACAACAAAGCGAAGGCTAGCCCTGTTGGATCTGAGCTGGAGCTCTTGAAACGGCGTGACGACTTGTACCAGGAACTGAGCTCCAGCGTGATGCCGGTGTACGTGCAAGCCCTGTCAATGATCACCGACGCCACCAAATGGCTGCTGGGTGTGCTGCGCGAGTATCCGATGCTGACAAAAGCGGTCGGCGTCGGCCTGGGCGTGATAGCCGCCAGCATGGCGGTGCTGGGCGCGATCTTGATCCCGGTGGCACTGGTGGCCGGCAAGGCCATGCTGCTGCGGTTTGTGTTCTCGCGCCTGGCTATTGGCCTGATGGGAACGCAGATCGCCGCGCGCGCCGTGAGCATTGGGATGGGCCTGCTGTACCGCGCCGGCTACGTTGCCGGCCGGGTATTCGCCTTCCTGCTGCCCATCCTGGCCAGCGTGGGGCGAGGGATCCTGCTGCTGGGGCGCTTTTTGCTGATGACCCCGTTGGGCATTGCGCTCGCCCTGATCGCAACCGCTGCATACCTGATCTGGCGGAACTGGGACGGGATCAAGGGCGGGCTGATGGCGATATGGACCCAGTTGTCCACGGCCGCATCCGCCTGGTGGGCCAGCGCATCCGCTGGGGCACAGGCGTTGTGGCAGGACCTGGTGACCCTGAAAGACCGGTTCTTCAGCGCTGGGGCCGACCTGATGTCTGGGCTGGTGAACGGGATCACGAGCCGGCTGACCGCTGTGCGCGAGGCCGTGGTGGGCGCCGCTGACGCCGTGGGCGCGTGGTTTCGGGAAAAGCTGGGCATTGCCAGCCCGAGCCGTGTGTTCATGGAATATGGAGGCTGGATCAGCGAGGGGGCCGCACTGGGCATCACCGGGGGCCAGGGCGCCGTGCGCAATGCAGCCCTGGCGATGGCGACAGCGGCGACGGCGGCCATGCCCGCCATGGCCGACGAGACCGCCCTTCGTTTGGACAGCCGCCCCCCGCTGTCTGCGCCCATGCAGAGCGCCGGTTCGGCCGCCCAGGGGGGAGCCAGCTACAACATCACGATCAACGCCGCGCCGGGCATGGACGTGCAGGCGCTGGCGCGTGCCGTGTCCGCCGAGCTGGACCGGCGTGAGCGCGCTGGCCGGTCGCGCGTGCTGTCGTCACTCGGCGACATTGACTGAAAGGGACAACGCACCATGATGATGGCCCTGGGGCAATTCCTTTTTAGCCTGCCGACGCTGGCTTACAACGACTTCAAGCGGCAAACCGCATGGAGACACCCGAGCAACTCGCGGGTCGGTGCGCGGCCAGCACGGCAGTCACTGGGGCCTGGAGAAGACACGATCACGCTGTGCGGCCTGCTGGTGCCGGAGTTCATGGGCAACCGGAACGCTCTGAACGAGCTGCGGGAGATGGGCGACCAGGGCAAGGCCTGGTCGCTGGTAGATGGCACGGGCGAGGTGTTTGGTGCTTGGGTCATTGAGTCGCTGGGCGAGACCGGATCGCACCACACGGAGGACGGTGTGGCCCGTCGAATTGAATTCGACATGACGCTGGCCCGTGTGGATGACGACCAAGCCGATGGCGGTGGCGGTGTGGACCCAGGACCCATTGACGACTACTGGGAGTGGTGGCTATGACGGTCTACACCGACCAGGTGTACGCGGAACCCAGCTATGCGCTGGTGGTGGACGGGCGAAACATCACGCCACACATTGAGGCCCGCCTGATCCGCCTGACGCTGACGGAGTCCCGGGGCGACGAGGCCGACCAGTTGGACATTGAGCTGGACGACACGGACGGCACGCTGCAGCTCCCGCCGAAGGGTGCCGAGATTGCCCTGCAGCTTGGCTGGCTTGGCGATGGGATGGTGGACAAAGGGCTGTTCGAGGTCGATGAAATCGAGCACATCGGTGCGCCGGACCAGATCTGCATACGCGCCAGATCTGCCGAAATGCGCCGGCAGTTGCGTACTCGCACCGAGCACAGTTGGCACGACACGACCATCGGGGCCATCGTGGCCCAAATTGGGGCCCGCCACCAGTTGGTCCCCCGCGTGGACGATAAGCTGGCCAGAGTACGGATCGCGCACATTGACCAGACGCACGAGAGCGACCTGCACTTCCTGACCCGCCTGGCAAAGCAGCACGATGCGGTGAGCACCGTCAAGAAGGGGCGGCTCGTGTTCCTGCCCATCAATGGCACAGTGACCAGCACCGGGGAGGAACTGGACACCATAGTTATCACGCGCAAGGATGGCGACCAACACCGCTACCACACGGCCGACCGCCACAGCTACAGCGGCGTGCGGGCCTATTGGCACGACGCTGTGCGCGCCACAAAGCGCAGTGTGCTGGTGGGCACCGAAGAGAACGAAAAGCGCCTGAAAGACACCTATGGCAGCGAGGCCGACGCCCTGGCAGCGGCGCGTGCTGAGCAGCAGCGTGTGACCCGTGGCAAGGCCACGTTCGAGCTCACCCTGGCACTGGGCAAAACGGAGTTGATGCCACAGACCCCAGTCACCGTGACAGGCTTCAAGGACGAAATTGACAACACCCCTTGGCTGCTGGTGAAGTTGACGCACACGCTGGCCGATGGCGGCCTGACGACGCGCATGGAAATGGAAACGCGCGATGCGCCGGATGATCAGACGCCGCAGGTTAGCGACGTGGGCGGGGAAGGCGCCGAGTGATGTTCCCTGTGGTCCAAATTACCGACTGGTTGTCATAGAGATCTTTGTATCCCAACACAACGCCAAGTTCGGCGAGCTTCCAGTCCAGGTGTGGCGCATCGAGCAAAGACTTGTTCCTGATCAGAAGGCGCGCGATGGGCACTGTATCCCCCTGCAATATGACATCACCAATGCTGGGAATCATTCGACTGACCACCTGACAGTCCCACTCCTTCGGGAAGTGCTTTGTGACCAGTTGGTCCAGCGTGTGCTGCTCCGTAGGCAAGCTAGTGAATCGTTCCCCTTGCCATGCGAGGTGGCGCCCCGTCACTATGCCGGGGCCGAGGCCGTTGTTCGATAGGGCGACCACAACTACTATGCCGTCAGGACCGAGCGAATGGCTAATCCTCCCCGTGATAAGCGGCTTGACACTAAGGCGACTATGGCGGTGAGCAATCCACGCCTGCCATCCGGTCGAGAAAAGGGCGAACACGGCTATTGCCGCCGTCGCTATGGCAATGTAGTCTGAGTTCGTCACGTCAAGTTCTCACTGGGGCGGCGCACACTTGCTATAGCCGTTTATCAGAAAGTTCGATGTGCGGTCTTGAGGTAGCCACTTCGACCCACGCTTGGTTAAGCCAAACGTGCCCGATAGTGGGCAGATCGCACTGACAGCTGCAGGTGCAGGTGCAGGTGCCATCGTGAACTTGTAATCAACATCGCCCGGCTTCAAGTGTTGTGGATCCAGACGAACATCGTCGTTTGTGAACGGCCCCACGTTGATGGATATCACCTTGACACCGAGCTGGGGCAGCCGCTCAGCCAGGCTCTTGTAGCCCATGGACCTGTCGGCCACAGGGATGGAGCTGAGAACCGTGTTGATGGTCTCAGCGTCTACGTACGTCCCTGCAAGCTCACCACCTATGGATAGAGAAGCTGCCACCACTGGAACAGGCAGCACGCACACAGCTAGGACCATGGAAAACGCCCAGCGCTTGAGTGTTTGGTACCAGTTGAAATCTTCACCATGTATGGTCACCGTCAGATTGAGAGTAACCTGTCCGACCGCCAGGCATAGGAGGCTGTGCTCTACCTTTGCTTGGACGATGTTCACTGGTGACAGTTTTGTTTTTTCACCTCTTACTACGCGCATCCAGCGCCCTCCCCTGAGTCAATAAATCAAACGTCTTTATTTTTTTCCAACGACGTTGCCGGCAAAGCCGAAGATTGACTTACTAACTTTCGCTTTCGTGACATTCGATGTGGGCGCGCTACCGCTTGGGGTCTGCGCTACACCGGCCGCCAGCAGGGCCATGTATTGCACGGCCTCTATTTGTTTCTCTGGTGAACACTGTTCGAAGCTGTTCAATACCGCACGCCTAAGTGGGTCGCTCTCAAACCACTCCGACCTGCGCTCCCCGGTAATGACGAAAAGAACGTCACCTCCAAGTTTTGCAATCGATGCTAGATACGGTGCGTTCGGGTGCGACTGTGCAGACTCGTATTTCAACTGGGTCAGCTTTGATACGCCCGTGTTTTGTGCCAATGCAGCCTGGCTCAAACCAAGTCGCTCGCGCTCGATCCGCAAGCGCGCACCGATTTCGACGACAGCATCCGCATCTATCAATTTATTTACCTTTCTTCTTGCGCGGTATAGTTTTCTGTACTATCATCGCGCAAACTGTGTAATTTTCTGTTCCACAAGCATAACCCGCATCCATGCCGAAACCACTCAACCAGCCACGTCGCGCACCCACTGGCGTTGTAACCAGCAAGCCCATCCCCATGCGGCTGATGCCAAACGAGTATTCGAAGGTGATTGCCATCGCGAAAGAAGATGACCGCTCGATGGCTTCTGTGTGCCGAGTGATGTTTCTCCGTGGTCTTGCTGCATACGAGCGGGACCGTTCGTCCAGTTCCGCCACCTGACTCTCAAGAGGTTGACGCTATGTACCCAGATCCGAAGCGCGTGCGTACCCACAAGCTGACCATGCGCCTTGATGACTACGAGCACAAGCTGCTGGAGGCCCTGGCCAACTACCAGGGGGAGCAGTTGTCCACGCTGATTCGTGACTTGGTTGTGCGTGAAGCACAGCAGGTTATTTCTTTGGCTCATGCAGCAAGTTTGCAGCCGACGGCCCGCTAAGCAAAGGCCACGAAGAGGACCTCACGAGCTGACAAACGTCGG
>JBBQLM010000041.1:0-41272 GCA_038327925.1 Burkholderiales bacterium | reverse complement strand
ATTTGATCGGTTGACAGGACTGCCATGCTGGCGGTCGTCATTACCGCGATGTCGCGTGTCTCCAGTGCAGCGACTTGGTCCGTTGTCAGGGCCGCGACCTGGCTGGTTTTGAGAGCCGCAACCTGGTCAGTTCGCAGCGCTGCGATCTGTTCGGTGGTCAAGCCCTTGCTGATCTGATCCGTGCTGAGCGCACCAATGTTGGCGGTTGTCAGAGCCGCTACGTCGCGCGTTTCCAGAGCCGCTACCTGCTCCGTTGTCAGTGCGGCTACCTGGGATGATTTGAACCCTGCGATCTGGTCAGTCCTGAGCGCAGCTATCTGGTCTGTGGTAAGTCCTTTGCTGATCTGGTCGGTGCTGAGGGCAGCCACGCTTGCGGTGGTCAGCGCCGCTATTTGGGCAGTGGTCAGTCCCTTGCTGATCTGATCCGTGCTGAGGGCGCCAATGCCGACGGCGGTCAAGGCCGCTATGTCACGCGTCTCCAGTGCAGCCATCTGGTTGCTCGTCAACGCCAATACCTGATTGGACTTGAGCGCTGCAATCTGGTCGGTTCGCAGAGCAGCGATCTGGTCGGTGGTCAAGCCCTTGCTGATCTGGTCCGAGCTGAGGGCGCCGATGGCTGCTGAGGTCAGCACAGCAATATCACGGGTTTCCAATGCTGCCACTTGGTCCGTAGTCAATGCCGCGACCTGGCTGGTTTTGAGAGCCGCGACCTGATCGGTTCGCAGAGCAACTATCTGGGCTGTTGTCAAACCCCGGCCGATTTGGTCCGTGTTGAGAGTTGCAATGTTCGCCGTTGTCAGAGCCGCGACCTGGGCCGTTGTCAGACCGTTGCCAAGTTGATCGCTGCTTAGCGCACCAACACTTGCAGACGTCAACGCTGCAACATCTCGGGTCTCCAAAGCCGCAACCTGATTGGTCGTCAGAGCCACGACTTGGGTGGACTTGAGCGCCATGATCTGGTCGCTACGAAGTGAAACGACCTGATCGGTCGTTAAGCCCTTGCTGACCTGATCGGTGCTCAAGGCGCCAATGCTTGAGGTTGTCAACGCGGTGATATCGCGTGTTTCTATTGCAGCAATCTGGTCGGTAGTCAGCACTGTAATCTGATGGGTCATCAGGGCCGCAATCTGATCAGTCCGCAGTGCAACGACCTGATCAGTGGTCAACGCCATAATGCCGTCGGTTGTCAATGCCACCAGGCTCGCTGTGGAGATGGCTGCGACTTGGGCCGTTGTCAAACCCTGACTAATCTGATCGGTTGTCAGCGCGGCAAGACTTGCCATCGTCAGCACAGCAATGGAGCGCGTTGTCAGCGCGGCAATCTGATCCGATGTCAGCGACGCCATCTGTCCGGTCTTGAGTCCTGCAACCTGATCGGTTCTCAGTGCCGCAATTTGGCCAGTGGTCAAGCCTTGGCTCAATTGATTGGTTGACAGCACCGAAACTGCGGCGGAGGTTAACGCTGCAACATCGCGTGTCTCCAATGCGGCTACCTGGGTCGACGTGAATGCAAGCACTTGGGCGGTTGCCAGAGCCACCACCTGATCGGTTCTCAAGGCCACTACCTGGGCGGTTGTCAAGCCCTTGCTGATCTGGTCCGTGTTCAGGGCAGCGACACTGGCTGTCGTCAGGGCCGCCACATCCCTCGTCTCCATTGCTGCTACCTGATCGGTAGTCAGGGCTGCAACTTGGTTGGTTTTGAGTGCCGCCACTTGATCGGTGCGAAGCGCAACAATCTGGTCACTCGTGAATCCCTTGCTGACCTGTTCTGTAGTCAGCGCACCAACGCTGGCTGTTGACAAAGCCGCTGTATCGCTTGTTTCCAGTGCGGAAATCTGGGTCGTTGTGAGTGCCGCAGCCTGACTGGTTGTGAGTGCCGCAGCCTGATCGGTTCGTAGGGCAACGACTTGATCCGTTGTCAGGGCTGCCACACTGGACGTTGCAAGCGCAGCGATGTAGCTCGGCTTCAATGAAGCGATCTGATCGGTGGTCAGTGCACCAATCTGCGTGGTTGTGAGCAGGGCATAGTCAGCCGACGACAACTGATTCAGTTGATAAGTTGTCAGGACCGCAATATTTTGTGTACCCAGACCCACAAAGATGGAGGCCATGACAATCACTCCAGCAGGTTGCGAAGCTCAAAACTGCAAACTATATTGCTTGCAGCGAATCAGTATGCAGTAATTATCGACAAATGGATGTGCTATTTCTTTGCATCAAATGGCAGCGTGGCGCTGTCACTCTTGCTGGCTCTGGGGCAGGTGGACGGGCTTTTATGTGGGCGCAACCTGACCCAATGTGAGGCTCTCAGCAACGCCCAGAGCCCACAGTTGCCATTGAGCTGCACTGTTCTGGGCGTCTCCAGATGCATGGGGTGACAGGTTGGCCATGGTGGCGGCAACCATGCCCCGGATGTGTTCTGCGATGTGACCTTCGTTGGTATCGTCGCGCAGCGCCGCGATCTGCTTTACGTTGTCCTGTTGGGTAGCAGTAACTTCGGTTGTTTGCATTCCGGTGGTTTCGCAGGACGGCAGGGTTGGAAAAGTGCTTGTGACATCAGTTTGCATGGGGCCTTCAGTACTAGAGGAAATGGGCCGCGCATGGCAGCTAAATGAGACAAACCCGAAAAAGAAAAAACCCACCATCTTTCGACGGTGGGTTTTCTACTTTTTTTGGCTCCTCGACCTGGGCTCGAACCAGGGACCTACGGATTAACAGTCCGGCGCTCTACCAACTGAGCTATCGAGGAATTGAGCCTCAAATTATAGCGTGGAAATTTTCACTTTTTCAAGAAGGTCTAAGATTTTTGAAAAATTCCCGCCTCAATCAAAGACCGGAGACTCCACGCCCAAGACTTTGTGCAATTTTGGACTGGTGGTGGTGTATTGCAGGAAGACCTTCTTCTCGGGAAAAATGAAGGGCATGGCTCCAAAGGCAGCCAGCGCGCATTCGTGGAAACCACTGAGGATGAGCTTCTTCTTGCCGGGGTAGATGTTGATGTCGCCCACGGCGAAGATGCCGGGCTCACTGGTGGAAAACGTCTCGGTGTTGACTGCCAGCTGCTTGCGATCAATCTCCAGCCCCCAATTCGCTATGGGTCCAAGCTTGGGTGACAGGCCAAAGAACACCAGCAGCATGTCCAGTGGCACCAGGCGTGTAAGACCATCAGACCCAGTGACCTTGATGTCGCTGAGGCGGCCATTGGACTCTTCAAAGCCGGTGACCTGCCCGACCAGGAATTGCATCTCCAGCGCGTCACACAGCGCGCGCATCTTGGCCACATTGGCCGGCGCTGCCTTGAAGCCATCACGGCGGTGGATCAGGATGACGCTCGCCGCCTTGTGCGGGTTGCCATCATCGTTGGCGGCACAAAAATTCAACGCCCAGTCCAGTGCCGAATCGCCACCGCCGACGATGACGAGGTTCTTGCCGGCATAGTCTGCCGGGTTCTTGACGTGGTAGGTCAGTTGCCCACCTTCAAACTTCTCCAGCCCCTCTACTTTTAGCGTGCGCGGCTGAAACGCGCCGACACCGGCGGCAATGAAAAGGGTCTTGGTCAGAAAGCGGGTGGCCTGGCTGGTTTCCACCAGAAAGCGGCCATCGGGCTGCTTCTCAATGGTGGAGACTTCCTGGCCGTAGTGAAACGTGGCACCAAACGGCGCAATCTGCTGCAACAGCCGGTCGGTGAGTTCCTGGCCGGTGCAGACCGGTACGGCCGGAATGTCGTAAATCGGTTTGTCGGGGTACAACTCCACGCACTGGCCGCCGGGGTGCGGCAGGGAGTCGATGACATGGGCCTTGACTTCCAGCAGGCCCAGTTCAAACACCTGGAACAGGCCCACCGGGCCTGCGCCTACGATGACAGCATCGGTTTCGATGGTCACTGGGGTGTGGAGCTTTAGCGGATCAGGTACTGCAGCTTGCCAGTCTTGTCTTTCCACTCTTCCGCTTCGGGCAGCTCGGCCTTGCGCTTGGTGATGCTCTTCCAGGTGGGCAGCTTGGCCAATTCGGCGTTCAGGGCCGTCATGTGACGTTGATCGGACGGAACGTCTTCCTCGGCATAGATGGCGTTGACCGGGCACTCGGGGATGCAGACGGCGCAGTCGATGCACTCGTCAGGGTCAATCGTCAGAAAGTTCGGGCCTTCGCGGAAGCAATCCACGGGGCAAACATCAACGCAATCGGTGTACTTGCACTTGATGCAAGCTTCTGTGACGGTATGGGTCATTTTGTTTTCTAGGGCGAGGGTGTATTAACAATCCCCAATTTTATTGGCAATTGCTTACCGGACCTGTCTCACGGGTACGCCAGCAGGGTCATTAGAGCGCCGTTATTTGCCGCAAGTCAATTTAACAACAATGCGCCAGAGGTCTTGTGGCTGGCGGTGTCCACCAGAATCAGGGCACCCAGCACCCGGGATTGGGCGTAGGGCAGGGCTGCAATCGGCTCCTGCAAGGCCAGTTCGATGTGGCCAATGGCATTGGGCTCAATCTGGGTCGCGTCGTGCTCTTCCAGGGTGTTGACGTCCAGGCTGTGCACGATGCGCTTGACCTTGGCCTTGATCCAGCGGTGGCCATGCAGCGCCAGATAGACACGTCCGGCCACCAGCGGTTCGTCGTCCATCCAGGCCACGGTAGCCTTGATGTCGCGTGTCGGGGCCAGAAAGGCCTTGGGCGCGGGGGTATCGGCAAATTCGTCGTCGCTGGCTGCGGCAACTGGTGCCTGCGCCAGCAGCCAGTCGCCACGGGACACATCCACCTCACGGTCCAGCACGATGCCGGCGCCGTGGCCGGCAGCCGCGTTCTTGGCCACGCGGGCGTGGTTCAGCACCTGGGCGATTTTGGCGGTCTGGCCGCTGGGGTGGATGGAAATCGTGTCACCGGGTTGCACGCGCCCGGTGGCCACACGGCCCCAGAACACGCGGCGGCCCTGCGAGGTGTCACTGGACGAGTGGAACTTCTCCACCCACTGCACCGGGAACGAGAATGGCACATCCGTTTCCGCGGCGGTGACCGGCAATTGCTCCAGCAGGGCGAGCAGGCTGGGGCCGGTGTAGCCGCACCAGCCCTCGGTGGCCGTGACTACGTTGTCGCCTTTGAGGGCCGACATGGGGATGGTGGCCGTCACAGAAATATTGGCATGCTCGGCAAAGGCTTGCAGCGCATCGCGGATCTTGTTGAAGGCGGCGGTGGCATCGCCACCCAACGCATCGAGCTTGTTGACGGCGAAGATGATGGAGGGCACGCGCAGCAGGTTCACCAGCAGGCTGTGGCGGCGGGTCTGCGGCAGCAACTCGACCATGCCGTTCACATTCCATTTCAGCTTGGTGGCGTCCACCAGCACCACGGCGGCGTGGGCGCTGCTGGCGGCGGTGACCATGTTGCGGGTGTACTGCACGTGGCCGGGCGCGTCACCAATGATGAACTTGCGCGTGGGCGTGGCAAAGTAGCGGTAGGCCACGTCGATGGTGATGCCCTGTTCGCGCTCGGCAGACAGACCATCGGTGAACAGCGCCAGATCTGCCTCGCCGCTCTTGGAGACGTTGGCCAACTGGTCCTGCAGCACCGAGCGGCTGTCCACCAGCAGGCGGCCGATCAGCGTGCTCTTGCCGTCGTCCACGCTGCCGCAGGTGATGAAACGCAGTGCGGATGAGGTATCAATTGTGTCGCTAGCCCTCGTGGAATCGGCGTGAGAAGCTATAGAAGTTGTAGCGGTCATCAGAAATACCCGTCCTTTTTACGCTTCTCCATGGAAGCCTCAGATGTTTTGTCGTCCATGCGGGTGGCACCGCGCTCGCTCACGTCGGCCTGCAGGGTTTCGATCACGATGTCGGCGGCCGTGGCGGCCAGGCTTTCCACCGGGCAGGTGCAAGTGATGTCGCCCACGGTGCGAAAGCGCACGTCGCGGCTCTCAACCGTTTCGCCATCCTTGGGCGGCGTCAGCTCGGTCACGGGAACCAGCAGGCCCTTGCGTTCGACCACGTCGCGTTTGTGAGTGTAATAAAGCGAGGGCAGGGCAATCTTTTCGCGCTCGATGTATTGCCACACGTCCAGCTCGGTCCAGTTGCTGATGGGGAACACGCGGAAGTGTTCGCCGGGTTGCAGACGCGTGTTGAACAGCGTCCACAGTTCGGGGCGCTGGGCCTTGGGTTGCCACTGGCCGAAGCTGTCGCGGTGGGAAAAGATACGCTCCTTGGCGCGGGCCTTTTCCTCGTCGCGGCGGGCGCCGCCAATCAGGGCGTCAAAGCGGAACTCGTCAATCGCTTCCAGTAATGTCACCGACTGGTGCACGTTGCGCGACTCGCCGGGATGGGCGAGGCGCACAGTGCCGCGTTTCATCGAGTCTTCAACACTTCGCACGATCAGCTCGGCACCCAGCTCCTGGGCCCGGAAATCGCGGAAATCGGTCACTTCATGGAAGTTGTGGCCGGTGTCGATCATCAACAGCGGGTAGGGGATGCGGCCCACGCCAAAGGCCTTTTCGGCGCACTTGAGCATGACCAGCGAGTCCTTGCCGCCGGAAAACAGCAGGGCCGGGCGCTCGAAGGCGGCCGCGACTTCGCGCAGGATGAAGATGGTTTCCTCTTCCAGCGCGTCGAGGTGCTGGTTGGAGAGGCGCTCAAAGTGGGTGGGTTCGGTCATGGCGTTCATGCGGGGGCTCGGCTGGAGAGCAGGGAGGATACAGGAGCGGAATCCGCTTCTTCATGGTCGTGCTTGACGTGCAGGCCGCATTCCTTGGCGGCTTCGTCTTCCCACCACCAGCGGCCAGAGCGGAAGTCTTCGCCCAGGCTGATGGCGCGGGTGCAGGGCTCGCAGCCAATGCTGGGGAAAAAGGCGTCGTGCAGGGGATTGTAGGCAACGGCGTTTTCACCGATGTAGTGCCAGACGTCACCCCAGGTCCAGTTGGCCAGCGGGTTGAGCTTGGTGCGCGGCTCGGAGGTGTCCACCAGCGGCACGTCGGCGCGGGCACCGCTTTGCTCGCGGCGCAGGCCGGTGATCCAGGTCTTTTTGCCGTCCAGCGCGCGGGCCAGCGGCTCCATCTTGCGGATGCCGCAGCATTCCTTGCGCAATGCAATGCTCTTGTACATCGCGTCCTTGCCTTCTCGGGCCACGAACTGCACCACGGAATCAACGACGGGCGTGTAGACGGTGACCGGTGCGCGCGAGCTGGCCTTGAACTGCTCCAGCAGGGCCAGCGTTTCCTGGTGCAAACGGCCCGTTTCCAGTACGAAGATGCCGATGTCGAGTTGCAGGCTGTTGATCAGGTGGCTGATGACCACGTCTTCGGCGCCCAGGCTGGAGGCCTGGGTGACTTCGGCGGGCGCATAGTCCGCGGCGACCTTGACGAGAAGGGCCTTGGTTTCGGCCAGTTTTTCGGCGTAGGTGGCGGATGCGCGGGCGTGCAGGTCAATGGCGCTCATGCGGCGGCTCCTTCGCGCACAAAGTGCGGCTGCACCGTGACGGCATCACCCTGGTAGAAGCCACGGTAGCGATCAAACTGGCGTTGCGCGAATGCGAGGTTCTGGTCGGCGCGCAGCACGGCCACGTCAAAGCCGGTGCGCTCCATTTGCACCAACTGGTCGATCAGCACGTCGCCGGTGGCGCGGATCTCGCCGGTGAAGCCCAGGCGGCGGCGCAGCAGAAAGGCCTGGCTGTAGGCGCGGCCATCGGTGAACTTGGGGAAGTTCAGGTCGATGCGCTGAATGCCATCCAGCGACACGCCACGCGGGTCCACGTCGTTGGCCAGGGTCAAAATCTTGGAGCCATCTTCGGCTCCAGCCCTCGTGGAATGTGTGTCAGCAGCTATCAATTTCATAGTATGTGCAGTCATCGTTGTCACTCAGGCTTCTTGTGCATCACGGGCGTAGTCTTGTGTCTTGGGCATGGCGTGCAGCTCTTCGTGCTTGTCGGCCAGGCGGGCGCTATTGGCTGCGACCTTGAAGGCCTCGAAGCCCACGCGCTTCACACAGTCGATAAAGGTTTCGCGGCCATTGCGGTGCTGGCGGAAGGTGTCCAGCAGCGCCTCGATCACGCCGGGCACTTCCAGCGCGCCAAACGAGGGGCCGACCACTTTGCCGGGCACGGCGTCGCCACTCAGGGCCGAGCCATCGGAGCCGCCGACGGAAATCTGGTACCACTCCTTGCCGTCCTTGTCCACGCCCAGCACGCCGATGTGGCCGCTGTGGTGGTGGCCGCAGGAGTTGATGCAACCGCTGATGTGCAGGTCGATTTCGCCCAGGTCGTGCAGCTCATCCATGTCCTGGTAGCGCTCGGTGATCTGGGCGGCAATCGGGATCGAGCGGGCATTGGCCAGCGCGCAGAAATCGCCGCCGGGGCAGGCAATCATGTCGGTCAGCAGGCGGATGTTGGCGCGTGCCAGGCCGGCGTGGCTGGCGGCGATCCACAGGGCGGGCAGGTCGTCCTCATGCACCCAGGGCAGCAGCAGGTTCTGGTCGTGGGTGACGCGGGCCTCGCCAGCCGAGAATTCGTCGGCAAAGGCAGCAGCGGTGTCGAGCTGGTCGGCGTCCGCGTCGCCTGGGGCCTGGCCCAGGCGTTTGAACGACAGGGTCACGGCGCGCAGCTTGGGGTTTTTGTGCGCGGCCACGTTCTGCTTGAGCCAGCGCTGGTAGTCGGTCTGGCGGTCTGTCGGCACAGTTGCTACGGATTTGGTAGCGCCTTGTGTAGATTCCACGAGGGCTGGAGGCACAAATGACGCAGATACGCGGTCCAGCTCGGCCTGCGAGATGGTGTGCGGCGCTCCGTCCACGGTAATGATTTGTTGGTATTCAGCTTCGACCTCGTCGATGTAACGTTGGCCCTCGGCCTTGACCAGGATCTTGATGCGCGCCTTGTACATATTGTCGCGGCGGCCCCAGCGGTTGTAGACGCGCACTACGGCTTCCAGGTAATTCATGATCTGGTTCCAGGGCAGGAACTCGCGGATCACCGTGCCGATGATGGGGGTGCGGCCCATGCCGCCGCCCACCTGCACGCGAAAGCCCAGTTCGCCAGCCGCAATACCTTGGGTAGCATCGCCGTGGGCGCTGCGGATCAGGTGCAGGCCCACGTCATGCCAGGCGGTGGCAGCCCGGTCGTTGGTGGCTCCGGTGATGGCGATCTTGAACTTGCGCGGCAGAAAGGCGAACTCGGGGTGCAGCGTGCTCCACTGGCGCATGATTTCGGCAAACGGGCGCGGGTCTGCGATCTCGTCGGGCGCAATGCCGGCCAGCTCGTCGCTGGTGATGTTGCGGATGCAGTTGCCGCTGGTCTGGATGCCGTGCATGTCCACGCTGGCAAGCAGGTCCATGACATCGGCGCTTTTCACCAATGGAATCCAGTTGAACTGCACGTTCTGGCGGGTCGTGAAGTGGCCGTAGCCCACCGGCAGGTGGGTGGTGCCCCAGGTGGCCTGGGTGCCAATGGCCTTGTCAAAGACTTCCTTGCTGGGGTGGTCGAATTCGCGCGCAATTTTGGCCAGCGCGCGCAGTTGCCGGCTGGAGAGTTCGCCGTAGGGCACGGCCACGCGCAGCATCGGGGCGTAGCGCTGGATGTACCAGCCGTTTTGCAGGCGCAGGGGGCGAAACTCGTCGTCGCTCAGGGTGCCGGCCAGGTTGCGCTCCAGCTGGTCGCGGTGCTGGGCCGCGCGGCTTTGGATGAATTGGCGGTCAAATTCGGTGTATTGGTACATAGGTCAGAGGGCAATCAATTTGAAACCAGCGTAGGCCAGCAACACGGAGAGCAGGGAGCGGATGATGCGTTCAGGCGTCTTGTGCATCAGGTGGGAGCCCACCCAGATGCCGGGTAACGAACCAGCCAGCAGGCTGGCCAGCATCGGCCAGTCCACCGAACCCAGGGAGGCGTGGCCGAAACCGGCAACCAGGGTCAGCGGCACGGCATAGGCAATGTCGGCGGCCACAATGCGCGGCAGGGGCAGCAGCGGATACAGAATCATCAGCACCGTGACGCCAATGGCACCGGCACCGACTGACGTGAGCGTCACCAACGTGCCAATCACGGCACCAAACAGCAGCGGCAGGCTCCAGTGGCGGGGGCGGGCCGCGGCTGCCTCCTGTCCCTTGGCAATGCTGGTGGGCGTGACCTTGCCGTGGATGACCTTGTACAGCGTGGCAGCGGCCGTCAGCAGCAGTGCGGCGCCCAGCGCCGTGGTCATGATCTTTTGCACCGGCTGGCTGGCGGCGCCCACGTTGTGCAGGACGTAGAGGGTGATGAGCGACGCTGGAATGCTGCCAGCCGACAGGTTCAGCACCACCGGCCAGTCAATGTGCCCGGAGCGCGCCAGCTTGATGGTGCCGCCCATCTTGGTGAACGCTGCGAACAGCAGGTCGGTACCCACCGCCAGATAGGGCTTCACGCCAAAGAAGAAGATCAGAATGGGCGTCATCAGGGACCCGCCGCCCACACCAGTGAGGCCGACGATCATTCCCACAAAAAATCCCGCAAATACAAACGCTAATTCATGCATGGTGCAGACTGTAGGTGCCCAGCTTTAGATTGAAAACTATTTTTTTGCTATTTCCATATTCCCGAAGTGAATAAGAAGGAATTGGAAGCGGGGGCTCCCATCGGTTAAGGTCCGGCTTTCCACCTTTTTGGGGTCTTCTGCATATGACAGCTCTACAAGCACTCATCGGTTTTGCCGCCTGGACATTGGCACTGGTCACCGGGGTATTCCTGTACCGCGGCCTGAAGTTCGTCACCGGCACCCCCATCAATAGCTGGCCGCGCGGCGCTAAACCCAGTAATGACGCGCCGCTGGTCAAGCGCCTGGAGGATGCCCACGCCAACTGCCTGGAAAACCTGCCGGTGTTTGCGGTCATCGTGCTGTCTGCAGCTGCTTTGGGGCGTCTGGACACGGTTGCCGTGCTGGCACCTTGGGTGCTGTATGCGCGCATCGGTCAGTCGCTGACGCACCTGAGCGGTGTCGGCCAGGCGCAGGTGTTCGTGCGTGCGTCGTTCTGGAGCATTCAGCTGGGGCTGATGCTGTGGATGGTGTTCACGCTGCTGGCCTGAACACTTGGTATGGGGTCTCAGTGGCTCAGCCAGTTGGACATCAGGGTTTCTTCAAACAGAGCCAGGCAGCCTGGTGCATCCACCTGCATGCACACGTCAGTGGCCGGCAGATGCCGGCCCCAGCCTTCCTGCGGGTAGTCGATGTAGGGGCGGCGGTTCAGCATGGTCTGCCCCTGGGCAATGCCTTCGGTGGCGACGCGGATGGTGCCGCTTTCCAGTGTGAAAAAATCGGGTTGGACCAGGTAGATAAAGGCCAGCAAATCGTGGGCAAAGCAGCCGGGGCCGAAGGACAGGTGTTTGTGCAGGCCGCCGTAGAACGTGGAGTAGAAGGCCACGGCGTGGTGCAGCGTGTCGGTGGCCACATGCCTGTGGTGGTCGGCTATTTTCTTGAACAACGCCAACTCGGTGACCACGCGGTGCGTCACATCCAGGCCTACCATGGTCAGCTTCCAGTCGGCCATGAAGACCTGGTCGGCGGCGTGCGGGTCGTTCCAAATGTTGGCCTCGGCCACCGGCGACACATTGCCCGGTTCGGTGATGCTGCCACCCATGATGATGACCTCGCGCAGCAGTTTGGGCAATTCGGGCTCCAGCCTCAGGGCCAGGCTCAAGTTGCCCAGCGGGCCGACCGCCACCAGCGTGATTTCACCGGGGTGGGCGCGCGCCATGTCGACGATGTACTGCGCAGACGGCCGTGGATCGAGTCGGTTGTAGGTGGCAACGCGGTGTGGCAGATTGCCCAGCCCATCGGCACCGTGGATGAAGTCTGGCGGCGCTTCGCCGGGCTTGACCCAGGGAGCCTTCACCCCCTGGGTCACGGTGATCCTCCGGTTGGCAATGCCCGTCAGGTACAGTGCATTGGTGGCAGCCTGCTCAACCGACACATTGCCAAAGGTGGTGGTGATGCCCACCACGTCGATAGCGGGATGGGCCAGTGCAAAGTACAGGGCCATGGCGTCATCCACGCCGGGGTCGGTGTCGTAAATGACTTTGCGGGGCGGTTGTTTGCGCATGGAATCGGTATCGAGTGTTGTTCAGGCGGGCAGGCCGCAATAGGTGCGCAGGGCGCTGATGGCAGACGGAGTGGGCGCAGCCTGTTGTGCCAGGAACTGGCTGACCTCGGCCGCGTGCGGGATGCTGGATTGTGCCCCCAGGCGGGTGCATGCCAGCGCACCGGCCGCCGCGGCCAGCGCCAGCGCCCGTGACAGATTCGCACCTTGGCTCAGGGCCGCAACCAGGCCGCCGCAAAACGTGTCACCCGCCGCCGTGGTGTCCACCGGCATAACCGCAAATGCCGGTTGCACGACAAAGCCGCCCTGGCTGCGCGCGCAGCATCCGCGAGCGCCCAGTGTCACGACGACGGCGGGCACCTGGATGCGCTCCAGGCACTCGGCCACGCTTCCGCTGTGGCCGGTGAGCGACGCCAGTTCACCTTCGTTGACCACCAGAATGTCGATCAACTGCATCAGTTCGCTGGGGAGCGCCTGAACCGGTGCCGCATTCAGCACCACTGTCACACGCTGTTGCCGTGCCGCTTGCGCGTAGGCGGTGACGGTCTCCAGCGGGATTTCCAGTTGCATCAGCAGGTGGCTCACGCCGTCCAGGCTGGGCAGGTGCTGGGCTAGCAGGCTCAGATTGGCGCCGGGTGCAACGGTGATGGCGTTTTCGGCATCGTCCGAGACGCAGATGAAGGCGGTCCCGGTGGGCTGGTCGGCAGCGCGCACCAGATGCAGTTGCACCTGGGCGTCATGCAGCGATTTTTCCAGTGGCACGGCAAATGCATCATGGCCCATGGCGGCCAGCATGCCAGTGGCCACGCCACCGGCGCGGGCGCAGGCGATGGCCTGGTTGGCACCCTTGCCGCCGGGAAAGGTCTCAAAGGCGCGCCCTAGAACCGTTTCACCGGGGCCGGGAATGTGGTGGGCTCGAACGACGAAGTCCAGGTTGGCAGAACCGGCAACAAATATCATGAAATTGATTGTGTATACAGTGAATCCGCCATTGTCGAATGGAAAATGCCGGCGTTCAATCCGTACCTTCAACTCCTCCCGCGTTGCAGGTGCCTGAGTAGGCAATACGCTAAAGTGCCGTTTCGCACTTTAACTACAAAGGGTCGATATGCATTTCAAGAACTTGGCACGCTTGACACTATGGGGCGCGGCGATGGCAGCGAGTCTTCACGCGGTTGCCGAGCCGGCCATCGTGTTCGATATGGGCGGCAAGTTTGACAAGTCCTTCAACGAGGCCGCCTACCGCGGCATGGAGCAGTGGAAAAAGGAGAGCGGCAAGCCCTACCTCGAATTTGAAATTGCCAACGAATCCCAGCGCGAGCAGGCCATCCGCCGCATGGCCGAGCGCGGCGCCAGCCCCATCATTGGCATCGGCTTTGGTCAGGCATCCGGCATCGAGAAGATTGCCAAGGAATTCCCCAAGCTGCAATTTGCCATCGTCGACATGGTGGTGAACCAGCCCAATGTGCAGTCCGTGGTGTTCAAGGAGCACGAAGGCAGCTTCCTGGTGGGTGCCATGGCGGCCATGGCCAGCAAATCCGGCAAGGTCGGTTTTATCGGAGGCATGGACATCCCGCTGATCCGCAAGTTCCAGTGTGGCTACGAGCAGGGCGCCAAGTACGCCAATCCCAAGGCCGAGGTGTTTGCCAACATGACCGGCACCACGGGCGCTGCCTGGAGTGACCCGGCCCGTGGTGGCGAACTGGCCCGTGCCCAGTTTGCCAAGGGTGCGGATGTGGTGTTTGCCGCCGCCGGTGGCACTGGCGTTGGCGTCTACCAAGCCGCCAAGGACAGCGGCAAGCTGGCCATTGGCGTGGACAGCAACCAGAATCACCTGCAACCCGGCACCATGCTGACATCCATGACCAAGAAAGTGGACGTGGCCGTGTACAACGTGGCCAAGGGCCACAAGGCCGGCGTCTCGGTGCTGGGTCTGAAAGAAGGCGGTGTGGACTACGCGCTGGATGACAACAACGCCAAGCTGGTGAGTGCCGACATGAAGAAGAAGGTGGACGCCATCAAGGCCGACATCATCAGCGGCAAGATCAAGGCCGCCGACTACATGGCAGACAACGCCTGTAAATACTGATGGCAGGCCCAGCCGTGAATGCGGCCCCGGCGGTCCGCATGACCGGTATTCACAAGCGGTTTGGGGCGCTTGCCGCCAATGCGGACGTGAACCTGTGCGTGCAGGCCGGCACGGTGCATGGGCTGGTTGGAGAGAACGGGGCGGGAAAGAGCACGCTGATGTCGGTGCTGTACGGTTTTTACGAGGCTGACAGTGGTGTCATCGAGGTTTTTGGGCAAGCTGCCACCATCCGCAACGCCGATGACGCCATTGCACTGGGCATTGGCATGGTCCACCAGCACTTCATGCTGGTGGATACGCTGACCGCGCTGGAAAACGTGATGCTGGGGGCCGAACCCCATTGGCTGCTGCGTCAGGCAGACGCCCAGGTGCGCAGCAAGCTCAGCGCATTGATGCAGTCCACCGGTCTGCATGTGGAACTGGATGCGTTGGTCTCAGACCTGCCCGTGGGCGACCGCCAGCGTCTGGAAATCCTGAAAACCTTGTACCGGGGCGCCCGAGTCCTGATACTGGATGAGCCGACCGCCGTGCTGACGCCGCAGGAAACGGAGCAGTTGTTTGATGTGCTGCGCGTGCTGCGCCAGCAGGGCACCACTACCATCCTGATCACCCACAAGCTCCAGGAAGTGATGCGCCTGTGTGACCACGTGACCATCATGCGTGCCGGCCGTGTCGTGCACGAGATGCCGATTGCGCAGGCCTCCATCGAAAGCCTGGCCGAGGCCATGGTGGGGCGCAAGGTGCACATGGGGCGGGTGCAGCAGGACACGCTGGAGGCGGGTGCGGTCCTGTTCCAGGCCACTGGCATCGAGGCGCGGGATGCGCTCAATGTGGTGCGTCTGCACGACCTGCATCTGACGCTGCGCAGCGGCGAAATCGTCGGTGTGGCCGGCGTATCGGGCAACGGTCAGAGCGAGTTGCTGGACGTGCTGTCGGGGCTGCTGCAACCGACCCGGGGACAACTGGAACTGGGTGGACAACGCTTTGAAGCCGGTGCCTGGCTGGACCCGCAGACGGCTCGTGCACTGGGCCTTGCCCATGTGCCGGAAGACCGTCTTCAGCGCGCCATGGTGATGGACTTCGTGGCCTGGGAGTCCGCCGTGCTGGGGTATGACGGCCTCCAGACCTATGCCAGCGGCGGCTGGATGAACCATGCCCACATGCGTGCGGCAACGAGCACGATGATGGAGCGTTTTGATGTGCGCCCGCGTGACCCGGAGCTGCTCAGCCGCAGCTTCTCCGGCGGCAACCAGCAAAAGCTGGTTCTGGCCCGCGAGCTGGGCCAGGCGCCCAAGGTGCTGCTGGTGGGGCAGCCGACCCGCGGGGTGGACATTGGTGCCATCGAATTCATTTACAGCCAGTTGCGCGCCATGCGCGATGCCGGTTGTGCCGTGCTGGTGGTATCGAGCGAGCTGGATGAAATTCTGGCGCTGTCAAACCGAGTCGTCGTCATGAACCAGGGCCGCATCACCGGTGAACTGGCCATTGAAGAATGCTCGGAGGCCAGATTGGGCCTGCTGATGGTGGGGGACCCGGCATGAGCGTTGCATCCCACACCCTGCCGCGCTGGGCCGACCTGTTGCTGCTTCCGGTGGTGTGCCTGGCGGTTGCACTGCTGGTTGCGGCGGGCGTCGTTGCCTTGGTGGGGCAAAACCCGGTGGAAGTCATCGCGGTGCTGTTGCACGGTGCGTTTGGCACGGCGCGGGGTTTCAGCTACACGCTGTACTACGCGACGACCTTTGTCTTCACCGGTCTGGCTGTGGCCGTGGCTTTCCACGGCGGCTTGTTCAATATCGGTGGGGAAGGGCAGGCCATCCTCGGCGGCCTGGGTACCGGCCTGGTGGCGCTGTGGTGGTCGGTTTTTTTGCCGGCGTGGGCCATGCTGCCGCTGATGGTGCTGGCCGGTGCGCTGTTTGGCATGGCTTGGGCATCGGTGCCGGCCTACCTGCAGGCCTATCGGGGCAGCCACGTGGTCATCACCACCATCATGTTCAATTTCATCGCCAGCACCTTGCTGGTGTATTTGCTGGTGAACCACCTGCGCCCGGCAGGGGCTATGTCGGTGGAGAGTGCTGCGTTTGCCGATTCGGCCCAACTGCCGGGCGTGCATGAGGCGCTGGCCTGGATGGGGGTGGAGTGGCCGGCGTCGCCGCTGAACCTGAGCCTGGTGTTGGCCGCTCTGGCCGCAGTCGGTGTGTACCTGTTCCTGTGGCGCACCCGTGGTGGCTACCACCTGCGTGCAGTGGGGTCCAGCCCGGGGGCAGCGGAGTATGCCGGCATTCGCCCGCAACGCCAGATCATGGTCGCCATGGCCCTCTCCGGCGCACTGGCTGGCATGGTTGGCATGAATGAAATTGCCGGCGTGCACGGCAAGCTGCTGCTGGAGTTTGTCAGCGGAGCCGGCTTTACCGGCATTGCCGTGGCACTGATGGGGCGCAACCACCCGGTGGGCATTGTGTTGGCCAGCATTCTGTTCGGCGCGCTGTTCCAGGGAGGTGCGGAGGTGGCGTTTGAGGTTCGGGGATTCAGTCGCGACATGGTGGTCATGTTGCAAGGCTTCATCGTGCTGTTTTCGGGTGCCATGGCCTACGTCATTGCACCCATGCTGGCCTGGGTGCTGGCCACGCTGCGGCGCCTGCTGCCTCAGCGCAAACAACCGGGAGCCATCCATGGATGAAGCCCTGTTGGGAACCATGCTGGCGTCCACGCTGCGCCTGGCCACCCCGCTGATCTTTTGCGCCCTGGCGGGTTTGTTCTCCGAGCGTTCCGGCGTGGTGGACATTGGCCTGGAGGGCAAGATGCTGTTTGCCGCCTTTGCTGCGGGGGCAGCCGGTGCTGCGTCCGGCTCGACCCTGCTTGCCATGCTGGCCGCCATCGGCATTGCGGTGTTGCTGTCATGGATGCACGGGCTGGCTTGTGTCAGCCACCAGGGCGATCAGGTGGTGTCGGGTGTGGCCATCAACATCATCGCTTCGGGATTGACGGTCGTGCTGGGCATTGCCTGGTTTGCACAGGGTGGGCAAACACCGCCCGTGACCGCCGGGGTCCGTATCCAGCCGTTGTTTCCGCAATGGACGGCGTGGCTTGCCGCAATACCGTGGGTCGGTGCGCTACTGGGGGAGGGGCTGCTCGGTCACAATCCTTTGGTGTACTTGGCGCTGGCCCTGGTGCCCGCGACCTGGTGGCTGCTGTTCCGAACCCGTTTTGGCCTGCGCTTGCGTGCCGTGGGCGAGAACCCGCAGATGGTCGATGCGGCCGGTGTATCGGTGACCCGCCTGCGCTACACCGCGCTCACCATCAACGGCATGCTGTGTGGCCTGGCCGGCAGCTACCTGGTGCTGGCCCAAAGCGCCAGTTTCTCTCCCAATATGACGGCGGGACGTGGCTTCATGGCGCTGGCGGCGCTGATCTTTGGCCGTTGGTATCCGGTGGGGGCGTTGTGGGCCTGCCTGCTGTTCGGCTTTCTGGATGCTGCGGCTATTCGTCTGCAAGGCGCGCGTTTGCCTCTGGTCGGCGAGGTGCCTGTGCAGGCCATACAGGCCCTGCCATATGTGCTGACCGTGGTGCTGCTGGCCGGCTTTATCGGCAAGGCGGTGGCGCCACAAGCCCTGGGTCGGCCCTATTCAAAAGAACGATAAGGGTAAACACTGCTAGAGTTCAGGGCTCTGGAGAACCTATGAAGCGACTTTTTCCCACTTTATTGCTGGCCGTATCCCTGGGCGCATGGGCGCAGGGCAAACCGATCAAGATTGGTGAAATCAACAGCTATTCCAGCATGCCGCAGTTCACCACCCCCTACAAACAGGGCTGGCAGTTGGCAGTGGAGGAAATCAACGCCAAGGGCGGCCTCATGGGGCGCAAGGTGGAAGTCATTGCGCGAGACGATGCGGGCAAGCCCGAAGAAGCGCTGCGCCACGCCATTGAACTGACGTCCAATGAACACGTGGACGTGCTGGCCGGCGGTTTTCTGTCGAATGTGGGCCTGGCGCTGGCCGACCACGCGCTGAAGAACAAGCGACTGTTCGTAGCCAGCGAACCGTTGACCGATTCAATAGTCTGGGACAAGGGCAACCGCTACACCTTCCGCCTGCGCCCCAGCACCTATATGCAGGCGGCCATGCTGGTGGAAGAGGCGGCCAAGTTGCCCGCCAAACGCTGGGCCACCATCGCCCCCAACTACGAATACGGCCAGAGCGCAGTGGCCAGTTTCAAGGAGCTGCTCAAGGCACGCCGGCCCGACGTGGAATTTGTCGCCGAACAATGGCCAGCACTGGGCAAACTCGACGCAGGCAGTACCTTGCAGGCCGTAACCCAGGCCAAGCCCGACGCCATTTTCAACGTGACATTTGGCGCGGACCTGGCCAAACTGGTGCGCGAGGGCAACCAGCGCAATGTATTTCCGAAAACGCCGGTGGTGTCCATGCTCTCCGGTGAACCGGAATACCTGGATGTGCTCAAGGATGAAACACCCAAGGGCTGGATCGTGACCGGCTACCCTTGGGACCAGATTGACACGCCGGAGCACGCCTCCTTTGCCGCCAACTACTACAAGAAGTTCAACGAGAACCCCAAGGTGGGTTCGGTCGTGGGTTACGCAACCATGCAGGCCATCTTTGCCGCCATTACCAAGGCCAAGAGCACCGACAACGAGAAACTGGTTGCTGCCATGCGGGGCCTGACGTTTGTCACCCCATTTGGGCCGGCTGAATTCCGGGCGCTGGACCAGCAGTCCACCATGGGTGCCTATGTCGGAAAGCTGGAACTGCGCGGGCAAAAGGGCACCATGGTGCAATGGCGCTACGCCGATGGCAAGAACTACCAGCCACAGGACAGCTATGTGCGAGCCAAGCGTCCCGCGGCGGCCATGCAATAGGTTCGCTACAGCATGTCATCCATCATCTGGGTCAAGGTCGTCGGTTTCAGTGGCATTGAGCGGCATTCGCTCAACACGTTGTTTCGCCTGTCAGCCCACCAGGCACCGGAATACTGCCTGTGGACGCCGGATGCGCCGGCACCGCCCCATGTGTCGCTGATCGATATGGATTGCCACGAGGCCGAGGTCGAGTTGGCCTCTCCCACCTTCAACTCCCACGCCAAGATTATTTGCGTGGGTGCCAAGAGCCATGAACAGGCCTGGCGCTCATTCCCGCGCCCGGTGGACTGGAATGCCATGGTGCAGGTGCTGGATGGCCTGTTTGCCACCCAGGGCTATGTTGACGTGGATACCGGCTTCGACACCATGGCTGACGATGCGCCTCCCGGCATGCGCGTGACCTTGCTGGTGGGACTCAGGCTGGAGGAGCGCATGTACCTGCGTGCCCGCCTGTCTTTGGCGGGGCTCACCGATGTGGATGAGTCCGACACGGCCGAGCAGGCCAGCTCCGCAGTGTCGCGGCGCCACTACGATGTGGCGATTGTCAGCCTGGAGCTGAGCGACGCCGATCCCTGGGCACTGGTGCAGACCTTCCGGGGCATGATGGACCCACCCCAAACCATCATCGTTGCCAGCGAAAATCCCACCTGGCCGGCCATGGAAAAGGCCGAAAAAATGGGTTGTATCGGGCTGCTGGAAATTCCGTTCAACCCGCCCCAGGTGCTGGGCCTTTTGCACAAGGTCTGACGCCAGTTCAATCGCCCTTTGGCAGCACTGGCTTGCGGCGCACCCGGTTCACATCCAGGCTGCGTGACAGGCTGAACTCCACCGGCAGAGGTTCCGCCCCCAGACGCGCGACCAGCAACTCCGCGCACAGGGCCGACAGACTCAAGCCCCTGGCACCCATGCCAACACACAACCACAGGCCCGGGCCTGCAGCGCTATCCACAGGCCCCACCAGGGGCAGCCGGTCATGGGTCACACAGCGGGTTGACGTCCATTGGGCCACCGGCCCGCGGTCCAGTGTGTCGGGCAGATCGAACGCGTCCATTGGCAGCAATTGGCGCAGGCGCTGCATGTTCAGGGCGTGTTGTGCCTGCGTGTCGGCGGCGGCCAGCGCGTCGGGCTCAAAGGTGGCTCCGGCACACCATTGCTCACCGTCGGGGCCAGGTACATGGGGGACAAAGCAGCCGTTGCCGTTCACCGGCGTTGCGGGTAAGCCGGGGAGCGTCTCGGCGTAAGTGCCGTAGCTCAGGGTCCCGTGCACTGCATGCAAAGCCGCCAGCTTGTCCTGCAGTTCGGGTAGTGACCGTGCGTCGGCGTCCAGGCCAGTGCGCAGCAGCGGCACACAGTCCATGGCATTGGCCAGCACCACCACATCAAACTGACCCCATTCCTGGCCCTGCTCGCCGCGCAATTGCCAAGCGCCGTCCTGGCGCAGCAGCTTGGTCACCCTGGCATGGGGCATGAAGCGGATACCGGGTTGGTTCAGCCAGGCCTGCACCAGCGTGGCAGGCTTGATCCAGAACGCCTGCGGGTGCCACACCGAATCGCCTGTCGGGTGGAGTTCGCGTACACCGCTGGGCTCCCAGTCCGCTCCACGTGTCAGTAGATGGGCTGCATGGCGTGCCAAGAGGCGGGTGCCGCCACGGGTCAGCCGCGAGCGTGGGTTGTCATCGGCCGAGACATGGGGCACTGCAAGGCCGACCGGCAGGCCCGAAGCGCCTGCAGCAGGTGTCATCTCCTGGTCCAGCACGCTGACCTGCCAGCCGCGCACGGCCAGTGCCTGTGCCACGCTGGCGCCTGCCAAACCGGCACCGATAACGGCGCAGCGTGCCGGAGTGGGTGCGACATGGGTCGTTGACGTGCGGGTGCTGGACAGTTCCCAGCGCGGGTTGAAACTGCCGGTGAGCGTTTCTGGCTCGACGGCCGGGCCATCCAGTACAAAACCCGCCGTTTGCAGCAAGGCCGAAGTGTGCGCAACACGGGTGGCTTCGGAGGTGTGCGCGGGGAGCGCCACACGCAACTGGGTCCCACGTTTACAGCGCCTGGCCAGCAACTGCGCGGCCCACTTGTCAGCGGGGGCTGTGGCAAACACGGTGTCGGCCTGGAAGGTGTGTTCGCCCAGCATCACCTGCGTCTCACCCAGGCACATGGTCAGTGAGACCCTGCCATCGTCCAGCAGGATGCGGTGAAAGCCGGGGCCAAGACCCGCGCAAACATCCGCCAGCTCGGCCTGGGTGCGGAGACGGGAAGCGTCGGCGGCAACGCCCACGTAGTGCAGCATGCGCGGCCGCTGGGCATCCTGTTGCCAGGCGCGCCAGATACTCAAGAAACGGTTGCCATCCCCAATGTCTGCATCCAGTACCGTCCACGCGAGACGACCCGCCCAGGCACTTGGCAGGCCATGGAGCACAGGATCAGGCGGATGGGGGAACGTAGCCCTGGGCTGCGTCGGCGCCGGAGCCAAAGAAATGGTTTTCCATCTGGCGGGCCAGGTACTGGCGGGCGCGGGCATCGGCCAGGTTCAGGCGGTTTTCATTGACCAGCATGGTCTGGTGCTTGAGCCAGTCGGCCCAGGCCTGTTTGCTGACGCTTTCCCAGATACGTTTGCCCAGTTCGCCGGGATAGGGCGGGAAATCCATCCCTTCAGCCTCTTTGCCCAGCTTGATACAGTTGACGGTGCGTGCCATGAAAAAACCTCTGTTTGAAATAGCGGGCTCGTAGCAAGCCCATAGACCGAATCTTATTCGCTTTGCTACCGCTCCAAGCCAAACCCACAGGGTAAAAAAGGGAACTTCGTGGGCCAGATCAGCACCAATCACTGCAATGCGCCATCCAGGGCGTATTTTTTTGACAGGAATCCTGATTTTGAACTTCGTATTGGCCCCATTTGATACCGCGCCCCGGCGCATTCTGGCAATGGTTTGCCTTTCCTGCGTGGGCTTGCTGGCCTTTGGTATTTACCTGCAGCAGGTCGTCGGCCTGGACCCGTGTCCGATGTGCATCGTGCAGCGATATGCTCTCATATTAGTAGCAATCTGTGCAGGTTTGACGGGGGCTAGCAGCAGAAAAGTCTTGCATGTAGGTGGTGGGGCACTGCTGGTGGTACTGGCAGTGGCTGGCGCCTTTGTGGCCGCACGGCAGAGTCTGTTGCAGTGGTATCCACCCGAGGTGGTAGCCTGCGGGCGTGACCTCTACGGCATGATCGAGTCCTTCCCGTTGCAGCGCGTCATCCCGATGGTTTTCAAGGGCGGCGGCGATTGCTCCAAGGTGGATTGGACCTTCCTGGGCGGCACCATTGCAAACTGGTCGTTCCTGTGGTTCAGCGCGATGGCGCTGGTGGGCGCCGTGCTGGTGTGGCGCCGCAACCGCCAATAACGGCTGGGGTCAGAGCACATCGCGTACGCGAGTGGTCTGACCCGCAAACAGTTACGAGAGCTTCTTGACCAGCACCTGGCTCTTGCGGTCCCAGTTGTACTTGCGCTTGCGGGCCTCGGGCAGCCATTCGGGCTCGACCTGGACAAAGCCGCGTTTGATGAACCAGTGCATGGTGCGCGTGGTCAGCACGAAGATGCTGTCCAGTCCGGCGGCCTTGGCGCGCTGTTCGATGCGTTTGAGCACCCGCTCGCCGTCGCCCTGGCCTTGCACGTCGGGTGACACGGTCAGAGCCGCCATTTCTGCGGTGCGGGCTTCCGGATAGGGGTAGAGCGCCGCGCAGGCGAAGATCACGCCGTCGTGCTCGATGATGGTGTAGTTGCCCACGTCGCGCTCAATCTCGGTGCGGCTGCGCTTGACCAGGGTGCCGTCCTTCTCGAACGGCTCGATCAGCTGCAGGATGCCGCCCACGTCGTCCACCGAGGCTTCGCGCAGGCTCTCGAGTTTTTCATCCACCACCATGGTGCCAATGCCGTCGTGCACATACACCTCCAGCAGGATGGAGCCGTCCACCGAAAACGGGATGATGTGGCTGCGCTCCACGCCGTTTTTGCAGGCCTTGACGCAGTGCTGCAGGTAGAACGCCGTGTCGGTGGGCAGATTGGCCACCGGCAACTGGGCCAGCAATAGCTCGGCTGCAGCCAGGGGCAGTTCGGTGTCGATGGGATTGTCTTCCGACGCCGGCTCCAGCGGGCGCATGCGAATGCCAGGCACCTCGGTCACAAAGATCAGTTTGTCGGCCTGTAGCGCGGTGGCGACTGACGTGGCAACCTCTTCCATGGCCAGGTTGAAGGCTTCACCGGTCGGCGAGAAGCCAAAGGGCGAGAGCAGCACCATGGCGCCCATGTCCAGGGTCTTGGTGATGCCGGCAATGTCGACCTTGCGCACCAGCCCGGAGTGCTGGAAATCCACGCCGTCCACAATCCCCACCGGGCGCGCGGTGATGAAGTTGCCTGAAATGACGCGCACCGTGGAGTCGGCCATCGGCGTGTTGGGCAAGCCCTGGCTGAATGCAGCCTCAATCTCGTAGCGCAACTGGCCTGCGGCCTCCTGGGCGCAGTCCAGTGCCACCTCGTCGGTGATGCGCATGCCGTGCGAATATTTGGCGGCATGGCCCTTGGCATGGAGTTGCTCATTGACCTGGGGCCGAAAGCCATGCACCAGCACGATCTTGACACCCATGCTCTGGATCATGGCCAGGTCCTGGGCCAGGAATTGCAGCTTGCCTGCTGCAATGGCCTCACCCGCAATGCCCACGACGAAGGTCTGGTTGCGGAACTTGTGAATATACGGTGCGACCGAGCGGAACCAGGGCACGAAGGTGAAATTGAAAACAGTGGTCATGGCACGCGAGGCAGGGAAGGCAATTGATAGCGGGGCGGGGATAATCCGCAATTCTCTACGAAGTTAGTACCTTGACCTCCAGCTCCCTGCAAATCGACTTTCCGGAATCGCTCCCCGTATCGGGCAAACGCGAGGAAATCATGGCCGCCATGGCGGCCCACCAGGTCATCATCGTCTGCGGTGAGACCGGTTCCGGCAAGACCACCCAGCTCCCGAAGATCGCCCTGGCCATGGGGCGGGGCAAGCTGAACTACCCGGCGGGCCAGCGCGCCAGGCTGATTGGCCACACGCAACCGCGCCGCATTGCCGCCAGCAGCGTGGCCAAACGCATTGCCGAAGAACTGAAAACGCCCTTGGGCGAGGTGGTGGGTTTCAAGGTCCGCTTTCAGGACCGCTTGTCAAAAGACGCGTCGGTCAAGCTGATGACCGACGGCATTTTGCTGGCCGAGACACAGACCGACCCGCTCCTGAACGCCTACGACACCATCATCATCGATGAGGCGCACGAACGCAGCCTGAACATCGACTTTTTGCTGGGTTATTTGCGCCAGATCCTGCCGCGCCGGCCGGACCTGAAGATCGTCGTGACGTCGGCCACGATTGATGCCCAGCGTTTTGCCGACCATTTCAAATCCAGCAAGGGTCCGGCACCGGTCATCATGGTGTCGGGCCGCATGTTCCCGGTGGAGACGCGCTACCGACCGTTTGAAGAGTCGCGTGAGTACGACCTGAACAGTGCCATTGCCGATGGCGTGGACGAACTCTGGCGCGACCCGCACAACCAGGGCGACATTCTGGTCTTCCTGCCCGGTGAGCGCGAAATCCGTGAGGCGGCTGATCACCTGCGCAAGCACCTGAGCCACCAGCCCGTCATGCGCAGCGCCGAGGTGCTGCCGCTGTTCGCCCGCCTGAGCCCGGCCGAGCAGGACCGTATTTTTGACGGCCACACCGGGCGGCGCGTGGTGCTGGCGACCAACGTCGCCGAAACTTCGCTCACCGTCCCAGGCATCCGCTACGTAATTGACGCCGGCACGGCGCGCGTCAAGCGCTACAGCTTTCGCAGCAAGGTGGAGCAGTTGCTGGTGGAGCCCATCAGCCAGGCCGCCGCCAACCAGCGCTCCGGGCGGTGTGGGCGCGTGGCCAACGGCATTTGCATTCGCCTGTACGACGAGAAGGATTTCAACGGGCGGGACCGGTTTACCGACCCGGAAATCCTACGCAGCTCGCTGGCTGGCGTGATTCTGCGTATGAAGTCGCTGCATTTGGGCATCGTCGAGGACTTTCCGTTCCTGGAGCGCCCCACGGGCCGCGCCATTGCTGACGGCTACCAGTTGCTCAATGAGCTGGGTGCGGTGGACGATGCCAATGAGCTGACGCCTTTGGGAGTGGAATTGTCGAAGCTGCCCCTGGACCCGCGTGTGGGCCGGATGTTGCTCGAAGCCCGTTCGCGCGAGGCCTTGGACGAGGCGCTGGTGATTGCGTCGGCCCTATCCGTGCAGGATGTGCGTGACCGGCCGATGGAGGCGCAGCAGCAGGCGGACACGGCGCACAAGAAGTTTGATGACGAGAAGAGCGAGTTCACCGGCTATCTGAAGTTGTGGAAGTGGATTCACGATGCGCGGGGCGGTTCGCCAGCTGCGATACCGGGAGTTGGGGGCGCCGGGCGTGCTGCGCAGGGAAAGGAGGTGCCCGCGCAGCGGGCGGGGGACCCGAAGCAGAACGCTCGGCGGCCCCAACGCCCAGCGAGTACCACAACCCCCAAACGCAGCAACCGCCAGTCCGTACACCTGCTGCGCCAGAACTTCGTCAACATCCGCCGCGTGCGCGAGTGGAAGGACATCCACAGCCAGCTCCATACCGTGGTGGCCGAGCATAAGTGGCGGCTCAATACGCTGCCGGCCAGTTACGAGCAGTTGCACCTGTCCATGCTGGCCGGACTGCTGGGCAATATCGGTTGCAAGGTCGAGAGCGAGGGTGACAGCAAGCCCGGCTCGGGTGGCGAATACCTCGGAGCGCGAAGCATCAAGTTTTATGCCCACCCCGGCGCGCACCTGACCAAGAAGCCCGGGCGCTGGATTGTGGCGTCGGAGTTGGTGGAAACCACGCGCCTGTTTGGTCGCGGCATTGCCAATATCGAGCCGCAGTGGCTGGAACAGGTGGGCGGGCATTTGCTGAAAAAGCAGTTGCTGGACCCACATTGGGAAAAGAAGGCGGCCGAGGTGGTGGCGCTGGAGCGGGCCACGCTGTATGGCATCGTCATCTACAACGGTCGGCGCACCAACTACAGCCGCGTGGACATGGCCGGTGCGCGCGAGATCTTCATCCGCCAGGCGCTGGTCGCCGGGGAGTGGGAGACACCGTTGCCATTTCTGGCCGCCAATCAGAAGCTGGTGCACCAGGTGGAAGAGCTGGAGCACAAGGCGCGTCGCCAGGACGTGTTGGTGGACGAGGAACTGATTTACGCCTTCTACGACCAGCAGTTGCCCGCCGACGTGTGCAGCGGCTATTCGCTGGAGCGCTGGTACCGGGAGGAGGTGAAGAAGCAACCCAACCTCCTCAAGCTCTCCCGCGAGGAGCTGATGCGCCACGAAGCGGCCGGCATCACCACCGCGGCCTTCCCCAAGACCATCCGTCTGGGCGGCGTGGACTGTGCTGCCACCTACCTGCACGAACCCGGCGACGCGCGCGACGGCCTGACCGTGACCGTGCCGCTGTTTGTGCTGAACCAGGTCAATGACGAGCGCTGCGAGTGGCTGGTGCCCGGCATGCTGAAGGAAAAGGTGCAGGCCCTGCTCAAGACCCTGCACCAGCGCCCGCGTTCGCGCCTGGTACCGCTGCCCGACACCGCCAGCAAATTTGCCGAGGTGCTGAACGCGCCCGAGCGCTTTGGCCACGGTGGCCTGATCGATGCCGTGCTGAAGCTGGTGCGCGAGGCCACCTCGCTGGACATTGCGCGGGCCGACATCAAGGCCGACATGCTGACACCGCACTTCTTCATGAACTTCCGCGTGGTGGACGAACACGGCCGCCAACTGGGCCATGGCCGCAACCTGGGCGCCCTGAAGGCCGAGCTGGGCGCGCAGGCGCGTGGTGCGTTCCAGGCGCTGGCGGGGCTCAAGCTGGCGCAGACCAGTGCTGCGCAGGCGGGTCCAGGAAATGATTTTAAGTCAAATCAGCCTCCAGCCCTCGTGGAATCTTCGCAGACAGCTACAAAAAACGTAGCAAAACCAGCTGCCAGCAAACAGCCGCCAGCCGCCGTCACCGAGCAGCGCCACACCGCCTGGACCTTTGGCGAACTGCCGGAGCTGCTGGAAATCCGAAAGAGCGGCCAGACGTTGATCGGCTTTCCGGCGCTGATTGACCAGGGCGACGCTGTCACCATTGAGGTGTTTGACGAGCCCGAGGTATCTGCCGCCAAACACCGCGCCGGCCTGCGCCGCCTGTTCGCGCTGCAGATCAAGGACGCGCTGAAATACCTGGAAAAGAACATCCCCGACCTGCAGAAGATGGCTGTGGCCTATATGCAGGTGGGCAAGGCCGAGAATGGAACTGGTGGAGGAACGCTGGAAGAACTGCGCGAGCAGATCATTGCCGTGGCGCTGGACCGTGCCTTTTTGCTGGACCCGCTGCCCACCGATGAATTTGCCTTCAAACGCCGGGTGGAGGAGGGCCGTGGGCGCCTGACGCTGATCGCCACCGAGGTGGCACGCATGGCCGGCACCATTCTGCTGGAGCACGCCGCAGCGGCCCGCAAGATCAAGGACACCAAGAACGCCCCGGAGGCGACAGCCGATTGCGCCCAGCAGCTCAACCGCCTGGTGCCCAAGCGCTTTCTGCAAGCCGCGCCGTGGCCACGCCTGCAACACCTGGCCCGTTACCTGAAAGCTATCACGCTGCGCCTGGACAAATACCGCGCCGACCCGGCCCGTGACGCCGCACGCCTGACGGAACTGCGCCCGTTGGAGCAGCGCTACTGGCGCCTGGTGGCCGAGCGCAAGGGCGCGGTGGATTCTTCGATGCAGGAGTTCCGCTGGCTGCTGGAGGAGTTGCGCGTCAGCTTCTTCGCCCAGGAGCTGCGCACGCCCCAGCCCGTCAGCGTCAAGCGACTGGACAAGGCCTGGGCGCAGATGGGGACTTGAGGGGCCGGCGGCTTATTGGGCGGTCCAGCCGCCGTCCATGTTCCAGGCCACACCACGCACGTTGTTGCCAGCAGGCGAGCAGAAGAACACGGCCAGCGCGCCCAGCTCTTCGGGCGTGGTGAACTGCATGGAAGGCTCCTTCTCGCCCAGCAGCAGCTTGGTGGCTTCCTCGTTGCTGATCTTCAGGGCGGTGGCCTTGGCGTCCACCTGCTTTTGTACCAGGGGGGTGAGCACCCAACCGGGGCAAATGGCGTTGCAGGTCACGCCGGTGGTGGCGTTTTCCAGGGCTACAACCTTGGTCAGACCGACCACGCCGTGCTTGGCCGTCACATAGGCCGATTTTTCGGCAGATGCCACCAGGCCGTGGACGGACGCCACGTTGATGATGCGACCCCAGTTGCGCTCGCGCATGGCGGGAAGGGCCAGGCGGGTGGCGTGGAAGGCGCTGCTCATGTTGATGGCGATGATGGCATCCCACTTCTCCACCGGAAAGTTCTCCACGCGGGCCACGTGCTGGATACCGGCGTTGTTGACCAGGATGTCCAGCGTGCCAAAGGTTTTGACCGCGTGGTTGACCATGTCCTCGATTTCGGCGGGCTTGCTCATGTCGGCACCGTGGTAGCTCACCTGCACGCCCAGCGCGGCGACCTCGGCCTTGGGGCCGTCCACATCGCCAAAACCGTTGAGCACGATATTGGCGCCTTGCGCCGCCAACGCCTTGGCAATCCCCAGGCCAATGCCGCTGGTGGAACCGGTTACGAGGGCTGTTTTGCCTTTGAGCATGTTGTACCTTTCTGGTTAGTTGGGGACAGAGCTAAAGGTCTGTCCCACAAGGTTTCAAAATTGGATGGCGATTCAATTACGATTCAACCATTATCAAACCCTGATTTCACCATGTCTGAACCTAAGCTGAACTACCTACCATGCCCTGACAGTGGCGCGGGCCACCGCATGGCCTATTGGGAGTGGGGCGATGCCAAGGCCGAGCATGTGGTGGTGTGTGTGCACGGCCTCTCCCGTCAGGGGCGCGACTTTGACACCCTGGCCAAGGCCCTGGTGGCGCGATCCGGCGGTGCCCTGCGCGCAATTTGCCCCGATATGGTGGGCCGCGGCCAGAGCGATTGGCTGGCGGACCCCATGGGCTACCAGCTGCCGACCTACGCGGCCGACATGCTGGCGCTGCTGACGGCGCTCAAGCCCACTACCCAGACGCTGGATTGGGTGGGCACCAGCATGGGCGGTCTGATCGGCATGGCGGTGCTGGGACAGACCCAGTTTCCGTTGCCCGTGCCGGTGCGTCGCCTGGTGCTCAACGATGTGGGGCCGACCGTGCAGTGGGACGCCATTGTGCGCATCGGCCAGTATCTCGGCCAGGTCATGCAGTTTGCTTCGGTGCAGCAGGCCGCCGATGCCATGTGGGCCGTGTCCACCACCTTTGGCCCGCACACGCCGGCCCAGTGGCTGGAACTTTCAACCCATATGGTCAAACCCGTGCCGGGCACGGACGGTGCAGTCACACTGCACTACGACCCGGCCATTGCCGCACCCATTGCGCTGATGACGCAGGAGTCGGCCCAGCAAGGTGAGTCCCTGCTGTGGGCGCTGTACGACGGCATCCAGGCCCAGACCCTGGTGCTGCGCGGCGCGGAGTCCGACCTGTTGTCGCCACAAACGGTCCAGCAGATGGCCCAACGCGGCCCCAAGGCCAGTCTGGTCGAGTTTGCCGGTGTGGGCCACGCCCCGACCCTGATTGCCGCCGACCAGGTGGAGGCCGTCGCTGCATTCCTACTCCCATGAAAAGTCACGCATCCGAACACCTGACCCCGGCGCCCGTGATCGCGGCCACCGCGCACAGCCTGCCCGAGCAGGCCGACGCGCTGGCCCGCGCCCGCGCCTTTGCCGAGCCGCTGTTGGCCAGCGAAACGCTGGACACCGGTGAGAACGTGCTGGTCCACGCCGACGCGGTGGCCGGCATCCTCCAATCCATTGGCGGCTCGCAGGCCATGCAGGCGGCCAGCTACCTGGTCTATGCCTGCGACCACCTGAACAAGCCGCACGAGGTGATTGCCAAGGCTTTTGGTGCGAACTTTGCCGATCTGGCCATCGAGACCACCAAACTGGTGCGCGTGCAGCGCATGGCGCGATTGGCGCAGGTGTCGGCCAGCCACGGCGGCGGCCCGGCACCCATGGCGCAGACAGCGGCCACCCAGACGGAGAGCGTGCGCAAGATGCTGCTGGCCTTCTCGCGCGACCTGCGCGTGGTCATGCTGCGCCTGGCTTCGCGCCTGCAGACACTGCGCCACTTTGCCGCCACCAAGCTGCCCGTGCCGCCCGGCTTGGCCAGCGAAGCCCTGCAGGTGTTTGCGCCACTGGCCAACCGCCTTGGCATCTGGGAGATCAAGTGGGAGATCGAGGACCTGTCCTTCCGCTTCCTGGAGCCTGAAACCTACCGCGAGGTGGCACGCCTGCTGGACGAAAAACGCATCGAGCGCGAAGCCAGCGTCGAGGCGCTGCGCCAGCAACTGGCGGCGGACCTGGCCGCTCAAGGCATACATGCCACCGTGCAGGGCCGCCCCAAGCACATCTACAGCATCGTCAAGAAGATGCGCGGCAAGTCTCTTAGCTTTGAGCAGGTGTACGACATCCGCGCGCTGCGCATCGTCGTGCCCACCGTACCGGATTGCTACGCCGCGCTGGGCTGGGTGCACGACCATTTCACTCCGGTGCCCGACGAATTTGACGACTACATCGCCCGACCCAAGGCCAACGGTTACCAGTCGTTGCACACCGTGGTGCGAGATGCCAGTGGCCAGCCCATCGAGGTGCAGGTGCGCACCCAGGCCATGCACGACCATGCCGAGACCGGCGTGGCGGCGCACTGGGCCTACAAGGAGGCCGGTACCAAGGGCTATGCCGGCGTGTCCGCCAGCGGTGAATACGACGCCAAGATCGCCGTGCTGCGCCAGCTGCTGGCCTGGGAGCGTGACCTCTCGGGCAGCCAGGGCTCGGTGACCTTTGACGACCGCATCTACGTGCTGACCCCCAACGCCGCGATTGTGGAACTGCCCCAGGGCGCCACGGCGGTGGACTTTGCCTACAGCGTGCACACCAACCTGGGCCACCGCTGCCGTGGCGCGCGGGTGGATGGCGCCATGGTGCCGCTGAACACGCCGCTCAAAAACGGCCAGACCGTGGAGGTGTCCACGGTGAAGGAAGGTGGCCCGTCGCGCGACTGGCTGAACCCCGAGCTGGGCTTTTTAGCCAGCCCGCGCGCGCGCTCCAAGGTGCGGGCCTGGTTCAACGCCCTGGCCATGGGCGAGACCGTGGCCAAGGGCCGCGAGGCGGTGGAAAAACTGCTGCAACGCGAAGGCAAGACCGCCGTCAAGCTCGACGATCTGGCCTCGCAACTGGGCTTCAACTCGGCCGACGATCTGTTTGAGGTGGTCGGCAAGGACGAGTTCTCGCTGCGCAACATCGAGGCCGTGCTGCGTCCGCCCGAGCCCGTGCTGCCGCAGGACGAATTCCTGCTGCTCAAGAAGCAGCGCCCACCCAGCCACAGCGGCAAGGGCGGCGTGCTGGTGGTGGGCGTGGATTCGCTGATGACGCAGCTGGCCAAGTGCTGCAAACCCGCGCCGCCCGATGCCATCTGCGGCTTTGTCACGCGGGGCAAGGGCGTCAGCGTGCACCGCGCGGATTGTTCCAACCTGCGCAACATGGTCACCCGTAGCGGCGACCGTGTCATCGAGGTGGAGTGGGGCGGCAAGACCGGCGGCGACGGCTCCGTCTACCCGGTGGATGTGGCCGTGGAGGCCAACGACCGCCAGGGCCTGCTGCGCGACATCTCCGAGGTGTTTGCCAAGGAAAAGATGAACGTCATCGGCGTGCAAACCCAGTCGGTGCGCGGCATCGCTTTCATGACCTTCACGGTGGAGGTCAGCGACTCCGGCCGGCTGACCAAGGTGCTGGGCATCGTGGCGGACCTGGCTGGGGTGCGCAGCGCACGACGCAGGTAATATTTCTTGAGGCGGCACACCATGTCCATCCAGCAGTCTTTGCGCGTGAGTTTTGCCGCCGTGGCCCTGTGCAGTTTCTCTGCAGCTGCGGTGGCTCCACTGGACGTGCGAGTGGCGTTGGTGATTGGCAACTCTGCCTATGAGGGCGCAGCCGCCCTGGACAATCCGGCCAACGATGCCACGGCCATGGCCGATGCATTGAAACGCCTGGGTTTTTCCGTGACCCAGGTGCGCGATGGCTCGCGTGCGCAGATGGTGGCGGCCATCCAGTCCATGGGAAAGAGCCTCGCCGACAAGTCGGGTGTTGGCATGCTGTATTACGCAGGGCACGGCCTGCAAATGAACTGGCGCAACTACATGGTGCCAGTCAACGCCCGGCTGTCCAATGCCAGCGATGTATCGGAGCAATCGGTGGATGTGGATGTCGTCATGAAGACATTCAAGGCGGCCGGAAACCGCATGAACATCGTGGTGCTGGATGCCTGCCGGGACAATCCCTTTTTCGGGACCACCAGCGACAAAGGTTTGGCCCAGATGGATGCGCCACCGGGCACCTTTCTGGCCTACGCAACGGCCCCGGGAAATGTGGCCGACGATGGCTCGGTTGGCTCGAACGGTCTCTACACCGGCTTTCTGTTGCGTGAGCTGACCCGGCCGGCCTCCAAGATCGAAGACGTCTTCAAGCGCGTACGTTTGCAGGTTCGCCAGAGCAGCAAGGGCCGGCAGGTGCCGTGGGAGAGCACCAGTCTGGAAGAAGATTTTTTCTTCAATGACGGTGTGAAACATACGTTCAAATCCGAGGACTTGGATCAGCTCAGCCAGCAGGCTCGTACACGCGCGCAGGACGTCCTGCAGCAGGCGGAGCTGGCCCGGCAGAAAGAACAGCTGGAATTGGAGCGCGCCAGCGCTGCGGCCAAGGCCAGCGGAACACTCTCCAAGAAGCAGGAGGAAGAGCTGGCCTTCCAGCGCGAAAAAGCCGACTGGGACCGCATTGCCACAAGCCACAACCCGGACGATTTCTATGATTACCTGCTGCGCTATCCCAGTGGAAGCATCAGTGAACTGGCCAGCGCCACGCTGGAGCGCCTGGCGCGCGCGCAAACTAAGTCTGTTGCCGACCGTGAAGGCATGGTCCAGGTTCCCGGCAAAGACCGGTTCCGGCTCGGTGACAAGCACTACTTCTATTTCCGGGACGATCTGACCAAGTCTTCCAGGACGGGGGTACTGCGGGTTACCCGGGTTGATGAAGACACGGTGGAGATCAATGACGGGCAGGACGTCTACACGCGGGAGGGGGCAACCATCCGCAACCGCTTCCTGTCAAAAATGGACCCACCACGACTCGATTTGCCAGCGGGTGACTACGTCATAGGCAAACGCTGGAAATACCGCTCGCTCAAGACGGACGCTATGGGTCCGCGTGCCGGAAGTTCCTCGTTCGTGAACGGGGCATCGCGCATCACGGCGTTGGAAGAGGTAACCGTACCGGCGGGCACGTTCAAGGCCTACCGCCTCGAAATGGAAGAGTTCGCCGACGATGGAACCTATGTCAAGCTGACGCGCTGGATGCTGCCGGACTGGGGCTTCCCGATCAAAATGCACCGTGAAGTGCGTCCCCGCTGGGGCGGGCCTGAACTGGGTACTTTGGAGATGAGCTACCGGGAGCGCATTGGCGGTTGACGCCATTGGCTTGCGCAATGCCGGTTCAAGCGGCGGGGGACACCGTATCCAGCACACAAGGGGTGCTGGTCCAATCGGCACCATCGTCATCCACCAGCGTGCAGGCCGCCAGCACCTGCGCCACCGCGCGCGCGGCGCTGGCCGCGTCTGCGGCGTGTACCCAGGCGATGGGGTCACCAGCGGCCAGCCGCGCACCGAGTGGTTGTACCTGGCTCAGGCCCACGCGAGCGTCGATAGTGTCTTCAGCCCGGTGGCGCCCGCCACCCAATTCCACCACGGTCAGACCCACGTCGCGCGTTTGCATGGCGCTCAGGATGCCGCTGCGGGGGGCTGGGACTGGCACGTGCACGGGGGCGGCTGAAAGGTAGGCGTCAGGCCGCTCCAGCAGGTCGCCAGGCCCACCCAGGGCGGCGACCATGCGGGCAAAGCGCTCGGCGGCGGCACCACTGTCCAGCACGGCCTGCAATTGGCGGGCTGCGTCCAGGGTGTTGCTGGCCAGGCCGCCCAGCACCAGCAGTTCGGCACCCAGGGCCAGCGTGATGGCGTGCTGGCGGGGCTCGCGTGCTCCATCGCCGCGCAGGTAGCGCAGGGCTTCCGCCACCTCCAGCGCATTGCCAACCGAGGTGCCCAGCACCTGGTTCATGTCGGTGACCAGGGCGGTGGTCTTCAGGCCGGCACCACCGGCCACGGAGACGATGCTCTGCGCCAGCTCCAGGGCCATGCTGCGGGAATCGGCAAATGCGCCGTTGCCGCACTTCACGTCCATGACCAGCCCTTGCAGGCCGGCGGCCAGTTTCTTGGACAGGATGCTGGCGGTGATCAGCGGCACGCTTTCCACGGTGGCGGTCACGTCCCGCGTGGCGTAAAAGCGCTTGTCTGCAGGAGCCAGGTCGCCGGTCTGGCCGATGATGGCGCAGCCCACCGCGCGCACCACGCGGTCAAACAGCGCCGGCTCGGGCGTGGCGTTGTAGCCGGGGATGGATGCAAGCTTGTCCAGCGTGCCGCCGGTGTGGCCCAGGCCACGGCCGGAGATCATGGGCACAAAGCCGCCGCAGGCCGCCACCATGGGTGCGAGCATCAGGCTGATCGTGTCGCCCACGCCGCCGCTGGAGTGTTTGTCCAGCACCGGGCCGGGCATATCGGGCCAGGCCATGACGCGGCCTGACATCTTCATCGCGTGGGTCAAGGCCACGCATTCGTCGCGACCCATACCGCGCAGGAACACGGCCATGGCCAGTGCGGCGACTTGCCCTTCGCTCCAACTGCCGTCCACCAGGCCCTGCACAAACTGGCCGATTTCGGCCTGCTTGAGCGCATGGCCGTCGCGCTTGCGGCGGATGATTTCCTGGGCCAGCATGAGGACGGCTTCTAGTAGGCGCTGACGCTGGCCATTGCGGTTTTTCCGGACAACACGGCCTCGATGTCATTCAATATCCCGCTGGCGCCAAATCGCAGGCGTTGGGGCGTCAGGGCATCGGCGCCCAGGATGTCGGCCACCAGCTCCAGGTAGCCCTTGGCCTCTTGCACGGTGCGGATGCCGCCAGAGGCCTTGAAGCCCGAGGTCGGCGTGCCGTGCGCGGCAATTTCCTGCAGCATGACGCGGGCCGCCGCGGGTGTGGCAGATGTCCTGGTCTTGCCGGTACTGGTTTTCACATAGTCGGCGCCGGCGTCCAGCGCCAGGCGGGTGGCCTGTGCGATCAGGTCGGGGGTGGCCAGTTCGCCGCTTTCGATGATGACCTTCAGCGCCAGTGGGCGGCTGGCGGTGCGCATCTGTGCCAGGAAGTCGGCACAGGGAATGCTCTGGCCCAGCATCAGCGCGCGGTAGGGGAGCACCACGTCCACCTCGTCACCACCGGCGCTGACGATGGCTTTGACGTCGGACAACGCCTGGGCAAAGTCCAGCGCACCGGCCGGGAAGTTGGCCACGGCTGCCACCTTGATGTGGGCGGGCAGCGCGGCCCGAGCCTGGCTGACAAAGCGCGGCCAGACACAGACGGCGGCCACCGGGCCAAAGGGCGTTTGCGCACGCTGGCACAGCGTGACGATGTCCCCGCTGGTGTCGCCGGTGTTCAGACTGGTCAGATCCAGGCATTGCAGTGCCAGGCGGGCAGCATCAATCAAAGAGAGGTGGTTTGGCATGGTGGTTATAAGCGAAAACGGCTGCTAGCCCTCGTGGAATATGCGCAAGTAGCTATCGAAAATATAGCACTCAGGAATGCACGGACGGCAGATCGGCCAGGCTGGCGACCAGGTCCGCCAGAAAACGCGCGGCGTAGTCGCCAGAGGCGCGGGCCTGCTCCAGGGTGCCGGCATGGGTCAGAGTTTCCTGGCCCAGGCCGGCGGCCATATTGGTAATCAAGGAGAGGCCCAGCACCCGCAGGCCGGCGTGGCGGGCCAGAATGGTTTCGGGCACGGTGCTCATGCCCACGGCGTCGGCGCCCCAGGCGGCAAACATGCGGATCTCGGCCGGGGTCTCAAACTGGGGTCCCAGCGCCCACAGGTAGGTGCCTTCTGGCAGGGCGACGGATGTGGCCTGCGCGACGTGTTGCGCTTGGCTGCGCAGCTCGGCGTCGTAGGCGGCTCCCATGTCCACAAAGCGGCCGTTGCCCGATTCGCCCACCAGGGGCGAGCGCTGCGGCGCGTTGATGTGGTCGGCAATCAGCATCAGGCTGCCCGGCGGCATGTGCGGGCGCAGGCTGCCCGCCGCGTTGGTCTGGACCAGCACCTTGACGCCCCAGGCCTGCAGGCTGCGGATGGCACCCGCCATGCCGGTGCAGTTGTTGTTCTCGTAGGTGTGGCGCCGGCCCGCCAGCAGGGCGACGCGCTGGCTGCCCATGCGGCCCACCAGCAGCGTGCCGGCGTGGCCTTCGACGCCAGTGGGCTCAAAGGCGGGCAGGTCGGTATAGGGGATTTGCTGGGGCTCCAGCAGGTGCTGCGTCACGCCACCCCAGCCGGAACCCAGCACCACGGCAACCTCGGGCGCTGTGCCAAAGCGGGACCGGAGCAACTGGACCGTGTGGGCGATGGCGGATTCGGCCTGCATGGTGGCTCAGCCTGCGCTGTGTTCGCTGTTGTGGGTCAGGTGGTCCGGGCCGAAGCTGGCGGGCAGCAGTTGCCCCAACGTCCAGCTCTGGCGCACGCCGCTGGGGTCGGCGGCAATGATGAGCAGGTTGTCGTCACCAAACTCGCGCAATTTCTGGCGGCAGCCGCCACAGGGGGTGATGACATCCGGCCCGGGGCCGCTGACCAGCACCGCCGTGGCGCGCTTGCCGCCGGCCATGACCATAGCGCCCAGCGCGGTGGCCTCGGCGCACCAGCCTTGCGGGTAGGCGGCGTTTTCGATGTTGCAGCCGGCGTGGATGGCACCGTTCTCATCCAGAATGGCCGCGCCCACCGCGTAATGCGAGTAGGGCACGTGGGCATGGGCACGCGCCGCCAGAGACGCACTGAGCAGGCGTTGCAGCACTTCGGGGGCGAGTGGGGCCATGGGCATTTCCGGGGAGTGGTCGATAGAAGCTGTGCAATAGTGTAGTGTTGCTGCCATGGACAGTCACACCTTTCTCTGGCACGACTACGAAACCTTTGGTGCCAATCCGCGGCGCGACCGCCCGGCGCAGTTTGCCGCCATCCGCACCGATGCCGAGCTGAATGAAGTGGGTGAACCCATCATGCTGTATTGCCGACCGGCACCGGACTTTTTGCCCGACCCGCAGGCCTGCCTGATCACCGGCATCACCCCGCAGGTCTGTCTGGAGCGCGGTGTGCCCGAGTACCAGTTTGCCGCCACCATTGAAGAGGCATTGGCACAGCCGGGCACCATTGGCGTGGGCTACAACACCATCCGCTTTGATGATGAGGTGACGCGCTTCCTGTTCTGGCGCAACCTGATCGACCCCTATGCCCGCGAGTGGCAGAACGATTGCGGCCGCTGGGACCTGCTGGACGTGGTGCGCACCGCCTATGCGTTGCGCCCGGAGGGCATTCAGTGGCCCACGCGTGCCGAGGGCGGCGCCAGCTTCAAGCTCACCGACTTGACCGCCGCCAATGGCCTGGTGCACGAGGCCGCCCACGATGCGCTGAGCGACGTGCGTGCCACCATCGCCCTGGCACGGCTATTGAGATCGGCCCAGTCACGGCTGTTTGACTACTGCCTGGGGCTGCACAAGAAAGATCGGGTTGCCACCGAGCTGGGCCTGCCCACCGCGCTGCACAACGCGCGGCCGTTCTGGCATGTGTCGGGCATGTTCCCGGTGGAGCGCGGCTGCCTGGCCCTGATGTGGCCGCTGGCCATGCACCCTCAGAACAAGAACGAGCTGATTGCCTGGGACCTGGCCCATGATCCCGCCGAGCTGGCCACGCTGAAAGCCGACGACATCCGCCTGCGCCTGTTCACCCGCAGCGCGGATCTGCCCGAGGGCATGGCGCGCCTGCCGGTCAAGTCCATCCACCTCAACAAGTCGCCGATGGTGGGCTGCAACCTGAAGGTGCTGACCCCCGCAGTGCTGGAGCGCTGGGGCCTGGACCTGGAGGCGCAACTGCAGCACGCCGCGCTGGCACGCGACCTGCCCGACATGAGCGGCATCTGGCCCGAGGTGTTTGCCCGTGAGCAGGGGGCCGCGCTGGATGTGGACGAGGACCTGTATGGCGGCTTCATCGGCAACGGTGATCGACGGCGCCTGAACGAACTGCGGGCCATGCTGCCGGCGCAACTGGCCCACACCCACCCGGCGTTTGACGACCCGCGCTTGGCCGAACTGCTGTTTCGCTACCGTGCACGCAATTTCCCCGACAGCCTGACCGGCAAGGAGGCCGCGCACTGGGAAGCCCAGCGGGCCGAGCGCCTGTACGACGGTGTGGAGGGTGCCCGCACGGTGGAGCAGTTGTTTGATGCAATCGACCACCTGTCCGAGAGCGCGGACGAGCGTGGCGAGGCCATTCTGGGTGACCTGTATGACTATGTGGAATCCATCGCGCCAGCGCGTGCCTGAATGCGGCGAAAATGCCCCAACGAAATCTCCCATCCATTGCAAACCCCAAACGGAAAACCCTATGAAGATTGAAAAAGACACAGCCGTGACCCTGCGCGTCAAGGTAACGGATGCCGCTGGCAAGCTGATTGACGACGGCAGCCACCCAACGGTCTACCTGCACGGCGACTACGAAAGTACCTTCCCCAAGATCGAGGCCGCACTGGACGGCCAGGAGCCAGGCTACGAGGTCACGCTGACGCTGGCGCCCGAAGATGCGTTCGGCGAGCGCGACGAGGCCCTGCTGACCACCATCGACAAGAAGAACTTCCCCCCCGGCGTGAAGGTCGGCGGCCAGTTGCAGGGTCGGGGTGAAGACGGCCAGGAACGCGTGTTCAACGTCGTCAAGATCAAAGGCCCGGTTGTGCACCTGGATGGCAACCACCCCCTGGCCGGCCTGACGCTGCGCATCACCGCCAAGGTGGTGGACGTGCGCGCCGCCACGGCTGAAGAGATTGCGCACAAGCATGTGCACGGAGAGCACGGCCACCACCATTGAGGGTTCAGGCGGCCGGGTATTCCAGCCGCTGCACTATCGCCTGCCAATGCTGTGCCTCCACCGGGGTGATGGACAGGCGGTTGCCTTTCTTCAATACCAGCAGGTCCGCCAGCTCGGCATCGGCACGCAGCTCGGGCAGCGTGAGGTTGCGTGTCTTGCGCAGCACCTGCACATCCACCAGCAGCCAGCGCGGCGCCTCCGGCTTGGAGGCCGCGTCAAAGTAGGGTGAGCTGGCATCGAACTGGGTGGGGTCGGCATAGGCGCCAGACACCACCCGCGCGATGCCCACGATGCCCGGCTCGGCGCAACTGGAGTGGTAGAACAACACGCCATCGCCCACCTGCATGGCGTCGCGCATGAAGTTGCGCGCTTGGTAGTTGCGCACCCCGGTCCACGGCACGGTGGCATTGGGTGCGGCCAGCGCGTCGTCCACCGAGACTTCGCTGGGTTCGGATTTCATCAACCAGTAATTGGGCATTGCGTTGGAGATTCGGGGAGGGAATGCGGTATTTTGCTTGGGGTGTGGGCGGCTGTGATGCTGGTATGGTTTTAGGGCGCTATGGGCCAGAAGCGGTCACCGATGAATGACCGTTTTGGGTCATGCGCTCAGTGCTCCTTTTTAACGGCAGCGGCCGTTCACAGAATCACCCGAATGGGGGATGCGCAATGTTCTGCGAACGAGTACCCTATAGACAAATTGAAGCAACCTTTTTGTGCCCCCAAAACCAATACCGAAACCCTCAATCCTCGATGGTTGCACGCGCCTAGGAGCGTTCGGTGGAGAACGCCGCTGGCGCTCACCAGACGGTAACCGCCTGTACACTTGGGACTCACTTCATGGAGAAATTGAAGTCTATAACGCACGTGGTCGGCACCTAGGTGTGATTGATCCAGTCACCGGTAAGCTTCTAAAGGACGCCGTCCGTGGAAGGAAGATTGATGTCTAACTTCATTGAACTCTGCTTGCAGGGAGATCGCCTGCTGGAGGAAATTGATGACTACGTAGATGCTTGGCACGATGATTCGACCGGCATTGCGTTACACAAATTCCTAGGAATGACTCGGTCCGAATATAACCTTTGGGTTGTCGATCCGGACGTGCTTCCGTTTATCCTCGACGCTCACCGGAGCGGTGAAGATGCAGCCGATTTGATTGAGCAATTCAACGCGCTACCAATGGCCGCTCGAGCCGACTCGTCGGAGAAGGCTCGAGAGCTAGCCCGATGGCTAAAGGACCAGGGACTGTGGGAATAAAACTCGTAGCGCCAGTTCGATTCGCGCAGCGGGTAACGAAAAAGTATTCACTTCTTCCGCCAGTAGACGTGCGCTCTTTGCTCGATCGGTACGCGGAAGTAGTAGAGGCTCCCATTCCAATTAGAGGAGTAGACGGTGTTTGCCTGAACCTCAAGGTTCCAGGAAAGAAGCCTCGCGTAATACTAAATTCCAAGAACGCACCGCTCCGGAGAAGATTCACTGAAGCGCACGAGCTAGGCCACATAGTTATTCCATGGCATAAAGGCACTATCATCGACCATCTAGACTCTGAGTATGTTGAGTCCAATGGCGATTATTGGTTGTTCGAAGAAGAAGCCAATCAGTTCGCTGCTGAACTCTTGATGCCATCACCTTGGCTCGCAACTCTCATTGAGTCCACACCAAACCTCAGCAAAGCCCATAAGCGAGTATGCGAGCGCTGTGAGGTATCTGCAATTGCGGCCTCCAGGCAGTTAGGTTCGCTTCTCCCGAAAAACATAGTTTATATCTGTGAGAAGGATGGTGAAGTTGAATTCTCTGGTCGGACAAACGGTACCCTAGCCAATGTTCCTGCGTGGCACACCACATTAGATTCAGAACTTTTTGCGTACGCAACTGATCACTATGTATCGACTTTGGGCTTACGACGACTACATTGGTGGACACTTCCCGACAAGGTCCATGAAGTTTCTAGTGACTCGCGTTCGTGGCGCGAAATTCTCGATGCGATCGTCGAGGTGAATCGCCCCGGGTTTCATGGAGGCCCGTTGGGTTAAGTCAGACCGGTATTGCGGCCTGACTGGCTAATTGCCGATAGTAATTTTCTTCAGCTTCGGCAGGGGGAATGTAGCCGATGGGTTCCAGCAGTCTGTGGTG
>JBBQLM010000040.1:0-41753 GCA_038327925.1 Burkholderiales bacterium | reverse complement strand
TCTGATGCCATAGTCATTCCCAAGTGGTTTGTCTAGTCAACTGAGATGCCGGATTAAATGCGAATTTGTCCGGTACTGATATTTAAATTGAACACTTCTTCAAACCGATAGGAAATTTGGCTAGTTCTCAAACCCAGAAGTGTGAATGGCCATGAGCTTTGGAGACGACAGCCAGATCCTGATCCCAGATGCTTTCACGGCAATCCACAGTGATCCCGTCAGAGGCAAACTCACGATCAGCAGGGATGAACTGGCACAGCGATTTGAGTTGTGTGAGGACATGGCCAACCTACTGTCGGACAGCACTGCCGCTCAGTGGTTCAAGACCGGTCAGGAGAAGGAAGAAGTCCTGGAGCAAGTCCGCCATGGACTCCTCGGTGAGAACAGTGTGGTGAGTGAGCCTGAGGCCCAATGGGTGGTCGGGCGCATAGGAGAGGTGTTGGGCTGGTAGATGATCCCACGTGGCATCAAAGCCGGAAGACCTTTCGACGGTACTCACAACTCGATCAGCAGGTCGGTAAATCGCGGGTTTTGCGGACCAAGCTCTTTGGAACAGTAGCCCATGGGATTGCAGACGACGTGCGTTCCCTGCATGTCGTAGTCGGCGGATTCATGCACATGGCCATGAATCCAAAGTGCACATCGCCCTCCCAGATCGTTGAGGTCGGACGCATAGACCGGGCTGAACTTGCTGGCAGCAACTGCCTGGAACTGTGGAGGGATGCTGCGAAGGCTGGGGCAGTGGTGGGTCACAACGACTGTTTTGGCGGGATCCCCGACAGCCAATGCCTTTTCTAACCACGACCGAGTTTCCCAGTGACGCTGAATCGTGGACTCAGGCGTCAACGACCCGGAAGATTCCCCCTGGGGCCTCAGCAGTGCACCAGTCCTGATCTCTCCAGAGGAGTAGTCCTTGATGGACTTCTGCGCTTCCTCCTTGAGCCGTCCCAATTCAATTGAGTCCGGAGAGAATAATTCGAAGCTGGTCCACAACGTAGCGCCGATGAAGCGTATGCCACCGATAGAAGCTTCTTCGCATTCCAGGAGGTGGATGCCCAGCTCTTGTGCCTTGGTTCGTGCCTCTTCGACAAAGAGGTCGAAGTCCTGTCCGCCGAAGAACTCATGGTTACCTAGCACCATGACTATCGGCTTGTTCTCAAATGCCTTCCGAGCCCAATACAGGCCCTCGGTACCTTGGCCTATGTCGCCGGCCAGCACAACCAGATCGGCGTCTTGTGCCAACGGACCAGGAGTGAAACTCTGGCGCTCCAAGTGAATGTCACTGTAAAGGGCGATCTTGATTTGCTACTCCTAGGCCCAACGTGCAAAAACCGATGATGGTCCTTTGCGCTGACATTGCAGACTGGGCACCGGACATCCAGCCTGTCATCAGAGAACGGGAGTGGTGCTTCCAAACCCAGGCAGCTGTTTCCAGATCCACAACGTAACCAAGTTCCTTGAGCGCCCATTGAACGTTGATCGTGTCTTCCCTAAACTCCGAAGCTTCCAGCACTGGTTCTTTGCCCTCGCTGCAGATAGCCACCATGTTGGCTAGCTTTGCTTGCCAATGATCAGTGTCTTCTTTCATCAAGCGCTCGTAGTCCGGGCTTCCAAATTCGCGGCCAACCGGGGCCATGCTTTCCCACGCACGATCCTCTTCGCTCCACCAAATGAATCGGGTGTTGTAAACCCGATTGTGGAAAAGCTCCTTCACCGTGAGTTTTCGTTTGCGCTGATTCATGTTTGCGATTCCTCTGGTCGGGCCATGTTTCAGCGTTCGATCCACCACCTCGCGAAACCAAGCAAGTCAGAGTGCTGCGAATGACTGTGCTCCAGTGCAGAACCAGTGTTGGGACTTCCGACCGGGTCACGAACAATGAGCGCCTTGTGAATGCTGTCGTCAACACCTGCCAAGTAGGGAGCGTAGTCATCCACAAATGCCACAGGCTTCAACGCTGCCAGTGCTGCAGCCTTGGGACTTCGGACGGATGCGTCATTGCCTGTCGTGATGACCTGGGCGATGGGAAATCCAAGATCGGTCAGGTTTTTGAACCGAGCAGAAGCGAATTGGGGTTCCAATGCCGTAACGCACACCAGTTGGTAACCATGTGACTCCAAAATCTGACAGGCTTCAACGGAACCAGCCACAGACGGGATGGTGCTCCAGAACTCCTCATCGAAAACAGCCCGTAGGCGTTGCAGCTCTTCGCCTGCAAGACGAGGCACGCCCCAACGGTCCATGGGCCAATACGCATGGGCATCCTGCAGAGTGGGGTGCTCCCCAAAGGCGCGCTGCCAGGCAGCGCCGTAGGCGGTTGCATAGTCCAGGAGCACACCGTCGCAGTCGAGGGCGATAGTCGCAGAACGGTCGGCGGCCAAGGTGGCTGATAGCTTCAAGTCTTATCCTCCTTCCGGCTGATTTCAGCAGCGCGCTGGATCACCCGGTACTCAGCACGAATACCCTTTATCGCGCCTACCAGTGGCGCAAAGTACATCCGAACACTGTCACGGGAAATGCGGCGAATCTGATTCGAAATGTTCATCTCTTTCCACTCTACGCCATAGCATGGATAGACAGGTTGCTTTGGTTTTGCTCTTCAAGGGTTTTGCAGTCGGCCAACCAGTCTGCCTGGTGGTACACATGGTCGCCAAACTCGTCGATGAGCGACGACTGACGCTTTACCAAGCGGCGTGCAATATGCGTGAGCTCCAGCAAATCCGATTCACTACGCACCTCGAAGGGTGCACATAGGCTCAGCCCTTTGCACCAGCTGCACCAGGAAACGTTCATGAACGGGCGAACTTCAAATGCGACCTCCTGACCGACCAGGCGCTCTGTTTCTTCGAGTAAGTCGAAGTAGCTCCGCCACTCGTCGGTTGTAGGCTTCTCGGTCCAGCTCACGACCTTCTTGCGTGAGCGGCCAAGCTTTTTGTAGTTCGCAGTCGCCTCGCCAAACAAGTCACTTTTCGGATGAAGATAGGCCACGCGGCGCCTAGCTTCTTCTTCGACTAGGCTTTTGTAGCGATCCCGAGGGTGCGTCCACCCGAGTGCAACCTGGTAGTCGTTGACGATGAAAACCGCGTCGTCCCAAAACGTCAGTGTCTCGGGGGTCATGTCGTGATAGAGATGGCGCACGATGATGCCATCCGTGAATTGGTCACCACGCGTGTTTTGGTGGTACAGCTTGGCCCGGTGCTTGCGGTCCTCGATGAAGCGGTTCTTCATGATCGAGATGCCTTTCTGGCCGAGGTTAGTTTGGCTTCCAACCTTGCGATCACAAGCTCCGCAGGAACACCATCGTTCATGGCGACAGATCGCGCAATCGCAGCCATTCCCCGGCGAACGAAGTCGTCCCTGGATTGCACACATTCCGGGTCAAGGCCTTCAGTGAGCGCCATGGCTTCCAACTCAACCGACAGCGGAAAGTGCCGGCACACCAAGATCCGTGCTCGATGTTGAGCCGCAGTGAGATTCTGTGCACCACGCAGGTATCCGTGCATGAATTCACTGGCGCTGTACAGGACTTGCATGCGTTGAACGGGCGTGACCTGGTGGCGATCGACCGAGTTGGGTGCGCAGGACTTTCCCCCAAGCGGGTCTGAGTCATGCGACTCAGGCGCAAGCCAATCAACGCCACCCAGGTGATGCCCAGTCCCCGAGCAGCTTGATCGCGTCCATGCGGAGATCTCCGTCGGCGTTGGATAGTGGGCCAGAATCTGTTCAACGGTCTGGTGCTGTCCTGTTGTGAGATTGCCAGCTGAGCGCAAATCCCAGAGGAACTCCCATCCCCAGCGGAGTGCCCTTGTACGCTCAATCGGCAGCGTCATGGCGGCTCCCCCGTTGTTTTGGCATGTTCCCAGCATCACTGTGGCTCACCTTACGGGTCTGTTTGTCGCGCTCGGCCTTGGTGCGATTGGTCAGCTCCCAGCCCCCGCTGGAACGTTGGCGCCAGTTCAACGTGTCACCGGCACGCCAGTCCAACGCATCCAGCCACGCGTCGGGAACGGGCAAGACGAGGTCCTCGGTGCCGAGGCCTCTCTGAATCTTTACCGTGTCGGACAATGATTGCATGAGTCAATGCCTGTTCTGCTTTCTTGAAGCTTTGCGTATCTACTTCATGCACGTCCAAACGTGCTTGCCAGCGCTGCCCTCAGCGCGGAGCGAACCTGCGGGTGGCTGATACCCCAGTCGTCATCGCTACGCACCAGCCTGTCTCGACACCAGTCCGGCCAGTCGCTGTGATCGTCATCAATGGCCAGCCAGGTCGAGGGCATGCGGCGTTCAACATCCAACCAGATCTGGAACCCTCTGGATAGTTGCAGGAACGTATCCCGGTTCATGTGTCTGTGGAATGTTGCTCCTACACAGCGACGGGCCAATTCGGCCGGCAGGCGGGCGCGGGCATGCGTGTAACCCCGCCAGCGCACCCAGCTGGTCGAAAGAACGATTTGCACATCCGGGTACGGATCCAGCAGGTCCATTAGGAGCGGCGCATGCTCAAACAGTCGATGGGTGTGGCCATTGCGTGCACCGTGCGACTGGGCGTTGCCACCAAAGAACAACCCCCGCTTGGTGCTCATGCAGACGTCCTCATGGTGAAGAACCCCATCGAAGTCCAGGTACAACACCTGACCACCCCTTACCCGGGGATCTCCCGGCATATGCCGAGAGGGCATCGCATCCGGTTCTGCCAGCAAGCCCGCAGGCAACAGAGGCGCGCTACGACCTGCCTGACCGCTACCCTTCGCGGCGACCAAACGACTCCGAAATGCCTGTCGCCGCTCAGTCTGATCGGTCATGGCGAAGCCTACTACGGCTTGGCACAGCATGGCATAGGGGGAGTCGTCGTCCTGACCCGCATCTATCGTGGTCGGACGGTACTTCATTTCGGATGGCCTCTGAGGGTTTCGCAGACGTTGCCGTCCACACTGCACAGTTCCGACCCGAATGTCTGGATGTGCATCACCACGTCCTGCCCCTTGCGCAAATGGCTGACACCGGCAACCAACAGGCTGCGCTCATGGCCATGGTTATCGCGCACATCCACCTGGGTGCTGATGCCCAAGGAGCCAAAGTAGTGGATACCCTGAATCTGACCCAGGGCGACCGATCGGTCCCCGGTAGGGACATAGGGATTCACAAGCCAGACCAACCAACCCATGAAGGCCACCACGGTGGTGATGTCGCGAAGCTGCGTCCATGGATTCAGGGCCGAAGTACTTGGTGACGGCAATTCCAGGGTGTGGTCATCATTCATAACGGGCTCACCTCAATCATCCGGGGGGACAGAACGGATCAAATACAGGCTTCAAGGCCCCCCGGGCTTACTTTGGATAGCGGTTCAGACTATTATTCGATGCATGTGACTCATGGCGTGAGTCACATGAAAGGGATACACGATGGACCGGACCGAGCGCTTCTACAAGATTGACTCCCTCTTGCAATCCAAGGGGGTTGTACCGATTGAAGAGTTTCTGACGGTTCTGGAGGTATCCCGGGCAACCTTCACGCGGGACATTGAGTACATGCGTGACCGCCTGAACGCCCCCATCCAGTGGAGTAAGGCGGATGGGGGGTACAGCTACGCTGCTGGCAGGAACGCCAGCCAGCAGCCACTGCCGGGTCTCTGGTTCAACTCGGAGGAGGCCTATGCCCTGCTGATGATGCAGTCGCTTCTGTCACAGATTCAGCCAGGATTGCTGGGGCCGCACATTGCTCCCTTGAAGGCCCGGCTGCGCGCCGTCATTGAATCAGGCAAGCATCCGGCCGAGGATGTGGAATCCCGGATTCGGCTGCTCAACGTGGCGGCACGCCCGGTGCCGGACAAGTACTTTGAACTGGTGGCCGGAGCCCTTCTGGGTGGTAAGCGGCTGCAGATCCGGTACCACGGCCGCGCCAAGGATGAAATTACCGAGCGGGAGGTATCGCCGCAACTGTTGATATTTCACCGGGGAAACTGGTACCTGGGTGCCTGGTGCCATAAACAGGATGCGATGCGGTCGTTCTCGATGGATGCCATTGAAGCGGCGACGTCAATCAGCAAGAAAAACAAGGCGGTTTCCAAGAAGGAGCTCAATGGCTTTGTGGGCCAGGGGTACGGGATCTTTGCGGGGTCTGAGGTGCGGTGGGCCAAGTTAAGGTTTTCGAAGGAGCGAGCCCGTTGGGTGGGGCAAGAGCTCTGGCATCCCCAGCAGCGATTGAGTCACGCGCAGGATGGACGGGTTGTTCTGGAGGTGCCGTTTACAGACACTCGGGAACTTGCCATGGACATCCTGCGGCATGGCCGACACGTGGAGGTATTGGAGCCGTCAGAACTGAAGAAGGTCGTCACGGATGACCTTAAGTCGGCTATCGCCCAATATAGGTGAAGTTGGTCGTGCATTGACAATGTGAAAACTGCAGCCTTCAGAAGGCTGATGCAATGGCATCATTCAAATGTTGCAGAATCTCACGTAGGCTGAATTGAGTCACTCACGGCCGACGGCCGGAGTGTCTCCGGCGGACAACCCCCGACTTTCGACTGACTGCGGCTCCCATGGCCGCTGTACCACCGAGACCAGGCATTCGAAGTCCGGTGATGGAAAACCCGCCATGAACAACCGGTCTGGATCGGAGCGGACAGTCACTGCCGACCCTGAGCTGTCGCTCGTTTCGTCGGATTGAGAGGCGAAAAGCAGTCGTTCAGTCCGATCGACCTTAGTTGGCAGTCGCGGCCAGCCGGTATTCGAATCACCGATCTCGCCGCCAAAATGTAGGCGTGCAAGGAAGCGAAGACGACGTCGGGCGAAATGCTGAGAGCGTTTGGTAACTCTCGTTAGACTACAGAGCTTCTAAGAATCGAGGGGAGATTCCGCATGACGGCAGCACCGGAAAAGAAGTCGAACATTGAGACGGTCCAACTTCCGCCTGAGCGAGCCCGTCTCGTCTACGCGTCTCTAGATCCAGAAGAACTGATGCGCGCCACGAATACAATGCAAGCAGCGTTCGACGCGCTCCTGAAGGAGGATGATCGGCTTGCCGAGATCTTCTCGAAGATCGTCGAGGCAAAGGCAAAGGTTGCCGTGTTTGGTGGATGGGCTCGCGATCGATTGTTCGAAGTCCTTCACGGACAAGCGATGCCCTCTCGCGACATTGACTTCGTTGTTGATAGCCCGCTACCCATCGCCGACTTCTTCCCTGCAGGTGCTAAAACAAACCCGTTTGGAGGTGTTGGCATCAAAGGCGCCAGAGTACCACTAGAGGCCTGGCGCCTAAACGAAACGTTCCTTTTCAAGCTGCGAGATGAGAAAGCAACCTTCGAGGCGCTTCCTGCGACGGCCGACTATGACGTCAACTCCATATTGTTTTTCCCCGCTCAGTGCGGCGGCCACGCTTGGGTTCTCGATGCAGGCGCTGGGCAATCGCTCAAGCGGAGGCGAATTGATTTCATGGCCGATGTAGTGGCCCAGCCAAAGATCCAGGCTGCTCGGGCCGTGATTCTGGCCACACGGCTCGAACTTCAGCCCTCTGAAGCGGTATGTGACTTCGTACAAGACGTCTGCGAAGAACGGGAAACGGCTCGCGAGGTGGAACGAGCTCTTGACCTTTACTGCCCCGATAGTCTGAAAGAGAGCGCGCACAGTTTGCTTGAGCGGATTCGCCAGGGCGGATTGGGTGGGAGACCAAAGTCAGAGCTTTTTGTCCACTGCTGGGGAGTGTTTGAGGGCGGCGGGGTTCGTGCGGCCGCACACGCAGGTGGATTTGCTGCGGCGAAGCGAGCAGGCATCACTTTTGGCAAAGTGGCTGGAACCTCTGGGGGCGCAATCGTCGCAGCTCTTGTCGCCGCGGGCGCCACACCTGGCTATCTCAGGCAACATCTTCAAGAGCTTGATTTTGTGCCGCTGCTAGATCAGCCGGACAAGGAAGAGATCTTCTTCACTAGGCGATTGCCTTTTTGGGCCCAGACGCTGCGGCTCGTAACCTGGGGGCGCTTTCGCACCCTTGCCAATATTGCCAAATATGGTGGCTTGCACAATTCAGCGAGCTTAGGCAATTGGATCGAAAGTAGGCTCGTGGAATTAGTGCGCCCGAAGGGCAGCAGCAAGGTGCCCGTTCTTTTCTCCGAGTTGCCCATTCCATTGCACGTTGTTGCTACGGATTTCTCTACGGGAAAACCCAAAATCTGGTCTCCAGAGACGACACCCGATGAAAGCGTCACGCTGGCGGTAAGGCACTCCTGCACGATTCCGATGTTCTTCCAGCCGGCCCCTTCAGGAGCGTCGATTTTCTTCGACGGTGGCGCCGTTTCCAATCTTCCCGCTTATGTTTTGAACAAGCAGAAGGGCAGCAACGATGAAAGGGACGTTCTTCCGCGAATCCTCGCGTTTCGTCTGATCGCAGATGCCAAGGGCGCCAGGTCTGTTCCTGACCTTTCTGACTTCATCAAACGGCTTGCTGACACGGTCATCGATAGCGCGTCTGAAATACAGCTTCAGCTCCAGCCCAACGTTTATCCGATAAACATCGAAACTGGCGCAATTCAATCGACAGACTTCGGCAAGGTCGATGAAAAGGCCAAGCGCTTTCTGTATGGACGAGGCATGAGATGCGTGCGCAACTTCATTGAGGGCGAGCGACTGAACGCGCTTCACGGGGACGTGACAGCGCATGAGTTTCAGGGCTTCGATGAGAAGATGTTGCTTCTTGTTCGACAAATGCCTTCGTGCCAGCACACTTTTCTCGCCGTAGGTCCTGACACGTACTGGCTAGATTACGTATTCCCGAGCCTGTTGCTTCTTCTACGCCGCGGGGTTGCGGTAACTGCCGTAGTCCCAAAAGGGGATCGAACGGAGTCCGACCCTCAAGAGCAACGTCGCCGGCAACTGCTTGAGCTTCTCGGCGTGTCGGTGACTGAAGCTGTCGACGACCTTCCTTTCGTGGGGTTTGCGTTTGACTTGGGAACTGACCGGGCCTGCACGATCCTCACCTACCTTCCTATTGACAAATCGCAGAAGGCGGCCCGATACACGCATGAGAAGGTTCGCCTCTACACAGCTGACAGCGACCCAGTCGTTCTCGGCATGATGACTGAGCAAGTCGGTAGCTACACGGCCACCGCCAGATCTTCACCGATAGCGCTGCAGTATGCGGCCAGCGACCCACAAAAGCTGATCCATCGCCTGCAAACGATTCCTGCGTATAAAAGCGCTTCCGTCAAGCTTCAGCGCATATCCGTCAATCAGCAAATTGTGGTGATGCAGAGGCGGGTCAAGGAGTTCAAAGCGTTGCAGACACGACTGTTCATGTCAGACCTTGCAAAGCATGGGAAAAGGCCTTTCGGCCACCTTGAGGTTCAGCTCGCGGGAGTGGCCAGCACGATTGTCACTCCGCCGGTCCTTGAGCGACACGCAGGCGTCCTCGTGGTCATCGACGGAAGCGCTCGTCTCCACCATTGCTTCTCAAACGGCATCGAGGAAGTTGACGCCGTGGTGATCGAGAATGTGGTGGAGCCACTTCCCAGCGATGGCCGCTTCCAGTTAGGCACTCTTCGACTCGTTTCTTCAACAGTTCCCATTCCTAAGAACTACCAAAACTACAGAGCGTCCGCCTACCTGAATCGCCCCGGGTTTCATGGAGGCCCGTTGGGTTAAGTCAGGCCGCAATACCGGTCTGACTGGCTAATTGCCGATAGTAATTTTCTTCAGCTTCGGCAGGGGGAATGTAGCCGATGGGTTCCAGCAGTCTGTGGTGATTGAACCAGGACACCCATTCCAGCGTTGCCAGTTCCAGAGACTCCTTGGTCTTCCAAGGTGCCCGGCGATGAATCAATTCAGCCTTGTACAAGCCGTTGATGGTCTCGGCCAGGGCGTTGTCATAGCTGTCGCCTTTGCTGCCCACAGAAGGCTCTATGCCAGCCTCGGCCAGGCGTTCGCTGTAGCGGATGGATACGTACTGAGAGCCCCTGTCGCTGTGGTGAATCAGGGCATCGGTGCGCTCGGGTTGACGGGCGTACAGGGCTTGTTCCAGTGCATCGAGAACGAAGTCCGTGCGCATGGAACTGCTCATGCGCCAGCCCACAATGCGCCGGGCAAATACGTCGACGACAAAGGCCACGTACTGCCAGCCTTGCCAGGTTGAAACGTACGTGAAGTCGGACACCCACAACTGGTTTGGCCGGTCTGCCTTGAACTGCCGGTTGACCCGGTCCAGCGGGCATGGCACGGCCCTGTCACCGATGGTGGTGCGCACCACCTTGCCGCGGCGCACGCCCCGCAAGCCCGAGAGTCGCATGAGGCGCTCCACCGTGCAGCGGGCCACGGCAACGCCTTCCCGGTTCAACTGGTGCCAGACCTTGTCCGCACCGTAGACCTGCATGTTGTTCTGCCAGACTTGGTGAATCTGCGGCAGCAGGGTTGCATCCTGTTTGGCACGCGCACAACGCAGCTCCGGTGTGCGTTGCTGGGCGGCATGGCGACGGTAACCAGACGGGGCGATTTGCAGCACTCTGCAGATCGGCTCGACCCCGTAGGTATCGCGATGCTGGTTGATGAATCCGATCAGGACTTGAGTTTGCGGTCGAGCTCCGCCTGGGCGAAAAAAGCACTGGCCAGTTTCAGGATTTCATTGGCACGACGCAACTCTTTGTTCTCGCGCTCAAGAGCTTTGATGCGCTCACGCTCCTCGCTGGTGACGCCTTCGCGAACGCCGGCATCAATCTCGCTTTTTTTGACCCATTCATGCAAGGTCTGGGGCACGCAGCCGATCTTGGCCGATATGGACTCGATGGCAGACCACAGGGAGGGATATTCGCCACGGTGCTCTTGCACCATGCGCACTGCACGTTCGCGGACTTCGGGGGAAAACTTCGTTGACTTTCTCATGGCTCCATCTTCTCAAATGTTGGAGCCTCCTCAAAACCCGGGGCGATTCAGAGAGCTTTGGAGGAACCAACGAAGTTGATCGTTGCACTGATGCGAGGCAAGACAAGAACTGAACCGCGCACATCCGCTTTTACAAATAAAGTTCAAACCTCCGTTGCAAGGAGGCGATTGAAAATCAGTGGAAAAGTTGTAGTTGTTAGGAAACAGGTTTCTTCTATAAAGCTGGCTGCAGCGAAGAACGTCGCTGCCAAGAAGAAGGTAGCAACAAAGAAAATTGCAGCCACCAAAAAAGTTGTCGCAGCAAAGAAGACAGTAAAAAGTTAAGCAAAGCAATTCTCAGTACTAAGTACGGCGGTTCCATTTCTTCCTGAAATAGACCGCGTACCCAGCATGCCGTGCTTATGCGTTGGGCTATGCCCGCACTACTTCCCCCAACTATCCTTCAACCCCACCGCCAAGTTAAACACCGGCTTGGACCCGGCAACGTGGTCCACCCGATCCGCCACAAAGTACCCATGCCGTTCAAACTGAAACTTCTGGTCTGGCGCGGCGTTGGCCAGTGACGGTTCCACAATCGCGGTCACCACCTTCAGGCTGTTGGGGTTCAGGCTCTCGATGAAGTCTTTGCCGCCGGCGTCGGGCTGCGCGTCCAGGAACAGGCGGTCGTACATGCGCACTTCCACCTCCACGCCGTTGGCCACGCCGACCCAGGTGATGGCGGCTTTCACCTTGACGCTGTCGCTGCCGGGGGTGCCGCTCTTGGTGTCTGGCACCACGGTGGCCAGCACGTCCGTGATGACGCCGTTGATGTCCTTGATGCAGCCGGTGCATTCGATCACGTAGCCGCCCTTCAGGCGCACCTTGTTGCCGGGGAACAGGCGCTTGTAGCCCTTGGGGGGCACTTCTTCAAAGTCTTCGCGCTCGATCCATACCTCTTTGCCAATCGTGAAGTGGCGCGTGGGCACTTCCACGCCTTCGGCCGCATGAGGCAGTGCGGGCTGGGTGCAGGGTTCCAAGTGGCCGGCGCCCATGACCTCATCCCAGTTGGTCAGCACCAGCTTGACGGGGTTCAGCACGGCCATGCCGCGGTAGGCCTTGGCCTCCAGGTCTTCGCGCAGGCAGCCTTCCAGGGTGCTGTAGTCGATCCAGCTGTCGCTCTTGGTCACACCAATGCGTTCGGCAAACAGTTGCAGTGCCTCGGGCGTGTAGCCGCGGCGGCGCAGGCCGACGATGGTGGGCATGCGCGGGTCGTCCCAGCCGTTGACCTTGTGGTCGTACACCAGTTGCGCCAGCTTGCGCTTGCTGGTGATCACATAGGTGAGGTTGAGCCGCGCAAACTCATACTGGTGGGGCGGCGGGCTGGCCAGCAGGCCGCCTTCGCACAGGCGCTCCATCAGCCAGTCGTAAAACGGGCGCTGGTCTTCAAACTCCAGCGTGCAGATGCTGTGGGTGATTTGCTCCAGTGCGTCCTCAATCGGGTGTGCATAGGTGTACATGGGGTAGATGCACCATTTGTCACCGGTGTTGTGGTGCGTGGCGCGGCGGATGCGGTAGATGGCCGGGTCGCGCATGTTGATGTTGGGGCTAGCCATGTCGATCTTGGCGCGCAGCACCATGGAGCCGTCCTCAAACTTGCCGTCGCGCATGTCGCGGAACAGCGCCAAGTTTTCTTCGGCGGTGCGGCCTCGGTAAGGGCTGTCCACACCGGGCTTGCCGAAGTCGCCACGGTTCACGCGCATTTGTTCGGCGGTTTGCTCGTCCACGTAGGCGTGGCCGGCTTCGATCAAATATTCCGCCGCGCGGTACATGAAGTCGAAGTAGTCGCTGGCCTGGTAGGGGGCGGCGTCTTTCGATCCGTTCCATTCAAAGCCGAGCCACTTGACCGCGTCGATGATGGAGTTGACGTATTCGGTGTCTTCCTTCTCGGGGTTGGTGTCGTCAAAGCGCAGGTGGCACACGCCACCGTAGTCACGCGCTAGGCCGAAGTTGATGCAGATGCTCTTGGCGTGGCCCACGTGCAGGTAGCCATTGGGCTCGGGCGGAAAGCGGGTGCGGATCTTGGCGGGGTCGGGCTGCCCTGCTGCCTGGTGGGCGGCGTCGCCGGGGCTTCCGGCCCAGCGTCGGCTGGCGTAGGTGCCGGCGGCCAGATCGTGCTCGATGATCTGGCGCAGGAAGTTGCTGATCTTGGGGGTTTCGGGCGTGGTGTTGGCGGGGGTGGGGGTGCTCATGCGGCTGATTTTAGACGCGGCCCTGCGTGGCTTGGTGGTTTGGCGTTGGCTGGGTAATATGCCCGCATGACCCAAGCCGACTTCCAACCCACCGCCCCGCAGTCCGGCCCGGCCGCTGCGGCCCCGCACATTGCACTGAGCCAGCGGGATGTGATGGACGCCGCGCACGCCGGTGTCATCACACCCGCGCAGGCGCAGGCGTTGTGGCAGCGCTGGTCGCAGCGTGCGCCATACGTGGCGGGGGCGGCGCAGGCCGGCATGGTGGGCGCACCGATTGCAGCCGGGCCGCGCTTTGGCTTTGTGAATGTGCTGTATTACTTTGGCGGCATGGTGGCCATTGGCGCGATGTCGCTGTTCATGACGCTGGGTTTTCAGGCCATGGGGCCGGCGGGGCTGCTGGCGATTGCGCTGGCCTATGCGTTTGCCTGCCTGAAGGTGGCGGATCATTTCAAGGCCAAGGGTCTGGTGGTGCCGGCGGGCATTCTGGCCACGCTCGCGGTGGTGCTGGTGCCGCTGGCGCTGTGGTGCGTGCAGAACCTGCTGGGCCTGTGGCCCGAAGGGGGTAGCCGCTCGTTCGCGTCGTACCACACGCACATTGACTGGCGCTGGATGACGCTGGAGTTTGGCACGCTGGCTGCGGCGGCGGTCATGCTGTGGCGCTACAAGCTGCCGTTCATGGTGATGCCGGTGGCGGTGACGCTGTGGTACATGAGCATGGATGTGGCCAACGGGTTGATGCAAAGCGCGGGGTGGGACTACAAGTTCATGCGCGATGTGTCGCTGGTGTTTGGCCTGGCCACCTGTGCGATGGCGATGTGGGTGGACATGCGCACGCGTTTGTCGGAGTCTGAAGAGTCGCGGCAGGACTTTGCGTTCTGGCTCTACATATTTGGCGCCATCATGTTCTGGTGCGCTCTGAGCCTGCGTGATTCCAGCAACGAGCTGGGCAAGTTTTTGTATGCGCTGCTGAACATCGGCTTGGTGTTATTCGGCGCGGCCATTGGGCGGCGGGTGTTCACGGTGTTTGGTGCGCTGGGCGTGGCGGGGTATCTGGGTTACCTGTCGCACCGGGTGTTCCAGAACAGCCTGATGTTTCCGTTTGCGCTGACGCTGTTGGGTCTGGGTGTGGTGTGGCTGGGGGTGAAGTGGCAGCGCAATGAGGCGGCCATCAATGCCAGCCTGAGCCGCTGGGTGCCCGAGGGGCTGCGCCCGCGCTGAGCGAAGGTGTGGGGGCCAATGACATCAACCGGAGGGTAAACGTATGATCTGCGTGAAGTGGGAGGAAGTTCACATGCGCTCTAATCATTCCAGAATCCGTTGTCTCGCGTATCTAGGGTGTATTGGCCTCTGCGCATGTGCATACATGCCAAAGTCTGTAGAGGCTTTGCCCTGGGTAGATTTGCGTGGTGACCGAGGCGCACAGGTCTTGGTGAGGGACTATGCAATGTGCGAACAGCTCGTGGAGCAGCGTCGCAGTCTTATGACCCAATGCATGTTGGCCCGGGGCTGGTCAACTGACTGAATGGACAAAGGCTTGGCGAGCACAAAAAAAGGCGCGCCGTTTCCGGCGCGCCCAACTCACTAACTCTCTTGCTCGTCTGACTCGCTAGATCAGCGAAGAACTGCGATTGTTTCCAGCTTGCCACCACGCACTGTTTTCAGGGTCAGCGCGCCGTTCTTGATGTCGCCCTTTTCATCAAAGGAAATGGGGCCAGTTACGCCAGCGTAGCCGGTCGTCGCAGCCAAAACGGGCAGGTACTTGGCAGGGTCAGAAGAACCTGCCTTGACCATGGCAGCAACCATGAGGTTCACGCTGTCGTAAACGTAAGGCGCATAAACCTGTACTTCAGTTTTGAACTTGGCGTTGAACTTGGTTTTGAATGCATCCATTCCCGCCTTGGCTTCGCCTTCTACACCACCGGCTTCAGCACAGAACACCTGATCGTCAGAGATAGCATCGCCGCCCAGCTTGACCAACTCGGTGGAGCAGATGCCGTCGCCGCCCATGAACTTGGCTTTCAGACCGAGTGCCTTCATTTGCTTCAACATCGGGCCAGCAACGGCGTCCATACCGCCAAAGAACACGACATCAGGCTTCTTGCCTTTGATCGTGGTCAAGATGGAGTTGAAATCAGTTGCTTTGTCAGTGGTAAATTCCTTGGCAACGATCTTGCCACCGGCCGCTTCCACTGCCTTGGCAAACTCTTCTGCAACGCCTTGACCATAAGCGGTGCGGTCGTCAATCACGGCGATGGATTTGCCTTTGAGTGTTGCCACGGCATATTTGCCCAAAGTGCCGCCCAGTTGGGTGTCATCAGCAACGACACGGAACGTTGTCTTGAAGCCTTGGCGCGTGTACTTGGGGTTTGTAGCCGATGGCGAAACTTGGGGAATACCAGCATCACTGTAGAGCTTGGAAGCGGGGATGGTGGTTCCAGAGTTCAGGTGACCAACCACGCCAGACACTTTTGCGTCAACCAGCTTTTGTGCAACAGCCGTACCTTGCTTTGGATCGGCAGCGTCATCTTCAGCCATCAATTCCAGAGTGACCTTCTTGCCGTCGATGGTGACGCCAGCGGCATTGAGCTCTTCGATAGCCATGCGCGCACCGTTTTCGTTGTCCTTGCCCAGGTGGGCAATAGCGCCGCTGGTGGGCCCAACGTGGCCAATTTTGACAACTGCGTTAGCAGGAGCTGCTGGTGCGGAAGTAGCTGCTGGAGCTGCAGGAGCTGCTGCCTCTTCCTTCTTGCCACAAGCTGCCAGCAGGACTGCCGCTGCCACTACCGTCAAAGCACTTTTCGCTCTCAATTGCATAGGAACTCCATTAGTAAGAAAAAGATGTGAGCACAAAGTGCCACTGCCTACACGATAGCGCATCCCCAGGTCCAAATGCCTAGGGATGCTACCAATATGAGATGTTTATTCAAATGGCTAATGAAATATTAGTGACGCTAATGAAAGGCTGCCCAGTGGTGGTGCATAGCATGGTTCATAACGGGGCTGTGTGCACTAAATCAGTGTGGCTGCAAAGGCATTGGCCGGTTCAAGTTCGGCTGGCAGGGATGTGAATGGCAGCTCTTCGCGCTCCAGCAGTTCGCGCATGCCGCGGTCAATGGCGCGGGCGCCTTCTTCGTCCTGGAAGCGGCCGGTGCGCACGTAGTTGCGGTCGCCGCGCTCGACAAGGATGTTATTGTTGTTGAACTGGCCGTACCAATCCAGGATCTGGGTGCGGGTTTTGCCGATGTCGCAGATGTTGTCCAGGTAGTTCTCGTTGTAGTACAGCACCTGGGGCAGGGAGCATTCGCTGATCAGGTACTGCACCTGGCCGTCGAGCAGGCTCAACATTTCAAACTGGCGCTGCGCGATGAAGTACTGGTTCTTCAGCACTTCAAAGTTCTGCTGCCATACCAGCGACTTGGCGAAGTCGGGTATCACCTCCACGGTCCTGTTGTGCAGCTTCAGGAACAGGATGATGGCCGATGTGATCAGCGATTTGTCACACCCCGGCCCGCCGATCACGTTGATGATCTGCGTGGGATACAAGCGCATCTTGTTTTCCGGGAGCTGGTTGGCCACCGAGGTGTATTGAATCGCCATGGAGAGTCTTTCGCGGAACGACGGAGACGGCTATCGTAGTGCGCGCCTGCTCTCTATGCAAGGCGAGTGAGGCAGGCGTTCAGCGGAAACGCCAGGTCAGGCCCAGTGTGGCGGCGGTTGTGGTGGTTTGGTCAGCGGCATCGTCGGTGCTGCGCAGAAGGCCCACAGCCACATCGATGTCATTGCTGGGGGAGTAGATGGCGCCCAATTGCACGAACTGGCTGGTGGTGGTGTCGCCTCCGGCTGACACGGACTCACGCCCCATCTCCAGCGCCAGCTTCCACTGTTCGCTGACGTTCCAGACCGGCGCCACCGATGCGCGCAAGCTGCTGGCGTGGGGACGTGTATCGGGTTCAAGAAACAGGTTGAGCCCCCGAGCCAGGTTGAAATGGATGGCGCCGAACGAGAGTTCCTGCGACAGGATCAGGGTCAGGCCGTAGGAGGTCACGCCAGCGCCCAGTCCGGCGGCCTCCTGGCTGGCGCTGACAGGCAGGCGGATCTCCGGCTTGATGGCCAGGCTGGTGCCGCTGTCGGCACTGTCCATGAAGCGCCACTTGGCGCCCAGTGCCGTGTTGCCCAGGCCGCCCGTGTCCACGCCGGGAATGCTGGAGCGGATCTGCTTGGGCACGATGCCCACGTACACATCGATCGCATCGCTGGCGCCCCAGGTGTAGACCAGCGGCAGCGTGCGGGCCCGCGTGGTGTCGCCGGCCAGGGACGCCTGCTCTTCGACGTATGCCACCTCGATCTGCTTGCCGCCTTGTCCCTGGGTGCCGGTGTCATCGGTAATCAGGGGCTGGAACGCCAGTGCGGCGTGGGACAGGGTTGCGAGCACAAGGGCGGAAAGGCAAGGGCGGGCGAGTGACATGGTCTTGTATCGGTGTGTTAGGGGTTGGAATGATGCCGCAAGGAGCTTACATGGCTTTGAACAAATGGGCGTAGAGCCGGCTGACGACGAACTTCTCCTTCAAGCCGCGCAGGGCGACAAAGGCCTTGCCGGCCTCGTCACGGGTGACGGCGTCAATGGCCAGGGCGCGCACGATGGTGCCGCGGTGGATCTGCCAGAACACCGATGGATCGAGTTGTTCCTGCAGCTCCTTGAGCGGGGTGCGGATCAGGTACTCACGCTCGGCAGTGACCACCCGCACATATTTGTCGGCGGCCTCAAAGCACAGCACATCGTCGATTGGCACCATGCGGATGGTGCTGCCCACGCTGGCCTGGATCACGCGCAGCGGCGACGTGGGAGCAGCCGTGGGGTTGGACAACAGGCCGCGCAACTGGCCCATGGTTGCTTCAAAATCGATAGCACCCTGCGCAGGTTTGGCGAGGGATAGAGCCAGTTTTTCTACTGTCTTTTGCAGGCGTTGGGCCTGTACCGGCTTGAGCAGGTAGTCCACCGCCTGGGCCTCAAACGCTTGCACCGCGTACTGGTCGTAGGCGGTCACAAACACCAGTGCCGGAAAGGCGCGGCCATTCGCACCGCCGCTGGTGGGCCATTGCTCGGCCAGCTCGGCGGCGGCCTCCAGACCACTCATGCCGGGCATGCGGATGTCAAAAAACAGCACGTCGGGCTGCAGGGCCAACGCCTGCTGCACGGCGGAGGCACCGTCGCCCACACTGGCGACGATGCGCAGTTCCGGCCAGGCGCGTGCCAGCTCGGCCTGCAGCGCCTGGGCCAGCAGGGGTTCGTCTTCGGCGATCAGTGCGGTGGGATGGCTCATGGTGTGTCACGTGGCAAGGGGCAGGTGCAGCAGCACGGTGGTGCCCTGGCCGGGCGTGGAGTTGCGCTCGACGCGGCCATGGCCGTCGTAGGCGGTGGCCATGCGTTCTAGCACCTGGGCCAGGCCAAAGCCGTCGGATTCGGGTGCCTGGGTGTCAAAGCCGACGCCGGTGTCGCTGACCTGCAGTACCAGCATGCCGCCTTCACGCAGGGCGCGCACGGTGATGTCGCCGCCCTGCAGCTTGGGCTCCAGCCCGTGTTTGATGCTGTTCTCCACCAGCGGCTGCAGCAGCAGCGTGGGCACGGCCTGCTGCGCCAGATCGGCTGGCAGGTCCAGCGTGTAGTGGAGGCGCGGCCCCATGCGCACGGCCATCAGCTCCAGGTAGTCGTGCAGGCGCTCGAACTCAAGCGCTAGCGGGTGGCTGCTGGCGCGCGAGGCGGCCAGTGTGGCGCGCAGGTAGGCCACGATGCGGTCCAGCATGTCCTGCGCGCGTGCCGGGTCGGTGCCAATCAGCACCCGCAGGTTGGCCAGCGTGTTGAACAGCATGTGCGGCTCCAGCTGGGTTTCCAGCAGCTTGAGCTTGGCCTCGGAGGCCTGGCGGCGCACTTCGGAGACCTGGGCCTCCAGGTAATTGCCCTTGCTGTGGGTGTAGAAGTAATAGGTTGCACTGATGCCGGCCAGCGCGGTGATGAGCAGGGAGGTGGACATCTGGACCTTGCCCTGTCCATTCCAGGATGACCAGCCAAACCAGCTATCGGCCACCAGGGAGCCCAGCAGATAGGAGCCCAGAATGCCGAACAGTGGCAACAGAATGCCCTTGATGCCGGTGGGCCAGCCGATGGCGCTGTCGCTGGCCAGCAGGTGGCGGCCAAAGTCGATAAAAAACCAGGTGAAGAAGCCGATGCACAGCGAGTAGACCAGCGGAATCTCGTACGGTTTGTCGGGCTGAAAGGCGTACTGGACGGCGGAGATGGCCAGACAAAAGGCCATGGTCTGCAGGAAATACCGCAGCTTGGCGATCCAGTCGATCTTCATGGCTGGTTGCGCCTGTCCTGCTCACGTTGCAGGCGCTCGCGCTCGGCCTGCACCATGCGCTCGCGCAGGTCGCCGCCGGCACCCAGCAGCCAGACCGAGGCACCGTGCAGCGCCAGACCCAGTCCCCAGCCCAGCAGCGGTTTGATGGACCAGGCGCGGCTGCCAAAGCCGTATTCGGACATGGCAAACAAAAACAGATTCACCACCACATACACCGCGGCATGGAAATACCAGCCCAGCTTGGCCCCGGCGCGCTTGCGCGCCAGACGGTCAATCTCTTCGGGGGTCATCGGTGCGGTGTTGGTGGCCATGGTGCGCTTGATTCTAGGTGAGCCGGTGTGGGTTTTCAGGCGGCCTGCAGGGCGCTGGTCTGTTGCAGGGCCATGCGCCACAGGCGTACGGCGCGGGCCATGAAGATGCCGCTGAAGGCGCCGTACAGGGTACTGACGGCCAGTGCGAAGTTGACGTCACGGGCCAGGCCGGCTTGCATGCCGATGCTGATACCCACGGCGTATTTGGTGATGAAAATGCCCATGAACAGGGCCAGCGGCACCACACTGCCTGGCATCTGGAAGCGCCGGTTGGTCGCGTCATAGTGGATGCCGGCGTTGGACTGCAACTGCAGGGCGGTGATGAGCGCCACCGCCGCACCAACCAGCCAAGCCAGCAGGGCGATGGGCAGGTTTCCAAACGCGGAGGCCACACCGTAGAGTGACAGGCCGGTCATGGCCAGAGGCAGCAGGGTGGCGCGGTTCAGGCCGACGCGGCGCGGCAGCATCTGCTGCAGGCCCAGCCACAGCAGGGCGGCGAACAGAATGAAAACCCACTTCGGGGTGTTAGAAAGGATTTGCATCAACATGGCGGAACTCCTGGTTTGGTTGGCGATGGGCGTAATGTGCCGTCGCCGCTTCTTCAGGGATACCGCCGTGCGATGGAGGGGCCACGCCATGGCGCCAAATGCCAGCACCATGGCGCGAAATGCAGGCGCGTCAGCCCGGTTTCAGTAGCGCACCAGGCTGCGGTAGACCAGCTTGGTGCTGCCTTCGGCGGGCACGCTGACCTTCCAAACGGCGGTGTTGCTGGCGCTCTTGGTGTGGGGGTGGCTTTCGCTCAAGACCTGCCAGTCACCCGGCATGGGTTCCTGCACGGTGACGGTCACGGCCTCTTTCTTGGCATTTTTCAGCAGCACCTCATAGCCGCTCTCGAACATGTAGTTGTATTTGCCGGTGCCGCCCAGCTTCTTGAAGTCGGTCTGCTTCTTGTCGGCGGTCACGTCAAAAGCGTCGCCGAGTTTCAGGCGCACCTTCTCGTTCTTGGGGGTGTGGTCCACCCGGTCCTCGCCAATGAACTGGGCGTTGCCGGCCCGGTCTTTCTTGTAGACGCGGATGATGCCCTTGGGCAGCGGCATGCCCAGATGGGCGCTTTCCTTGTTGTCAAACTCGACAAAGACACCCACCTTGATTTTCTGGCCCAGTTCGCCATAGCTGCTTTGGTAGTAGTAGTCATTGCCCTTGAGCAGCAGCTCCTTGCGGGCCGGCACGCCGGAAGCCGACAGCAGCGAGACCTGCTTGGTCTGGTTCTCGGCAATGGTGGTGGGGCGGTTCAGGGTGTAGAGGTGGTACTCGAACAGCGACTCTTCGGCCATGTCGCTTCTGGCCTTGGCCATGGCCGGCGCGGGTGCGGCCATCGGCTGGAGCCGACCTTCCAGTTGTGGGCGGACCTGGTTCACATCGCCGGCCACCAGCTGCAGCTTGGCCTTGCGGTAGGTGGCGCCGCTGGTGTTGGTGAGCGTGACCCAGCCGGAGATATCAAGCTGGTCTTCGGCGGCATTGAGTTCGACCACGTAGTCGGCCTTCCAGGCCAGGCCGCCGGTCAGGTAGCTCAGTTCCACGCTTTGTTGCGCGGCGCCGCTGTTGTCCAGCGCCATGACCAGCGTGGGGCGGTCGCGCAGGTTGGGGGGCACATCGCCGTAGACAATGCGCCCGGGGATGCCGGTTTCGATGCGCTGGCCAATTCGGAGGACCACGCCATTGTTGGACGAGAGCACTTCGGCCTGCTCGGTGGTTTCCACGCCCGTGGCCGGGTTGGTGCGGACGATATTCACGCTGCGGCCCACGTATTTTTCCAGCAGCTTCTGGGGTGTCAGCAGGTCAAAATCGAAGTTCTGCTCCAACACCGTCAGGCTGCCCGGCGCGCTGGTGCTGCGCAACAGCGCGGTCTCGGGCCGCATGCGGGCACTGACATCACGGAAGGCCAGTGCCGAGGCGCCGGGCTTGAGTTGCAGTTTGCGCTGGTCTTTGACCAGGGCCAGGTTCTCGTTGTAGATGGTGACGGCCACCTCCTGCTGGTCGGCAAGTGTGCTGCGCTGCTCCTCGGATTGCGCATGGGCGCTGGAGAAGAGGGCCAGCATCAGGAGTGTCGGGACGAGTGGGCGTTGCATGGTTGGAGTTCTCCGCAGAGGGGTTGGTAGGATGCGCGGCGTTCACTGTAATCCCAAGCGCCTGTCTGCGGCAATGCCCGTTGTTCATCAGGGGCTTGCACAGCCAATTGCCGTCTGATGCGAAGTGCTATGAATATGTGAGCGTCTTGCGTAGATAATACGAGGGCTGGAGCCTGTTTTTCTCTAAAGGAGTTGTGTTGGATATTGCATTGCTGATGAAGGCGGTCGTCATGGGCGTCGTCGAGGGGCTGACCGAGTTTCTGCCCATTTCCAGTACCGGGCATCTGATCCTGGCCGGAGCCCTGCTGGGCTTTGATGACGAAAAGGCCAAGGTGTTCGACATCGCCATCCAGACTGGCGCCATTTTTGCCGTCATTCTGGTTTATTGGGAAAAAATCCGCTCCACGCTGGCCGACCTGCCCACCCAGCGCCAGGCGCAGCAATTTGTGCTGAACGTGCTGATCGGTTTTCTGCCGGCCGTCGTCTTGGGGCTGCTGTTTGGCAAGGCCATCAAGGCGCACCTGTTCACGCCGGTGGTGGTGGCCAGCACCTTCATTGTGGGTGGCTTCATCATCCTGTGGGCCGAGCGGCGCCAGGCTGCGGGGGGTAACGCGGTGCGGGTGCTGGATGCCGATGACATGACGTGGAAAGATGCACTCAAGGTGGGGCTGGTGCAGTGCCTGGCCATGATTCCGGGGACCAGCCGCAGTGGTGCCACCATCATTGGCGGCATGCTGCTGGGGCTGTCGCGCAAGGCGGCCACCGATTTTTCGTTCTACCTGGCCATTCCCACGCTGATTGGTGCAGGGGTGTACAGCCTGTACAAGGAGCGCGCGCTGCTGAGTGTGGCCGACGTGCCGCTGTTTGCCGTGGGCCTGGTGGTGTCGTTCTTTGCCGCCTGGCTGTGCGTGCGCTGGTTGCTGCGCTTCATCGCCACGCACAGCTTCGTCGGATTTGCCTGGTACCGCATTGCCTTCGGCATTGTGGTGCTGGCCACCGCGTGGACCGGCACGGTGCACTGGGCGGCTTGACCTTAGGTTTCGCCGACGGCCAACTGGCCCGAGGCGGCCAGGGACTGGCGTCGGGTGTCGGTTGGCGACAGGTTCGCCACCGCATCCTGTTGACCGTTGCTGCTGACCAAGTTGCCATTCGCATCGAACTGGCTAAGCGCCTGCACCAGTTGGCTGGTTGAGTTCGTCGCTGAATATCCACTGGTGGCCGATTGCACGGCAGATGCATTGGTCGTTGCCTCGTACAAATCGAAATTCATATTGGGGTGGCTCTGAGCAAATGCAGCCATGGCATCTACCAAACCAATAACACCGGCCTGAATGGGCGTTTGTTCGACCGCCAGGATGGTACTTTGTGGAGATTGGGTGGTCAGCGCCGATGTGGAAGCGATTGCGCTCTTCTCAGTTGCAAACCAGACGTCGCCCAACATGTGCTGGCGGTCCACGCCGGTCGTGTAGGTTGACATCAGGCCCAAGGTGTTGCCGTTGTCATTGGTTGACAGGGCGATGGTGTTCAGTGAAAACTCATTGATATCCAAATCTGCCAGGGTACGCAACTCGTCGACATCCGTAATTCCGTTGGAGTTGGTGTCGGTCCAGACCTGAAGGTTGGCAAAGTTCAAGTCGTATCGGTTGACCACGCTGTCATGGTTGCTGTCCATCTCGGCCAGGGCTTCGTAGCCGTGCTGTGCTTTTCGGCTATCGGCCAGCACCACGGAGTCGCCAAACAGTTCGGAGCCGTCATTGATGAGGCCGTCGTGGTTGCGGTCCAGCACCAGGAAGCCGTCACCGGGGTCGGCCCAACCGGTGACGACCTTGCTGCCCGTGGCGAACAGGTCAAAGCGCACACCGTTGTCCACGCTTTGTGACAGCACGCCGTTGCCGTTCAGATCCAGCACCAGTGGCGTGCCAACGGTGTAGTTCGGGACTTTGGAAACATCAATGGCGTTTCTTTGTGGTGTGGTCAGTGCTAAGCACTGGTCGCCAGTTAGTGCTCCAAGTTGGTCTGTGGTCAGCGCCACCATTTGTGCGGTGGTAAGGCCAGGAATGCTTTGCGTTGCCAGGGCGGCAATGTCTGCAGTCTCCATGGCCTGGATTTGGTCCGTGGTCAGGGCGGCAACCTGACTCGACTTGAGGGCAGAGACCTGGTCCGTGTTCAATGAAACGATCTGGTCGGTGGTGAGCACCGCAATATCGCGGGTCTCCATGACAGCAATCTGCCGGGTGCCAAGCGCTCCAATCTGGTCGGTGGTGAGCGCCATGACGGCATCCGTTCGCAAGGCCACGACGGCAGCAGTGCTCAGGGCCGAAATGTCGTCGGTTTCAAGGGCTGCCACTTGATCCGTGGTCAGCACCGCCACCTGGCTGGTCTTGAGTGCGGCGACCTGGTCGGAGGTGAGACCAGCAATCTGGCCGGGCAGTAGCGCGGAAATCGCCAGCGTGTTCAACGCCGCAATGGCCTGGGTACTGAGCGCGCTCACACTGGTGCCCAGGGCGACCACGTCGCCGGTGGTCAGTGCTCCCATCTGGGCGGTGGACAGGGCGCCGATCTGTGTGGTGCCCATGGCCATGAACTGGTCGGTGCTCAGGACCGCGATATCACGGGTTTCAATGGCGGCAATCTGTGCGCTGTTGAGGGCCCGGATCTGGTCGGTGGTAATGGCGGTAATGGTCGCCGTGCTCAGGGCAACAATGGCCGCCGTGCCCAGTGCGCCAATGTCGGCGGTCTCAATGGCAGCCACCTGGTCCGTGTTCAGCGCCGCGATCTGGCTGGTCTTCAGGGCGGCTACCTGGTCCGACGCGAGTGCGATGATCTGGTCCGTGGTGAGCGCCCTGACTCCTGCGGTGCTCAGGGCGGCCACGGCGCCCGTGCTCAGGGCGCCAATACCGGTTGTGCCCAGCGCTTGAATATTGCTGCTGCCCAGGGCTGCCGCTTGTGCTGTGCCCAATGCGGCGATCTGCAGCGTTTGCATTGCCGTCACCTGGTCGGTGCTCAGCACGGCAATGTCGCGTGTTTCCATGGCGGCGATTTGCCGTGTTTCCAGCGCGCCCACCTGCTCGGTAGTCAGCGCGCCTATGCCCAAGGTGCTCAGGGCCACGATCTGCGCGGTGGTCAATGCCACCACTTGGTCGGTTGACAGCGATGCAATCTGCGCCGTGCTCAGCATTGCTACCGTGGCAGTGGGCAGGGCGGCAATGGCCGAGGTGGTGAAACTGGTCAGGGGCAGCGCGCCCGACACCATCAGCGTGTTCAGCTGCGTGGAGGTCAGCGCGTTGATCTGGTTGGATGACATGGCACCCACCTGGGTGCTGGTCAGCACGTCCAGGTCGCGGGTCTCCATGACCGGAATCTGGTTGGTGCCCAACGCCGCCATCTGGTCGGTGGTGAGTGCCTTGAAATCGGCCGTGTTCAATGCCACGATGGCAGCGGTGCCCAGAGCGGCAAGGTCTGCCGTTTCGATGGCGGCCACCTGCGTGGTGGTTAGGGCGGCGATCTGGCTGGTTTTCAGCGCGGCGATCTGGGCCGTGCTCAGCGCAACAATCTGCTCGGTGGTCAGTGCTGCAACACTGGCCGTGCCCAGTGCCATCACGGATGTGCTGCTCAGGGCGCCCAGGCCAGTGGTTCCGAGTGCCACCACGGCAGCCGTATTCAGGGCGCCAATCTGGGCGGTGCCCAGGGCCGCGATCTGGCTGGTGCTCAGGCTTGCCACCTGGTGCGTGCCCAGGACGGCTACGTCACGGGTCTCGATGGCAGCCACCTGCTGCGTGGACAGGGCCTGCACTTGGTCGGTTGTCAGCGCCTTCACGGCAGTGGTGCTGAGCGCCACGATGGCGGCACTGCCCAGCGCCGGCAGGTCGGCGATTTCAATGGCAGCGACCTGGTCGCTGTTCAGCACGGCAATCTGGCTGGTCTTCAGGGCCGCGATCTGGTTCGAGCTGAGCGCTGCGATCTGGTCGGTGCTCAGCGCCGCGATGCCGGATGTGGCCAGGGCTGATGTGTTGAGTGCCGCGATACCGGTGACACCCAGAGCACGGACATCAGCGGTGCTCAATGCGCCAACCTGGGCTGTGCTAAGTGCGCTCAGTTGCGATGTGGATAGCGCGACGATCTGGTCGGTGGTCAGGACGGCAATGTCCCGGGTTTCAATGGCGCCAATCTGGTTGCTGGTCAAAACACCCAACTGGTCAACTGTGAGGGCCTTGATGCCGGCCGTGGTCAGCGCGACGATCTGGTTGCTGGAAAGCGCACCGATCTGGTCGGTGGTCAGGGATGCCACTTCGCTGGTTGTCAGGGCTGCAACCGTGCTGGTTGAGAGGCCGGCAATGGAGGCAGGGCTCAGGTTGCTGATGGTCAGCGCACCGCTGGTGGTGAGTGCGCTCATCTGGGTGGCGCTCAGGGCGCCGATTTGGTCGGATGTCAGGGCACCGACCTGATCGGTATTCCAGACGACCAGATCGCGTGTTTCGATGGCCGCGATCTGGTTGGTTGCCAGCGCAGCAACCTGGTCGGTGCTGAGCGCAACATAGTCGGCCGTGTTCAGGGCCACGATGGCCGCGGTGCTCAGGGAGCTGATGTCTGCGACTTCAATGGCGGCAACCTGGTCGGTGCTCAGCGCGGCCGCCTGCTGCGAGGTCAATGCACCAATCTGCGCGGCACTGAGTTCGGCGATCTGGCTGGTGCTAAGGGCGGCAATGGTGGCCGTGGTCAGACTGGCAATGCCCGAGGGAGGCAACTGGGAAACCGTCAGGCTGCCGCTGGCGGTCAGGGCAGCCATTTGCGCTGTGCTCAGGGCGGCCAGTTGTGCAGTGGACAGTGCGGCGACCTGGGCGCTGCTCAGACTCACGATGTCGCGTGTCTCGATGGCGGGAATCTGCTTGGTCGTCAATGCGGCAATTTGGGCCGTGCTGAGTCCGACAAAGTCCTCGGTATTCAGGGCCACGATGGCTGCAGTGCTGAGTGCCGCAATGTCGGCAGTCGGCAGGGACGCTACCTGGTCGGCGCTCAGGGCATCGATCTGGGTCGTGGTCAGTGCCGCCGCCTGTGCGGTGGTCATGGCCGCGATCTGGCTGGTGGTGAGCGCCGCAATGGCGGCCGTGCCCAGGGACGCAATGGCAGCGGTGCTGAGTGCGCCGACAGCGGTTGTGTCCAGTGCACCGATGGCGGTTGTGCCCAGCGCGCCCATTTGGGTGTTGCTCAAGGCCGCAATCTGGCTGCTGGTCATGGCAGCAATCTGCGTGGACGACAGCACGGCCACATCGCGTGTCTCGATGGAGGCGATCTGGCGCGTCGTGAGGGCACGGATCTGGTTGGTGCCGAGTGCCATGACGTCACCGGTCGTCAGCGCCACAATGCCGGCCGTGCTCAGCGCGGCCAGATCGGCGGTCTCGATGGCGGCAACCTGGTCGGTGGTCAGCGCTGCAACCTGTTTCGTAGCCAGCGCGCCGAACTGCTCCGTGGTTAGGGCCGCGATCTGGTCGGTGCCCAACGCTGCGAAGGCGTCGGTGCTCAGGGCATTGATGGCCGCGGTGCTCAGCGCACCGATGACCGCGGTGCCCAGCGCAGCCACATCATTGGTGGTTAGTGAGCTGAGCTGGCCGGTGGTCGCTGCACGGATCTGGGCCGTGGTCAGTGAGCCGATCTGGCTGTTGGTCAGCGCATGGATCTGAGCCGTTGTCAGTGCAGCAATGTCGCGGGTTTCCAGTGCGGCGATCTGGTCCGTGCGCAGCGCGCCGATGTCGGCGGTTTCGATGGCGCGCACCTGGGCCGTGGTCAGCGCGACGATCTGGTCGGTGGTCAGGGCTTGGATCTGGTCGGAGTTCAGGGCGGCAATGGCGGCGGTGTTAAGTACCGCCACGTCCACGAGCTCCAGGGCGGCGATCTGGCTGCCGCTCAGCACGGCGATCTGGTCGCTGGTCAACGCGGCGACCTGGGTGGTGGTCAGCGCCGCGATCTCGGCCGCGCTCATGGCGGCCAACTGCGCGGTCGTCAGGCTGGATGCCGCACTGGTGGTGGGGGCGGTCGTGGCGGGAGGCGTGGAGTCCAGCTCCGGCGTGGGGGCGCGATCACGCGCCTGAACGTAAACGCCGACCGCTGCAAGGACAAATAAGAAAGCAAACACGGTTGTACTGGATTGGGTTGCCTACGCCGACCATGCGCACTGCCGAGGGACATGCAGCAATGCGTCTGCCGGATGGAAACTATAGTACCGGCTTTGTCTTTTATCGTGCAGTTTTTAGCGGGACTTTAGCCCTGCTTTTGTCAACTGACCGGAAAACCGGTCTATTTCTGGCTTTCGGCGGCCATATTTCGCAACGCGGCCTCGATGGCAGCGGCGGTTGCAGCCGGTTTTTCCATGGGGAACAGGTGGCTGCCGTCCAGCATCATGGTGCGACCCCGCGTGACCCTGATCGTGGTGGCCATGCCAATCTGCTTCATTTCCGTTGAAGCCAGGCCACCGATGAAGCTGACCGGGCACCGCACCGGATGGCGTGCCAGCAGGTTCTCCAGATTGTCGGGCACGGTGTTGTAGAACTGGGTTTCCACATGGCGGTCAAAGCACAGCACGCGTTTGCCGTCGATTTCCTGGGTGCCGTGCGTCACATAGTCCAGCAGCACCGCGTCGTCCCATTTTGCAAAGGCCTTCTTGTGGCGAAAGTGCGCATAGGCCTCTTCCACCGACGGCCAACTGGTGCGCCGGTGGCGGCTGACCGCACCCGGGGATAACGATCCCATCATCTGCGTGGTTTTCATGACGCCCACTGCGGTGGAACGCCAGCCACCCAGAATCGGCGAATCGACCAGCACCACGCCGCGCGCCAGTTCGGGGTTGCGCGACGCAGCCATCAGGCTCAGGAAGCCGCCCAGCGAATGCCCGACCAGCCAGACCGGCTCGCCCGTCTTGGCCACGGCATCCTGGGTGAAGTCCACCAGTTGCTGCACCACCTGTGGCCAGTTGTTGCTGATGGGGTAGTGCGGGTCGTGGCCAAATTTTTCCACCGCCTTGACGGTGTAGCCGCGCGAGCGCAAATCCTTGAACAGCACCCGGTAGGTGCTGGCCGGAAAGCTGTTGGCATGGGAGAAAACAATTATCAAATGAGTTTTTCCTGCGGTGTGGAGATTTTCCTGAGTGGCAGGCTGCGGGTCGATCCCAGCATCAGTGGCACGTTGGTCTGGCCGCCGTCCCACGCCGGGTCTTCAATGCTGTCAAACACTTCGCGCAGCTTCTGGCCCCAGCTGTCATGCAGCATCTTGAAGTAGGGGTTGTTTTCGTCGATGCAGACAATGCGGTCGGTCTGGAACTGGTTGGCTTCGTACACCACCATGTCCAGCGGCAGCCCCACCGACAGGTTGGACTTCAGCGTGGAATCCATGGACACCAGGGCGCATTTGGCGGCCTCGTCCAGGGGCGTGTGGGGCGTGATGACGCGGTCCAGCACTGGTTTGCCGTATTTGGACTCACCCACTTGGAAGTACGGCGTCTCCGGCGTGGCTTCGATGAAGTTGCCGGCCGAATACACCTGGAACAGGCGCATGCCTTCGCCCTGGATCTGGCCACCAAAGATCAGAGAGACGTTGAAATCCACCCCGGAGGCCTTGAGAGCCGCGCCGTCACGCTCCTGCACCCGGCGGATCGCCGAACCCAGCACGCGCGCAGCGTCGAACATGCTTTTGGCATTCCAGATGGTGATGCCTTCGTCGGCCTCGTGGTCCTTGAGTTTTTCGATCTGGAGAATTTCACGCACCGATTGCGAGATGCTCAGGTTGCCCGCAGACAGCAACACCATGAAGCGGTCGCCCGGCTTTTCGTAGACGATCATCTTGCGAAAGGTGCTGATCTGGTCGAGCCCGGCGTTGGTGCGGGAATCGGAGAGGAACACCAGTCCGGCGTTGAGTTTGATGGCGACGCAGTAGGTCATTGGCTCTCGGTATTTCTATCTAGGGGAAATCCCTAGAGTGTAAAGGGCGTCAGTGCATGAACTTGCCGCCCCGCCCGATGATGGTCAGGTCGGTGAAGTTGGAGGCCTGGTGGTCCTTGGCGCTGTAGTTGATGGTGAAACCCCCGAAATTCACGTCATGCATGGACTCCAGCGCGTTGATCAGGCCTTCTCGCGTCAGGCTCTTGCCGGCACGGCGCAGACCTTCCACCAGCACGCGTGCCGTGAGATAGCCCTCCAGGCTGGAAAAGTCGAAGTCTTTCTGACCAGCCTCGGTCATGCGCTGCTGGTAGTCGCGAACAACTGGTGTGTTCTGGGCGTAGGGGAATGGCACGACCTGCGAGATCACCACGCCCAGGCCGGCATCGCCCAGCTCGTCCGCCAGCGCCCGGGAGCCCACGAAGCTGACATTGAAGAACTGCACGCCATAGCTCTTGGAGCGTGCCAACTTGATCAAGGCGGCGCAGGACTTGTAGGCGCTGATCTGAACAATGGCTTCAGGCTCGGACTTGATCAGGGTTTCCAGCGATTGGGCCACATCCACCGAGTTGCGTTCCACCGTAGCGGTAGCCACTGGTTTGAGCTGGCGTTTGGTCAGGGCGCGCGTCACGCCTTCCAGGCCGGCCTTTCCATAGGCATCGTTCTGGTAGAACACGGCGATCTTCTTGATGCCCAGTGTCGTCAAGTGCTGCACGATGCGCTCGGTTTCGTCGAAATAGCTGGCCCGCACATGGAACACCTGGCGGTTGAAGGGCTCGCGCAGTGCCTGGGCGCCGGTGAACATGCCCACCAGTGGCACCTGTGCTTCGGTCAGGATGGGCAGTGCGGCCAGGCCGGTGGGCGTGCCCACCGAGCCGGCCAGCGCGAATACCTTGTCTTCCTGGATCAATGCCTTGACGGCGGTCGCGGCCTTCTCGGGCTCGTAACCGTCATCCCGGGTAATCAGTTTGATGGCACGCCCATTGACACCACCCTGCGCGTTGACGGCGGTGAAATAGGCCTGCATGCCCAGTTGCATGCGCTGCCCGAGCTGGGCGGCAGGCCCGCTGATGGCGGCGAACTGACCAATGACGATTTCCCGTTCAGTCACCCCGTTGTCGGCAGACGCCAGGTTCGAGAACAGTACAAGGGTCAGTGTGACCAGTTTTTGGCAGATGTTCATGATGTCCCTGGTTGGCTTGGTGGGGTTTGATGCTACCGGGCGAACGCGGTTGGTAGTTTGACCGACGTCAAGCGTTGGCCGCCAATGCCTTCAACTGGTACAGCGCCTCCAGTGCCTCGCGCGGACTCAATGCGTCGGGATTGATGCCGGCAAGCCTCGTCTCCAATGCGCTGGCGGCTACGGTTTCCATGGCGGGCGGGGTGGCAAACAGGTCCACCTGGGCCTGCGCCTCGGTGGCCTGGGCCTCCAGCGCGGCTAGCGTGTGGCGCGCCTGATTCAGCACGGCGGCGGGCATGCCGGCCAGGCGCGCGACTTGGATGCCGTAGCTCTTGCTGGCCGGGCCGCTCTGGATTTCGTGCAGGAACACGATGTCGCGACCCGACTCGGTGGCGCTCACATGCACATTGAGCGCCTGGTGGTGGGTGGCCGGGAACTCGGTCAGCTCGAAGTAGTGGGTGGCAAACAGCGTGAAGGCCTGGGTCTTGTCGTGCAACTGGGTGGCAATTGCGCTGGCCAGGGCCAGGCCATCAAAGGTGCTGGTGCCGCGGCCAATCTCGTCCATCAACACAAGCGAGTGCGGCGTGGCAGCGTGCAGGATCTGCGCGGCTTCAAGCATCTCCAGCATGAAGGTGGACTGGGCGTTGGCCAGGTCATCGGCCGCGCCGATGCGGGTGTGGATCGCGTCAATCGGCCCCAGTCGGCAGGCCTGGGCCGGCACATAGCTGCCAATGCTTGCCAGCAGCACGATCAGAGCCACCTGGCGCATATAGGTGGACTTACCGCCCATGTTCGGGCCGGTGATGATCTGCAGGCGCTGCTTGGGTCCCAGTCGGGTGTCGTTGGCAATGAAGTTGCCGCTGCTGAGTTCGGCGAGGCGCGCTTGCACCACCGGGTGGCGGCCTTGGGTGATGTCGATGCAAGGCTCCACCGCAAACTGCGGGGCGCACCAGTCCAGTGTCAGCGCGCGCTCGGTCAGCGTGCACAGCGCGTCCAGCGCCGCCAGTGCGCGCGCCGTGCGGGTCAGCATGGGCACAAAGGCCTGCAGCTGGTCCAGCACCTGCTCGAACAGCCACTTCTCGCGGGCCAGCGCGCGTTCCTGGGCGCTCAAGGCCTTGTCCTCGAAGGCTTTCAGTTCCGGGGTGATGAAACGCTCGGCGTTCTTCAAGGTCTGGCGGCGGCGGTAGTCGTCGGGCACCTTGTCGGCCTGGCCCTGGGTGACCTCGATATAGAAGCCGTGCACCTTGTTGAACTGCACGCGCAGATTCGGGATGCCGGTGCGGGCCTTTTCGCGCACCTCCAGGTCCAGCAGGAAGCCGTCGCAGTTGGTCTGGATGGCGCGCAGCTCGTCCAGCTCGGCGTCAAACCCGGTGGCAATCACACCACCGTCGCGCACCAGGGCGGCGGGCTCAGGGGCGATGGCCTGCAATAGCAGGGCGGCGCAGGCAGGGGGCGGCTGCAGATCCGAGGCGATAGTAGCCAAATAGGCCTCTAGCCCTCGTAAAGATTGGGCTAGTTGCTCTGTTTTTTGTAGCGTATTGACCAGGGCGACGAGTTCGCGTGGGCGCACCTGGCGCAGCGCAATGCGGGCGGTGATGCGCTCCACGTCGGCGCTGCCTTTCAATTGCAGGCGCAGGCCCTGCCACAGCGCCAGGGTCGAGCTGTGTACCGTGCCGCTCTTCAGCGTGGCAATCGCATCCAGCCGCGCCTGCGCCTGCGCGCGGTCGCGCCGGGGCGCCAGCAGCCAACTCTTGAGCATGCGGCTGCCCATGCCGGTCATGCAGGTGTCCAGCAGCGAAAACAGCGTGGGCGAGTCCTCGCCGCGCAGCGTCTGCACCAACTCCAGGTTGCGCCGGGTGGTGGGTGGCAGGTCGATCAGTTCGTCGTCGCGCTGCACCTGCACGGCGCTGATGTGCGTCAGCGCGCGGCCCTGGGTGTGTTCGGCGTAGCCCAGCAATGCCGCACAGGCGGCGTGCGCCAGCGGCAGGTCTTGGGCGTTCCAGCTCGCCAGGCTGGCGGCCTGCAGTGCATCCAGCAGCTTGCGTTGGCCCAGTGCGGCGTCAAACTGCCACTCCGGGCGGGCCGTGGTGTACAGGGCGTTGACCCCGCCGGTGCCTTGGCGCAGCCGCTTGAGCCGGTCTTCAAAGGCTTGCGTGGCACCGGCGCTGTAGGCCAGCTCACTTGGGCTGACGCGCGCCACCCACTCGGGCACGGCGTCGGGTGTGCATTCGGCCAGATGCACCACGCCCTGGGTGACGCTGAACCAGGCCAGGCCGCAGCGGTTGCGCGGGCCCTGGTGCACGGCCATCAGCACGGACTCGGATTTTTCGCTGAGCAGCTCGGCATCCACCAGCGTGCCGGGGGTCACCACGCGCACCACCTTGCGCTCCACCGGGCCCTTGCCGGTGACCTCGCCGACCTGTTCGCAGATGGCGACCGATTCGCCATGGCGTATCAGCTTCGCCAGATAGCCCTCCATGGCATGGAAGGGCACACCGGCCATGACGACCGGCTCGCCGGCGGACTGGCCGCGCTGGGTCAGCGTGATGTCCAGCAGGCGCGCGGCCTTTTCGGCATCGGCATAGAACATTTCATAAAAATCACCCATGCGGTAGAACAGCAGGGTGTTGGGGTAATCAGCCTTGAGTCCAAGGTACTGCTGCATCATCGGGGAATGCGGCTTGAGGGTGTCGTTCATCGGTGGAAGTCTATCAATTTGGCCGCAATCGGTGCTACGCTCCTGTATGCCGCGCGAGACTGTCCGCGGCGCATTCATCGCAGGAGTTCCCCTTGAAACCAAAATTGCTCATTGTTGACGACAGCAGCGTCTCCAGAATGATGATTCGTGGCCGCATTGCCGCCATGCAACCCGATTGGGAGCTGACAGAAGCGGCCAGTGGAGACGAAGCGGTGGCCCTGGTGCCCACGTTGCAGCCCGACTTCATCACCATGGATGTCAACATGCCCGGCATCAGCGGGTTTGAGGCGGCAGAGAAGATCCGCCAGACCAACCAGCATGTCAAGATCGTCATGCTGACGGCCAATATCCAAAGCAGCAGCCGTGAAAAGGCGCAGCAGCTGTCGGCCAAATTTGTGCAGAAGCCCGTCACCCAGGCGTCCATGCAACAGGCGATTGACTACTTTCTGGGTGCTGCATGAGACTCACGCCCCTGGAGCTGGATGCCCTGGCCGAGATCTTCAATCACGGCGTGGGGCAGGCGGCCCTGGCTCTGAGCGAGCTGGCCGGAGAAGAGGTCCAGCTCAGCGCGCCCAAGGTCGAGGAACTGTCCAAACGCGAGATTTCTGAAAAGCTCGAAGCACGCGGCACCAACCGGATCTGCGCGGTGCGCCAGGCCTTCTCAGGGTCAGTGAACACCGAAGCGCTGTTGATGTTTCCCGTGGAAAAGAGTCTGCAGTTGGTGCAACTGATGGTGGGGGACGATGTTCCGCTGGCGCAGCTGAGCGAAATGGAGCAGGAATCGCTGGCCGAGATTGGCAATATCCTGCTCAATTCCGTGGTGGCCAGCGTGGCCGACATGTTGCATATTGAGTTTGAAGGCTCGTTGCCACAGGTGGAGTTGGGGCGCGCAGGGGACGTGCTGTACATCGGGGACGACCTGGATGATTCCATCCTGAGTCTGCAAATCAACTTTAAAATTGCATCCAGGCAAGTACAAGGTTACCTGGTGTTTTTGTTGGATGTCGCCTCAAGCGAGACACTCAAAAAGAAAATTGCCGCATTCATTGAGTCCATGGAATGACCCGATCGCTATCTTCGTCGCCCCTGCCTATTTGGCTGGATTGGGTGCTCTCCGCAACGCCGTCGGGCTTGTTGTTGCTGGATGCTGAATCAAACATCGTCTTCGCCAACAAGTGGTTTCTGTTGCGTGCCCGATTCAGTGCGGACGAAATCATTGGGCGGGGCGTGCGGGACGTGTTCCCGGTTTTGCAGGGCGGACATTTTGAGCGGGCGCTGGTCAAGGCCATGCGCTCGGGGTTTCCGGCATTGTTGTCACAGACCTTGCATCCGGCTCCTTTTCCACTGTACGCGCCCGCAGCGAGCGCCGTCAGCGACAACCTGCTGCGCCAATCGATCCACATCGTACCCATGGGCCCCGCGGACGCCGAAGCGGCCGGGCAACGTTACATCCTGATCCAGATTGCCGACGTATCTCCCACGGTGGCGCGTGAGCGCCTGCTCAAGGCCCATGCGGATCGCATGAGCGATCTGGTGCACATCGATGCACTGACCGGCATTGGCAACCGCCGCTTTTTTGACGAATCAATTGCGGCCGAGTTGCGTGCCGCCAGCCGCACCGGAACCTCCCTGGGCCTGGTGATGCTGGACATTGACCAGTTCAAGCAGTTCAACGACCTGTACGGCCATCCCGCCGGCGACCGCTGCCTGCGCGCGGTGGCCAACGTGGTGAAGACGGTCTGCCGTCGCCCGCGCGATGTGGTGGCACGCTATGGCGGCGAAGAGTTGGCCGCCATCCTGCCGGATACCGACAATGTGGGGGCCGCCCAGGTCGCCAGGGATATCCTGCAAAAGCTGCGTGATCTGGGGTTGCAGCACGGCGATAACCTGGGCCGCTCCATCGTGACCGCCAGTGCCGGCGTGTATGCCGGAGTGCCCCAGTCCAGCGACTCTGCGGATTCGGTTGTCGGGCACGCGGATCAGGCGTTGTATGCCGCCAAGAATGCGGGACGTGATCGCGTCTTTTGTTTTGACGCCGGACGCCAAGAGGCCGTTCCCGGTTAATTGAGGGGTTTGGGTGTCCACCTTTCCACACGACGATCCGCCTGCTGTCGCCGTGGGCGCCGATGTTCCCCTTTACAAGGCCATCTTCGCCAACAGTCCGGAGGCCATGGCGCTGACACGCGTGCGCGACAACGTGATGGTCGATGTGAATCTGGAATGGTTGAAGCTGACTGGCTTCCCGCGGGACCGGGTCGTGGGGCACACCGCAATGGATTTCGGCCTGTGGCCGGACGAGGCCTCCCGCGAGGCGGCTTTGCAACCGCTGGCCAGCGGCGGGCAGGTGCGTGATGTGGACGTTACGCTGCTGACCGGGGAAGGGTTGCACCGGCTGATGTGCATCAGCGCGGTATTGGTGGAGGTGCAGGCCGAGCCCTACATCCTTTTTTATCTGCGGGATGTGACAGCCACGCGCATGGCGCAGGCCGCCGTGCACGCCGGTGAGCAAGCGCTGGCGCAAGCCAATGAAAAGCTGAATCGCCAGGTCACGCTGCACCAGATGACCGAAACCGTGGCCAAGGTGGGCTACTGGGTGGTCTATCCGGGTGACCCCATGGTCCATCTGTCGCAAGGCTATTGCGAGATCGGTCACCTGGGCAACGCGCCGCTGGCGCCCATCGGGGAGCACCTGAACGGTGTGGTGGAGGAAGACCGACCCATCGTCAAGCGCGCCCTCAAGCGCATGGATGGTGAAATAGTCGAGTACCGCTGGCGTCGACCGGATGGCACCATCATCTGGTTGCGCTCGCGCCTGCAACGCCAGGTGGAGCAGGGCGTGGTCAAGGCCGAGTTTGGAATCGTGCAGGATATTTCTGGCGAGCGGGCTGCCTTGCAGGCCGCTGCCGACCAACTGGCGGCCACGCAGCGCAGTGAAGCGCGTTTTCGCGCCCTCACCGAACTCAGCTCGGACTGGTACTGGGAACAGGATGCGCAGTTCCGCTTCATCCGTTTCGATGGCGAGCACGAGGCCACCCGGGCCATGCCACCCGAGAGCTACCTGGGCAAGACACGCTGGGATTCTGGCGTGCATGGGGTCAGCCCGGCGCAGTGGGCAACGCACCGCGCGGCGGTGGATGCGCACGAGGTGTTTCACGACTTCCAGATGCAGCGCGCACGTGCCGATGGCTCGCTGATGTGGGTTTCCATCAGTGGCGCGCCCATATTTGACGGCAGTGGTGCTTTCATCGGCTACCGCGGCACCGGGCGCGAAATCAGCGCCCGCAAGCAGGCGGAGGCCGACATTGAGCGCCTGGCTTTCTTTGATGCCCTGACCGGCTTGCCCAACCGGCGCCTGTTGATCGACCGGCTGAGCCAGGCCATTGCGGCCTGCGCCCGCCGCAGTTGCTATGGCGCCCTGTTGTTCATTGATCTGGACAACTTCAAGGTCCTCAACGACACGCGCGGCCACCACATGGGTGACGAACTGCTCAAGCAGGTTGGCGCGCGCCTGACAGGCTGCGTGCGCATCGTGGATACCGTGGCACGCCTGGGGGGTGATGAGTTTGTGGTGATGCTGGAGGAAATTGGCAGCACGGAAACGGATGCGGCAGCCCAGGCCGAGGCCGTGGGCAAGAAGATCCTGCTGGCATTGAATCAGCAATTCGATCTGGACGGGCTGATGCACCACAGTTCGCCCAGCATTGGTGTGGCCCTGTTTTTCGATCTTCAGCAAAGCGTGGAGGAGTTGCTGCAGCGCGCCGACCTGGCGATGTACCAGTCCAAGGCGGCTGGACGCAACACGCTGCGTTTCTTCGACCCGGTGATGCAGGCCGCCGCCAGCGCTCGGGCGGTCATGGAGATGGACCTGCGCAGTGGCCTGGAGCGGCAGGAGTTCCTGCTGCATTACCAGCCTGTGGTGGACGAGGACGGCAGGACCACCGGAGTTGAGGCCCTGTTGCGCTGGAAGCACCCGGTGCGCGGCATGGTGCCACCGGTCGAGTTCATTCCGGTGGCCGAGCAGGCCGGCCTGATCCTGCCGCTGGGGCATTGGGTGCTGGAGGCGGCTTGTGCCCAATTGGTGGCCTGGAATGGCAACGCCGTGACGCGTGGGCTCACCATTGCCGTGAATGTCAGCGCGCGCCAGTTCCGCCATCCGGAGTTCACGCCGCAACTGCTGGAGTTGCTGCGTCTGAGCGGTGCCAATCCCTACCGGCTGAAGCTGGAGCTGACCGAGAGCATGTTGCTCAGCGACTTTGAGGACGTCATCGTCAAGATGGGGGAACTGCGCTCCATCGGTGTGAACTTCGCGCTGGATGACTTCGGCACCGGCTACTCGTCACTGTCCTATCTCAAGCGCCTGCCGCTGGACCAGCTCAAGATCGATCAGTCGTTTGTGCGGGACGTGCTCATCGACCCCAACGATGCGGCAATAGCCCGCACCATCATGAGCCTGGCGAAAAGCCTGGACCTCAGCGTCGTGGCTGAAGGGGTGGAAACGGCAGGGCAGCGCGATTTTCTTCTGCGTTGCGGTTGCAAGGCATTCCAGGGCTACTTCTTTGGCAGGCCGGTCGCCGTGGAGCAACTCGTTCTGCCCAGCGCCTGAAGCGCATCGGCCCAACCGGGGCCGGATGTCGATCTATTCGGCAGCGCGGTCGGCGTCGCCTGTGTCTGCTGCCTGTGGCGTGTCGGCAGTCGGTGCTGCGTCAGCCGGCGCTGTTGCGCCAATCGAAGGGGCCTGGCGCAAGGCCGCTTTCTCACCGGCGCTGGCAAACTTGCTGTACTTGCCCAAAATGGTGATGAGCTGTCCATACACGCGCGGGTTGCCGGCCAGGCATTCCTGCTGCTCCAGAAAGTCTGCCTCACCGGTGAAGTTGCCGACCAGACCGCCGGCCTCGGTGACCAACAGCGAGCCGGCTGCTACGTCCCAGGGCTGCAGGCCGGTCTCGAAGAAGCCTTCCGTGAAGCCGGCTGCCACATAGGCCAGGTCCAGCGCGGCGGCACCGGGGCGGCGCAGGCCGGCGGTGCGCTGCATCACGTCGCCCATCATGGTCAGGTAGTTGGCAAAGTTGTCGCCGGGGCGGAACGGGAAGCCGGTGGAAATCAGCGCATCCTTCAGGTTGATGCGCTTGGAGACACGGATGCGGCGGTCATTGAGGTAGGCGCCGCGCCCCTTGGTGGCGGTGAACAGGTCGTTGCGGGTGGGGTCGTAGACCACTGCCTGCTCAATCTTGCCCTTGACGGCCAGCGCGATGCTGACGCAGTAAACGGGCAGGCCGTGGATGAAGTTGGTGGTGCCGTCCAGCGGATCAATGATCCAGACGAATTCGGAATCCTTGGCGCCGTGTTCGCGCCCGCTCTCTTCGGCCCAGATGCCGTGGCCGGGGTAGGCCGTCAACAGGGTTTCTATGATCGCCTGCTCTGCCGCATGGTCCACCTCGGTGACGAAGTCGTTGGCCTGCTTCTGGGAGATGCGGACCGACTCGATATCGAGCGCGGCGCGGTTGATGATGGAACCGGCGGCGCGCGCGGCCTTGACGGCCACGTTGATCATGGGGTGCAGATTGGACGACATAGATTGTGGTGAAGAGCTGGTAGGACCGGCTGACGATGCAGGCGGCGACAATATGCGGATTTTACCGCGTCCCATGCAAACCCGATTCATCCTCATCAACACCAGCCACGCCGGCAATGTGGGCGCCGCCGCCCGCGCCATGAAAACCATGGGTTTTGACGACTTGGTGCTGGTGGCTCCGCGCTGGCCCAATGTGCTGCGCCGCGAGGAAACCATCCAGCGCGCCAGCGGTGCGCTGGACGTGCTGGAGAAATGCCGGGTGGTGGACACGCTGGACGAGGCGCTGGATGGAATTACCCACCTGTGCGCCACGGCGATGACGCCACGCGACTTTGGCCCACCCACGGTAGCACCGCGTCCGCATTTCGAAGTGCTATCAAAATTGCAGCAGACTACACATATTCCACGAGGGCTGGAAGGTGATTTGGCTCCAAGCGTTGGGTTGCAGCAGGGGATTGGCTTTCTGTTTGGCTCCGAGCGCTTTGGCATGCGCAACGAGGATGTATACCGCTGCCACGTCTGTCTAAGTATTCCCAGCAATCCGCAGTTTGGTTCGCTGAACCTGGGCGCGGCGCTGCAGGTCGTGGCCTACGAGTGGCGTCTGGCTCTGGGCGGCTTTGCCGGTGCGTCGCCGGTGGAAGCGGTGCAGGACCAGCCGGTCAACGCCATGGCCGATGCGGCGCAGGTGGCGGGCATGCTGGCGCACTTGGAGCAGTCCCTGGTGGGCTTAGGTTTTCTGGACCCTGTCGCGCCCAAGAAGCTGATGCCACGGCTCAATCAACTCTTCAACCGGGCGGGGGTGACGCAGGAAGAGATCCACATCCTGCGCGGCATCGCCAAGGCCATTTTGAAGTCAAGTTCTTCAAGCAACGGGTAGACTCCAACGCATGTTTGCCCGTATACGCTCCGACATCCAGTGCATTCTTGACCGTGACCCGGCTGCCCGCAGCACCTGGGAGGTGCTGACCTGCTACCCCGGTCTGCACGCCATCATCCTGCACCGCCCGGCGCACTGGTGCTGGAACCACGGGTTCAAGTGGCTGGGGCGCTTCATTTCGCACCTGGCGCGCTGGGCCACCGGCATCGAGATCCATCCCGGCGCCACCATCGGTGACCGGGTGTTCTTCGACCATGCCATGGGCGTCGTGGTGGGTGAGACCGCCGAGATTGGTGATGGCTGCACGATCTACCAGGGCGTGACGCTGGGCGGCACGGCGCTGTACAAGGGTGCCAAGCGGCATCCCACGCTCGGGCGCAATGTGGTGGTGGGGGCGGGCGCCCAGGTGCTGGGCGGCTTCACGGTGGGCGACGGCGCGCGCATCGGCTCCAACGCCGTGGTGGTCAAGCCGGTGCCGGCAGGTGCCACGGCGGTCGGCAATCCGGCCCGCATCATCCAGGCTGAGGCCGACGTAAAACGTGAGCAGGCGGCCTCACAGATGGGGTTTTCTGCCTATGGCGTCACGCAGAACGACGACCCGGTGTCGCAGGCCATGCGCGGACTTATCGACAACGCTTCGAGTCAGGAACACCAGATTGCGCTGCTCTGGCAAGCCATAGAAACACTCTCAGCCGCCGCGAACTCGCGCCGCGACTGCGTGCCGGAAGGCGCTGCACGCCGCGAAACCTTCGAAGCCGAAAAGATCAACCAGATTCTGGGCAAGTAGGGCGCCCGGGCGATGGCCGCGGCCTGACCGGCTTAGTGAAGGCTTAGTGACTCACCGAATCACCGAATCACCGACGCATTCACGCGTTGACTCATTGACGCGTTGACCTAAATGAGGCGCCGGCGCGGCGCTGCGCTATGCCGCTCGCCGCTCAGAGCAGTTTGCGGCCGGCCAGGTTGAGCATGAGTGCCGTGATGCCAAAGGTCCACGGCGCTGCCTCGTTCGAATGCTGCACCCGGTTGACCAGGCTGCCCAGCATCGGGGTTGACACCGTGACGATGTCGCCGACCACATGCGTGAAGCCCTGGCCCGGGCCGTGCCGGTCTTGCGAGGGGGCAAACATGGTGCCCAGAAACAGCATGGCGCCGTCCGGATACTGGTGGTTCGGCCCAAGCACCTGGGAGACCAGGTCCAGCGGGTCCCGGCTGATTTTCGACATGGAGCTCGTGCCGTGCAGTTCGAACTTGTCCGGCCCCGCCACGGTGAGCGTCAGCTCGCACTTCCTGACGTCGTCGATGCCAAAGTGCTCGTCGAACAGCCGGATGAACGGGCCAATGGCGCAGGAAGCGTTGTTGTCCTTAGCCTTGCCCAGCAGCAAGGCGCTGCGGCCTTCGAAGTCGCGCAGGTTGACATCGTTGCCGAGCGCCGCGCCTACCACCTCTGCGCGCGCGTTGACTGCCAGTACCACCTCGGGTTCGGGGTTGTTCCAGGCCGAGCCAGGATGAATGCCGACGTCTGCGCCGGTCCCCACGGCCGAAAGGACGGGCGCTTTCGTGAAAATTTCGGCGTCGGGGCCGATGCCGACTTCCAGGTACTGCGACCACGCACCG
>JBBQLM010000039.1:0-42530 GCA_038327925.1 Burkholderiales bacterium | reverse complement strand
GCAATCGCCTTCAAACGCCCACGCTTATCGGCTGTAAATTTTTAATGAACTGAAGATTTTTTACTTTCTTCGTTTGCCTTGCTGCGATCAGCGAAGCCTTGAATTATGACACAGTTTTAAGGCTTTTGTCAAAAATCTTTGCAGGAAATTTCATCAAGATTTTTCTTGGCGCTATTTCAAGCGAAGCCATAGATTATAGCATGCGATTTGTTGCGAATCAATTGGGCCATCACCAACAATTGTCGAAGAGAGCTAGACACGGTATCTGTCGGTGGCACCGCCCAACTTTGACAGAAGAGCCCCTGCAATCCCGAGCAAGGGCAACACCTCATCGGCAGCTCCGTGAAGGATCGCCTCCCGGGGCATTCCAAACACGATGCAACTCGCTTCATCTTGTACATAGTTGTAGCTACCAGCGTCTTTCATTTCCTTCATCGCTTTCGCCCCATCATTGCCCATCCCGGTCAACATGACTCCAAACGCATTACGACCTACCACCCGAGCCACGGACTTAAACAAAACCTCTACAGAAGGTCTATGTCTATTGACCAGCTCTCCATCCTCCACAATACAAACATAGTTCGCACCGCTTTTATCCACCCTGAATTGCTTGCCGCCAGGAGCAATATACGCATGCCCGGGAAGAATTCGCTCGCCATTTGCCGCTTCTTGAACAGTAATCTGACACAAGCTATTGAGGCGGGCGGCAAAGCTGGTGGTAAACCCGGGCGGCATATGTTGGGTAATAACAATCCCGGGTGAGTCAGCGGGCATGCGCATCAAAATTTCCTTAATCGCCTCCGTGCCCCCAGTTGACGCGCCAATACAAATTAGCTTCTCTGTCGACACTCGCCCAATCGGCACATGCTCTGAGCGCAACGGTGCGCCAACCCCGCCAACCTTTACATCTGTTGCCCGCAGACCAGTCTGCGTTGCCCGCCTAATATGAGCCGTCGCCGCAATGCGAACCTTTTCAACGATCTGGGTAGCGAGCTCATTGATGCCTTCCGCAAGACCTATTCGTGGCTTGGAGACAAAATCAACAGCTCCAAGCTCCAGCGCCCGCATCGTCACCTCCGCACCCCTCTCCGTAAGAGTAGAAATCATCACCACAGGCATAGGGCGTAAACGCATAAGCCTTGCCAAGAAGTCAATGCCATCCATTTTCGGCATCTCGATATCCAGTGTTATGACATCAGGGTTAAGCTCGCGAATCATTTCACGTGCAATGAGCGGGTCGTTGGCTGCTCCAACACACTCCATGTCCTTTTGACGGTTAATGATTTCCGAAAGCAAGCCCCTTACAAGTGCGGAATCATCCACAACCACAACACGAATCTTCTTCAAGTTATTACCTCAAAACAGGTCTATCGATCCGCCAGCAGTAGACCTTGCCACTGTGGCAGCATTTCCCCGCCGCTCTTCCACGGCCAAGGTTTCGGGGTGCGAATGTGCCAGACGTTTAACAAGTGCTTTTCCAGTTACGGGGAAGAAGCACACTTTTCGCGGGTGGATATCCAGCACATCCTGAGATACAACAGGGATACGCTCAGTCGAAAGGTAATCCAAAACAAACTGGGTATTGCGTTCACCTACATTCATGGTGGTGAAGCCGGCCATGACCTGCGCCCCACCAAATATCTTTGCCTGCATCGTTTCGCGGCGGGCCCCCAACTTGAACATCTCATTGATTAGTAACTCCATTGCATACGAACCATATCGCCCAGAACCTTCTCCTCCATCCCCCTCTGGCAGCATGAAATGATTCATTCCACCCGTGCGAGCCTTACCATCCCAAATACAGGCTGCGATACAAGAACCCAGCACAGTCATAACCACAAGATCTTCGTTAGAAACGTAATACTCTCCCGGCAAGACCTTGACAGCATCGTATTGAAAGTGATGATCAGCGTAGAAGAATGAAGCCTCTCCCGGTTTACGCGGTTGCGCCTTTAACTGATCTACCCTTGAAATGCGACCGTTAGCCAGAATTTTGGGCAGAGCTGCACTCGCTCCTTGAACTTTTCCGACGGGCACCGCCGCAGCACTGTATGGGGGCAGGTTCATGTAAGCCTTGTTGCCGATGGAAATAGATTGCGCCAAAAGCATATTTGAAACACGTTAGCGTCTCTCATAGACCGTCTTCCCCTTCAAAACAAACAGATCACGAGAGTCACTGAAGTTTTCAGCATGCCCGACAAACAACAGGCTCCCAGGCTTCATGACCCTATGGATACGTTCCAACACCTTTCTTTGAGTTGGAGCGTCAAAATAAATCATCACATTTCTGCAAAAAACCACATCAAATGGATCACGAAATGGCCAGTCATCTCGAATCAAATTCACCATCAAAAACTCAATGAACTGAGACAACTCGGGCTTCACTCTCACCATGCCATCGTTGCCACCTTTGCCTCGCAAGAAGAAACGTTGCATTCGGCCGGCATCAATGCCTTTGAGACCATCCAACCGATAGACACCACGGGCAGCAGAAGCCAATACTTTTGAGTCAATATCACTGGCCACTAGCGAGAACTTGGGATGGGTGCCTAGCGCCTCCAACGCTGTCATAACTATGGAGTACGGCTCCTCACCTGTTGAGGCAGCACTACACCACACACTCCATGGTGTACCCGCTGGCTTCGACTTCAGGCGATCCGCAAAAATCTCAAAATGGTGGTGCTCCCGGAAAAATGAGGTGAGGTTTGTCGTTAAAGCATTGACGAATTCCTGCCACTCCGGGCTCTCCGAAGACTCAAGCCAGCCGAGATATTCTCTAAAACTCTGGTACCCCGTTTCGCGCAAACGGCGCGACAAACGGCTGTATACCATCGCATGTTTTCCGTCATGAAGGCTTATGCCGGCGCGCTTGTAAATCATGGCCTGCACGCGATCAAAGTCCGCATCTGTCCACGCGAACTCTCGCCCCTGCATTCCCCCTGGCGCCCCAGGAGAATCTTCCATCGATACACTCGCCTGCGCCACTCCAGGCCGTTCTTTCATCTTGATTCCCGAGTCAGTGCCCCCCGCAAGCGGCATAAATCAAATAGGATGCCCCGCCGCACCTCAAAATCAGGCCAGCGCGAAGGCTTTTGCAGTCAGAATTACACGCGTAACCCGTTCACTCGGAAGTACCCACCAGTCCCATATCCGGCGCCGACATCAACCGCTCGATATCCAAAAGAATGAGCATTCTGTCCCCTAGAGAGCCCAAGCCCAACACGGCTGAACTATCAATGACACTGTCAATGTCTGGCGCAGATTTCAGACTCTCCGGCGGCAACTCCATCACATCGCTCACAGAGTCAACCACGATTCCAACAATCCGATGCCGCAGATTCAAAATAATGACGACAGTAAACGAGTTGTACTCTGCCTTCGAACAGCTGAACTTAAGGCGCATGTCTACGATGGGAACAATCGTCCCCCTCAAATTGACAACCCCTTTGATGAAATCTGGTGCATTGGCCACACGCGTGGGTGGCTCATAGCCACGAATTTCCTGCACTTTCAAAATGTCAATTCCGTACTCCTCCTGATCCAGGCGGAATGTCAAATACTCTCTAGCGTCAGAAGACGTCAACTCATCCAGTTTTTCCATCATGCCCATGCTGTCCTCCTTCAATACGTTGACATCAGTGCCGCGAGCGACGAACCAACGCCCCTGTGTCCAAAATGAGCGCAACCTTGCCATCGCCAAGAATTGTTGCGCCCGACACATTGGGAACTTTTCGGTAGTTGGACTCCAGATTCTTCACAACAACCTGCTGCTGCCCCAATAACTCATCGACCAGCAAAGCCACGCGACTGCCATCGGCTTCTACCACGACCATGATGTCACACGACTTTTCAAAATCGAATCGAGGAATCTGGAATATCTTCTCCAACTCAATGACCGGCATGTACTCATCGCGGACTTTCACCAATTGAGAACCCTGCCCAACAGTACTCACCGCATCCGCCTTGACCTGGAACGACTCCACGACCGACGACAACGGAAGTATGTAGACCTCGCCACCAACTCCAACGGACATGCCATCCATGATGGCGAGCGTCAACGGCAAACGAACCGACACCTTCATCCCATAGCCTTCTGCCGAATCAATTTCCACAGTTCCGTTCAGCGCGGCAATATTTCGTTTGACCACATCCATACCGACACCACGCCCAGAGACATCGGTAACTACCTCTGCAGTCGAAAATCCGGGAGCAAAAATCAGTTGCCATACCTCCGCATCAGACATTTGATCGGACACATCCAACCCACGCTCTTTAGCTTTGTTTAGTATCTTCTGCCGAGACATGCCTTTGCCGTCGTCTCGCACCTCAATCACGATAGAGCCCCCCTGGTGCGATGCCGACAGCGTGATGGTTCCAGTTTCTGGCTTTCCAGCGGCCAAGCGCTCTGCTGGAGACTCCACACCGTGATCACAACTGTTGCGAACCAAATGGGTCAAGGGATCTGTAATCTTTTCAACCAAGCCCTTGTCCAACTCAGTCGCTTCTCCCTGGGTGACGAAGTCCACCTTCTTGCCCAGTTTGCTGGCGAGATCCCGCAACATGCGCGGAAAACGACTGAAAACAATGGACATCGGAATCATCCGAATTGACATCACGGATTCCTGCAAATCCCGTGTATTGCGATCCAGATCCGCCAAACCCGAAAGCAGCTGTTGATACACCGCGGGGTCCAACGCCCGACTGTTCTGCGCAAGCATCGCCTGCGTAATAACCAGCTCTCCCACCAAATTTATCAGCTGATCAACTTTACTGATCGCTACGCGAATCGTCGCAGCCTCTGGCTGTACGGCAGCACTAGGTGCTCCGGTTTTGGTCGGAGCCTTGATGGCCGTCTTTGCATCAACCGCACCACTTGTAGCTGCGGGAATCGGTGCGCCGGGAGCACCATCAAAGAACCCGAAACCAGGAAGGGGCGCCAATGGTGCCCCCGGGGGAGGATCGTCCGCGTAATCCGTCGCTGTCGCCGATGAAGCAAGCACAGGAGCAGCGCCAACTGCGTCGGAGTTCTGCTCGGTGATCTGGATGTAATCCCTGGAAACATGGAACGCAAACAGATCTAACAAATCCTCGTCAGAAGATGCCGTCTTCACGGAGAAAAACCGTGTATTTTTTACATCTGAAGGCAGGGCCGCAATTTCCCCTAGGCCAGGTATATCCCTGAATAACTCCTGCACCGCATCCGCCTGCTCTGGACGCTCCAGCGGTCCGATGCGTATTTCCAACGATCGACTACCGAATCGATCCTTCTCAGCCGAAGACGCTGGAGCAGTTGTCGCTGCATCAGGGAGAGCCGGAGGTGGAGCAACGGGTACGACAGCTTGTGGAACGGAGGCCGCAGCCGGCGTCTTGCCAGCTGCCAGCTCACTGATCCGCCGCACCAAATCGCCCGTGGGCAGAACATCGCCCTCCCCGCCAGCCTGGTGGCGTGCCAGCAGGCTGCGAGAGGCGTCTGCAGACTCCAACAGCACATCCACCATGGCAGAGTTTGGTTGCAACTCGTGCCGACGCAGTCGATCCAGCAGGGACTCCATTTGGTGCGTCAGCTCCGCGACATCCGCGAAGCCAAAGGTCGCAGCGCCACCCTTGACCGAATGTGCGCAGCGAAAAATCCCATTCAATACCTCATCGTCCGCCGTTTCCAGATTCAAGTTGAGCAGCATTTGCTCCATGAGATCCAGATTTTCGCCCGCTTCCTCAAAGAATATTTGATAAAACTGGGTTAGATCGAAATCCCCACCACCCCCGCTATCCTGATGTGTCTCAGACATAACAAACTCCTGTTTTTCTATTCATTCCTTCACTGACCATCAAATCAGCGAATGACCTTCTTTATCACGTCAAGCAATCGAGCCGGATCAAACGGCTTCACCAGCCATCCAGTCGCGCCTGCTGCACGACCAGCCTGCTTCATCAAATCACTGGATTCCGTAGTCAGCATCAGAATCGGCGTGGTCTTAAACTGGGGATGGTCCCGCAATTTACGAGTCAGGCCCAATCCATCCAGTCGGGGCATGTTCTGATCAGTCAATACCAGATCAAATGACTGTGCCTGCGCCTTTTCATACGCATCCTGACCATCCACTGCCTCTACCACCTGGTAACCAGCTCCAGTCAAAGTAAAAGACACCATCTTACGCATGGAAGGGGAGTCATCGACGGCGAGAATTAAGGGCATTTGAAGCTCCGACTATTTCAATTTAGTAGTTATGGACAAGGGGACTCAGAACAGCTCGATAGAGCCAGCGTCCATTTCGTCTTGGGTGACAGGGTTTGGTCGCTCAGGTACCTCTTCAACAAAGGGCACCGCCTCCCCATCTTCCATACCCATGGATTCAGAAGCCAAACGGTAGGCGCATCCCTGAAGTATCTTCGAAGTGTGAACGATCAGTTGCGAGGCCATATCCTGAAATTGCAACTCTGTTACAGCCGCACGCAACGTGCTGCGAACATCATCCAGTTCTTTGGAATTCATCAAGGCTGGTGTTGCCAAGTTCGCGCTGGCACTGGTAAAGCGCTCCATCAAGTTTTCCATGGTATGCGCCAATAGGCCGTCCAAACGTGTCAGGTCATGCACAACCACGAGCAAAGAGTCCTGAACTTCCGCTACGAGCATGACCGGCATTTGCACAGCCGGGACAGTTGGCGTTGTCAATGTGGGCTGCATCGTTATATATCCTAATAAACCACTCTCCAAGTCAATCTCGCTATGGAACCTGAACCGAGATTTCACATACTAATAGGTTAGCAGGAAACCGTAACGTTGGGGAACTTTCGCCGTGCGACGCGCACAATATATCCCCATCCTGATGCTTGCTCCGGCCGTCTTTCCTCCCTCATAATCGAACGCAGCGGCGACGTAGAACATGGACACTCAACCCCCACCAGCCCCCCTGAGAATTCTTCATCTGGAAGACTCGCTTCCAGACCATCGGCTGGTGTGCAGAGCTCTGGACAAGGCGGATATCGCGTACACCATGGCACGCGTGGAAGCGCTGGATGCTTTTGCTGAATTGGCAGGAACTGGAGCATTTGACCTCATCCTTGCTGACTACCGCCTTCCGGGATTTACCGCCATAGACGCATGGTCCAGCCTGCCAGCCAAAGCGAACCGCCCCCCTTTCATCCTGCTGTCGGGTGCGATTGGAGAAGCGGCTGCCGTATCCGCCATCCACTTGGGTATCAGCGATTACCTGCACAAAGACGATTTGAGCAAATTGGGTCGGGTCGTCCTGAGGGCTCTGGAAGTCCACCATGCCCGTGCAGCAAAGGCGAAGGCGGACTTGGAGTTGGCAGCATCAGAGAAGCGTCTCTCGGAGTTCGCGGGTTACCTTCAGGCCGCAATTGAACGGGAACGCGCGGCAATTGCACGTGAAATTCACGATGACATTGGCGGTTCTTTGGCTGCAGCGAAACTCGATCTGGCCTGGATTTCCAGGCACATCGCGGACCCAGCAATCCAGTCGCACACCCAAGCCGCCACAGATATGCTCCAGCACGCCTTGGGAGCCAGTCAACGTATCATGATGAATCTGCGCCCCTCCATACTTGATCAAGGCCTTTTCCCTGCGGTTCAGTGGCTGGCGTCCAGTTTTGAGAAACGCACGGGAATCAAAACCGTCCTGCGCACAAACGATGAACAACTGGCGCCACCGAAAGCCGTTCAATTGACGGCGTACCGTACGGCTCAGGAAGCGCTGACCAACGTTTCAAAATACGCAAAGTGCAGCCTGGTTCAGATCGACATCTCCGATGCGGAGGATTTTCTGACCATGGAAATCAGTGACAACGGCATAGGTATTTCTGACCAACAACTGCGAAAATCCGACGCATTCGGTATCCGCGGTTTGCACGAGCGTGCAAAAACTGTAGGCGGATGGCTGGACGTCAGCACCCGGGAGGGTGTCGGCACCTCCATCATCCTGTCCGTACCCTTGGCCGCCGTACCCCACCATTCGCCTGAGGCAGAGTTCAAGTGATCAAAGTAGTCCTTTGCGACGACCATGCCATGGTCCGCCGCGGCATCAAAGACACGCTGGCGGACGCAACGGACATACAGGTTGTCGGCGAGTCTGGAAGCTACACAGAAGTTCGCGAGGTAATCCGTACCACCCCCTGTGACGTGCTGATACTGGACTTGAATCTGCCTGGCCGAGGTGGGCTGGAAGTCTTGGCCAGTCTGCGCGAAGACCATTCCAATATCCGCGTCCTGATTGTTTCCATGTTTGCCGAAGACCAGTATGCCATTCGCTGTTTGCGTGCGGGGGCGGATGGATACCTCAACAAGGCCGGCGACCCAGGCCAACTCATTCCCGCGGTGCGTACTCTGGCAAGTGGCCGCAAGTACCTGACACCTGCGATTTCTGAAATGCTGGTGGACAACCTCGCCTCACCCGGCACCGAGTCGCTGCATGCCACCCTGTCTGAACGCGAATTGCAGACACTGCTAAAAATCGCGTCCGGAAAGCGCCTGTCGGACATTGCAGAAGAATTGATGCTCAGCCCCAAAACCGTCAGCGTATACCGCGCGCGGTTGCTGGAGAAGCTCAAGCTGTCTAACAACGCCGAACTGGCCGTCTACGCCATTCGCAACGAATTGGTCTGACCGAATCGCTAGTTTCCGGCGAAAATTTCGATTGATCGCTCCATGAGCGCCATGAACGGCTGATCCAGCATCGGCAAGGTAACAGCAATCCCTATTAACCCAACAACCAGGGTAATGGGAAAGCCTATGGCAAAAATATTCATCTGGGGTGCAACCCGCGAAACAATGCCCAACGCAAGGTTGGCAAACATCAGCATCCCCACCATCGGCAAGGCAATCCACAACGCACTGGCAAACAGATCCGCCCCGAGCCGTTGCAATTTCATCTGCGCCAAGGATTGAAGGAAATTCTGATCAATGGGGAACGCGCGAAAGCTCTTGTTGACGGCAACCAACACCATGAGATGCCCGTTCATAGCCAGAAAAAGCAGCGAGGTCATCTGCCCAAAAAAACGGGCAACCGCACTCGACTGCGCGCCAATTGCCGGATCGAAAAAAGCAGCAAAGTTCAACCCCATCTGAAAACCCACCACCTCCCCAGCCAACTCCACGGCGGTAAAAACCACCCGCACCGCGAACCCAATGGCCAGACCAACCCCCACCTGCTGGATGACCACCGCCAGCACTTGAGGATCGTTGAAACCGACAACTGGCATATCCGGCAAACTGGCCTGCATGGCCAAAGCCACAAAGAGAGCCAGTGCAACTTTGGCGCGGATGGGAATTGCCCGCGACGAAAAAACCGGCGCCGAAGTGAAGAGCGCGAGCGTTCGCAAAAATGGCCAGAACAGGGGAGAAATCCACGCAGCCAGCTGCGTTTCTGTAATGGAGATCACAAATTGCTCGGTTCAGGCGATCGCCCCGGGTATCGACTCAATGGTTCGACGGATGTACTCCACCAGCATGGTCAGCATCCATGGGCCTGCAATGGCGAACACTGCAATCACGGCAATCAGCTTGGGCACAAATGCCAGTGTCGCCTCATGGATTTGGGTCACAGCCTGAAACAAACTCACCAGTAACCCAACCACCAGCGCAGTCCCCAACACCGGGGACGAAACCATCAGCAACATCAGCAACGCATCCTGCCCCATCGTCAGAACCATCTGTGCATTCATCGTATCACCCTCTCATCACGTGACAAAGCTTGCCGCCAACGAGCCAATCAGCAAGTTCCAGCCATCAGCCAGAACAAAGAGCATCAATTTGAACGGGAGCGCCACCAGCACCGGAGACAGCATCATCATGCCCAGAGACATGAGCACACTGGCGACCACAATATCGATGACCAAAAACGGTATGAAGATCATGAAGCCGATCTGGAATGCCGACTTCAACTCACTGATGACAAACGCGGGGACCAGCACCCGCATGGGAGCCGTGTCAGCCTTGGTTTCCGGGGGCAACTTCGCCAACTTAGCAAACAGGGAAAAGTCAGACTGCCGTGTCTGCTTGACCATGAAACCTCGAATGGGGCCCTCCCCCTTTTCCAGGGCCTGTTCAAAGGTAATCGTATTTTTTGTCAGGGGCAAATAGGCATCGGCATAGATGCGATCCAGCGTAGGGCCCATGACAAAAAATGTCAGAAACAGTGACAGCCCAACAATGACCTGATTGGGAGGAGATGACTGCGTTCCCAGCGCCTGGCGCAACAACGACAACACAATCACAATCCGCGTGAAGCCGGTCATCATCAACAGCACCGCCGGCAAAAAAGACAGTGCAGTGAAGAACAGCAACGTCTGGACCGGGACGGAAAAACTCATATTCGATCCGCCCGCCCCCACCAGCAGTGGCAATTGCCCCGCCGTCTGAGCGCCTGCCGACGCGTGCAAAGCCATCGCCATGCATCCCAGCAGCACCTTGGCAAGAATTGCCCGTGATCTCACAGTACCCTCTCGATCAGTCACATTGATTCCGTTTCATGCACGTTGGTGGAAGCGGGAGAAAGCACCTTCACGCCCGGCTTGGGATTGCCCGTCCCATCGGCTACATCCACGCTGTGCAGACAGGAAATCTCCTGTGCAGTTACGCCCAACGTCAGCCAGACACGACTCCCCTCGGGGCCAACCTCCACAGTCACCACCCGTTGATGGGGCCCCACTGCCAAAGCGGAAATGAACCGCGCCTGCCCGCCAACTTCTCCATTGCCTCCCGGCGCCCGCTGCTTGTACCATTTCAAGATAAAAGGCACGCAGGCAAGCAACACCAAAAATACACCAACCGAGACCGCAGACTGCATCATCACGCGTGGTCAGCTCTTGCTAACCCGACGCAAACGCTCAGAAGGAGTGACCACGTCCGTCAAACGGATACCAAACTTGTCGTTCACCACCACCACCTCACCCTGGGCAATCAGGTATCCGTTCACCAGCACGTCCATAGGCTCGCCAGCCAAGGCATCCAACTCGACAACAGAACCCTGACCCAACTGCAGGATGTGCTTGATGGGAACCTTGGTTCGCCCCAGTTCAACGGACAGCTGAACCGGGATGTCCAGCACCATGTTGATGTCATGAATAGGGGCTTCACCGCCTCCGGTCATGGAGGAAAACGGCTTTGGAGCATCGCCGGTCAACACGCCACCGTGACCATCGCTGCCCCCCGGCTCGGTTGCCTTTTGCTCCAACAGGGCCTCTGCCCAGTCCGCCATGCCGTCATCAGCGGCTTCGTCGGGCTTATCTTCAGATGCCATTTCTTTCTCCTAACCAGTTTTGGTCATTGCCACGCAACGCTTTGTCGATGCGAATGGCGTATTTGGCGTTATGCGTGCCATATTGGCATTCGAAAATGGGCACACCGTCCACGGTGGCTTGGATTCTGGGCTCACGGTCCAGCTCGATGAAATCGCCTTTCTTCATTTGAAGCAACTGCTCCACCGTCGCATCGGCCCGAGCTAGCTCGGCCACCAGTGTGACTTCGGCCGCCTGGATCTCACGGGTCAGCACAGTTACCCAACGCCGATCAACCTCTATCGAGTCGCCTTGTGTTGACGAATAGAGCACGTCCCGGATGGGTTCCAGCGTCGAATAGGGAAAACAGAAGTGAATGGCCCCGGTGATATCCCCAATCTCCAGTTGAAAAGAGGTGGATATGACGATTTCGCTGGGCGTTGCGATATTCGCAAACTGCGGCTGCATCTCCGAACGTTGATAGTCCAGCTCCAGCGGATAAATCCCTTTCCAAGCCTTCTTGTATTCAGATGTAATCACATCCACAAGGCGGTTGATTACCCGCTGCTCCGTCGCGGAAAAGTCACGCCCCTCAATACGGGTCTGGAATTTGCCGATGCCGCCATACAGCGTGTCGATCACGCCGAAAACCAGAGCTGGCTCGCACACAATCAGTCCGCTGCCCCGCAGGGGCCGGATGGCAACGATATTGAAATTGGTCGGAACCGCCAACTCACGCAAGAAGGCGCTGTAGCGCTGCACAGTCACAGGGCCGACGGATATCTCAGGGCTACGCCGAATGAAATTGAACAATCCGACCCGCAGGTTTCGGGTAAATCGCTCATTGACAATTTCCATGGTGGGCATGCGCCCACGAACAATACGTTCCTGACTGGAAATGTTGTAGGAACGGACCTCTCCGTGCTCCGCTGCCTCTTCGACGGTCTTCTGGCTCTCGCCCGTTACACCTTCGAGTAGGGCGTCTACCTCTTCCTGGGAAAGAAACGACTCACTCATACGTAGATACCTGTTGTCACCCGCTATTGAACAATGAAGCTCGAAAACAGCACTCCGACTACCGGAATATCGCCGTGCCCGGATTTCGCGTCTTTCTTTTTCTTCGCAGGAGCCTCATCATGCTCCTTGACATCGCCCCCGCCAAACGGGAGCGTGGCTTCGCGAAGAATATCCTTGGCCAGTTTTTGCTTACCCTCCGGCTTCAATAACTCGTCGGCCGTGCGCTGCGAGATGAGCATCAAAATGCCACTGCGAATAGTAGGTAAAAATGCCTTGACTGTGTCAGCAGCATGCGCATCAATCACTTCGAGGGTAATACCCACCTGGGCGACCCGCTCTCCACCGGGGTCTGCCAGATTCACAACCATGTTGTCCAACGGTAAATAGGCTGGAGCGACCTTGGGCGCAGCCTTGGCACTGGATTTTGCGGAGCCACCGTCCTCACCCTCCTCTGCCGCCGCATCGGCACGCTGCTTGCTGATGTAGAAGAAAGCCCCGCCACCGCCCAAAGCCAACACCAATACGGCACCCAGGATGATGATGAGCATCTTCTTGCTTTTGGCCGGTTTGGCCCCGTCTCCGGCATCGACAACTTCAGGCTTGGCAGACACAATCATTCCTTCAACTAGTAAAATGCCTTTTCGGGCCGGGCGCAACAGTCAGACACAAGTTCCACAGCACGCCGCTGCACCAACGCGACGCCCATATTCGCATATTCTCGCCTGCTAAACAAACAGATCGAGGCCTGCACCCGTCACGCGGCTCGACATGGAATGCGAATCCGCGCGGACTGGTTGCAGGGCAGCCACCGTTGCCTGGCGCGAACCCTGGCGAGACTTGCGATCCTGCGCTCCGGAATCACCCGCTCCCGCAGTGCCAACGGACACACCGGATAGTACCAACCCTTCGCGCTGCAACAGCTCTTTCAGATGCACGCCAGCGTTTTCCAGCGCCGCACGGGTCTGCAACTCGTCGGTGCGGAAAGACACATGGGCTTCATTTCCCTGCATGCGGATGCTGACCTCAACCGGTCGCTCTCCAATGCCGTCCAGCTTCATTTCCGCGTTTTGAACGTTGTTGGATACCCAGTAAGACACCTTCTCCGCCACCAGCGCTTCCGTCGGAGCGATCACTTCCGGCGCAGTAGACACCGTCAAGGTCGGAGATGCGCTCGACACCCCCTGGGGTGCCGCCGTGCCCTCGTTCGCAGTGGGACGGAACACGGATCGCTCCCTGGGTTGGTCTTCGCGCTGGACCGTCTGCGCAAGGCTGGCAGTCGCGATGGCGGTCGCCAACGGTGCCGTCTGCAGATCAACCGTTCTCTGGTTGGCAGCCATCGCCTTGCTGTCAGGGGCAACTGCCGCCTTACCGGACAGTTCGGCTGCTGCTGCCAGGGACTGGGCTTTGGCATCCGCGCCGCCTTTGGCCGCCTTCTTCAGGCTATCCGCAAGTTGCTCCCCGGCAACTTCCGGCGCGACCACGCCCTGCGCTGTCGCCGAAGGCAAGACTGAACCCGGACGCGGCGCGGTTGTGGCCCCCGCCACTGCACTTGCCTGGGCATTGCCGGGCAAACCCTGTTCACCACCGGCGGAGCCGCCGTTCCAGGCTGCCGATTGCGCCAGGAGCGCAGCAGCATCCATGGGCACATCCGACGTCGCGGCCGGGTCCGCGCTGAGCAGCGCCAAGGCTGCCGCAGCAGCCGCAGCAGCCGCAGCCGGATCGGTGACCGACCCCGAAGTTTTCAACGACGAATCCTCACTGACTGTTGCCTTGTAATCCTGGACCGGGGTTGCCGCATCGCCAGCAGCCCCCGTGGCGTCCGCCTGGCCAGACTCGGTAGATGCAGCACCAGTCTTGGCCTTGGGCTTGCTGCCGTTGTCTTTTCCCGACGGAACTGGCACCGTGGTGGTGTCGGTGGCAGCCGGCGCTGCAGTCTCGGGGGTCTCGACCGCGGCCAAGACGGCCCCAAAACCACCCGATCCCGCGTCCGCAGCGCCGTTCTGCTTGCCTTTGGCGCTCCGGGATTCGTTGGTGCTGGCGGACCGTGCCACGTTCTGTTTTGAACCGGCTTCAATAGTCATGTTTTTCTCCACTCATTGGCAGTGCCCGATTGCGGGCGTGCTGCATGGCTGCAAATTCATCCGTTTGGCGTTGCTCCCGCCGCATTTCCTTGCGCTGCAGGACCGCCTGCCGGTTCTTGAGAACCTGGTTCAAACCGGAAAGCCGGAATTCCGCGCGCAGCAGATTCGCCTTGGCCTGCTCCAACTGCCGTCCGGTGCTAACAATGGCACCCGACTGCATGCTGATCGCCTGCTGCAACCGGTCCATGAACTGGTAGTGGTGGCGCATCAGCTCGGGCGAGACATTGCGCTCGGCAGAGCCTAACCACCGCGCGTCAGTCTCTGCGGCATAGCCTTCCAGCTGCGCCATCTGTTCGTGCACAAAGGTCAGGCTGCGCTCCACGCGGGCAACGGTCTTGGCCAGCTCGTCCCGGTCGCGGGTGGCGAGCTCAATGGCCAGTTGGACACTTTTCAGCTCAGACATTGCGAATCCAGTCTCTTAGCCATGTTTAGGCCACCGCCGCATTCAGGCTGGTGGCAACCATCATTTCTTCCAGCACGGCATCCATGTGCGCGGCCTCATACATATCCTGTTGCAGGAACCGGGACATGCCGTCGTGCAGCCCAATCGCCTCGTCCAGCGCCGGGTCCGAGCCATGGGCATACGCCCCGATCTGCACCAGATCGCGTCCCCGCTCGTACTTGGAGTACACCGCGCGGAAACGGCGGGCCAACTCGAAATGGTCGCGCGACACCACGTTGTGCATGACCCGGGAAGCCGACTGCTCCACATCGATCGCAGGATAGTGGCCGGACTCCGCCAGGCTGCGCGACAACACGATGTGCCCGTCCAGAATGGCCCGCGCCGCATCGGCAATCGGGTCCTGCTGGTCGTCCCCTTCGGCCAGCACGGTATAAAAGGCCGTGATGGAACCTACCCCATTCAAACCATTGCCGCTGCGCTCCACCAACTGGGGCAACTTGGCAAAACAGGATGGCGGATAGCCCTTGGTCGCTGGCGGTTCACCAATGGCCAGCGCTATCTCACGCTGCGCCATGGCATAGCGGGTCAGCGAATCCATCAGCAGCAGCACGTGCCGCCCCTGGTCGCGAAAACTCTCGGCAATCGCCGTTGCGTAGGAGGCCCCCTGCAGGCGCAGCAGCGGCGGCGCATCGGCCGGGGCTGCCACCACCACGGAGCGGGAGCGGCCCTCCGTGCCCAGAATGTCTTCAATGAATTCCTTGACTTCACGGCCCCGCTCGCCAATCAGGCCGACCACGATGACGTCTGCCTCCGTGTACCGGGCCATCATGCCCAGCAGCACGCTCTTGCCAACGCCGGAACCTGCAAACAGGCCAATCCGCTGCCCTCGCCCCACGGTCAACAGGGCATTGATGGCACGCACCCCCGTATCCAGCGGCTGGCGCACCGGCGCGCGGTCCATCGCGTTGATGGGCTTGCGGTCCAGCGGCAAGGAACTCACGTCCACAATCGGCCCCATGCGGTCCATGGGGTGCCCCTGGGCATCCACCACGCGGCCCAGCAGTCCATCGCCCAGCGGCAAACGCAACATGCCGGCATCGGCTTGGTTCTCGGCAGAAGCCGGCTCACCCAGGCGCGGCACCGGCACATAGGCTGCCGCTGGCGCGACACCCGCACCGCTGGACAGTCCATGCACATCACCCGCAGGCATCAGAAACGCCCTGTCACCAGAAAACCCCACCACTTCGGCCAGCACCGAGGGCCGCGCCTTCATGGACACCACGCACTGCGAGCCCACGGGAACCCGTATGCCACTGGCCTCCAGCACCAGCCCGGTCAAGCGGGTCAGGGTGCCGCGCACCTCCAGCGTGCTGTCGTACTCGACGCTGTGGCGGGCACGGTCCAGAAATTCCTGCCACTTGCCACCGGTTTCATTCGTCGTCATGGGGAACCTCCCAGGATGACTCCAGCCCCAGCCGTGCCACGGTACGGGCCCAGCGTTTTTCGATGGTGCCATCGACCACCGTGCCGGCGGATTCGACCAGACAGCCGCCACGGGTGATGGCAGAGTCGGCCAACAGCGTCAGGGACAGGCCCGAAAACTCCTGTCGCAGCACCTCTTCCAGCACGTCCAGATCCAGTGGATTCAACCGCACCAGGGCCGCCTTGCTATCGGTGGACAGCACACTGAGCGCCTCGCGAATCACCGGCTGCAACGCATTGGGATTGGTGGACAACTCGTGGCGCAACACCTGGCGCGCCAGTTCGCAGGCCAGTTCCAGAACGCCCTTGGCCATCACCTGGTGCGACTCCGCAATGCCGGCATTGGCCGCTTCAAACAGTTGGCCAAACTGGCGGGCGGCGTCCTGGCCCTGGTTTTCGATGTATTCGGCAATCAGATGCTGGCCTTCCAGCGTTGCCTGGGCATGCCCCTGTGCATAGCCTTCCGCAAAGCCGGCCTGGCGGGCCTCGTTTTCACGGGCCTGCTCTTCGGCCTCCTCCTGGGCCCGGATCTTGGCCGCAAAGCGCACGGACGCCTGGTCAACGGCACCAAATTCCCAGCCGGCAACGGTGCCCAGATCTTCGCCTGAGATGAATCGGTTGTGATTGCGTGTCATCAGATCATGGCGTCGTCGCCACCTCCGCCGCCGATGACAATCTGGCCCTCGTCGGCCAGACGGCGCACGGTCTTGAGCACTTCCTTCTGCTGCGCCTCCACCTCGGACAGGCGCATGGGCCCACGCGACTCCAGGTCTTCGCGCAGCGTGGCAGCAGCACGGGATGACATATTGGCCAGAATCTTTTCCTTGAGCTCGGGCTGCGCACCCTTCAGGGCGACGATCAGCACATCCGATGAAATTTCCTTCAGCACCATCTGGATGGCCTTGTCGTCGAGCTTGAGCACATCGTCGAACACAAACATCTTGTCCATGATCTTCTGCGCCAGGTCGGCATCGTGGTTGCGAATGGATTCGATCACCGTGCCCTCAATGGCAGTGCCCATCAGGTTGATCATTTCAGCAGCGGTCTTCACGCCACCCAGGGACGACTTGCGGATCTTGTCGCCGCCGGCCAGCACCTTGAACAGAACTTCGTTAAGGTCTTTCAGCGCCGTAGGCTGAATGCCCTCCATGGTGGCCACGCGCAGCATGACTTCGTTGCGCTGGCGTTCGGTCAGGTTCTTGAGCACATCGGCGGCCTGGTCGTAGTCCAGGTGCACCAGGATGGCGGCGACGATCTGGGGGTGCTCGTTGCGCAGCAACTCGGCCACCGACAGCGGGTCCATCCACTTCAGGCTTTCGATGCCCGACACGTCCCCGCCCTGAAGAATCCGGTCAATCAGCAACGCGGCCTTGTCATCTCCCAGGGCCAGCTTCAGCACCGAGCGCACATAGTCGCCCGAATTGGACACCAGCAGGCTCTGCGACGCCGCCACACCGGTGAACTTGCCGACCACTTCCTCCACGCGCTCGCGGGAGATCTGGGTGGTTTTGGCAATGGCTTCCCCCAGCTTTTGAACTTCCTTGGGGGACAGATGCTTGAATACCTCCGATGCCTCTGCCTCGCCCAGAGACATCATCAGAATTGCCGCATCTTGTAAGCCGTCGTCTTGTGCCATGGTGCTATTGTGCGTCGGCCATCAGGCCGGTGCCTCGCCGTTCATCCACGTTTTGATAATGTTCGCCACTGCTGCAGGATTATCGCGTGTCAACTTGCGCGCATCCTCCAATTGCATCTCGCCAGCGGAGATCTGGGCAGCGCTCTGGCCAGCCCCCGGACCCGCCAGTTGCGGCCGCTCCGGCATCTCGGATTCCAGCGCATCCAGCTGGTTGATGCGCACACTGCTGGCGGCGCTGGGCGCCGGTGCCTGGCCCATGGCCTTCATGGCCGGACGAATCACGCCCATCAGCACCAGACCGGCAAACAGCAGGGTACCCAGGGGCCACGCAAAACTGCGGGCCAAATCCTGAACCTCCGGCTGGCGCCACAGGGGCACGTCTACCACTTCCACCTTCTCCGGCGCAAACGCCGCGTTCAGCAGGTTCACGGAGTCCCCGCGGTCTTTGCTGAAACCCACGGCTTCGCGCACCAGGGCCGTCATCTTCTCGACCTGGGCATCCGTCAGCGGGGTGCTGGTGGTTTTGCCCTTGTCATTGGTGGTGATGCTGTTGTTAACCACCACCGCCGCGTTGATGCGCTTGATCATTCCGGTGGCGCCCTTGACCACGCGGATGGTCTTGTCCACCTCGTAGTTGATGATGGATTCACGCTTGCCGCCGCCGGCCAAAGCACTCTGACCATTGGCTGCCAGATTCTGTGCGGCACCATTGATGGGCGCCGAGCCCTGGGCCGGTGGCTGGTTGGTGGTGGCACCCGGCACGCCCGAGGGCGGGCTGGTGCTGGCCGCGTTGCTGCTTTCAACCAACTGCTGGCTGCGGATGGCGGTGGCATCCGGGGTCTGGTTGGGCTTGTGCGATTCGGTGGTGGACTCGGTCTGGGAGAAATCCAGTTCGGCCGTCACCTGGGCCTTGACGTTGTCCCGGCCTACGATGGGCTCCAGAATATCCAGAATCCGGCGGCTGTACTGCTGCTCGATCTGGCGCACATACTGCAACTGCTCGGCGTCGGCACCCAGGATGCCGCCGGATCCGTCGGTCGGTGTGGAGAGCAGTTTGCCCGTGTCATCCAGCACGCTGACGGCGGACGGCGTCATTTCCGGCACGCTGGACGCCACCAGGTGCACGATGCCGGCCAGTTGGGCGCGGTCCAGGCTGCGTCCGGGGTGCAGGCTGAGCAGTACGGAAGCAGAGGGCTTTTGCTGCTCGCGGAAAAAACCATTCTGATTGGGCAATGCCAGGTGAACCCGGGCATTCTGCACCGAAGACAGGGCCTGGATGGAACGGGTCAGCTCACCTTCCAAACCGCGCTGAAACGTCAACCGTTCCTGGAATTGGGTCATGCCAAAGCGGTTGGACTCCATCATCTCGAAACCATTGACCGAGCCCTTGGGCAGACCCAGCGATGCCAGTTTGAGGCGCACATCGTGAACCCGATCGGCTGACACCAGAATCGCGCCACCGCCTTCTGAATGCTTGTAAGGCACGTTCAGGGTGTTCAGCTGGGTAATGACCGCGCCGCCATCCTTGTCGGCCAGGTTTGAATACAGAATGCGCCATTCGGCCTGGCGGCCCATGACCAGGCCAACGATGCCGATGGCGACAAACAGAACAATTCCCAGTGCCAGACGCAGGCGCTGCCCCTGGTCCAGACTGGCCAGGCGTTGGGCGATCGTAGGATTGACGGGGATGGTGGCTACTGCAGACATTTTGTTTTCCGGTGCAATGGGGCGCGCTTGGCCTCACGAGTTGGATTGATTATTCGACCCGAACCCGAAAACATTAGGGTAATAAGCACCGGTTTTCCCCACCAATTCAAAATAATGGCACTGCCCACCGGGTAATAGGATTGCCGCACCCCAATCAACCAGGGAGATCCCCCATGGACCTCAAGCTCAGCCCCGTATCAATGCCCACGACCATCCGCCCCGGCGCTGGCGTGCGGCCCGGCGCGTCGGGTGCGGCGAGCGGCGTGGGTGGAGGATTTGCCGGCGCGCTCCAAAACGCGCTGGGTTCGGTCAGCGCAGCCCAAAACGAAGCCTCCCGCCTGCAAAAGGAAGTGCAGATGGAAAACCCCAAGGTCAGCCTGGAAGAAACCATGGTCGCCATCCAGAAGGCGCAAATCGGCTTCCAGGCCAGCCTGCATGTGCGCAACCGCATGGTTCAGGCTTACACTGACATCATGAACATGCAGGTCTAGGGCTGACGGCGCGGTTTTTGATGAAATAGTGCCTCAGCCCTCGTAAATAATGCGTACGCAGCTATCATTTTAGTAGCAAATACACGACTTGAAGGCAGATCAACAATGAAGGCAGTGATACTGGCCGGAGGCTTGGGAACCCGGATATCCGAGGAGACCGATACCAAGCCCAAACCCATGGTGGAGATTGGCGGCAAGCCGATCCTGTGGCACATCATGAAAATCTACTCCGCCCATGGCGTAAATGAATTTGTGATCTGCTGCGGCTACAAGGGCTACCAGATCAAGGAATACTTCGCCAATTACTTTCTCTATATGTCGGACGTCACCTTCGACATGAGCAACAACACCATGGACGTGCACCAGCGCAGCGCCGAACCCTGGCGCGTGACCCTGGTGGACACCGGTGAAAGCACCATGACCGGCGGGCGTCTCAAACGCGTCGCCGAACACATCCAGGGCGAAGACGCCTTCTGCCTGACCTATGGCGATGGCGTCAGCGATGTCAACATCACCGAACTCATCGCCTTCCACAAGGCCCAGAACGTGCAGGCCACGCTGACCGCCACCCTGCCGCCGGGCCGCTTTGGCGCGCTGGAGTTCCATGGCAACAAGGTCGCCAAATTCATGGAAAAGCCCAAGGGCGACGGCGCCATGATCAACGGCGGCTTCTTTGTGCTGTCCCCCCAGGTGCTAAGCCACATCGACGGCGATGACACCATCTGGGAACGCGGCCCGCTGGAAACCCTGGCCGCCGACGGCCAGCTCGCTGCCTACCAGCACACGGGTTTTTGGCAACCCATGGACACGCTGCGCGACAAGATCCACCTGGAAGAACTCTGGGCCACCGGCCAGGCGCCCTGGAAGGTCTGGAAATGAAGCCCATGTTCTGGTCAGGCAAGCGTGTCTTCCTGACCGGCCACACCGGTTTCAAGGGCAGTTGGCTGGCCCTGTGGTTGCAGCAGCTTGGCGCCCAGGTCACCGGCTATGCGCTGGACGCGCCCACCGAACCCAGCCTGTTTGACGCGGCCCGCGTGGGCGCGGGCATGCAGTCCGTGCACGGTGATGTACGCGACCTGCCCTCCCTGTTGCGCGCCATGCAGGCCGCGCAGCCCGAGATCGTCATCCACATGGCGGCCCAGTCCCTGGTGCGCCTGTCCTACGACACGCCGGTGGAGACCTATGCCACCAATGTCATGGGCACGGTGCACCTGCTGGAAGCCGTGCGCCAGACGCCGGGCGTGCGGGCCGTGGTCAACGTCACCACCGACAAGTGTTACGACAACAAGGAATGGGCCTGGGGCTACCGCGAGAACGAGCCCATGGGCGGCTTTGACCCCTATAGCAACAGCAAGGGCTGCTCCGAGCTGGTCAGCGCCGCCTACCGCTCCTCCTTCTTCAACCCTGACCACTATGCCCAGCACGGTGTGGCTCTGGCCACGGCCCGCGCCGGCAACGTCATTGGTGGTGGCGACTGGGCCAAGGACCGCTTGATTCCCGACATTCTGGCCGCGTTTGAGGCCGGCAAGCAGGTGCCGATCCGCAACCCGCACGCCACCCGCCCCTGGCAGCACGTGCTGGAGCCGCTGCGCGGCTACCTGACGCTGGCCGAGCGGCTGTACACCGACGGCCCGGCCTTCGCAGAAGGCTGGAACTTTGGCCCGCACAGTGATGATGCCAAACCGGTGGAATGGATTGTTCAGAAGCTGGCGCAACGGTGGGACCAGGGCGCCAGCTGGCAGGTAGACGCCGGTGAGCACCCGCACGAGGCCAACTACCTCAAACTCGATATTTCCAAGGCTGGCCAGCGCCTGCACTGGCAGCCCGCACTACGCCTGGACGACGCCCTGGGTATGATTGTGGATTGGGCTCGCGCACGGCAAGCCGGCGCCGACATGCACGCCGTGACACTGGCGCAAATTGCCGCTTACCAGGCGCTAGCATTGGCATCCAGCCCAGACTGATTTCCGAACCCACACCTTATGCAAAACGCCAAGACTCAGGCCCTGCGCGCGCAGATCGCCCAGCTCGTTGAAGAATACGCCGCCATTGCGCTGGCGCCCGACCTGTTCCTGCCCGGCGGCTCCGTGGTACCGCCTTCGGGCAAGCTGCTGGACGCTACCGAGCTGAAATACATGGTGGACGCCTCGCTGGACGGCTGGCTGACAACCGGGCGCTTCAACGCCGAGTTCGAGAAAAAACTGGCGGCCTTCATCGGCGTCAAGCACCTGATCACCGTCAACTCCGGCTCATCCGCCAACCTGGTGGCCTTCAGCACGCTGACCTCACCCAAGCTGGGGGATCGCGCCATCAAGCAAGGCGACGAGGTCATCGGCGTAGCCGCCGGCTTCCCAACCACCGTCAACCCCATCCTCCAGTTCGGCGCCGTGCCGGTGTTCGTGGACGTAGACCGCCTGACACACAACATCGACGCCGACAAGATCGAGGCCGCCATCGGCCCCAAGACCAAGGCCATCATGCTGGCGCACTCGCTGGGCAACCCGTTCAACCTGGACGTGGTCACCGCGCTGTGCAAGAAGTACAACTTGTGGCTGGTCGAAGACTGCTGCGACGCGCTGGGCTCCACCTACCGCGGCCAGATGGTGGGCACCTTTGGCGACATTGCCACCTTGAGTTTCTACCCCGCCCACCACATCACCATGGGCGAAGGTGGCGCGGTGTTCACCAACCACGACGAGCTGAAGACCATCGCCGAGAGCTTCCGCGACTGGGGCCGCGACTGCTATTGCGCCCCCGGCAAGGACAACACCTGCGGCAAACGCTTTGACCAACAGTTCGGCACGCTGCCCCATGGATACGACCACAAGTACACTTACAGCCACCTGGGCTACAACCTCAAGATCACCGACATGCAGGCCGCGTGCGGGCTGGCCCAACTGGACAAGGCCAACGCCTTCATTGCAGCCCGCCGTGCCAACTTCGCCTTCCTGAAGGAACGGCTCAAAGACTGCGAGGAGTTTGTCCACCTGCCCCAGGCCACCGAACATTCCGACCCATCCTGGTTTGGCTTTCCGATCACGCTCAAGGACAACTGCCCGGTTTCCCGGCTGGACCTGCTGACCTACCTGGACCAAAACAAGGTCGGCACGCGCCTGCTGTTCGCCGGCAACCTGACGCGCCAGCCCTACATGGTGGGCGCCACATACCGCGTCAGCGGCGACCTGACCAACACCGACAATGTGATGAACAACACCTTCTGGATCGGCGTGCAGCCCTCCCTCACGCAGGAGATGATGGAGTTCGCCGCGCGCAAGATCGAGAGCTACCTCGGAGTCAACTTCTGATGACCCTGGCGCACATGCAGTCCACTTGGGATGCGGACGTCGCCGCCATCGCGGCGCGGGATCTGCCCTGGCACCAACTCTCCGGCGCGCGGGTGCTGGTCACCGGCGCCGGCGGCTTTCTGGGCGGCTACCTGGCCCGCACACTGCTGGGCCTGCACGCCCTGGGTAAGGTGGATGCACCGGTGCAGGTGGTTGGGCTGGTTCGCAACGCCGCGCGCGCGCAGGAGAGCCTGGCGGACCTGGCCGCGTCCCCCCACTTCACGCCGCTGGTCTGGGATCTGAACACTATTGGTGTGCCCGACGTGGGCGACATCGACTACGTGCTGCACGCCGCCAGCCAGGCCAGCCCTCGCTTTTTCAACAGCGACCCGGTGGGCACGTTGCTGCCCAACACCATTGGCACAGCGGCTTTACTGGAAGCGTTGCGCCGTGCCAAGTACCCCAAAGGTTTCTTGTTTGTCAGCAGTTCATTGGTCTATGGTGAAGTGGTCGGCGACGCCACGTTGAGCGAGACCAGCTTCGGCTGCCTCGACCCCGCCACGGTGCACGCCAGTTACGCCGAATCCAAGCGTATGGGCGAAACCATGTGCCTGGCCTGGCACCAGCAGTACGGCATTCCCACCTTCATCGTGCGGCCGTTCCACACTTATGGTCCGGGTTTGCAGGCCAACGACGGGCGCGTGTTTGCCGACTTTGTGTTCAACGTGCTGCGCAATGACAACATTACTATGCACAGCGACGGCAGCGCGCGCCGCGCCTTTTGCTATGCATCCGACGCCATTGCCGGCTTCTTTAGCGTGCTGCTCAAGGGCACGCCGGCCCAGCCTTACAACGTGGCCAATCCGGCTGGTGAGTTGTCGGTGATGGAGTTGGCAGAACTGCTGGTCGGCTTATATCCGGCCAAAAAGCTCTCAGTGGACCGCCGCCACGCGCCCGAGAGCCCTGGCTACACTCGTAGCCGCCTGGTGCCCGACGTGGCGCGCCTGAGCGCCCTGGGCTGGACCGCGCAGATAGACCCCCCCGCCGGATTCCGGCGCATGATTGAGGCTTACACCGCATGAATCCCACACTCGCCGCACTCAAGGAACAGTTCCAGGCCGGCACGCTGTCCAAGCCCGATTTCATCCGCACGGCGTTGCAAACGCACAAGACGCTGTTTGAGTATGTGGACATCACCCGCAGCACCGACGTCAAAGAGATCGTCATCGCCGCCGACGGCGTGTCCTTCGTGCTGGGCGAAGAGCGCATCCACCTTTACTGCCCCGAGAACGAGGCCCGCGTGGCTCCTATCGAGGTCATGAACTTCAACCACTACGAGCCTTCTGAGACCCGGGTCATGGACCTGCTGGCGGCCAACGCCCGCAGCATCCTGGATGTAGGCGCCAACATCGGTCTGTACGCCATCCGTTTTGCCAAGCGCTTTGCGCAGGCGCGGGTCTATGCGTTCGAGCCCATGCCCACCAGCCATGCCTTCCTGCAACGCAATGTGGCGGCCAATGCCGTGGGCGACCGGGTGAGCTGCTTCAACTATGGTCTGTCAGAAACCAGCGGCACTGTGGACTTTTTCATCTCCCCCGCCGCCGGCACGAATGCATCGCTGCTCAACGTTGCCGGTGCGCAGGACGCCCAGCGCGTGGTCGGGCTGACGCTGACCATGGACCAGTGGACCGCCAACCAGAAAGTGGTGCCCGACTTCATCAAATGCGATGTGGAAGGTGCCGAACTGCTGGTCTTCCGCGGCGGGCGCGCCACGCTGGCTAAAGCCCAACCCATCGTCTTTGCCGAGCTGCTGCGCAAGTGGTCCAAGCCCTTTGGCTACCACCCCAACGACATGCTGGCCTTCTTTTCCGAGCTGGGCTACCAGTGCTTTGCCGTGGGCGAGGCCGGTGTACACCGAATTGCCGAGGTGACCGACGACACGCCGGAAACCAACTACGCCTTTTTGCATGGGCAAAAGCATGCCGACGCCATCCAACGCCTCACCACACTTGCCGGGTAACACTGCCGTGACGGACACCACCCAACTCGCCCGCCGCATGCGCATCCAGGCGCTGCAAATGGTGCACCGTGCCAAGGCCTCGCACATCGCCAGCGCGCTGTCCATCTGCGACATCGTCGCCGTGCTCTACGGCCAGGTGCTCAACGTGGATCCGACGCAGCCCAAGGCCTCGGGGCGCGACCGCTTCATCCTCAGCAAGGGCCACGCCTGCGTGGCCGTCTACGCCGCACTGGCCGAATGCGGCTTTCTGAGCGCTGACGACCTGCTGACCTATGGCCAGGATGATTCGGTGTTGATGAACCACATCAGCCACAAGGCCAACGGGGTTGAGTTCTCCACCGGGTCGCTGGGCCACGGCCTGCCCTTTGGCGTGGGAAAGGCGCTGGCCGCCAAGCGCCTGCGCGCTGACTGGAAGACCTTTGTGCTGCTCAGCGACGGCGAACTGGGCGAAGGCAGCAACTGGGAGGCAATGATGTTCGCAGCCCACCACGGCCTGGACAACCTGGTTGCCATCATCGACTACAACAAGCTGCAAAGCCTGACCACGGTGGACAAGACGCTGCGCATCGAGCCGCTGGCCGACAAATTCACCGCCTTTGGCTGGAGCGTGCGCGAGGTCGATGGCCATGACCACAGGGCATTGGCCGCCGCGCTGGGCACGGCGCCCTGGACCGCCGGCAAGCCGTCCATGCTAATCGCCCACACCACCAAGGGCAAGGGCGTGAGCTACATGGAGAACACCGTGAAGTGGCACTACAGCACACCCAACGCCGAGCAACTGGCGCAGGCCCTGAACGAATTGCAAGGGTAAGAGCACCATGCGCAACGCCTTTATCGAAGAACTCGTCAGCCTGGCCACCCGGTACCCGCACATCGCGCTGGTGGTGGGTGATCTGGGCTACTCCGTGGTCGAGCCCTTTGCCGACCGCTTTCCGGACCGTTTCATCAACGCCGGCGTGGCCGAGCAGAACATGACCGGCCTGGCCGCCGGCATGGCGTCCGAGGGCTACCACGTCTTCACCTACTCGATTGCGAACTTCCCCACCTTCCGCTGCGCCGAGCAGATCCGCAACGACGTCGACTACCACCGCCTGCCGGTCACCGTGGTCTCGATTGGCGGCGGCTTGGCCTATGGCGCTTTAGGCTATTCGCACCACGCGGTGCAAGACTACGCGCTGATGCGCTCCTTCCCCAACCTGCTGATCGCCGCCCCTGGCGACCCGATGGAGGTGCGCGCATGCATGCGCTACCTGGCCGCCAACCCGCAGCCCTCATACCTACGTCTGGGCAAGGCCGGCGAACCCTGCATTCATACTGAAGTCCCGGAGGTTTCTCCAGGTCAATGGTTAAGCGTTCGCAGAGGCGATACAGGGCGTGCAACCTACTTGACCACAGGTGCGACTTTAGACTTGGTAAATCAAATGCTGATCAATGACCCAAGTCTAGAATCCTTCTCCCTCAAATCAATGCCGCTTTGGAGTATGAAGACGAAAGAGGCACAAGCACAGCAGATTGACAACTATGAGAGCGTCACCACAGTTGAAGATCACTTGATGGATGGGGGCTTTGGAAGCTGGCTACTGGAGGCCGCCTCCATACGCCCAGAGCTACTTGCCAGAATCAAGATAAAAGCGCTTGATTCAAAAATTTGCGGCATGGTCGCCAAGCAATCCACTATGAATATGCTGGGCGGGTTGACAGACGAGGTGCTGCGCAAATAGTGGACGACCCCAGCCACTGGCCCGCTCACGGCAACTTACATTGTTAACTGCATACACTGCCCACAGCCTTTTCAAATGAACTGTATTGCAAATGCAACTTAATATATCCTCCTTGGCATCGCGGCGGATCCTCATTACTGGAGGAAATGGCATGCTCGCCAGAGCCTTCAAACAGCAACTTGCGCGCCATGCACCATCAGCGGAAGTCTGGGCACCAAGCCGCGACGCGCTCGATATATGCAATCCAAAAACCATCGTTCATGCCATCGCATTCAAGCCAGAAATAGTGCTGCATTGTGCTGCTAAGGTAGATGCAGACTTGTGCGAAACCGACCCGGAATTGGCACGCACGTCCATCGTTGGCGGAACTAAAAATATGGTTGACGTATGCACGCGAAGTGGTGCAACTATGGTTTACCCACAGTCGTTTCTAATATTTGACGGAACTGAGGATCCAATTACCGAAGCGTCCAAACCACAACCAATGAGTGTTTATGGACAAATGAAAGCAGAAGCTGAACGGTTGGTATTAGCCCAATTGCCCAATGCACTTGTTGTGCGTATGGGTGGCTTTTTTGGTGGAGCTGAAGCAGATACCAACTTTGTAGGCAAAGTGGTACCGCACTTGGCAAAACTGGTGAAGGACGGCAAAAAGTCGATTGAGATTGGAACCCGTGTATGGCAGCCAACTTACACAGCGGATCTCGCACTAAACACGCTCGAACTTGTAGCACGCAAATCAGCCGGTGTTTACTGTATGGCGTGCCATGGCGAAGCATCGTTCTACGAGCTGACACAGGAGATCGTCAAAATCATGTCCATCAACGATTGCATGGACGTGCAGCCGATAGACGCTAGCGTGCTGGCAAGTCGCGAAAGCGCCCGCAGACCTCTTCGCGCAGCAATGGACAATCGCCGCCTCCGCGACGAAGGCTTGGACTTGCAACGCCCATGGCAGGTCGCCTTGTCGGAATATTTGAACCAACCCTATTTCAAGAATATGTTTTTGTGAATGTTCCTATGCTATTGACTCCTGTTGACCACCCCGTATTGGGCCGACTAAATAGTCGCGTTGCAATGAGCGCGATGACCCGTGGCTTCGCCAGCGATGACCATCACGGGAATAGCAGCATTGGGAGCTATTACACGCGGCGGGCAGCTGCAGGGGTTGGCCTGATCCTGTCCGAGGGAATAATCGTTCATCCCTCTGCGGACGGATATGTCAACGTGCCGCGCTTGCACACAGCCGCTCAAGCAGACTCGTGGCGCCCAATTCTTGACGCGGTTCATGCATATGACGCCAAGATGTTCGCACAACTCTGGCATTGCGGACGCATCTCACATCCAGAGTTCACAGACGGCATTCAACCAGTGAGCTCCACCAATATCGCGGCAACTGGTATCAATCGCCAAAATAACAAACCTTATGGAGAACCGCGCGCCTTGGAGATTGCGGAATTCCCCGAAATATATGAGCATTTCGTTCATTCGGCAAAATTGGCGCTTGCTGCGGGCTTCGACGGCGTTGAACTGCACATGGGTCATGGTTATCTAGTGGACCAATTCTTCGATGCGCGCATCAATGACCGACAGGACGCTTACGGCTCCGCAAACATAGAAAACCGCTGCCGATTCGGCTTGGGGTTACTTCGTGCTGTTGTCGAGGCAATTGGGAGCAACCGCGTAATGGTGCGCATATCACCGTCACGCATGATGGGCGGCCTCTATGAGTGGCAAGACATGATGCCAATGCTGGCGTATTTGCTAAAAGCATTCGACCAGTCAGGATTGAAGATGCTTGATGTCAGTTGCGCGAATGCGGATTACTACCAGACATCAGGAAAAGTCATTCGCGCTATCAGACCGATATGGCGGCATACATTGATAGGTGGTGCGTCCCTGTCCCTGGAGCAGGCCGAGACAGAGGTAGCTGAAAGCCGTCTTGACCTGGTCACTTGGGGCCGTGCTTTGATTGCCAATCCTGACCTGGTAAGCAAATTTCGAGATGGCCGCCCAATACTAGCGTTCAACGACAGTATGCGGGATCAGTTGATCTAAGTGCGTTAACTGAAATTTACACCTGACGAAATTCGCCCGTAGCCCCCTTGAATATTGCGTGTGCAGCTACGCTATTTATAGCAACTCAATCACCCAAAAGGGCAAAAAAGGACCACTCAAGCTGGCACGGCCTTGACCACATACTGTAGTGGAAGACAGTCCTGCAGCGCCAGTTCCGGGTCGGCGCCCACGCCTATGGCCATGGACTTGATGGCCGCAATCACATGCTCATTTTTTAGCTCACCAAAAATGCGGGGGAAGCCGACTTCCAGCTTGAAGCCGGCGCCGGCAAACATCTCCAGCATCGTGGCACGGGTAAACCAGCGCATATGGGTGCGGTCCATCAGGCCGCCGGCGGCCTCGTAGCGAAAATCGCCCACGGCCAACTTGGCCTGCACGCTCCAGTGCTGAGCGTTAGGCAGACAGACGATGACGCAGCCGTCGGCCGGCATGTTGCGGCGAATGCGGGCCAGCACCTCCCAGGGATAGCGCAAATGCTCCAGCACGTCGCCGAAGATCCAGACGTTGTAGTCCGCGTACTGGGCATAGAAGGACTCGTCCACGCTTTCAATATCCAAGAGCAACACTTCATCGCAGTAGCGGCGCGAGCCCTCGGCATTGCCGACGTCCACCTCGATGCCGGTGTATTTGCAGGCCGGGTTGATGGCCTTGTAAGCACGGGCTAAGGCGCCGTTGTTGCAACCCACTTCCACGACACCACGGGCGTTGAGTGGGATCAGCGGCAGCAGGTCGCGGTTGTAGCCAGTGGGTTCATCGGGCGCCGCTGCAGATGCAGGTGCCGGCTGGCTCTGTTGTTGGAGTTGTTGCTGCTTTTCCATGACGCTCCTTTGCCATTCTTCGAGGTGGTAGCCGCCGGTGCGCATCACCGTGCCTTGCCAGTCGTGTCGCAAATAGTGCTTGGGCTCAAAGGTGCGCGAGAAGTCGTCTTTGACCCAGGGGATGCCGGCAATCAGATCGTGCCGTCCGGCACGGTGGATGGCCAGCATGGGCTCGATGTTGGGCGCGCCGTGCTTGGTGGGCATGGGCCACTGGAGCACTACGTCGATGTTGCACAGCATGCAGGCAGGATGAAGGTATCGCACTTCGCCGATGTCATTGGCCTCGTCAAAGCCCCCAAAGCCGCCTTCGTCGACACGGTTGAGAAAGCCAACGCCGTACATACCCGGCTTTAGTTCCGCCGCCAGAGCTTCAATCAGCCCGGGATTGAGGACATAGACGTCCGAGTCCATCACCAGAACCTGGCCTTGCAGGGCCAGGTTCTGGTACGCCCAGGCCATGCCAGGACCGTGGTGGATGTTGTAGTCGAAGTGGATGAACTTCACATCCGGGTACTTGACGCAGACCGCCTCAATGGCCGGCACATGCTCAGCGCTGGAGCCATCAATGATGGTCACGGGATTGGCGTAGTGGCGCCTGAAGGAACTGAGCAGGTCTTCGATCAACTCGGCCGAGTTGTACGAGACGGAGATGAGCGGGATGTTCTGGATGTCCATACGATTCAGTGAATTAATTCAACGAGCACAGTCATGCTTCATTTTCGAACATGATTGACGTGGCCTGCCGCAGTACGGCCTGAATGCGGTCCACCGGATAGGCGCCGGCCTTGACCTCGTCGCGCACCGACAGCAAAAACCAGATGCAGGTCACCAGCTTGGAGCTGAGCAGATCGTGCGCGGCCTGCGCATCGTTCAGGAATGTTTTTTGCTGGTGCGCATCGCAGAACAACTCCAGCCACTCGACGTTGGCCTTGATCTTGATGCCATTGCTGCGCTGGTCCTGCCCGCCATGGATGCGAAAGTAGCTCAGGGCCTCGGGCAGGTAAACGCCATCCTTGTGCGCCAGCACCGCCAGCCAGGTGGCCACATCCGAAAGCGTCGTGTACTGCTTGCCCAGAAAGCGGCCAAACACAGGACCTACATCGCTCATGCGAAACAGCACTGTGGTGGGTTCGCCAATCATGTTCAGTCCGTTGGAGAGAATCATCGTCCCCAGCGAGCGTCCTTCAATCAGCGTGTCCACCTCAAACTTGCGCTCGGTGCCGGCAATGGGCGCCATTTCAGCGCCATTGGCGTCAATCAGCTGGCGGAAGGATGTCACGAGGCCGATGCTGGACTTGGCCAGCATGAAGGACATCATCTTCTGGATCTTCTCGGGATGGAACAGGTCGTCGTCCATCAGGTAGTTGACATACTCCCCTGTGGCACGGTCATAGCAGTACTGAAAATTCTCCATGACCCCGCAGCCCGGCACCCGCGCATAGTGGATGTGGGGGTGGCTATCGATGTAGGGCGCAAAGCGCTCCTGGGTCAAAGTATCGTCACTGTTGTCGTTGACGATGATTTCGATGTTGGGGTAGGTCTGCGCCAGGGCGCTCTTCAACGCCAGTTCGGCGTAGTCTGCCCGGTTGTGGGTCGGAATCAGGATGCTGACCAGGGGCAGGCCCGAGGGGTGGGTGGTGGTTTGGCGTTTGGGTTCCACGGTACGAACTGCGTCCTCATTCTTTGGGTTGCTACCAGGCCCCATTCTCACCTCTCGCTCAGGCCCATCATGGCGTCTATTAGAACCCGATTAGAACCCGGAACGGGCCGCACGAAACTCCAAAAGAGCGGCGAAGTTCCGCCCATTTTTGAAGACTAGTTCCGCAACGCCAGGCGGGTGTCCGCCGGCCCGCTGGCGTTGCCTGCAACCACCTTGCAACTCTGGCCGGCCTGCAACAGGGTGTCGCAGAAGGCCGTGGTGGACGCGCGGCCCTTGAAACCGGTGACCGCAACGCGGTACCAAGCCTCGGCGGTTTCGCCCGGGCTCTCCACGTGGCCGAGATGGGCCGCACTGATCCACGGGGTTTCTCCGCCTGCGGCAACCCGGGCCTGCAGGTCACGCCACAGCGGCAGCAGGCTGCTGCGGTGGAAGACGCCCGGCAACTCGACAGCCCACGCCCCTGCGGCATCGCGCGGCGCCGTGGCGTCATCTACCAGAACTGGGGCACCGTTTACCACGCCCACCCGCACATCCCGTTGCAGCGCAGCCAGGGCAGCCTCCCGGGTGGCATGCGGCACCGATCCATCGTTTAACACCGAGCCCAGACCCAGGGAATAGGCCAACGTGGCGTAACCCCGCAGCAACTCGGATTTCATGCGCTGGGTTTCGTCAGCACTGCGCTGGTAGTTCTTGCGGTGCTCCAACAGGGTCACCTGGTCAAGCGCACCCATCGCAAACGCATCACTGCCCTGCTTGAACAGGTTCAACGCCGCCCGCGAGACTCCCTTTTGAGCCTCCAGACGCCGGCTGGCGGTGCGCAGGTTGGCCAGCGCACTTTCCACATCACGCACCGCCTGCAATACGGTCTTGCCGTAGGTCTCCACCATCTCTTCGTAGTAGGACTGGGCAAAGGCCTTCTCCCCCTTGCGCTGGCCGCCATCAAAAATGCTGACCGCCAGGGCCGCCGCCGCGGTAACCAGCAGGTTTTGCGGTTGCATCAGACTGGCCAGCGAGGCGCCGCTGTAGCCCATCTGCGCCGACAGGTCGATGGGGGGCAGCAGGCGGGCGCGGGCCACTTCGATGTTGGCATTGGCCGAGCGCATGCGCGCCTCCATCATGCGGATGTCGGGCCGCCCCAGCAGCAAGGCAGATGGCAAGCCGGTTTGCACCGTGGGCAGTTGCAATGCATCCAGACCCCGCTCCGACAGGGCCAGATTGCCGGGCAGTGAGCCGACCAGCCGTGACAGGGTGTGGCGCAGGTCTTCCTGCTGGTTCTCGAGCCCGGGAATCAGCACTTGCTGGCTGTACACCACCGCGCGCTGCTGCTCCAGGTCATCCAGGGTTGCATCCCCCAGCGCCAGGCGCTTTTCGACGGATTGCAGTATCTCGGTGGCAACGGCTTCGTTCTCCCTGGCAACCAGAATGCTGTCGCTGATGGACAGGTAGGCGATGTAGGTCGAAACCAGATTGCCAATCACGGTGCGCTGCACGTTCTCGCGCTCGTGCACGGCACGCGCCAGTTGCATATCCGCCGAGTCCACCAGGGCGCGCTGCTCGCCCCAGACATCCAGCCGGAAGGCGCTGGTAATCGCCGCCTGGGAGTACTGTTGTGAATCGGTGGTGCTGCCCTGGGCCTGTCCCACGGCCCGAAGCGGCGCGCTGAGGCTCGGCAGGCTCCCCGCTCGCGACTGGTCCGCGCGGATCTTGGCCTGGGCCACCTGCAACGTGGCAATGCGCAGATCGGCGTTGTTGGCCAACGCGCGGTCCACCAGGCGATCCAGCTCCTGGCTGCCGTACTGCGTCCACCACTGGGCCGATGGGCCACCGCGCGACGCCTCGGACCCGGCAACATACGGTGCATTGCGGTACACGTCGGGAACCGGGAAGGCGCTCGTATCCACCTTGGGGCCGGTGCTTTCGCAGGCGGTGAGCAGCAAGGCTGCACCCAAGGCAGCGACGAGCGCCAGCCTGCGGGGAGGGGATTGCACGGGGTGTGGATGGGGGACGCGTTTCATGATGGTTCACCTGGCAGGCGTTGGACGGCTTTCAGGGCTCGCGTATGGATTCCTTGGCCGCCTTGGTCAGCGGCCACAGCAGATAGGACAGCACCGAGCGCTTGCCTACCAGGATTTCCGCCGTCAGCGTCATGCCCGGCAGCAGCGTGGCATTGGCGGGCATTTGGTCGAGGCGGGTGTTGCCCAGAGCGATGCGGCCGCCATAGTAGGCATCGGTCACGTTGGCCGTAGCGGCGTCGCGCCGGAAGGCATCCTGGCTGACGGTGCGCAACGAACCATCCAGGGTGCCGTGTTTCTGGAACGGGTAGGCATCGATCTTCAGGTTGGCCTTGGAGCCGATCTTGATGTAGCCGATGTCCAGGGAATCGATTTGCACATCCGCCTCCAGCACATCGCTGATGGGCACCAGGGTGAAGAAGGGCTCGGCCTCCTTGACGATGGACCCCGGTGACAGCTTGGCCACTTCCAGCACCACGGCGTCCGCCGGGGCTGTCAGCACCACGCGGCTTTGCCGCAGGTTGGCCTTTTGCAACTGGTCGCTGATGGCATCGCGCTCGCGCGAGACGGCCAACATTTCTTCCAGCATCTTCTGGCGCCAGCCGGTCTCATAGGCCGCTTTTTCTGCTTCCAGCGCAGAGAGTTCGCGGCGGATCTCCACCTGGCGGTTGCGGGCCAATTCGGTGCCACGCTCGGCCTCCATCAGGCGGTCCCGTACGTCCAGCAGGCGGCTCTTGACGGCCAGCTTCTTGTTGACGAGGTCTTCGGTCATGACCTCCATCTCCTTCAACCCCTTGACCCTCGCCTGTTGCCCTTCTTCATCACGCCGCGCGGTTTCCAGCGAGGACCGCAGGCGAGCGATGGATTCGGTTTGCCGCTTGATCTGCGAACCGTAGCTGGCCTGGCGCTCCTTGGACAGGCGGGATTGAATCTTGCTGTCGGGCGATTCGGCGCCGGAGCGCTCCATGCGCTCGCCTGACAACTCGGCGTCCAGGCTGGCCCATTGCGTGTTCAGGCTTTCCAGCTTGCTCTTGAGCTGCGAGCCGTCGGCGGCGGCAAAGGTCGGGTCCAGCGTAGCCAGGCGGTCGCCTTTTTTCACCACCTGCCCGGCACGCACCTCAATGGTCTGCACGATGGATGTTTCCAGGGGTTGCACCACGATATTGGGCAAGGGCGTGACCAGACGGCCCTTGGCGGTGACGATCAGGTCCACCTCTGAGAGCCAGGCCCAGGCAAAGAAGCTCACCAGCGCGGCGATGAGCAGGTGCACCGTGATGCGCGCCATGGGCGGCAACGGGCGGCGCTCGATCTCGTCGGCGTCGGGCAGGAAGTCGATGGCGGTCTTGTCGGACGCGCCCTTGACCTTGGCCGTCGGTGCTACAGATGGCTTGTCTGTTGATGCCATAGTTGTTGGTAGGTTTGGCTGCGTGTCAGCAGCTCTTCGTGTTTTCCGGCGTCGGCCAGCTTGCCCTGCTGCATGACGAGAATGGAGTCGGCGTTGACCAGGGTGGACAGGCGGTGCGAAATCATGATGACGGTGCGCCCGACGGCCATCTTGCCGAGGTTGCGGATGAAAATGGCCTCGCTCTCGGGGTCCAGCGCGCTGGCGGCTTCATCAAGGATCAGGACGCGGGGTTTGAGCAACAGGGACCGCGCAATCGACAGGCGCTGTTTCTGGCCGCCACTCAGGTTCGAGGCATTTTCTTCGAGGATGGTGTCATAGCCCTGTGGCAGACGCTCGACGAACTCATCGGCACCGGCCATCTGGGCCGCAGCCACAATTTCCTCAAACGAGGCACTGGGCTTGGCAATCGAGATGTTGTCACGCACCGAGCCGCGGAACAGAAAGTTCTCTTGCATCACGATGCCGACTTGGCGCCGCAGGTGGGACAGCTCGATCTCGCGGGCGTCCACGCCATCGAAGCGCACGATGCCTTCCTGCACCGGGTACATGCCTTGGATAATCTTGGTCAGCGTGGATTTGCCCGATCCGCTTCGGCCCACAATGCCGACCACCATGCCGGCCTTGATGGTGAAGGTGGTCTGGTCCAGCGCCGCCACGTTGGCGTTGGGGTAGCGGAAGGTCACATTGTCGAAACTGATGTCACCCGTCAACGTAGGGCGCAGACCGGCACCGCCGCCACGACCCTCGGATGGGCGATTCATGACCTCGCCCAGGATACGGACGGAGACCGCAGTCTGCTGGTAGTCATTGATCAGGCCCACGATTTGCGTGAGCGGACCCATGACGCGGCTGGAGAACATCTGGAACGCAATCAGGGCACCCACGGTGAGGGTCTGGTCAAACACGCCCTGCGCGCCGACCACGATGACCACGATGGGCAGCAGCTTGCCCAGGAACTCCGTCATCGCATTGCCCGTCATGGCGGTCTTGGCCACGCGAAAATGCGAGGTGATGGTTTGCGCCGACAACTGGTCCCAGGTGCGGCGCTGGGCCGGCTCGATGGCCAGGCCCTTGACCGTGCGCATGCCATGGATGGTTTCCACCAGCAGGGCCTGGCGAGCGCCTTCGGCGGCATTCAGGGTGTCGAGCTGGCGTCGGTAGGTGGGCAGCAGCACGGCAATGATCAGCGCAATCAGCATGGCGAACACCAGCACGATGGAGCCGAGCTTGGCCGAATAGGAAAACAGCAAGGGCACGTAGATCAACAGCGTGAGGGTGTCCAGGCAGGTAAAGAACAGCCGCCCGGTCAGGAAGCCCCGAACGGCCTCCAACTGCTGCATGACTCGCGCCACTACACCGGCCGAGGTACTGTCAAAGTAATCTATGGGCAGCGACAGCAGGTGGCCAAACGCGCGGCGCGTGATCTGCATGTCGATCTTGTTGGTGGCCGAGAGCAGCAACAACTGGCGTACATAGGAAAACACGGTCTCGAAGCCCAATGCCACCAGAATGCCGGCGGCCAGCACCCACAGTGTGGACGCGCTCTGGTGCACTAGAACCTTGTCGATGACCAGTTGGAAGAAGATGGGCGACGCCATGGACAGCAGGCTAAGTGCCACTGCGGCAATGGCAATGTCGCGAAAGGCGGCCTTCTGCTTCAGGATTTCTGGAATGAACCAGCGAAAACTGAAGGGCTGCTTGGGGTCCGTCAGCGCATGGCTGTGCTTGAGGAAGATGACGTTCCCGCTCCAGGCCTCCATGAACATATCTTTGTCAAGATAGTGCACGGCGGCCTTGGGAATCAGTGGATTGAGGACTGCCACCTCGCCTTCGGCGCCGCCGCCACCGGCACGCACGCCAACGATGATGACGGCCTTGCCATCCTTGAGCAAGCCAATAAAGGGGAATACGCCCTCCTGGGCAAAAAGGCCTTTCCACGTGAGCTTGGAAAGCTTCCCTTTGAGCCCGATGCCAGCCGCCATGCGAATCACCAGTGCCGGGCGCGGCTCCTCATCCGGCAGCGCATGCTCTTCGATCAGACGCTCAGGATTGACTTGGAGTCCGTGGTGCTGCGCAATGGCAGTAAGGCACTGCACAACGGAGTGGGATTTTTGCTCGGCCATTGAAGTGAGGAGCCCTTGGGGAATACGCGGATACCGTTCAGATTTGACCCGTTTATGGTCCCACGTTCACACCGCACTTAACCGGCAAAAAGGCCGTGATTCACGGCCCTATTTTTTTCTCCCGGGCGTGCAGCCACTCTTGGGCGCGGCGGTCTGCCTCTGCCTGCTGAGCCGGGCTGAGCGTCTTTTTGGCCCGCTCCCAATTGGCGGCCGCAGCGGTATCGCCGCCCAATGCGGCGAGTTCGAACCATTTGGCGGCTTCAATAGGGTCGAGCGCCGCGCCTTCTCCGGTAGCGTAGGACAGACCAATACGCGACTGGGCAACAGCCAGGCCGCCCTGGGCCGCCTTCAGCAGCATGGCAAAGGCCTTGGACGCGTCTTTCTCCACACCCAAACCCAGGCGGTAGGACTGCCCCACATTGAACAGCGCCTCCAGATCCCCTTGCTCTGCGGCCAGGGTCCACCAATGCACGGCGCGGTCATGCTTCTTGGCGCGCGCGAACAACGCGCCCAGGGTCGCCTGCGCCGGCACAAACCCGGCATTCGCGGCGCGCTTGCACAGCGCCGTCGCTTTCTTGGCGTCCGCTCCCACACCGGGCAAGCCGGTGGCATACAGCTCGCCCAAGTTCCACTGGGCCTGCGGCAATCCTTGCGCGGCGGCTTTTTCATACCATGCAAAGGCGTGCGCCAAATCCTGCCTGACGCCCTTGCCCTGGGCATAGCAGCCAGCCAGGGCACACTGGGCTTGCGCGTTGCCCTGCTCTGCCGCCATCTGGTACCAGCGGCAGGCCTCAAACCAGTTTTGCGCGACGCCCGTGCCTTGGCGGTAGCGCTCGCCCATGGCAAATTGGGCATCGGCCTGCCCGCCTGCGGCAGCCTGGGCCAAGGCGACGTGGGCCAGGCTTTCTGCTTGGTTCTTGAACAGGCTGCCCAGCCTAAACTGGGCCTGCGCGTCGCCCTGTGCCGCCGCTCTGGCATACCAGGCCAGCGCACTTAGCCTGTCCTGCTCAACGCCCACGCCCTGGTATTGCATTTCAGCCAGCGCGCATTGCGCCTGCGCGTGCCCCTGCGCGGCGGCCTTGTGCAGCCATGCCACTGCCTGCGGCGATTCGAACGGCTCAAAGTCGCGCGCCAACGCATACTGCGCCCGGGCGTCTCCTAGCTCAGCGGCTTTTTTGTACCAGACCCTGGCCTGCTTCAGGTTGCGCTCAACACTGAGCCCTGCCTCGTAGAGCAGCCCAAGGTGGTAGAAATCGTCCACACGGCCATGTGCCGCGTATTGGGTCCAGCGGGAATCGGCTGTTCGACGCTCACGCCCGCCGGTTCTGTGTTTCGCGCCATGGCGGCCGTATCCCGCCGCATCGAGCCGATCCAGCGCAACCTGAGCCCCGGGATGGCCGATTTTGGCGGCCTGGCGGTACCAGCGCCCAGCATCGACAAGGCCATCGGGGTCCGGGCTGTCGTGTTCCTGCAACTGCCCAAGTGCATACAGCGCAGGTGCCTGCCCTTGCTCTGCGGCGCGCTCGTACCAGGCCCTGGCCTGGTACATATCGGCCTCGACACCGATTCCCGCCGCATAGCACTCGCCAACATTGAACTGCGCTTCAGCCAAACCCTTTTCGGCTGCTTCCAACGCAAACTGGAACGCCAATGCGGGCTGTTCCGTTGCCACGACCTTGGCCAATTTGAACGCGGCTTTTTCACTGCCATGCTCGTAGGCCTTCAAAAAGCAGGACAACGCCTTTTGTTCATTTTTGGGTGTACCCAAACCGCCGAAGTAGGCGCTGCCAAGAAGGTATTGGGCAGCAGGATGCCCTTTTTCAGCGGCTGTCTTGGTCCAGGTGAACGTCTGGGATATGTTCTTTCCCACGCCGACGCCATTGGCATACATCAGTGCCACATCGTATTGGGCGGCAGGGTCCCCAATGCGCGCTTCCTTGAGGCGCGCGGCAAACTTGCGTTTGTCGTTGGCTGTTGGACTGTCGTTCATGCGCCGGGGGCCTGAACCACAGACGGGAGGGCCTCGACGAGGTCCAAAAGCCGGGTCTCCAGATCACGCACGAAAGCCGGCGTATCAAACAGGACACCATGCTCGCGCACGTCCCCAAGTTTGGCCCGCAGTTGCGCGCAACGCGCGGGATCGTTGGCCAGTTGCAAAGCCACGGCCTCGTAGTCAGCCAGGTTATAGGTGATCAATTCAGGCAGGCCAGCAGCGGTCAGCAGGGCGCCCGCCATGCGCGCACCAAACGAACGCCCGGTCAGCGTGACCAGCGGGCATCCCATCCACAGGCAATCATTGGCGGTTGTCCCGGCATTGAAGGGGAAGGTATCCAGAAACAAATCCGCCACCAGGTAGCGGGCCAGATAGTTTTCGGGCGAAACACGGGTCGCAAACACCAGCCGTTCTGGGGCGAATCCCCTGGACTCGGCAACCTTGCGCAGGTTGCTCTCGGCCCAAGGATTGTCAGCCAGCAGCCACAGCACACTGTCTGGCACTTTCTTCAGCAACGACAGCCAGACGTCAAACACCTCGGGGGTGTATTTGTAGCTGTTGTTGAACGAACAGAACACAAACCCTTGCTCCGGCAGCCCGCAACTGGCGCGTGTGGGCTTGGGGCCCTGCTGGCGCTTGCGGTCGCTGACCTGGTAGATGTACGGCATGTACAGGGGCTTTTCCGAGTAGTACCGGGCCTCTGCGGGAGGGATCAGGAACTCATCGGCGATCACATAATCGATGAAAGGAAACCCGGTCGTCGCGGGTAGCCCCAAATAGGTGATCTGGATGGGCGCAGGTCGGTACGCCAGAATATTCGCGCGCGCACCGGATGTTTGCCCCTGCAGGTCCACCAGAATATCAATCTCGTGCGAACGGATCAGGCGTGCCGCCTCTTCATCCTTCATCTGGTGGATGGTGAAGAAATGATCCATCGCGGCCTTCACGCGCTGGCGGGTGGCCGAACCGTCTTCCGGACTCCAGCAAAAGCCATACACCTCAAACTGTTCCCGGTTGTGCAGTTCGAACATCTGAACCGTCAGCAGGGACACCGGGTGCAGGCAGAAATCGGATGAGCAGTAGGCAATGCGCAACTTCCGATGGCCATAGCCGTGCCTGTCAGTCAACAGTGGCAAGTCCTTTGCCAGCTTGGTTTCAACAAACTGTTCGGCGGCGTGCAGTTGTTCTTTCGGGTCGTCGGAAATGCTGAGCATGGCCAGCGCCGAAGTCGCCTCCCGCATCGCGTCCTTGCTGACCCCCGGCACATCGGCATACACCGGCCATGCGCATTGCTTTTGCCGCAGAAAGACCCAGTGGTGCAAGACATCGGGCTGGTCCGGCTCCAGCAACAAGCTCTGCGTGAGGTAGGAGTCAGCGTCCGGAAACTGTTTGCGGCCCTCGGCAACCCGGCCCAGATGGTTCATGGCCAGTTGCACGAGTGGTTTGGTGGCTTCGTCGCGTGGGCAATTGGCCACAATCCATTTCCACTCGGTGGTTGCCTCGTCCACTTGGCCCGCGCGCTCAAACAACAACCCAAGGTTGAGGCGTGGTTGAGCAAACGCGGGCGCCATGGCAATGGCCCTGCGGTATGCCGCTTCTGCGCCAGCAAGGTCACCCAAATTGGAGAGGGTCGCACCCAGATTGAAATTGACAGCGTGCGCGTAAGAGGACTGGGTTCGACTCAACCAAGTCTGGTATAGAACAGCCGCGAGCGGAGAAAGCCCTGCGGACTCCAGACGGGTCGTAAAGTCAATCAGTTCCGGAAACGCCAGCTTCCCTTCCCATGCAGCCAGTACGGTTGATCCGAAGTTCTCAGCAATTTCCATCCGCTTTCGCCCCTAGACTGACACACACTCAAACCAACCGGGCTCAGCTTCCTGAGGAAACTGAGCCCGGCAGGGTTGGACAGCTTACTTGCCCGATGCGAGTATATCGGTGTCTGGCTTGCGAACAGTCGTCGTATTCAGCGTCGTAGCCACGGCTTCGGCAGACAAGCCACCTGCAAGTCTCGGCTGGCCGTTCGCATCGAATTGCTTCATCGCATCGACCATTCCAATCACCCCGGAACCACTGCCGGATGCCGGAGTAGGTACCAGCGTTGCCGGCGCGGTCAGTGGGGTCTCACTGCCTGGCGCTGCTGTGTTGCCGAACGAAGCCATTGCATCGACCATGCTGACAACCTGCGAGCGCATTCCATCATTGGGCGCGGCAGCAGCGGGTGAATTGTTCGCGGCGACATTCGCCGGTGGCAGTTGCAGACTTGGAGGCACTGCCGGTACAGCCGCAGCGACTTCCGCGGTCGATGTGTCCTTGCTGGTCGCAAACCACACGTCCGCCATATCGTGCGTAACACCATCGGACGTTGTGTAGCTCGATGTCAGGCCAATCAGGTTGCCATTGTCCACTTCAGTCGATGTCTGCGCCTTCAGGTCGAGCTGCGTAATGCCCAAGGAGTTCAGGCTGTGCAGTTCGGTACCCTGGCTCACACCGTCCGAGTCACCATCGACCCAGACCATGAGATCGGCAAAGTTGGCATCCGAGGCATTGAAGACTCCGTCACCATTCGCATCCAGTTCTGCCAGCGCCACATACCCATTGGTTGCCTTCTGTCCATTGGCAAGGGTGGTGCCTTCACCGAACAACTCGGTACCACCGTTAATCGAACCATCGTGGTTGCGATCCATCACCAGCAAACCGTCTCCTCCGGCCACCCAACCGGTGTTGACCTTCTGGTCCACACCAAAGATGTCGAATTTCACACCATTGTTGATGCTCTGGGTCGATATGCCGTCGCCATTGAGGTCCAAAACAATTGGGGTACCCAGTGCCAGGTTCGGTACCTGATCCGTTGTCAAGGCGGCCTTTTGCGCCGTCGTCAAGGCTTCGACCTGTTTGGTGGTCAACGCGGATATCTGGTCCGTCGTCAAGGCCACGATCTGGTTGGTGGTTATACCCTGCTGAACCTGGGCCGTTGTCAGAACCGCCACGTCACGTGTTTCCAGCGCTGCAGCGCCGTTCGTGGTCAGCGCGGCGACCTGGTTGGTCCTGAGTGCAACAACTTGATCGGTCCTCAGTGCAACAACCTGGTCTGTAGTCAGTGCCGCAATACCGGCTGTCGTAATCGCTGTGACACCAGCCGTCGTCAGCGCTTCAACGTCCTGGGTTTCCATCGCTGCTATGCCAGCCGTGGTCAACGCAGCTACCTGGTTGGTCTTCAACGCTGCAACCTGGTCGGTTCTCAGCGCCACCACCTGGTCTGTCGTCAACGCTGCAATACCGGTTGTGGTCAGCGACGTCGCCTGT
>JBBQLM010000038.1:0-42928 GCA_038327925.1 Burkholderiales bacterium | reverse complement strand
ACTCGGTGTCGCTGTAGGTGCTGCCCACGCGCTGGGCCTGCACCGGGGTTAGCACGCGGTAGGTGCCAATGACCTGGCCGGTGGCCTCGTCACACACCAGCAGGTGCTCGCAGAAGTTGTCAAACAGGTCGATGTCGTGGCCGGGCAGCGTGTTGCTCAATCGGGCACCCATCTCGCCGGCAAACACGTCGTAGCGCAGGCGCTGCGCGGCCCGCACTTCGTCGAGGTGGCGGGCCCAGGACACGCGAATGCCGGGGCGCTCTTGCGTGGCCGCAGCCGTGTTGCGCGACGGCGTGGTGGTCTGGACCTGGATGGCGTCAATGTGCTCGCCCATGGTCAGACTCCGGCCGGGTTGGTCAGGTGCAACTCGGCGCCGCAGTCTTTCAGGGCATCCAGCCAGGGGCGGGTTCCCGCCTGAAAGCGCAGGCCACCGGGACTATTGGCCAGCGCCTGGGCCGTGCAACGCAAGACCCGAAGGCATTGCTGCTCGAATTCAAAGGTCGGGCGGTTGTTGACTTGCTGTTCCATCTTGCTCTCCGTTCTGCTGTTATGTACGGATTTTGGAAGGCAAAGATGACGCAATCACGTCAATTCAATGGCAATTGTGTGACAGCGCACGCGGATTCAAAATGCAACAGAATAGAATCCACACTTGATTTATTAAGGGTAAACCCTTATCTTCAAACCTGACTCGTATCAAAAGGATTCGCTATGCGTCATACCATGACCCCCGCGCCGATATCTGCGGAGACGTCGGAGTTCGCATTCGATGCCATCCCCGCGCCCGTGATCGCCAAAAGCGTGACCGATGCAGCCGGAATTACCATGAACCTGCTGGGACTGCCCTTCGACATCGCACGGGCCCAATACGCCCGCGCCGTTCAACTGGGCCTGATTGAACGCTCCATGCTGGCGTCGCGTGATTTTTCGCGCACCATGCAGGCGCTGGAGCAACTGTCACTGGGCCCCTGGGCGCGCCACGTCTAGGCGCACTCAATGAAATAGGGCTCTAGCCCTCGTGGATATTGCGTAGACAGCTATCATTTTTATAGCTATTCTCGACAATCTGAACGAATACGGGCAAGCCCCGCGCTGCACCGAAAATCCGTCACATAAGCGGAGTAAGCTGTGCAGCCTATGAAAACCTCTGGCATAGCGGCGCAGAAGGCCGTGGAAATCGAGCTGAAACTGGCCCTGCCCACTGCAGACCCGGCAGCACTGGAACAGCGCCTGGCCCGGCTGCCGTTGCTGGCGCGCCGCAAGGCCAGCCGCCAGGCACTGCACAACATCTACTACGACACGCCGGACGATGCCCTGCACCACCAGCGCATCGCGCTGCGCCTGCGCCGCGTGGGGGATGCGGCCCATCCCCAATGGCTGCAAACCCTCAAGGTAGGTGGCAACAGCGACTCGGCCCTGAGCCGGCGTGGCGAGTGGGAAGACGCCGTGCCCGGTGCCACGCTGCGCGCTGAACTGCTGCAGCCCACCCCCTGGCCCGAACTGGACCCGGAGGGTGACGTGTTCCAGGCACTGGAGCCCCGCTTCACCACCGACTTTCAGCGCACCCGCTGGACCGTGCGCCAGCGCAGTGGCAATGTGGTCGAGGTGGCGCTGGACGTGGGCCACATCGTCGTTGGCGAGCAAATCGCGCCCATTTGCGAGTTGGAGCTGGAATTGCTGGCAGGAGACGCCAGCGCGCTGTTCCAGGTGGCGCACCAGATCGCCCGCGGCATTGCGGTGCTGCCGCTGGGCATCAGCAAGGCCGAGCGCGGCTATGCGCTGGCCCAAAACGCCCTGCAACTGCCCCGGCGCGCGCAACCACCGATATTGACGCCGCACACCCCGTTGCCCACAGCCGCCGTGCGCGTACTGCGTGAAATGTTCAGCCAGTTCACGCACAACCTGGTCACGCTGGAGCACTCCGATGACCCCGAACTGGTGCACCAGGCCCGTGTGGCATGGCGGCGCTTCAAGAGCAGCCTGAAGCTATTCAAAAAGACCACCCGGGTCCAAACCACCCCGAGTTGGCAGGACCTGCTGCCCTTGCTCCACGCGCTGGGCAACCTGCGCGACCTGGATGTGGCCCACCTGGAAACCCTGCCCATGCTGGCCAACGCCTATACCGCCGGCGACAGCACCCGCCAGGCCCATTGGCGTGCCATGCAGGAGGCTCTGGTGCAGGCTGCGGACCAACAGCGCCAGGTCGTGCGCGCCACGCTTAATGATCCAGCCACTGGCGCCACCCTGCTGGCCTTGACCGAATGGCTGGAGAGCGGTTGGTCGGGGGATTTCGCCGACGAAGCGGCCAAGGAACGCAAAACAACATTGCGCCGCTGGGCCCAACGGCGCATTGCGCGCCTGCGGGAGCAATTGAAAGCCAGCCTGAAAGATGTGGACCACCCGGAGAGTGCCCACCGTGCCCGCATCCTGTCCAAGCGGCTGCGCTACAGCATCGAGGCGCTGCGCCCCCTGTTACCCAAACGGCGCGCCCACCGCTGGTACCAATGGGCGGCTCAGGTGCAAGGCGACATGGGGGCGGAGCGTGATCTGCAGCAGGCGCTGGAAATCGCGGCGCGCCTGCAGGCCCATGAGGGCCTGCAGGAATTCCTGCGCGGCGTTCAGGCGCGCATGACCCAGGCGCGGTAGCGGGAGCGCTGCAGGGCCACCAGTTCCACGACGCCCCAGACGACGCTACCCAGCACGGCAACGTGGCGCACGGCCTTGTTCATGGCCCTATGCATGGCCCGGCTCCGCCACGGTGTCAGTCAGCACCTGCGCCACGCCAGCACGATGGCTCGCAAAGCCCAGCCCGACCCAGCCGTCGTCAAACAGCGCATCCAGTTTTTTCTGCAATCCCAAGAGTTTCCAGAGCATGGTGGACTCCAATCCCGTCGTTGAAGGAGTCTCTAGGCTAGCGCGCCAATGTGACGGTTTCGCGTCAAACGCGCTTACCCTTGCAATGGGGTCTGATATGCGATTGGCAGGTGCTTTGCCCACTATGCTTCCCCGATGAATTACCTGCCCGAGCTTGAAGCTGTGGAGCGCATCCTGGACCTGGGCGGCAAGCACCTGGACGTCCAGATCGCGCACCAGGCTGCCCTGCCCAACGGCACCACGCTGCCGGTGTACGCCATCGGACTCGGTAACACCAGCCGGCAGGTTCCGGCCATCGGCTTCTTTGGCGGTGTGCACGGCCTGGAGCGCATTGGTGCCGAGGTGGTGATTGCCTTCCTGCACAGCCTTGTGATGCGCCTGCAGTGGGATACCACACTGCACCAGCAACTGGAGTCGGTGCGCCTGGTGTTCATGCCCATCGTCAACCCCGGCGGCATGCTGATGGGCACGCGCGCCAACCCCAATGGCGTGGACCTGATGCGCAACGCCCCGGTGGATGCGGTAGACCAGGTGCCGTTTCTGATCGGTGGCCAGCGCATCAGCGCCGGCCTGCCCTGGTACCGCGGCCGATTGGGCGCGGCCATGGAGGCCGAAAACCAGGCGCTGTGCCGCGTGGTGGAGTCCGAGCTGCTGACCCGGCGCTTCAGCATGGCACTGGATTGCCACTCCGGCTTTGGCGCCAGCGACCGGCTGTGGTTTCCCTACGCCCACACCCGCAAGCCGATTGCGCACTTGGCTGAAATGCAGGCGCTGAAAGAAGTGTTCCTGCAAACCTACAACCACCATGCCTATGTATTTGAGCCACAAAGCCTGCAATACCTGGCCCATGGCGACATCTGGGACCATTTGTACCTGCAGGCCTGCAACAACGAGAATCGGGTTTTCCTGCCACTGACGCTGGAGATGGGCTCCTGGCTGTGGATCAAGAAGAACCCGCGCCAGATGTTTTCACTCAAGGGCATCTTCAATCCGCTGATCGAACACCGCCAGCACCGCGTGCTGCGCCGGCATCTCGCGTTGCTGGACTTCTTGTCCCGCGCGGCCTGTAGTTTTGAACGCTGGCTGCCCAGTGAGGCCACGCGCATCAAACTGCATGCCGACGCACTCAAGAACTGGTATGACTGAAGCGGCCAAAGTAACCTGGATCTTCCTGCGCGGGCTGACACGCGAGTCGGGGCACTGGGGCGACTTTCCACAGGCGTTTCAGAACGCCCTGCCCAACGCCAACGTGGTCGTGCTGGACCTGCCGGGCAACGGAGTGCTTCATCAACAGCGCAGCCCCGTGTCCATCGCCCCCCTGGTGGACTTTTGTCGCACCGAACTGCTGCGGCAGGGCTACGCGCCGCCCTACCAGGTACTGGCCATGTCCATGGGGGCCATGGTGACCGCGCAATGGGCACGCGTGGCGCCACAGGAGCTGGCGGGTGCTGTGTTAATCAACACCAGCTTTCGGCCATTCAACCCCGTCTACCAGCGCCTGCGACCGCACAACTACGGCCGCCTGTTACGCATGCTGCTGTTGCGCCCATCCGACGCAGCCCTGGAACGCGCGGTCCTGCACATGACCAGCAACCGTGCTGATCAGCACCTGGATGCGCTGGCGAACTGGATCACCATTCGCCGGCGGCACCCGGTGCGAGCCGGCAACGCGCTGCGCCAGTTGGTGGCCGCGGCGCGCTTCAGGGCCAACCCGCAGGCGCCGTCATGCCCGGTGCTGCTGCTGGGCAGCGAACGGGACGGATTGGTCAATGTGCAGTGCACGCGCGCCATTGCACAGCACTGGGGCAGCCCCATGGCCCTGCACCCCGACGCCGGGCATGACCTGCCGCTGGATGCACCGCAGTGGGTGATAGAGCAGGTTCGGTCGCTGCACCAGCGCACCACACGGCTATAGTCAAACTATGAACCTTGCCGACCAACTCAATCGGGACTGCATGTGCCGCACGCTCAATGCCGAGCGCCTGCGTGAGCAACTGGAGACATCGCCCGAACTGCGGGGCATGGCAAGCTCGCTCGCTAGCACGCACCCCCATCTGTTTTCCCAAACCGCCGTGTTTCTGGACCCCGCAGTGCACGCCACGCTGGCCCGCACGGTGGCAGCCATAGCGCGCGTCATGGCCTTGCCGGCCTACCAGCAGTACGCACTGGCACAGGCGGGGCCCATCGCCCAGCACGACTTCGGTCCGACGGGTGTGTTCATGGGTTATGACTTTCATCTCAGTGCGCAGGGGCCGCGCCTCATCGAGATCAACACCAACGCCGGTGGCGCCCTGCTCAACGCGGCGCTGGCACGCGCGCACCGCGCCTGCTGCGAGAGCATGTACGGCGTGTTTGACGCCTGGATCGACCTCGCGCAACTGGACCTTGTGTTCTACGACATGTTCCTGCAGGAGTGGCACAGCCAGCGCGACGCGCAACCGCTGCGCACGGTGCTGATCGTCGACGACGCGCCGCAGACCCAGTTTCTGGCACCAGAATTTGAACTGGCCCGCCATCTGTTCCAGATCCGGGGCATCCATGCCGTCGTGGCAGATCCGCAGGAACTGCAGTGGCGCGACGGCGCACTGTGGCACCCCGCCCTGCCCGCCGGGTTGCCGGTGGACCTGATCTACAACCGTTTGACGGATTTCGACCTGTCCGAACCCCGCCATGCCGCGCTGCGTGACGCCTACGCGGCAGGAGCCACCGTCGTCACGCCCCACCCGCGCGCCCATGCGCTGCACGCGCACAAACGCAACCTGATTACGCTGGGGGATGCCGCGCTGCTGGCCCGTTGGGGCGCATCGCAGCAGGATCGCGACCTGCTGCAGGCAGCCATTCCGCAGACCCTGGCCGTTACTGCCGAGAACGCCGACACACTGTGGACCCAGCGGCGCCAGTGGTTCTTCAAGCCGGTGGCCGGATACGGTGCCAAGGCCGCCTACCGGGGTGACAAACTCACCAAGCGCGTGTGGGCCGAGATTGTGGAGGGCGGATTCATCGCCCAGGCCCTGGTGCCGCCCAGTGAACGCCTGGTGGAGGTGGACGGTGTGCCGACCCGACTCAAGGTGGATGTGCGCGCCTATAGCTACCGGGGTGCGGTGCAACTGCTGGCCGCGCGCAGCTACAGTGGACAGACTACCAATATGCGCACACCCGGCGGAGGTTTCTGCCCTGTGATTGTGGTGCCTTCAATGGCACCCACTCCTCTGGAAGACATGCCGCTTAGCGCAGCCACTTCTGCATGAATTGCGCCTGGCCCATGGCCGGGTCCAGTTCGTAGTTGGCAAAGCCCAGGCGACGGTACAGCCGGTCGGCGCCCTGGTTGCCCTGCAACACTTCCAGCGTCAGCTTGCAGGCGCCCCGCTCGCGGGCGATTGCTTCCGCCAGAACCAGCATCTTCTCGGCCACACCCTGGCCACGTTGGCTGGCCAGCACCACCACATCGTGCACATTGACCAGCGGCTCGCAGGCAAAGGTGGAAAAGCCTTCGATGCAGTTCACCAGACCCACGGGCACATTGCCGGCAAAGGCCAACACGCTATAGGCCTGCGGACGCGCCGCCAGGGACGCGACCAGGTTGGCCCGGGCAAAGTCACTCAGCGGATGGGCTCCGCCCATGGGGTCGCGGGCATAGGCATCCAGCAGCGCCACCAGCGCCGCGCCGTGCACGGAGTTGGCGTAATCGGCGCGGACCACCTGCAGGGCTTCAGCAATCGGCATGTCCTGCACTCCTCAAACGCTCAATGTGTTGGCAATACGCTGGGCACAGGTCTTGGCTTGCGCAGCATCGCGCGCCTCCACCATGACGCGTACCAGCGGTTCGGTGCCACTGGCGCGGATCAGCACGCGCCCGGTCTCTCCCAGTTCGGTTTCCACCGCGCGGGTCTCCTGCTCCAGACGTGCATTGGACTTCCAATCCTGCCCTGGCTGCAGCCGCACATTGACCAGGGTCTGGGGGAATAGCGTGATCTTGGCCAGCAGCTGCGACAGTGTCTGGCCGCTGCGCTGCAGCGCCTGCAAAACTTGCAAGGCGGAGATCAACCCATCACCGGTGGTGTGCTTGTCCAGCGCCAGAAGGTGCCCCGAGCCCTCACCGCCCAGTATCCATTTGTGTTTTTCCAGCTCTTCGAGCACATAGCGGTCACCCACCTTGGCGCGCACAAACTGCACGCCACGACCTTTCAGCGCCACTTCCACGGCCATGTTGGTCATCAGCGTGCCGACCACGCCGGGCACATGCTCGTCACGGCCCAGGCGGTCGTCGGCCATCAGGTACAGTAATTCGTCGCCGTTGTAGAGGCGACCATCGGCATCCACCACCTGCAGGCGGTCAGCATCGCCATCCAGCGCCACGCCAAAGTCGGCGTGGTGGGCCTTGACGGCATCCACCAGGGCCTGCGGGTGGGTCGCACCGACCTCGTGGTTGATGTTCAGGCCATCGGGTGCGCAGCCAATGGCCACCACCTCGGCGCCCAACTCATGAAACACCTTGGGCGCAATGTGGTAGGCCGCACCGTGGGCCGCATCGACGACGATCTTCAGACCCTTCAGGGTCAGGTCGTTGGCAAAGGTGCTCTTGCAAAACTCGATGTAACGCCCGGCCGCGTCATCCAGCCGGCGGGTCTTGCCCAGGGATGCAGAGTCGGCCCAGACCGGTGGCTCTTCCAGCGCGGCTTCGACGGCCCGTTCCCAGTCGTCGGACAGCTTGGTGCCCTGGGCGCTGAAAAACTTGATGCCATTGTCGGCAAACGGATTGTGGCTGGCACTGATAACCACGCCCAGCGAGGCGCGCTGCGCTCGGGTCAGGTAGGCCACGCCGGGCGTGGGCAAGGGGCCAAGCAACACCACATCGACACCGGCGGAATTGAAGCCGCTTTCCAGCGCGCTCTCCAGCATGTAACCGGAGATGCGTGTGTCCTTGCCAATCAGCACCGTAGGTCGTGGCTCGGACTGCTTGAGAACGCGTCCCACGGCGTGCGCCAGGCGCATCACAAAGTCGGGAGTAATGGGCGCCTGGCCCACCGTGCCGCGGATACCGTCGGTACCAAAATATTTTCGGGTCATACTGTTGTTTCCTGTTGCTGCATCGCTGCGAATACTTTCAATGCCTGCACCGTTTCCTTGACGTCGTGCACCCGCACCACATGGGCACCGTTCTGCACCGCCAGCAGCGCGGCGGTCACGCTGGGCACCAGCCGGTCGCGAATGTCCAGGGTGGCCACGGTCGACAGAGATCGCTCGGTCACCGCCGCCAATGACGACTTGCGGGACCAGCCCGCCAGCACGGCATAGCCCAGAGGCAACAGCGCAGACTGCTGGCCCAGCAGCGTAAAGTTCTGCTGCACCGTCTTGCCAAAACCGATGCCCGGGTCAATACAGATACGTGCCGAATCGACTCCCAGCCCTCGTAGATCCTGCGTTATTTGCTCTAAAAACGATAGCACCTGCGGCACCACGTCACCTTCCATGGGCGCGGTCTGCATGGTCTGCGGGTTGCGGTGCATGTGCATCACGCAGACACCACAGTTGGGATGCTGGCTGACCACCTGCACCCCGGTCCGCTCGGTGGGTGCCGAGCGCCAGCGCAGGGCCCAGATGTCGTTCACGATATCGGCACCCAGGTCCAGTGCAGCCTGCATGACCGCGGGCTTGTAGGTATCCACCGACACCGGCACCCCCAGGGTCACGGCATGGCGGACAACCGGCAGCACGCGCGCCAGTTCTTCCTCCACCGGCAACTCCAGCGCACCGGGACGGGTGGACTCGCCACCAATATCCAGAATGTCCGCACCATCCCTGAGCAGTCGCTCGCAGTGCGCCAGTGCTGCATCGCGGCCCGCGTAAGCGCCGCCATCGGAGAACGAATCCGGGGTGACGTTGACAATGCCCATGACCTTGGGCGTGTTCAGGTCTATTCGAAATCGGCTGGTTTGCCAGTCCATGTACTCCCCCTCCAATCTCCAGCGAAAAGAAAACGGGGCACAAGGCCCCGTCTGCTTCGGATTCAGTCCTTCAAGCGGCTGTGGGTGTTGGGTCCGCGGCCACTGCCGGCGCGCCACCACTGCCACCACCGCCGGAATTGGGCGCGCGGGGCGTCCAATCCTTGGGTGGGCGCGGCTCCTTGCCGGCCATAATGTCATCAAGCTGGTCGCTGTCGATGGTTTCCCACTCCAGCAGGGCCTTGGCCATGGCGTGCATCTTGTCCTTGTTGTCTTCAATCAGCTTTCGCGCCAGGGCGTACTGCTGGTCGATGATGCGGCGCACCTCGGAATCCACCTTCTGCATGGTGGACTCGCTCATGGTGGTGGTCTTGGTCACCGAGCGGCCCAGGAACACTTCGCCCTCGTTCTCGGCATAGACCATGGGGCCCAGGGCATCGGTCATGCCGTAGCGGGTCACCATGTCGCGGGCAATGTGGGTGGCGCGTTCAAAGTCGTTGCTGGCGCCGGTGGTCATCTGGTTCATGAACACTTCTTCGGCGATACGGCCACCGAACAGCATGCTGATCTGGTTCAGCATGTATTCGCTGTCGTAGCTGTAGCGGTCCTGCGATGGCAGGCTCATGGTCACGCCCAGGGCGCGGCCACGGGGAATGATGGTGACCTTGTGCACCGGGTCGCACTTGGGCAGCATCTTGCCGATCAGGGCGTGGCCGGACTCGTGATAAGCCGTGTTGCGACGCTCTTCCTCGGGCATGACCATGCTCTTGCGTTCGGGGCCCATCAGGATTTTGTCCTTGGCTTTCTCGAAGTCCTGCATTTCTACGACGCGGGCATTGCGGCGGGCTGCCATCAGGGCGGCCTCGTTGCACAGATTGGCCAGGTCGGCACCGGACATGCCGGGTGTGCCACGCGCAATCACGCCGGGGCTGACATCCTGGCCCAATGGCACCTTGCGCATGTGGACGTTCAGTATCTGTTCGCGACCACGGATATCGGGCAGCGTAACATAGACCTGGCGGTCGAAACGGCCCGGGCGCAGCAAAGCGGCATCCAGAATGTCGGGGCGGTTGGTGGCGGCCACCACGATCACGCCGACATTGGTTTCGAAACCGTCCATCTCCACCAGCATCTGGTTCAGCGTCTGCTCACGCTCGTCATTGCCGCCGCCCAGGCCCGCGCCACGCTGGCGACCCACGGCGTCGATTTCGTCGATGAAGATGATGCAGGGTGCGTTCTTCTTGGCGTTGTCGAACATGTCGCGCACACGGGATGCGCCCACACCGACAAACATTTCCACAAAGTCAGAGCCTGAGATGCTGAAAAACGGCACCTTGGCCTCGCCGGCAATGGACTTGGCCAGTAGGGTCTTACCGGTTCCGGGAGGGCCCACCAGCAATAGGCCACGGGGAATGCGGCCGCCGAGCTTCTGGAACTTGGCGGGGTCTTTCAGGAAGTCCACGACTTCCTTGACCTCTTCCTTGGCTTCGTCGCAACCGGCCACGTCGGCAAAGGTCACGGTATTGGTGTTTTCGTCCAGCAGGCGCGCCTTGCTCTTGCCAAAACTGAAAGCGCCGCCCTTGCCGCCGCCCTGCATCTGGCGCATGAAATAAATCCAGACACCCACCAGCAGCAGCATGGGACCCCAGCTGACCAGCAGGGTCATGAGCAGGGAGCCTTCCTCGCGGGGTTTGACGTCAAACTTGACGCCATTGCTGATCAGATCGCCGACCAGACCGCGGTCCAGATAGGTGGCGGTGGTGCGGATTCTGCGGTCATCGGTCGTTACGGCCAGAATCTCGGTGCCGCCCTGGCCTTCCTGGATTACCGCGCTCTTGATGTGCTTGTTGCGAACTTCTTCCAGAAAATCGGAATAGCCCAACATGCTCGCGCCGGCCGCGCCGCGCGTGTCAAATTGCTTGAACACGGTGAAGAGCACCAGCCCAATCACCAACCACACTGCAACTTTAGAAAACCACTGATTATTCAAGCGAAGCTCCAATAGGGGCACAAGTAGAGATACCGTGCATATCTGGTCCCCATTTTAGGCGTTTCAAGGTGATTGGCGCGGTATTTTCCGGTTTTCTGCCACATATACAGCAAGGTTATGTAAACACCGTGTCGGCCCGGGCTAGCCCTCCAACGCCGCGCTTCAAAGACTATTTGAGTCCGATACCAACCAGGAATGTCTCCGAAGACCGGTCGCGCGAGGCCTTGGGCTTGAAAGGTTTGACCAGCTCGAATGCCGCCTTGAAGTGCAGCACCACATCGTTGTAGCTGGGGCCGTGGAACACTTTGGCAATCAAAGCGCCATTGGGTTTCATGTGATTCTGGGCAAATTCGATGGCCAATTCGACCAAATGCTCGATCCGGGCCGCGTCGGCGGACGAGATACCCGACAGGTTCGGCGCCATGTCGGACACCACAATATCGGCCTGCCGGCCGGCCAGTGCCTGCTCCAGTTGGGTCAGCACCTCGGCTTCGCGAAAGTCACCCTGGATGAAGGTCACCCCCTCGATAGGCTCCATGGGCAGCAAATCCAGGCCAATGATGGTGCCGTTGAGGTCCCCTACCGCCGCACCCGTGGGCGACAGCCGCCGCCGCACATACTGGCTCCAGGCACCCGGCGTGCAACCCAGGTCCACCACCAGGTTGCCGGGTTTGATCAAGCCAAAAGTCTCGTCAATTTCCTTGAGTTTGTAAGCCGCTCGCGCGCGGTAGCCTTCCCGGTTCGCCAGCTTGACGTAAGGGTCATTGATGTGATCGTGCAGCCAGGCCTTGTTGACCTTCTTGCTATTGGTTTTGGTTTTCATTCGTGCTTTCTGAAGGGGTGGCTCTACCACACCGTTACCGTTCAACGGATAATACCGGCATGCCCCAAATTCAACTGACCCCTGCCCAGCGCAAAGAACACCGTGCCGAAGCGCACCACCTGGACCCCGTAGTCATGGTAGGTGGCGATGGCCTGACCGACAACGTCAAGAAAGAAATCGACGCTGCCCTGAATGCCCACGGGCTGATCAAGGTGCGCGTTTTCTCGGATGACCGCGTGGCCCGCGACGCCATGTTCCAGACCCTGGCCGACGAACTCAATGCGGCCCCCATCCAGCACATTGGCAAGTTGCTGGTGCTGTGGCGACCCAAGCTGGAAAAAGAAAAAGCGGTCGATGAGGACCGCAAGGCCGGTCCGCGCGATTTCAAGGTGCTGAAATACAGCAAACGCGCCGGTCAACGCCCCGAAGTCAAGACCCTGCGCGTGCTGGGCAACCAGCGCCTCACCGCCGGTGGCAATGTCAAACGGGCCAAACCCAAGCCACAGGTCAGCGTGAAGAAGCGCAGCCAAACCTGAACCTTGCGGGACAGACCGTAGCCTCTGTCCCGAACCGATCAGGGTTGTCGTTTGGCCAACTTGCCAAACACCACCACCGCGCACAGCCACTGCAATACATACATCCCCGTTCCCAGCCTGTGCCACAGCGCCAGGTTGTCGCGGGCGATGATGTGCGGAGATACACCAAACTCCACCAGCAGCGCCAACAAGATACCACCGACTACAAAAAGAGTAGCACTCTGCGCAATATCCGCGAGGGCTGGCAACTGATTTGATCGAAAAGTCATCAGCAAAATCAGCCCACACACCACCGAGATGGCGGACTGGGCGGAAAACAGTTTGCCGGCCATAGCTCCCGCCATGGCCGGTGTCGGCAGGTTCGCAAACAACATGGGCACGACGAAAAAACCGATTGTGGTCAGGCTGCCCCACCACAGGGCCGCTATCCACAACGGCAGGGAACGCAGCAGCTTAGACGTAGTGCACCGCCACGACTTCGTAGGCGCGCTCGCCGCCGGGAGCCAGCACCACGGCGGTATCGCCACCTTCCTTGCCAATCAGCGCACGGGCAATTGGGGAGCTGATGTTGATCAGTCCTTGTTTCAGATCAGCCTCGTCCTCGCCAACGATCTGGTACTTGACACGGTCGCCGGTGTCTTCGTCTTCCAGCTCCACGGTGGCGCCAAACACCACGCGACCATCGGCCTGGATGGAGGTAGGGTCGATCACCTGGGCCGCTGACAGCTTGCCCTCCACTTCCTGGATGCGGCCTTCGATGAAGCCCTGGCGTTCCTTGGCGGCATCGTAGTCGGCGTTTTCACTCAGGTCGCCCTGGGCCCGTGCCTCGGAAATGGCCTGGATAACGGCGGGACGCTCGACCGTCTTCAGCTTGTGCAGCTCGGCCTTGAGCAGCTCGGAGCCGCGTTTGGTGATGGGGTAAGTTGCCATGGTGTCTCTCTCAACGGATGGGACAGAGCTAAAGGTCTGTCCCGCAAATTTCTAAGCTGCCAAAGTACAAGGACAGTGCGGCGCTCGCGCGCGGCACTGTCCTCGCTGTTGGGCCAGATTATGCCAAGGTTCTAGGAGCCCCCACGCTCGCCACTTCGTGTGCTTAGGCTTGTAGTTGGGCGTGCATCTCTTGCACCGAAATAACGTCCAGTTGATCGAGGTACTTCATGCCTTCCACCGCGGCTTCGGCACCGGCTATGGTTGTGTAGGTCGTGATACGTGCCAGCAGCGCCGAGGTGCGGATCTGGCGTGAATCGGCAATCGCATTGCGACGCTCTTCGACTGTGTTGATGACCATGGCCAGGGGCTCGTTCTTGATCATGTCCACAATGTGTGGACGCCCTTCTGTGACCTTGTTCACCACGGCGCAGGGCACGCCGGCAGCGTTAATGGATGCGGCCGTTCCCTTGGTGGCCACCAGCGTGAAACCCAGTTCCACCAGCTTGCGCGCCACCTCGACAGCACGTGGCTTGTCGCTTTGCTTGACCGAGATGAAGGCCTTGCCGGAGCGTGGCAGCTTGGCACCTGCCCCCAATTGGGACTTCACAAAGGCTTCGCCAAAGGTCTTGCCCACGCCCATGACTTCACCGGTGGACTTCATCTCAGGACCGAGGATGGTGTCCACGCCGGGGAACTTGACGAACGGGAACACGGCTTCCTTGACGCTGAAGTACGGCGGGGTTACCTCTTTCGAAATGCCTTGCGACGCCAGTGTCTGGCCGACCATGCATCGCGCCGCCACCTTGGCCAGTTGGATGCCGGTGGCCTTGGAGACAAAGGGCACGGTACGCGATGCGCGGGGGTTCACTTCCAGCACGTAAATCACGTCCTTGCCGTCGAGGTTCTGGATGGCGAACTGCACATTCATCAGGCCCACTACGTTCAGCGACGCAGCCATGGCGGCCGTCTGGCGCTTGATCTCGGTGACCGTGGCTTCGCGCAGGCTGTAGGGTGGCAGCGAACAGGCGGAGTCGCCGCTGTGCACGCCAGCCTGCTCGATGTGTTCCATGACGCCGCCGATAAAGGTCACGCCAGTGGCGTCGCGAATGCAGTCCACATCGCATTCGATGGCGTCGTTCAGGAAGCGGTCCAGCAGCACCGGAGAGTCGTTGCTGACCTTGACGGCCTCGCGCATGTAGCGCTCCAGATCACGCTGCTCGTGGACGATTTCCATGGCGCGACCGCCCAGCACATAACTGGGGCGCACGACCAGGGGGTAGCCCAGGGCCGCGGCCTTTTCCAGTGCCTCGGGCTCGGTACGGGCCGTGGCATTGGGCGGCTGGCGCAGCTTCAATTCGTGCAGCAGCTTCTGGAAGCGCTCGCGGTCTTCGGCGGCGTCGATCATGTCGGGACTGGTTCCGATAATGGGCACGCCATTGGCTTCCAAATCCAGTGCCAATTTCAAGGGCGTTTGGCCGCCGTATTGCACGATCACACCGACCGGCTTTTCCTTGTCGACGATTTCCAACACGTCTTCCAGCGTCAGCGGCTCGAAGTACAGGCGATCCGACGTGTCGTAGTCTGTCGACACGGTTTCGGGGTTGCAGTTGACCATGATGGTCTCGTACCCGTCTTCGCGCATGGCCAGTGCGGCGTGCACGCAGCAGTAGTCGAACTCGATACCCTGGCCGATGCGATTCGGGCCACCGCCCAGCACCATGATCTTCTTGTTGTTGGTCGGTGCGGCCTCGCACTCGGCGCCTTCGGACTCGTAGGTCGAGTACATATACGCGGTGTTGGTGCCGAACTCGGCCGCGCAGGTGTCCACCCGCTTGTAGACCGGGCGCACACCCAGGGCACGGCGCTTCTCGCGAATGGCCTTGTCGGTGGTCTTGAACTGGCGCGCCAGGCGGCGGTCCGAGAAGCCCTTTTGCTTCAGGCTGCGCAGCGTGGCCGCATCGATCTTGTCGAAGGCCGTTCCGCTGGCCGGTTGTGGCAGGCGTTCAATCTCCAACTCGATCTTGACGATTTGCTCGATCTGCACCAGGAACCAGCGGTCGATCTTGGTCAACGCAAAGACCTCGTCCACGCTCATGCCCTGGGCGAATGCATCGCCCACGTACCAGATGCGCTCGGGGCCGGGCTCGCCCAGCTCTTTTTCCAGCACTTCGCGGTCTTGCGTCTTTTCGTTCAGGCCATCCACGCCGACTTCCAGACCGCGCAGGGCTTTCTGGAAGGATTCCTGGAACGTGCGGCCCATCGCCATGACCTCGCCCACACTCTTCATCTGCGTGGTCAGGCGGCTGTCGGCAGCGGGGAATTTCTCAAACGCAAAACGCGGGATCTTGGTGACCACGTAGTCGATGCTGGGCTCGAACGATGCGGGTGTGGCGCCACCGGTGATGTCGTTGCGCAACTCGTCCAGCGTAAAGCCGACCGCCAGCTTAGCCGCAATCTTGGCGATGGGAAAACCCGTAGCCTTGGATGCCAGCGCGGAGGAGCGGCTGACGCGCGGATTCATCTCGATGACGATCATGCGGCCATCGACCGGGTTGATGGAGAACTGCACGTTCGAGCCACCCGTGTCCACGCCGATTTCGCGCAGCACGGCCAGCGACGCGTTACGCAAGATCTGGTATTCCTTGTCGGTCAGCGTCTGGGCCGGGGCCACGGTGATGGAATCGCCAGTGTGCACGCCCATGGGGTCCAGGTTCTCGATGGAGCAGACGATGATACAGTTGTCGGCGGTGTCTCGCACCACTTCCATCTCATACTCTTTCCAGCCCAAAAGCGACTCTTCGATCAGCAGCTCGTTGGTCGGCGAGGCTTCCAGGCCGCGCTTGCAGATGACTTCAAACTCCTCGGGGTTGTAGGCAATGCCGCCGCCGGTTCCGCCCAGCGTGAAGCTGGGGCGAATGACGGTGGGGAAGCCGACGGTCTTCTGGACAGCCCAGGCTTCTTCCATGCTGTGGGCAATACCCGAGCGTGCGGAACCCAGACCGATCTTGGTCATGGCATCCTTGAACTTCAGGCGGTCTTCGGCCTTGTCGATGGCTTCGGGCTTGGCGCCAATCAGTTCGACCTTGTATTTCTCCAGCACGCCGTGGTGCCACAGATCCAGCGCGCAGTTCAGCGCGGTCTGGCCGCCCATGGTCGGCAAAATCGCATCGGGCCGTTCCTTGGCGATGATCTTCTCGACCGTCTGCCAGGTGATGGGCTCGATGTAGGTGACGTCGGCAGTGGCCGGGTCGGTCATGATCGTGGCGGGGTTGCTGTTGATCAGGATGACCTTGTAACCCTCTTCGCGCAGCGCCTTGCAGGCTTGCACGCCGGAGTAGTCGAACTCGCAGGCCTGGCCAATGATGATGGGGCCGGCGCCGATGATGAGGATGCTTTTAATGTCGGTACGTTTTGGCATTTTGACTGCTCTTTACTTTTTCAATGAATCAGGCTCGCTCAATTCAGACTCGCTGTCGCCAGCTTGGAGCCGAACCACACAAACAATCCGCCCACCGCGCCGGACAGGCTGCTGGTCAGGCGCTTGCGCCGGCTAAAACCCTGGGCCAGTCGGGCCCCGGCGAAAATCAGGCCGAACAGATACAGCGCGCTGAACAGCATCAGGATGGTGCTGAGGATCAGGAAAGGAATGGCCGGCATGTCATAGCTGGGGTCGATGAACTGCACAAAGAACGACAGCAAAAACAGAATCGCCTTGGGGTTCAGCAGGCTGATGACCAGCGCCCGCTTGAACGGATGCGCCAGGTGCGCCGGTGTTTCCGGCGCGGCCTGCGGCTGCGCTGCTTCGCGGTTGCGCCATTTCTGGATCGCACCCCAGACCAGGTTCAGCCCCACCCAGCTCAGGTAGGCAGCACCGGCGTATTTGACGACCATGAACAGCGCGGGGTAGGTGCGCAGCAGGCTGCCAGCACCCAGTGCAGTCAGGGTCAACAGAACGGTGTCACCCACAAACACACCGCAGGCGCCCTGCATGCCGGCCTTGACGCCGCGTGCAGTCGCCACCGACAGCACGAACAGCGAATTCGGGCCTGGCAGCAGGATGATGCCAAACGCGCCAATCACATAGGTCCAGATATCGGTGACGCCGTAAAAGCTCATGCGCGCTGACCCTTGGCCGTTTCCATGGAACCGATGAATCGGTCAAACAGATAACCAATGTCGTGCGGGCCGGGCGAGGCTTCGGGGTGACCCTGGAAGCAGAAGGCCGGCTTGTCGGTGCGCTCCAGGCCCTGTAGCGTATTGTCAAACAGGCTGATGTGGGTGGCACGCAGATTGGCAGGCAGTGTCTTCTCATCCACCGCAAAACCGTGGTTCTGGCTGGTGATGGATACACGACCATTGTCCAGGTCCTTCACCGGATGGTTGGCACCGTGGTGACCAAACTTCATCTTGAAGGTCTTGGCGCCGGAGGCCAGCGCCATGATCTGGTGCCCCAGGCAGATGCCGAAGGTGGGCGTACCGGTCTCGATCAACTCGGCAACGGCCTTGATGGCGTAGTCGCAGGGCTCCGGGTCGCCAGGGCCATTGCTCAGGAAGATGCCATCGGGCTGGTACTTCAGCACTTCGACCGCAGGCGTTTGTGCGGGCACCACGGTGACCTTGCAGCCACGCTCTGCCAGCATGCGCAGGATGTTTTTCTTGACGCCAAAGTCATAGGCCACCACGTGGAAACGTGGCGCCGTCTGTTGGCCATATCCCGCACCCAGCGTCCATTCCGACTCGGTCCATTGCGTGGAGCCAGATTGGGTGACAACCTTGGCCAGATCCAGGCCGGACATGGCCGGCGCAGCCTTGGCGAGGGCAATGGCCTTTTCAACGATTGCCGAGGTCACGGAATCGCCCGGTGCGAGGGCCAGGATGCAGCCGTTTTGCGCGCCCTGGGTGCGCAATTGGCGGGTCAGTTGGCGGGTGTCGATATTGGCAATGGCGACGGTGCCGGCCTGCACCAGATATTCACTGAGCGTGGCGGTACTGCGAAAGTTGGATGCCACCATGGGCAGGTCACGGATGATCAAACCGGCAGCGTGGACCTTGTCAGACTCGATGTCTTCGGGGTTGGTGCCGTAGTTACCGATGTGGGGGTACGTGAGGGTAACGATCTGCTGGCAATAGCTGGGATCGGTCAGGATCTCCTGGTAGCCGGTCATGGACGTGTTGAACACGACCTCGCCGACCGTGGAGCCGCTGGCTCCAATGGAATTGCCAATATAGACCGTGCCGTCTGCGAGCGCCAAAATGGCTGGGGGGGTGGTTCCCTTGAGAGACAAAAGCACTGGGTTCTCCGACTAAGTTACGGGTACGCCCAAGCGTGCTCAAGAACGATTTCTTGGCTGCTGTTGTTGGTTGGGAAAGGTGCTTGAACTGCGCTTGGGACGGCTGTTTTCTGGAAAGCCTCCCATTATAGCGGCTGAGGCATGGCCTTCGGCCCGGTTGGGCGTATTCCCCTAAAGGCCAGTCAGGCTGCTGGCATGCAAACAAATCGCCGCCGCGGCCGCCACGTTGAGCGACTCTTCGCCCCCGGGCTGACCAATGCGCACGTTCACGCTGGCGCGCGCCATCAGCTCCGGGCAGACGCCCTGCCCTTCATGGCCAAATGCCCAGGCACAAGGTTGTGGCAGGCGCAGTTTCTGGATCAGCTCGCCGTGGTGGGAACTGGTCACGACCACGGGTACCTGCAGCGCCTGTAGAGCGTCCAAATCCAGCCCCTCCAGCAAATGCAGGCCAAAATGCGCGCCCATGCCGGCACGCAGGACCTTGGGCGACCACAACGCGGCCGTGCCCTTGAGCGCTACCACCTGTTTGAAACCAAAGGCCCCGGCGCTGCGCAGGATGGAACCCACGTTGCCGGCGTCCTGCACCCGGTCCAGGATCACGGTGGACACACCGGTCTGCAAGGCGGTGTCCAACGGCAGGTCCAGCACGAATCCAACACCGGCTGGCGACTCCAGCCCACTCAATTCGGCAAACATTTTTTTGGGGACCACTATGCTTTTAATAGCAGACTGCGGATATTCTGCGAGGGCTAGAGGCCTGGAATTGGGGTTTTGCCAATACTCCTCAGTAAAAACCGCTACGGCGGGCTTCTGGCCGCGCTGCAGGGCCGCGCTGCACAGGTGGTCGCCTTCGATCCAGAAACGTCCGGCCTTGCGGTAGGCCGTGTTTTCCTGGGCAACCTTGCGCAGCTCTTTGAGCAGCGGGTTGTCGCGCGATGTGACGAAGATCGGATCGCTCATCCCAGCACCTTGGCCACCGGGCTGAAGGTCTTGCGGTGCTGCGGGCAGGCGCCAAAAGTTTGCAGGGCCTGCAGATGCTCGGCCGTGCCGTAGCCCTTGTGGCCGGCAAAGCCGTATTGCGGGTACTGGGCGTCCAGCTCGGCGCACCAGCGGTCGCGCGTCACTTTGGCCAGGATGGAGGCGGCAGAAATGGCGGCCACCTTGCTGTCACCCTTGACGATGGCTTCGGCCCGCATAGCCAGCACCGGCAGGCGGTTGCCATCCACCAGCACCAGGCTAGGTTTGAGGCGCAAGCCCTCCACCGCCCGGCGCATGGCCAGCATGGTGGCCTGCAAGATGTTGATTTCGTCGATTTCCTCGACGCTGGCCTCGGCAATGGAGCAGCACAGGGCCTTGGCGCGGATTTCGTCGTACAGCTGCTCGCGTCGGCGCGCGGTCAGCACCTTGGAGTCGGCCAGCCCAAGGATGGGATTCAGGTCATCGAGAATCACGGCGGCGGCCACCACGGGGCCGGCCAGCGGACCGCGCCCGGCCTCGTCCACTCCGGCGATCAGGCCGGGCGTGTCCCAAGACAGGGCGACCTGTTCAGCGTGCAAGAATTTTTTCGATCGCATTGGTGGCCAATGTGGAGGTGTCGCGCAGCAGGCTGTGGTGTAGCGTGGCGAAGTGTTGTTGCAGGGTCGCCATTTTCGCAGGCTGGTGGACCAGGTCATCCAACCACTGCAACACGGCAGCGGACAGTGCCTGCGGCGTGGCGCGGTCCTGGATCAGCTCGGGCACGATGAAGTCCCGGCAGAGGATATTGGGCAAGCCGACCCAGGGCTGCAATTGCTTGCGCCGCATGATCTGCCAGGACAGCCAGCCCATGCGATAGGCAATCACCATGGGGCGCTTGAAGAGGGCCGCCTCCAGCGTGGCGGTGCCGCTGGCGATCAGCGTCACATCACAGGCCGCCAACACGGTGTGCGATTGGCCGTCCACGATCTGCACCTGCCCTTGCAGGCCAGCCTGGACGGCAGCGTGTTCGATGGCAGCACGCAACGCGGGAACTGCAGGCACTATCAATTTGATAGCTGTCTGTGCACGTTTAACGAGGGCTGCAGCCTTAAAAAATTCCAAGGCCAGGTGCCGAACCTCGGACGCGCGACTGCCCGGCAGGATGGCCAGCACCGTGTCATCCGCCGCCAGGCCAAGCGCCGCACGGGCAGCCGCCTTGTCCGGCTCCAGCGGAATCACGTTCGCCAGCGGATGGCCGACATAGGTCGCGGCAATGCCGTGGCTAGCCAGCAACTCGGGCTCGAACGGAAAGATGCACAACACATGGTCCACGCTGGCGCGGATCTTCTCCACCCGCTCGGGCCGCCAGGCCCAGATCGAGGGGCAGACAAAGTGCACGGTCTTGATGCCCGCTGCGCGCAGATTGCGCTCCAGGTCGAGGTTGAAGTCCGGCGCATCGACACCAATGAACACGTCCGGTCGCTGTGCCAGCAGCCGGGTCTGGAGTTGCTTGCGAATGCCGACGATCTCGCGATAGCGGCGCAGCACCTCCCAGCCAAAACCGTGTACCGAGAGCTTGTGGTGCGGCCACCAAGCGTCAAAGCCGAGGCGCGCCATCTGCGGGCCACCGATGCCCATGGAGGTCAATTGTGGCCAGCGAGTGCGCAGGCCACCGAGCATCAGGCCAGCCAGCAGGTCGCCCGAGGCCTCCCCGGCCACCATGGCGATCTGGGGGGACTCGTCCATGCCTTATCGAACAATGCCGCGCTGGGGCGTGGTTTGGTCCAGGAAGGACAGCATCATCGCCACGTCAGGTGAAGCCTCCGGCATCTTTGCGGGCAATTCAGCGATGCGGGTCTTGGCCTGGTCCAGAGTCAGGTCGTCCCGGTACAGCGCCTTGTGCAGGGCCTTGACCCCGCTGATGCGCTCCGGTGTCCAGCCCCGACGGCGCAAGCCTTCAAAGTTCATCGAGCGGGCCGCGGCCGGCTGGCCCTGGCACATCACAAATGGCGGCAGGTCGGCAAACAGCAGGGAGCACATGGCCGTCATGCTGTGCGCGCCCAGCCGCACAAACTGGTGCACCACGGTGAAGCCGCCCAGGATCACCCAGTCGGCCACTTGGACGTGGCCGGCCAGTTGGGAGTTGTTGGCAAATATGGTGTTGTTGCCAACACGGCAATCGTGCGCCAGGTGCACGTAGGCCATGATCCAGTTGTCGTTGCCGACCTGGGTCACGCCCGAATCGCCGGGTGAGCCGATGTTGAAGGTGCAGAACTCGCGGATGGTGTTGCGGTCGCCAATGCGCAGCTCGCAGGGTTCTCCGGCGTATTTCTTGTCCTGCGGGATCGCGCCCAAGGAGTTGAACTGGAAGATACGGTTGTCGCGGCCAATGGTGGTGTGGCCCTCGATGACGCAATGCGGGCCCACGGTGGTGCCGGCCGCTATGCGCACATGCGGGCCGATGACGGTGTAGGGTCCGACGGTGACGGAGTCGTCCAGCTCGGCGGCCGGGTCAACGATGGCGCTGGGGTGGATATGGCTCACAGCCTGCTGCCTAGCGGGTTCAGGCGATGGTGCGCATGGTGCACATCAGCTCGGCTTCGCAGGCCACATTGCCGTCGACCCGCGTGACACCGGTGAACTTGAAAATGCCAGCCTTGGCACGGGTCATGGTGACGTCCATCACCAGTTGGTCGCCTGGCTCCACCGGGCGCTTGAAGCGCGCGGCGTCAATACCGGCAAAGTAGTACACCGTCTTGTCGTCAGGACTCACCCCTAGCGTATCGAACACCAGCAGGGCCGCGGCCTGGGCCATGGCTTCGAGCATCATGACGCCCGGCATGACCGGACGGTGCGGAAAGTGGCCGGTGAAGAAAGGTTCGTTGATCGTGACGTTCTTGAGCGCCCGGATGGATTTTCCCTTGTCGATGGCCGTCACCCGGTCCACCATCAGGAAGGGGTATCGGTGCGGCAGTTTTTTGAGAATTTCGTGGATATCCATCATTTTTTTGTCTCTTTTTCCAAAGTCTTGATGCGGTCGCGCAGGCTGTGTAACTGCTTGAGCGATGCCGCGTTGCGTTCCCATGTAGCATTGTCATCCACGGGGAAGATTCCAGTGTAGTGGCCGGGCTTCAGCAGCGATTTGCTGACCAGGGTCCCGGCAGAAACGTTTACGTTGTCGCCAACCGTCAGATGGCCGAGGATGATGGCGCCGCCGCCCACGGTGCAATGGGCACCGATGGTGGCACTGCCCGCCACGCCGACGCAACCGGCCATCGCCGTGTGGCGGCCCACGCGCGCGTTGTGGCCGATCTGGATCAGGTTGTCGAGCTTGACGCCGTCCTCGATCACCGTGTCCTGCAGGGCGCCACGGTCGATGCAGGTGTTAGCGCCGATCTCCACATCATTGCCGATCTGCACGGCACCCAACTGCTCAATCTTTTCCCAAGCCCCGCCATTGGGGGCAAAGCCAAAGCCATCGGCCCCGATGACCACCCCCGCGTGCAGAATGCAGCGTTCACCCACCACACAATCCTCGCCCACCGTCACGCGTGACTTGAGCACCGTGTCGGAACCAATGCGGGCGCCCCGCTCCACCACGCACAGTGGCCCAATGCTGGCCGACGGATGGACCACGGCAGCTTCATCCACCACCGCGCTGGGATGAATGGATGCCTCACGGTGTGGGTCGCGCCCCCGTTTCCACAACTGGGTCAGTTTGGCAAAGTACAGGTAAGGTTGGTCGGTCACGATGCAGGCGCCGCGCTGCAAGGCAACCTCCTTCATCTGTGGGGCCACAATGACACAGGCCGCCCTGGATGCCAGCAACTGCTGCTGGTAGCGAGGGTTGCTGAGAAAACTCAGGTGCTGCGGTGTGGCCACCTCTAGGGAGGCCAGACCGGTCACGACCAGCGTCGCGTCACCAAGCAATTCGCCGCCCAAGGCCGCGACCACTGAAGCCAGGTCAAGCTTCATATTCCAAACCTTGTCAGCCAAGGCTTACTTGGAGTTGGAATTGAGGATTTTTAGAACCTTGTCGGTGATGTCATGCTTGGCGTTCACGTATACCACTTCCTGCAACACCATGTCGTACTTTTCAGCTTCTGCAACCTGCTTGACGGCCCGTGTCGCCCGGTCCAACAACTGATGCAACTCTTCGTTGCGACGGCCATTGAGGTCTTCCTGAAACTCACGTTGACGACGTTGCAGGTCACGGGCCAATTCAGTGCCTTCCTTCTGGCGGCTGGCGCGCTGGCTCTCGCTCAGGGTCGGCGCATCACGCTCAAATTTTTCACCAAACGCCTTCAGCGAAGCCTGCTGCTCCGCCAACTCTTTCTGCCGTTTGGAAAACTCCTGCTCCAACTTGACCTGAGCTGCCTTCGCAGGATTGGATTGTGTGGTGATGACCTGATAGTTGATCACGCCCACCTTGAAGTCCTGTGCAGAAGCGCTCATTGCACAACCTGCCAGCAATGCCGCTACCAACCAACCAGTTTTTGACGTATTCATTAGAAAGAACTTCCGATCTGGAATTGCATGGACTGGATTCTATCGCTATCGAATTGTTTGAGCGGTTTGGCAAACGCCAATCGCAGAGGGCCAACCGGCGAGATCCAGCTGATACCAATACCCACCGAACTGCGCATATCGCTCAACTGGATGGCCTCGTCAGCACCATAGACACCGCCAGCATCGAAGAAGGTGTAAACGCGCAGTGTGCGATCCTTGCCGCCACCGGGCAACGGCGACAGCAGCTCCAAATTGAAGTTGACCTTCTTGGTACCACCCGTGGCCGTAAGACCCAGCGCACGCTGCGATGCGGTTGTCAGGCTGCCTTGCTCAAATCCGCGCACGGTACCCAAACCGCCGGAATAGAAGTTCTTGAAAATCGGGTAGGCTCCATCACCCGTTGCGGCACCCATGGACAGCTCCGCATTCAGCGCCGCCGTGATCTTGTTGGTCACAGGCACATATTGCTGGTACAGCGCGGTACCCCGCACATACTTCAGTTCACCCGCCACGCTCCACTCCGCAGAGGTCTTCATGACCTTGCCGATGGTGGGAACCAGCGCGCTGTCACGGGTATCGCGTCCCCAACCAATGGTCAGCGGTACCGCATTGCTGGTAAAGCCAAATTTGTTCGCGAAGTCCTGGTACACCACAGGAAGCAGATTGCCCGGGACAATGGTGGTCTGATCAACCCCGATGCCGAAATAAACAGTGTCGTACTCTGTGAAAGGCACCCCAAAACGCAGGCTTCCGCCAGTGGTTTCAATCGCATAGCTGTTGATATCCACGTAGGGCTTGGTGTTGCGCTGGTACACATCAATCGTCCGCGATACACCGTCTTGCGTGAAATACGGATTGGTGGTGTTGAACACCACCGTACGATTCTGCTTGCTGGTGTTGAGCTCAATGCCCAGCGAATTTCCGGAGCCAAAGGCATTGTCTTGCTTGAACCCGAAGGACACGCCAAAACCGTCTGCGCTGGAAATGCCGGCACCCAAGCTGATACTTCCAGTGGGCTTTTCAGCAACGGTGACGGTCAGATCCACCTGGTCCATGGAGCCCGGCACTTCCTGGGTGTCCATGGAGACTTCCTTGAAGTAGCCCAAGCGATCAACCCGGTTGCGCGTTTGGCGAATCTTTTCACCGTCATACCACGCGGCTTCCAACTGGCGAAATTCACGCCGAATCACTTCATCGCGTGTTCGGTCATTGCCCGCCACGTTGATCCGACGCACATATACGCGCCGAGATGGATCCACATTCAAGGTGACTTCCACCCGGTTGGTCGCCCTATCGATGACCGTACGGGGCTCCACCCGGGAGAACGCAAAACCGAAATTCCCGAAGTGATCGGTGAATGCCTTGCTGGTGAGAGCAAGCTGGTCGGCGTTGTAAGGCTGGCCCACCTGAATGGCCACCAATGATCGGAACTCGTCCTCCTTGCCCAGGAAGTTGCCCACCAGATTGACCTTGGACACCACAAACTGGTCGCCCTCCGTGATATTGATGGTGATGCTCATGTCCTGCTTGTTGGGCGAAATAGCCACTTGCGTGGTATCCACCTTGAACTCCAGATAGCCGCGCGCCAGATAGTAGGAGCGCAATGCCTCAATATCGGCGTTCAGCTTGGCACGCGAATACCGGTCCGACTTTGTGTACCAGCTTAACCATCCACCGGTATCGAGATCAAACAACCCCCGCAGGGTGGACTCGGAAAACGACTTGTTTCCGACAATGCGGATGTCACTGATCTTGGCCGGCTCGCCCTCCATGACGGAAAAACTGAGGTTGACACGATTGCGATCCACAGGCGTTACCGTGGTGATCACCTCCGACGCATACATGCTCCGGTTGATGTACTGGCGCTTCAACTCCTGCTCGGCACGGTCCACCAGGGCCTTGTCGAAAGGCCGTCCGTCGGCCAAACCGATTTGCAGCAGGGCCTTCTTCAATACATCCTTGTCGAACTCCTTGGTGCCAAGAAAATCGATATCTGCAATCGTGGGACGTTCTTCAACAATGACCACCAGCACGCCGGAGTTGACTTCGATCCGAACATCCTTGAACAGGCCCAGACCAAACAAGGCCTTGATCGATGCCGCTGCTTTTTCATCGCTGTAGGTATCACCCACCCGAACCGGCAGCGACGCAAATATCGTCCCGGCCTCCGCACGCTGCAAACCTTCGACGCGAATGTCCTGAACGGTGAAAGGCTCAACGGCCCAAGCTCCCTGAAGAACCAGCAGCGATGCAGCCGCAACAGATGCGCGGCGCAGAAAATTACGATTGAATTGCATATTCATCAATTTAAGTATTCCGGAAGTTTGAGGACAGGCCCGGGAGATCACCGCAGCAGGCGCGTCACATCGTTCATGATGGCAACAGACATCATCAATAGCAGGATGACCAACCCCACCTTTTGCAGCCGTTCAGTCCACGGTAGCGTCACAGGCTTTCCAGAAAGCGCCTCCCAAAGATAATACATCAGGTGCCCACCGTCCAAAATCGGGAGGGGCAGCAGATTCAGCACCCCCAAACTGATACTCATCAGTGCCAGAAACATCAGGAACTGCGTCAACCCGATGGCTGCGGACTTCCCCGCATAGTCGGCAATCGAGATAGGGCCGCTCAAATTGTTCAGCGATGCCTCGCCGATCACGATTTGCCCCATAACCCGCAAGGTCAGCGCAGAGGTTTCCCAGGTTTTTGTGAGCGCCTCACTGACGCCGTCCAGTAACCCGTATTGAACGGTCGACAATGCAGGGGGTGCGCCTATGGCCGCACCAATGCGCCCAATGAATTGCGCACCGTCTCGTTCGCGTCTGGGGGTGACCAGGATCGACTGCCGAACACCCTTGCGCTCCACCAACCAGTTCTGCTGAACGGGCGACCCGTCGCGACCTGAGGCCCGAATCAGCTCCCGCAATTGCGCTGCATCAACAATGTCAATCTGATCGACCCGAAGCACCACATCACCGGTTTGCAATTGGGCCTGTGCAGCAGCCCCTTGTGGCAATAGGGAGCCCAGGCGGGCTCGCGAAAACGGCGCCAAGACGCCAATCTTCTCCAGCAGTTGCGCGTCTGCGCTACGTGCATCGACTTCGCTCAAGAGCAAAACAGTAGAGCGTGCGCCCTGCGCCTGCGGAGTGACAAACTCGACCTGCAGGTTGCGGTGTTCAATAGCGCCCCGGGCAAGCCACCAGCGAAAGCCCTCAAAGGATGAAACGTTTTCCAGCTCATCGCCTTCAAAACCAGCTTGCACCACCCGCTCCCCACCCGCAAAGCCTGCCTGAGCGAGGACCGACCCCTGGGGTGGTCTGGCCAACAAGGCTTGTGGTTGCTCCACACCCGTCCAGTTGACGATGGAGTACAGAACAACCGCCAGCACAAGGTTGGCAATCGGCCCTGCTGCGACAATTGCTGCTCGACTGCGCAGAGGCTGTGTATTGAAAGCCGACGCCAGTTCGTCTGATGCAACCGGAGCCTCTCGCTCGTCGAGCATCCGCACGTAGCCCCCGATGGGCAACAGCCCCACCACGTACTCGGTACCGGACTTCGGCGACGTCCACCCAAAAACACGTGGACCGAAACCCACGGAGAACCGCAAAACCTTGACGCCGCAGGCACGTGCCACCGAAAAGTGACCCAACTCGTGCACGGCAACCAGCACGGCAATGGCAACGACGAAGGCGGCCAGTGTCAACATGTCAGGGCCTCATATTCCATTACCCGCGCAAACGGGCAATGGCATCTTCCGCGGCGTGCCGGGATTGCTGATCCAGGGTCAACAGGTCGGCCAATGACCCGGGCGCCTGCGGCACAACCGCGCTCAGGGTTTGAACATTGACATGGTGAATCTGGTCGTAGCGAATCCTGCGATCCAGAAAGGCGGCCACTGCCACCTCGTTGGCCGCATTGAGTACCGCCGTGGTCCCGGCGGGCGCCTTGAGGGCCTCCCACGCCAGATCGATGCCCGGATAACGTTGCTTGTGCTCGTCCGACGCAATTTCTTCGAAAGTCAGATTCGCCATGTTGGCGAAATTCAGTGCTGCTGCTCCCGACGCAATGCGGTCTGGCCAAGACAAACCGTACGCAATGGGTCCTCGCATATCTGGCGTGCCAAGCTGCGCGACCACCGAATTGTCCACATACTGCACCATGGAATGGATCACACTTTGCGGGTGTATGACGACCTGGATTTGCTCGGGTTTCACACCGAACAAAAATCTGGCCTCAATGACTTCGAGCGCCTTGTTCATCATCGTCGCAGAATCCACTGAAATTTTCCGCCCCATCACCCAGTTGGGATGGGCGCAGGCCTGCTCCGGAGTCACGTCCCGCAATGTCAACGGATCGCGGGTCCGGAAAGGGCCTCCTGAGGCGGTGAGAATGATTTTGTCAATGCGCGAGCCCCAATCTTTGGGATCCTGTGGCAAAGATTGGAAAACTGCAGAGTGTTCACTGTCAATGGGAAGCAGCGTCGCACCACCTGCGGCAACCGTATCCATAAAAAGCTGTCCACCAACAACCAGCGCCTCTTTGTTGGCCAGCAACAACCGCTTGCCAGTCCTGGCCGCAGCAAGGCAGGGGCCTAGCCCAGCCGCACCAACAATGGCTGCCATGACCATATCTGCCCGCTCGTGGCCCGCCACCATTTCAATTGCCTGCGCTCCCCACAACACCCGGGTAGATAGACCTGCATCACGGCACTGTGTTTCGAGCTGCAGGCCGTGCGCCTTGCTGGCCATTACCGCAAAAACCGGCTGATATCGCGCACACTGTGCAAGCATGGCATCCACACTGGTGGAAGCCGTCAGGGCAAAGACTTCAAATCGATCCGGGTGACGCTCAATCACATCCAGCGTATTGACGCCGATGGAGCCGGTCGATCCCAGCACCACAATTCGTGATTTTTCTGATTTCATAGCGTACCCAGCATCATGGCCAGTGGAAGAATTGGAAGCAAAGCATCAACGCGATCCAGAACACCGCCATGCCCTGGCAGCAGACCGCTACTGTCTTTGACACCCGCACTTCGTTTGAACAAAGACTCCACAAGATCACCAACGACACTCATCGCCGCGAGAAACAACACCGCGAGCACCATGAATCCTCCATTGACCAGGGCCAAGCGCGTGTAGATGCTGGCAACGCCCAAATCAACCGAAGTGTCCACCGCACGCCATAAAAATGCGCATGCAACAACCCCCAACATTCCGCCGCATGCGCCCTCCCAGGTTTTGCCTGGGCTGATCGATGGTGCGAGCTTGCGGGCGAACAGGCGCCCCCCAAATGCACGTCCGGCAAAGTAGGCAAAAATGTCAGCAACCCACACCAAGACCAGCACGGAAAACAAGAAGTTGATACCCAACATCCGCGCCTGCGCAACCGCTAGCCAGGCCACCCACAAGGCCAGGATGCCCCCAGTCAAACGCAGCAATTGCGGCACAGTGGCCCACACTCCAACTCCTCGATAGAGGAGCCAGGCCCCGAGAATAACCCAGCCCCCTCCAGCCAATATCCACAACACCTTCAGCGGGGCAAACAGCAGACCAGAATACCAAGACATCAGGCACATCGCGGCGCAGACTGCCCCCGCAACCAGAGAACCCGTCTGGTCATACTGATTCATACGTGCCCACTCCCAGGCCCCGGCAGCAATCAGAATCACGGCAACCATGGCGAACACTTCGCCCGCGGGGTAAAAAACTGCAGGAAGCAGGACAGCCAGCAGCAGGAGCGCTGTGATGATTCTTTGCTTCAGCATGGAAAATCCTCTGGTCAGGTGATCGTGGCAGAGTCGCCCGCCACCTGGTCCGACGTCTTACCGAATCGGCGCTCGCGCGACGCATATTCCAGCAAGGCGGCATCCAGCGCGGCCTCATCAAAGTCTGGCCACAGCAACTCGCTGAAATACAACTCGGAATAAGCCGCTTGCCAAAGCAGGAAGTTGCTCAACCGCTTTTCGTTCCCTGTACGTATCAGAAGGTCTGGGTCAGCACAATGGGCCAAGGCCAGCGCCCCGGACAGACTGGATTCTGTAATGGGTGTGCCGGATGCTGCCAGACGGGCAGCCGCCGTAGCGATATCCCAACGGCCACCATAGTTGAAACACACATTGAGCGTGAGCAATGTATTGCCTGAGGTTGCCGCTTCCGCATCCTCCAAGCCTTTTTTGACCCGCGTGGAGAGATTGTCTCGTTCCCCCACAAAGCGGAGCCGTACGCCGTCTCGAAGCAACTTGGGGACCTCCCTGGACAACGCCAGGGCCAAAATATCCATCAGACCGGAAACCTCCTCCGCTGGACGATTCCAGTTTTCCGAAGAAAAGGCGAACACTGTCAGCGTGTCGACTCCCCGTTTGGGACAGGCACCGACGATGCGCTTGAGAGCGTCAACACCCTGCTTGTGGCCCGCTATACGGGGCAGATAGCGTTTGGAAGCCCATCGCCCATTTCCATCCATGACAATGGCAATATGGCGTGGCACGGAAACCTGTTCAGCCATAGGGGGCCTGTGGATTCAATTGAAATGGCGATCAAACCGCCATGATGTCGTGCTCTTTTGACGCAACTAGGCGGTCCACCTCGGCAATGTGCCGATCGGTTACTTTCTGGATCTCTGCTTCAGAACGCTTTTGATCATCTTCAGAAGCTAGCTTGTCTTTCACCAGCTTCTTAACAGCCTCGTTGGCATCACGTCGCACGTTGCGCACCGCAATTTTTGCGCTCTCACCCTCGCCACGCACGACCTTGCTCAACTCGCGTCGGCGCTCTTCGGTCATGATGGGCATGGGTACACGAATCAAGTCACCCATGCTTGATGGATTCAAACCCAGGTCGCTGTCACGAATGGCTTTTTCGATCTTTGCCCCCATCCCCTTTTCCCAGGGCTGCACGCTGATTGTCCGAGAATCCATCAAGGACAAGTTGGCGACCTGACTGATGGGAACCATGGCCCCATAGTAGTCAACATGCACAGTATCGAGCAAGGCAGGGTTGGCGCGACCGGTACGGATCTTAGTCAAGTTGTGCTTGAAAGCCGCAATGGACTGATCCATCTTCGCATCCAGCGTCTTTTTGATTTCATCAATTGCCATATCTCATCCTCTGCTCGTCAAGTCCATTGCAAAAGTCACCAATGCCTTTTTTACACGTATACCAGTGTGCCTTCGTCCTCGCCCATCACCACGCGCTTCAAAGCACCATGTTTGAATATAGAGAACACCTTGATGGGTAACTTTTGGTCGCGACACAGTGCAAACGCAGCGGCATCCATGATCCCCAGGTTTTGCGACATCGCGTCATTGAAGGTAATCTTGGAATACCGGGTGGCATGAACATCCTTCTTGGGGTCCGCCGAATAGACGCCATCCACCTTGGTCGCCTTGAGCACAATCTCAGCGCCGATTTCCGCTCCACGCAAGGCTGCCGCAGTATCAGTGGTGAAGAAAGGATTTCCCGTTCCCGCCGCAAAAATAACAACTTTACCTTCTTCGAGATATTGGAGCGCCTTGGGACGTACGTAGGGTTCAACAACCTGCTCAATACCGATTGCCGACATAACCCGGGCAATCAGGCCGGCCTTGTTCATGGTATCGCCCAAAGCCAACGCATTCATCACGGTCGCCAACATGCCCATGTAGTCTGCGGTGGCACGATCCATACCCACCGAGCCGCCGGCAACCCCACGGAATATGTTGCCACCACCAATGACGACTGCCACCTCCACGCCCAGTCGTGTCACATCCGCGATTTCATCGACCATACGGACGATGGTGTCGCGATTGATGCCAAACTGGTCGTCACCCATCAATGCCTCTCCTGACAACTTCAGCAAAATGCGTTTGTAAGCAGGTTTCTCTGGATTCATGGGGTGACTCCGAATATTGGGCGTGAAAAATGAAAGCTGTCGGTCAAGCAGCCTGCTGTGCTGCAGCAACCTGGGCGGCCACTTCCGCAGCGAAATCGTCAACTTTCTTTTCAATGCCTTCGCCGACCACGTACATGGTGAAGGCCTTCACCGTGGTACCGGCAACCTTCAACATTTGCTCCACGGTCTGCTTGTCATTCTTGACAAAAGTCTGGTTGAACAACGAGACTTCCTTGAGGTACTTTTGCACGCCGCCGTCGATACGTTTGGCGACGATTTCTGCAGATTGAACTGGCTTGCCCGCAGCCGTGGCAACCGCTGCGTCTTCGGCCGCCTTCGCGGCTGCAACAGAACGCTCCCGCTCCACCAGTTCGGCGGGCACGTCATTACTGGTCAAAGCCACGGGTTTCATGGCTGCAACGTGCATGGCGACGTCTTTGGCTGCGACGGCATCGCCTTCGAATTCCACTACGACACCGATACGGGTTCCGTGCAGATAAGAAGCCAATTGAGCGCCGGAAGCGAAACGCTTGAAACGGCGGAAGGTCATGTTCTCGCCAATTTTTCCAATCAGTCCCTTGCGAACGTCTTCCAGCGTGGGGCCAAAGCCGTCTTGCTCGTAAACCAGAGCGCCCAATGCAACGACGTCTGCGGGATTGTGCTTGGCGATCAGGGCAACAGCCGCATTGGCCAAGCCCAGGAAGCTGTCGTTCTTGGTCACGAAATCGGTTTCGCAATTGACTTCGAGCATGGCACCGACATTGCCGTCCATGCTGCACACCACAACACCTTCGGCTGTGATGCGAGCAGCCGCCTTGCCGGCCTTGCTACCCAGCTTCACACGCAACAATTCTTCTGCTTTGACCATATCGCCTTCGGCCTCAGTCAAAGCCTTCTTGCACTCCATCATGGGAGCATCAGTTTTTCCACGCAGTTCAGCAACCATGCTTGCGGTAATTGCAGCCATTTCGTTTCTCCGTAATCAGTTCAATAGTTTAATAAAGGCTAAAAAAAAGGGGCCACGAAGCCCCCTTTTTCGGGCGACAACGACCTCAAGCAGAGGCTTCGCTCACCTCAACGAACTCGTCACCACTCTCAGCGGAAACCGCCTTGACCACATCGTCCATGGCGTTGGAGCGTCCTTCGAGGATCGCATCAGCAATGCCGCGGGCGTACAAGGTCACCGCCTTGGAAGAGTCGTCATTGCCAGGAATAACGTAGTCAATTCCCTCAGGAGAATGGTTGGAGTCAACCACACCAATCAGGGGGATGCCCAACTTGCGTGCTTCGGCAATAGCGATCTTGTGGTAGCCCACGTCGATCACAAAAATGGCGTCCGGCAGAGTTGCCATGTCTTGAATGCCGCCAATGTCTTTTTCCAACTTAGCCAGCTCACGAGCAAACATCAGTTGCTCTTTCTTGCTCATGCTTTCCAGACCGGTTTCCTGCTGAGCTTTCATTTCCTTCAGACGCTTGATCGATGTCTTGACGGTCTTGAAGTTGGTTAGCATACCGCCCAGCCAACGCTGGTCCACATAGGGAACGCCGGCGCGCTGCGCTTCAGCCGCCACAGTCTCGCGCGCTTGGCGCTTGGTGCCAACCATCAAAATGGTGCCGCGTTTTGCGGACAATTGGCGGACAAACTTGGCCGCATCCTGGAACATCGGCAGCGACTTTTCCAGGTTGATGATGTGGATTTTGTTGCGATGGCCGAAAATAAACGGGGCCATCTTGGGGTTCCAGAAGCGGGTTTGGTGTCCAAAATGGACGCCGGCTTCCAGCATTTCGCGCATTGTTACAGCCATGAATTACTCCAAAGGTTAGGTCTAAAATCCAGCCCCCTTATTGCCATTCAGGCGAAAAAGCCTGCATGATCAACACCTTGACGGGGCGAATTTGCGATTGCTCTGCAGATGGCCGAATGCACCATTAGCAAAGCCGTTCGAGTATAACATGCCTGTTTGTAATGTGAGTCGCTCCCTTTTCGCATCCACAGGGCATATATCCGTCGGACAATATATCCACACTCTGTCAGTGGTGCAGGAAGGAAATCAGCATGAAGGTCAAATTTTGGGGGGTTCGCGGATCCATCGCTTCGCCTGGCCCCAAAACGGTCCGTTACGGCGGCAACACTACTTGCATAGAAATTCGCACGGATAACAACGAACTCATCGTCCTGGACGCCGGCACAGGGATTTTTCCGTTGTCGCAGACGCTGCTCGCCGAACTTCCAGTGACCGCCAATGTACTGATCACCCACTCCCACTGGGATCACATACAGGGTCTGCCATTCTTCATTCCCAACTTTATCCCCGGCAACACTCTGCGTTTGCACGGCGGATTTGACCCGGTGTCCGGCAAGGGCATCGAGCAAGTCATGGCTGTGCAGCTCCAGTACAGCTACTTTCCCGTCCGCGAGGCTGAGATGAAGGCGCGCATCGAATATGTAACGCTGGTGCCTGGTGAACCCATACAAATCGGCTCGGCTACCGTAACTCCCTGCATGCTCAACCATCCGGTGATTGATTTCGGTTACCGCATTGAAAGCAACGGGAAGTCCGTTTTCTTTACCGGGGACCATGAGCCGCCCTACAACATCTACGAGCCCGGAGATGAGGGATACGACGAATACCAGGTGTTTGTAGATGACAAGACCAATATGATCCACGACGCCATTCAGGGCGTGGACGTATTCATTGCGGACAGCTCCTACACGGATGCGGAATATCCATCCAAAAGAGGCTGGGGGCATGGTACCTTCAGCTCCAGCATTGCCAGTGCGCGGCGCGCCAATGCAAAAGTGTTGTTTTGCACCCACCACGAGCCGACTCGGAGTGATGATGCCCTTGAAGCAGCCTTCCATGAAGCCCTCCAAAGCAACGCGGCAGTAGCACAAGGAATGGATATCCGGCTCGCCCGCGAGGGAGACTACTACGAATTCTGAGCGCATTCTGGGCCAGCATGGTGGTGGCGCCCAGCTGGTGGCGCAGTCGCTCTTTGGCAGCACCACCTCCCGGGATATGGAGGTGTCCGCGGCGACACTGCTTCAACCACACACCTTGATGCAACGGGCGGGCCTCGCCGTGGCGGAGCTCGCCATGGCGGTTGCCCCACATGCCAAAATCATATGGATCGCATGCGGCCCTGGAAACAATGGCGGAGACGGATATGAAGCCGCACACCACCTCCAACGCTGGGGAAAGATTCCCATCATCACCTGCTGGGGAGATGCCACAAACCTGCCTGTCGATGCACAGGTGGCCCGACAGCGTGCCCTGCAAGCGGGAGTCGCTTTTGTAAACACCATCCCCGATAACTGTGATCTGTGCATAGACGCTGTGTTCGGAATCGGACGGATCCGCTCCCTTGAAGGTCAATACCAACAATGGGTTGAACGGATGAATACGGGCAGCATCCCGGTAGTTGCTGTCGACGTCCCTTCTGGCCTCAATGCGGACACGGGTGCAGGACAATCGGTGCACGTCAAGGCTCAGTTCACGCTGAGCCTGCTGACACTGAAGCCTGGGTTATTTACCGCAGAAGGGCGGGAAGCCTGCGGTGAGATTTGGTTCAACAGCCTGGGGGTTGCACCATCCTTTGCGGCCAGTGCCCTGCTATCCGGCACCCCACAACAATTCGCTCGGGCGCACAACACGCATAAGGGCAGCTATGGGGACGTCGCGGTCGTTGGAGGTGGCCCTGGGATGACCGGTGCAGCCCTTCTCGCGGCGCGAGCTGCACTACATGGCGGAGCAGGACGGGTATATGTGGGTATGTTGGACACCAATGCCATGCGGCTGGACTTAGTGCAACCCGAATTGATGTTTCGTCAACCATCCGAACTGCAGCTTGAGTCCATCACAGTCGTGGCCGGATGCGGCGGCGGTGACGCTATTCAGGTTCAACTCCCAGACATCCTGACCCGATCAAGCCGGCTGGTGTTAGATGCCGACGCGTTGAATGCCATCTCACACGACAGCTCGCTGCGAAAACAATTGGCGGCCAGAGGAGCTGGCACCACGGTTCTGACACCACATCCTCTTGAGGCCGCACGTCTGCTGCAATTGACCACACAACAGGTTCAAACTGACCGACTGGATGCAGCGCAGTCTCTGGCCAATGAATTCGCCTGCACTGTGGTGCTCAAAGGCTCGGGCACCGTTATTGCAGCACCGGACACCGTCCCGCACATCAATCCCACTGGCAACGCACGACTAGCAACCGCTGGCACCGGCGATGTGCTCGCCGGTCTGATTGGCGCCAGATGGGCCAGTGGAGACAGAGCGTTTTCTGCCGCCTGCAATGCCGTGTTCCACCACGGCTACGTCGCTGACGCCTGGCAAGCACAGACGGCACTCACTGCTCAGGATTTGGTTGAAGCTCTATAGGGGGTGTAGCCCCACCCCACTACACCCCCCATCAGAATAACGACACGTCTCAACGACGTTTTCTGGAAGCCTTCTTGGATGCAATACCAGCCTTGTCTACAGACTTGGATGGCTTCGCAGATTTACCCGTCGCCCGCTTGTGCGACTCCACCGTGAATGATGCCGGTCGCGCACCTCCCTGGGATTCTGAGCGATCCACGTTACTGGCACGTGCCTTCCCATCCCGGCCAGCCCCCTTGTCCAACATGGCTCGCGATACCAGTCCCTCGCCGTCCTGCACCAAACGAAAATCGATCTTGCGACCATCGAGATCAACCCGGCTCACCTGGATGCGCACCCGCGTACCAATGGCGTAGCGCGTGCCAGTCCTCTCGCCTCGCAGTTCCTGCCGCGCCTCATCGAACCGAAAGTACTCCCCACCCAATTCGGTAATATGAACTAGCCCTTCGACATACATTTCGTCCAGAGTGACAAAGATCCCGAAGCTGGTTGCCGCAGTCACCACTCCCCCATACTCTTCACCCAAGTGCTCTTTCATGTACTTGCATTTCAGCCAGGCTTCCACATCACGACTGGCTTCATCGGCCCGTCGTTCGTTGGCGCTGCAATGCAAACCAGCGGCTAGCCATGCCATGCCTTCGGCATTTGTTTTCTTGGGCACCTGCTTGGCTTGATCAGGCCGCAGGGAATTGCCTTTTTCCAGCCGACGTGCCAGTTTTGCATGCGCTTCACCAGGCGTTGGCAAGACAGGCAACTGGTAGCGGGTCTTGGCCAAGATCGACTTGATGACCCGATGTACCAGCAAATCCGGATAGCGGCGTATCGGACTGGTGAAGTGGGTATAGGCACCATACGCCAGCCCAAAGTGCCCGCTGTTGGACGGTGTATAAATAGCCTGTTGCATGGAGCGCAACAACATGGAATGGATTTGCTGTGCGTCGGGACGGTCTTTCGTCGCCTCTGCAATAGCCTGGAACTCTCCCGGTGACGGGTCATCGCTGATGCTCATACCCAAGCCAGTGGCCTTCAGGTAGTTTTGCAGGATTTCCTTTTTCTCCGGAGTGGGACCTTCGTGCACCCGAAACAACCCCGGATGCTTGCTTTGCGCAATGTAGTCAGCACTGCAAACATTGGCGGCGAGCATGGCCTCTTCAATCACCCGGTGCGCGACATTGCGCGTTCGTGGGGCAATCTTTTCAATACGCCCGTTTTCGTCGCAAATGATCTGCGTCTCTGTCGTCTCAAAATCGACTGCGCCCCGCTTTCGCCGCGATTTCAGCAGCGCCTGGTAGACGCCGTGCAAATTGAGCAGGTCTTCCACGCGGTCCTTCCGCTTCATGGCTTCCGGCCCGCGGGTATTGCCCAGAATGGCTGCAACCTCTGTATAGGTAAACCGCGCATGGCTCCACATCAGCGCCGGGTAGAACTGATAGGCCTCCACCTCGCCATCGGCCGACACAAACATGTCGCACACCATGCAAAGGCGCTCCACCTCGGGATTCAGGGAGCACAAGCCGTTTGACAATTTTTCGGGCAACATGGGAATAACCCGTCGCGGAAAATACACGCTGGTGGCGCGGTCATAGGCATCCACATCAATCGCCGAACCGGTTTCCACATAGTGACTGACATCAGCAATAGCCACCAACAGGCGCCAGCCCTTGGCGACAGACTTGCCACGGCCTTTCGTGGCTGGCTCGCAATAGACAGCATCGTCAAAGTCGCGTGCATCTTCCCCGTCAATGGTCACCAGCGGCACATCGGTCAGATCGATTCGGTCCGCACGATCCTGCGGCCGCACTTTATCCGGTAATGTTCGCGCCAGTGCAATACAGGCTTCCGAAAATTCGTGTGGCACGCTGTATTTACGTACCGCGATCTCGATTTCCATACCGGGATCATCAACTTCGCCGAGCACCTCCTTAATGCGCCCCACCGGTTGTCCAAACAAAGCCGGCGGCTCCACCAGTTCAACCACCACCACCTGCCCCACCTTGGCCACACTGGTGGCCCCTTTGGGGATCAGGACATCCTGACCATAACGCTTGTCTTCGGGTGCAACCAGCCAGACGCCGCTTTCCTGCAGCAAGCGTCCGATGATGGGCTGTGAGGATCGCTCCAGTATTTCAACAACCCGTCCCTCCGGTCTTCCCTTGCGATCACTGCGCACAATGCGCACCTTGACCCGGTCCTTGTGCAGGACCGCGCGCATCTCATTCGGGGGTAAATAGATGTCCGGCGCACCGTCATCACGAGACACAAATCCATGACCATCGCGATGACCTTGAACAATTCCTTCAACTTCATCAAGAAGTCCGCTGTTTTGGCTAATATTTTTGATATACTTCTCTCTTTCCTGAAATGCCCAGATGGCGGAATTGGTAGACGCACTAGTTTCAGGTACTAGCGAGTAACATCGTGGAGGTTCGAGTCCTCTTCTGGGCACCAACTATGTTAATGTAGTTACTGAAAAGCCGCTGAAATTCAGCGGCTTTTTTTTGTCCTGAAGAATTGTGTTGCAAACAGACCCTTAGATGGGGGCGCCGACCAGGTCGTGACCCTGTGCAGCCACAATACGCGCCTTGGTGAACTCACCCACCTTCAACGTCTTGCTGATTTTTTCGGGTGGCAACAAACGCACCACACCATCAATTTCGGGGGCATCGGCATAGGTTCTGCCAAGACCACCTTTCTTGCCCATACCCGGAGCCGAATCCACCAACACCTGCATGGTGGAGCCCACACGCTTCTGCAACTTGGCTACTGACACCTCTTCCGCCACCGCCATGAACCGCGCCCTGCGCTCCTCCCGCAACTCGACCGGCAACATGCCGGGCAGGTCATTGGCGGTCGCGCCATTGACGGCGCTGTAGGCAAAACACCCGGCGCGGTCAATTTGTGCCTCTCGGACAAAGTCCAGCAGGTGTGAGAACTCCTCTTCCGTTTCCCCTGGGAAACCAGCGATAAAGGTGCTGCGAATCACAATCTCCGGACAGGTCTCGCGCCACTTCAACAGCCGCTCGAGATTCTTCTCCCCACTGGCCGGGCGCTTCATGCGGCGTAACACCTCGGGGTGGCTGTGCTGCAAGGGCACATCCAGATAGGGCAACACCCGTCCGGTCGCCATCAGCGGAACAATCTCGTCCACGCTCGGATAGGGATACACATAGTGCAAGCGCACCCAGGCGCCATAGGGCTCGGCAATCTCACCCAAGGTCTGCACCAGTTCCAGCATGCGGCTCTTGACAGGCTTACCATCCCAGAAACCAGTGCGGTATTTCACATCCACACCATAGGCAGATGTATCCTGGCTGATGACCAGCAGTTCCTTGACGCCCCCCGCGAACAGCGCACGCGCCTCGGTCAGTACATCCCCGATGGGACGCGACACCAAGTCCCCGCGCATCGACGGAATGATGCAGAACGTGCAACGGTGGTTGCAGCCTTCGCTGATCTTCAAGTACGCGTAGTGCCGCGGAGTCAGCTTGATGCCGGCGACGCCAAATGTATTGGGAACGAGATCCAGGAACGGGTCATGCGGCTTGGGCAGGTTGGTGTGCACTGCATCCATCACTTCCTGGGTGGCATGCGGACCAGTCACCGCAAGCACCTTGGGATGCATCTGGCGCACCATGTTGTCACCGTTGTCGGCCGTCTTGGCACCCAGGCAACCGGTCACAATCACGCGGCCGTTTTCGGCCAATGCCTCGCCAATGGTGTCCAGGCTTTCCTTGATGGCATCGTCAATAAAACCGCAGGTGTTGACAATTACTAGGTCGGCGCCCTGAAAGGTCTTGGAGGTCTGATAGCCCTCTGCATTCAATTGGGTCAGGATCAATTCCGAATCGGTAAGAGCCTTGGGGCAGCCAAGGCTCACAAAACCGACGGTGGGCACATGGGCCAGGGGAGAATTTGCTTCGCTCATGTGCTGATTGTCCCAGCTTTTGCGAAACCTCCGAGCACAGAGGCCAAGCCTTGTTAACGTTTCAAACCGAATGTTCCCAGCAATTGTTCGGTTTGCTTTTGCATCTGCTCCTGCATCTGCTGGAACAGGTTGTTGCCCATGGTCCCTTTGACCAGCGGCGCCTGTAGCTCCATCAACGCCTGCATGTTCTTCTCAAGGTAGCCGCCCATCAAACCCTGCATGGCATGACCATAGAAACGGATGATATTGGCCAGCACCGGCGCAGTGAACATTGGGGTTCCGTTGGCCTCTTCTTCCAGAATGATTTGAAGCAGAATACTGCGCGTCAGATCGTCCCCGGTCTTGGCATCCACCACCACGCAGGGCTCATTCTCCATGACCAGTTGCTTGATTTCGGCCAGCGTGATGTAGCTCGACGTATCCGTGTCGTACAAACGGCGGTTCGGGTACTTTTTGATAACCCGCTGCGCCGGCTTTCGGTCTGTGCTTGATTTGTTATGCATGAAGAGTGACGACTTCCCTGAGAACCACGAGTGTATTGCAGTGCAACACATTCTAGGGAGTGCATCGCCAGGGCCGACCTGGGATTACCCTAGGAGACGGGCACAAAAAAGCCCCGCCTCCACAAGGGAGACGGGGCGTATTTTGGTAGGCGCGATTGGACTCGAACCAACGACCCCCACCATGTCAAGGTGGTGCTCTAACCAGCTGAGCTACGCGCCTACAGTATTCGAGAGGCCGAAGTATAGCAGTAAAAACCGGCCACCAGAAAAATGCGCAAAATCATTATCGACCTGGATCACGCTTGGGCCATAATTGACGTTTACGTAAACGTCAATCCATTTCACTCACCACAAGGAATTCACCATGGAAATTGCAGGCAAGGTCTTTATCGTTACCGGTGGCGCATCAGGCTTGGGCGAAGGTACGGCGCGCATGCTGGCAGCCAAAGGTGGCAAGGTCGTCATTGCCGACATGCAGGCAGAAAAGGGCGAAGTTGTCGCCAAGGAAATTGGTGGCGCCTTTGTGAAATGCGACGTGAGCCAGGAAACCGACGGCCAGGCCGTGGTGGCCAAGGCCGTTTCCATGGGCAAGCTCATGGGCCTGGTCAATTGCGCCGGCATTGCACCTGCAGAGAAGACCGTGGGCAAGAACGGTGCGCACAGCCTGAGCGTGTTCACCAAGACCATTACCGTCAACCTGGTCGGTAGTTTCAACATGATCCGCCTGGCCGCCGATGCCATGGCCAAGAACGACCCCGAATCCACCGGCGAGCGCGGCGTGATGATTTCCACCGCGTCCGTTGCTGCCTACGACGGCCAGATGGGCCAGGCAGCCTACAGCGCCTCCAAAGGCGGCGTGGTCGGCATGACCTTGCCCATCGCACGCGATCTGGCACGCAACGGCATCCGCAACATGACGATTGCCCCCGGCATCTTCGGCACGCCCATGCTGTTTGGCATGCCCCAGGAGGTGCAGGACGCACTGGCTGCCAGTGTGCCCTTCCCCAGCCGTCTGGGCACGCCACAGGACTACGCCAAGCTCGCCACGCACATCATTGAGAACGACATGCTCAACGGCGAAGTGATCCGCCTGGACGGCGCCATCCGACTGGCACCGCGCTAAGCCTCAGCTGCCGCTAAACACCAAAGCCGTCGTCCGCGGAAATCACGGCACCGTTGATGAAATGGCTTTGGTCCGAACACAGCATCACCATGAGCGCGTCGAGATCTTCGGGCTTGCCGACGCGCCGACGCGGCAGCATCTGCACCAGCTTCTGGCCCGCCTCGGTCTGCCAGTGGCGGTGGTTAATTTCCGTGTCGATGTAGCCGGGGCAAATGGCATTCACATTGATGCCAAAGCGGCCCCACTCCAGCGCCATGGCCTTGGTCATCTGCACCACGGCCGCCTTGCTCATGCAATAGACGCCAATCTGCGGCAATACGCGCAGGCCCGCCATGGATGCCACATTGATGATGCGCCCGCCGGTGTAACTGCCCGGCGCAGAGCCCGTGGCCCGCGCCAGCATGCGTTTGCCCACCTCTTGCGCGACAAAAAAAGCGCCTTTGACGTTGGTATTGAACATGTAGTCAAAGTCGTCGGGCGTCGCGTCCTGGATGCGCTGGCTCGAACTCACACCCGAGTTGTTGACCAGAATATCGATGGAGCCAACTTCGGTTTCGGCGTGGGCCACGGCGGACTTGATGGAGTCGTAATCGTTGACATCCAGTTCAATCACATGCGCGTCACCCCCCTCGGCATCGATGGTGGCGCGCAGTTCCTTGAGCCTGTCGACCCGGCGACTCGCAAGAACCACCGCCGCACCGGCTGCTGCCAACGTGCGGGCAAACTGTGCACCCAGACCGCTGGATGCACCGGTGATGAAGGCCACGCGGCCTGAAAGATCAATGGTGTATGCCATCTAGAGTACCTCCACAAATAAAAGAACGATCGTGCTATTAAGCTTATTCAGGGCATAAAATCCCATGCAGTCCCGGCCAACACACCACAATGCTTGGCAGAATCTACCCAGTTCCCATTATTGAACGAGACACACCATGACCAACGAGGAAATTCTGGCCCAGTACGGCCCGCGCGAAGCAATGGAATACGACGTGGTCGTTGTGGGCGGAGGCCCCGGTGGCCTGTCCACGGCGATCCGCCTGAAACAACTCGCCGCCGAGAAAGGCAGCGACATCTCGGTGGTCGTCCTGGAAAAAGGCTCCGAGCCCGGTGCCCACATCCTCTCAGGCGCCATCATGGACCCGATCGCCCTGAACGAACTCTTTCCCAACTGGAAAGAACTCGGCGCCCCGCTGAACCAGCCCGTCACCGACGACGCCATGGTCATGCTCAGCGAAACCTCGGGCTTTCGCATCCCCAACTTCCTG
>JBBQLM010000037.1:0-43403 GCA_038327925.1 Burkholderiales bacterium | reverse complement strand
TCAGAGGTGTTCTTAAGTTAGTGCTTACTGGCTTTTTGCTGGTCCTAACTTTGGCGTGGGGCGGCGCACAAGCCAGAGAACAGACCCCGATCAGCGCAACGGTTGCATTGAACCAGTTGCCAGCGCAGGGGCTTGAAACCTACCAATTGATACGCCAAGGCGGACCCTTTCCCTATGAGAAAGATGGTGTGGTTTTTGGCAATCGGGAACGTTTGCTGCCTGCTGCAAAGCGCGGCTACTACCGTGAATACACCGTCAAAACTCCCCGGTCACGGGACCGGGGTGCCCGTCGAATTGTGTGCGGCGGCCCGAGCACCGCACCGGATGCGTGTTACTACACGGCCGATCACTATGCGAGTTTTCGCAAGATCGTGCCCTGAACTGGATTTTTACATTTTAAGAAAGTGAAGCGGGGGATGGATATGCCACTTCGAACAGTCAGAACCAACATCGTGCAATCGATCCGGGCCTTTCGGGTGCCCGATTTGCAAGCGGCCGCCCAAGAACTTGGGCACCACTTTCTTTACGCCAATCTGGCCGAAGCACAGACCAAACAGGATGTGCTGGACATGATTGGCCAGCAGTTCAAGCTGCCGGCCCATGTCGGCAAGAACTTTGATGCCCTCTACGACAGCATGACCGACCCGGTGCACAAGTCGGGCCCACAGCCCGGCTTCATCGCGGTGCTGGAGCACATTCCGGCCAACGTCAAGTTTGACAAGGAAGCCCGCGAGCAACTGCTCGATATCTTCCGGGACACTGCGGACTACTGGGGGGATAGAAAAATACCCTTCCGATGCTTCTATTCTTTTCTGTAGCCCGTTCTGCACACACCAGCCAAGCAGAACGGGCGAACGAGGCTAACGGCACCGCCGCCCAAACCCCGGCCCTTGCCGGAATTGAAGTCCCCACTGATTCGGGCGAGAAGATGCCAACCGACAAGCTGTTGGACGTATCCCCCCTGGCGCTGCGCATGAGCAGCCCCTTTAACTCCGGGTACTGGCTGGCATCGGCCTGAGCACCACCCGGCTCCAACATGCCGCGTTCGGCGGCACCTACGATTCAAGCCCATCCCCGTGATGGGCTTTTTTCCGCCCGGTCTGCACTATCATTCCCACACAACTACGACCCGCCTCTGGAATGGGACTACTGGCAAAGCTGCTACCGGCAGCGATCAAGCGACGGTTACTGGCCTCACTGGGCGGTAGCGGCGATGACCGGTATGCGCGGGTTTTTCAGGCCAGCCCGGACTGGATCGTGGTCACCCGGCTGCGCGATGGCCTGATCGTGGATGCCAACCAGGGATTCGAGACCCTCAGCGGCTACCAATCGGCAGAAGTCCTGGACCACCCCATGGGCGAATTCAAGGTCTGGCCCCATCCCGAGCAGCGCGACAAACTGGTTGTCGAACTTCTGCGCACCGGCGTGGCCCGCGACACCCTGGTGCAACTGTGCCGGCGCGACGGCACCGTGCGCGACTGCATGGTCAATGCGTCGCTGATTGCACTGAAGGGCGAGACCGACACCCACGCCGTGTGGATCGCCCGCGATGTGACTGACCAGAACGCGGTGCACGAGCAGTTCAAGGCCGCCTTCCAGCTAACGCCCGACTTCATGTCCATCTCGCGCCTGAGCGATGGCACCTATGTGGAAGTCAACGCCGCGTTTGAACGCATCACCGGCTTGCGCCGCGAAGACACCCTGGGCCGCACCTCCATCGAAGTCGGTGTCTGGCACGACCCCAAGGCGCGTGATGCCCTGGTCCAGGCCTTCCAGAACACCGGCTCCCTGCACGAGTACTTCATCCTGATCAACGGCCGGGGCGGCCAGGTGCGCGAGGCCCTGGTCAACGCGGCCACGTTTGAGGCGCGCGGCGAGCGCTACATGATTGCCCTGCTGCGCGATGTGACCGATGCCCGTGCGGCGGCCCGGGCCCTGCAGGAAAGCGAGTCGCGTTTTTCCCGGCTGTTCGACCAGTCGCCACTGCCGATGTGCTACTCCAGCGACAGCGACGGCTTTGCCATGACCCAGTGGAACCGCGCCTGGTTCACGGCGTTCGGTTTCGACCCGGCCACGGCGCAGGGCAAATCGGGTACCGAGCTGGGCATCTGGGTACACCCCGAGGACCGCCAGAAGCTGTTGAAGCAGTCCGTGCAGGGCGATGACCTCTCTGACGTGGAAGTGCAGCTGATGCGTGCCAATGGCGAGCAGCGCTGGATATCCATTTCCACACGCACCTTCAAGGAACCCCAGCGCACCGTGGTGCTGTTCACCTACTTTGACACCACCGAGCGGCGCCGCGCCCAGCAAGAGATCCTGACGCTCAACACCGAACTCGAAGACCGCGTTGCGCGGCGCACGGCCGACCTGGAAAGCGCCAACCAGGAACTGTCCCTGACGCTGGCGAATCTGAAGATGGCCAAAGACCAGCTTGTGCAGTCCGAAAAACTGGCCGCACTGGGCGCATTGGTTGCCGGCATCGCCCACGAACTGAACACACCGATCGGCAACGGCATGACGGTGGCGAGTTCCCTGCACTACCGGGTCCAGGAGTTAGCAGGGCTGATGGACAAGGGCATGAAACGGTCGGATCTACAGGGATTTTTGGACGACACCCGCCTGGCCAGTGACATCCTGATGCGCAACCTGACCCGCGCGGGTGCCCTGGTTTCCAGCTTCAAGCAGGTCTCGGTGGACCAGACCAGTTCGCAGCGGCGCCCATTCGCCCTGACGGTCCTAGTGTCCGAAATCCTGCTGACGCTCAGCCCCGCCATCCGCACCGCCGGCTGCAATATCACCGTGGACATGGACGAAACCCTGCAGTTGGACAGCTACCCCGGCCCCCTGGGCCAGGTGCTGACCAACCTGATCAACAACGCCATCGTGCATGGATTTCCCGGGCGAACCACCGGTGTCATCACCATCTCGGCAAAGGCCCTGGACGGCGACGCGGTGGCGATACAGGTCCAGGACGACGGATGCGGCATCCAGAAGGCCGACATGGTCCACATTTTTGAACCCTTCTTCACAACCCGCATGGGCCAAGGGGGCTCCGGACTGGGCCTGCACATCGTGCACAACCTGGTCACCGGCTTGCTGGGCGGGCACATAGAAGCCCACAGCGAGCCCAACCAGGGCGCCACCTTCACACTGACCCTGCCCCGTAGCGCTCCGCAGCGCAGCGGCAACCAGCCCATTGCCCTGACCAATGTCTAGTCCACTTCGGCGACACAGCTTCTCCGCATTGCAGCCCCTACATCGGGTGTAATGCTGCCACTCTCCTCTTTCCGTCAGACACATTCAGGACCTTGACATGACACTCCCCACCACCGACATCGAAATCTCGGAAGAACTGGTCCGCAGGTTTGACAAGCTCGGCCCCCGTTACACGTCCTACCCCACGGCGGATCGTTTCCACACGGGCTTCACCGAGCAGACCTACGGCAGCTACCTGGACCAGCGCGGCGCTCGCAGCAGCAACCCGCCGCTGTCGATCTACATCCACCTGCCCTTCTGCGAATCGCTGTGCTACTTCTGCGCCTGCAACAAGATCATCACCAAAGACCATGCGCGTGTGGCCGAATACCTGCGCTACCTGGACAAGGAGATGGCCCTGGTCTCCGCGCGATTGGGCAAGGACCGCAAGACCGTGCAACTGCACCTGGGCGGCGGCACCCCGACCTTCTTCAATGCCGATGAGTTGCGCCAGTTGATGGCCATGGTGCGCAGCCACTTTGAATTCACGCCGGATGCCGAACTGGGCGTGGAGATCGACCCGCGCACCGTGCACCCCGACACGCTGGCCCACCTGGCATCGCTGGGCTTCAACCGCAACAGCTTCGGCGTGCAGGACTTCGACCCCGCCGTGCAGCAGGCGGTCAACCGCATCCAGCCCCTGGCCATGGTCGAGGCGGCCGTGGTGGAGAGTCGCCGCGCCGGCTTTGAGTCTGTCAACGCCGACCTGATCTACGGCCTGCCCAAACAGACGCTGGAGAGCTTTGGCCGCACGCTGGACAACCTGATCCGCGTCTCACCCGACCGCATCGCGCTCTACAACTACGCCCACCTGCCCCAGCGCTTCAAGGCCCAGCGTCTGATCGTGGACAGCGACCTGCCGTCCGCCGAGGCGCGGCTGCAAATCTTTTTGATGTCGATGCGCCGCCTGCTGGACGCCGGCTACGTCTACATCGGCCTGGACCACTTCTCCAAGCCCGACGACGAGCTGAACAAGGCGCGGCTGGACAAGAGCCTGCACCGCAACTTCCAGGGCTACACCACGCGCGCCGAGTGCGACCTGATCGGCTTTGGCGTCTCGGCCATCAGCAAGGTAGGCGACTCCTACAGCCAGGGTGTACGCACCGTGAGCGCCTACTACCAGCATCTGGACGCGGGGCGTTTCCCCATCGAGAAGGGCTTTGAGCTGAGCCAGGACGACGTGCTGCGCCGCGACATCATCATGACGCTGATGTGCAGCGCGCCGGTGGACGTGGCGGCCGTCAACGCCAGATACGGCATTGACTTCAACAACTACTTCGCCGCGGAGCTGGAGCGCCTCAAGCCGTATGAAGAAGCCGGGCTGATCACCATCGCCGCCGACGCCATTCGCATCACGCCCAAGGGGCGCCTGTTTGTGCGTGCCAGCGGCATGGTGTTTGACAAGTACCTGGGCCAGCCGACCACGTCCACCTACTCCAAGCTGATCTGAGCCAGCGCACCGGCTGCCCGGCACGGGTCCGGGCTAGCTGGCCAGTGGCGTCTTGGCAAAGAACTGGATGGCCTGCACCGCAGCGCCTTCGGGGCGCACACTGGTTTTCTTGATCAGATCGGCCAGCGTCACCCCGTCCAGTACCTTCAGGTAGGCGGCGGTGGCCTCACCCAGCGCGTCCTCAAGGACACAGGCCGACGCGTAGACGCAGCGGTTGTTCTCCCGGTGGAAACACTCGGCCATGTGGAAGTCGGTCTCGGTCTGACGCACCACCGCACCAATGTTGATATCTGCCGGCTCACGCCCGAGCCTGAGTCCCCCATTGCGCCCCCGGATGGTGGCCACCAGGCCCAACTGGCCCAGATGGTGCACGACCTTGGTCAGGTGGTTCTTGGAAATGCTGTGCAGGCTGGCAATGTCCTGGATCGTCACCAACCGATCCCGGTTGACGGCCAGATACATCAGCGTGCGCAGGGCATAGTCGGTGTAGGTGGTCAGTCTCATACGCGCAGCTTACCGCAATGTAGCAATGGGGCTTAAGCCGTTGTGTGCACCTGCTGGGCCAGGGCCACATAGTCCGCCACCGGCACCTCTTCGGCGCGACGCTGCACATCAAACGTTCCACCAAAGCCCTTGTCCTCCAGCCAGCGGCCCAGCGTATGGCGCAGCAGCTTGCGGCGCTGGCTGAAGGCCACCTGCACCAGTTCGCTCAAGCGCGCCACATCCAGCACCGGCGGTTCGGCCAGCGGCAGCATGCGCACCACGGCACTGTCCACGCGGGGCGGCGGATCAAAACTTTCGGGCGGCACGAACAGCACGTTTTCCATGGCGTAGCGCCATTGCAGCATCACACTAAGACGGCCAAACGCCGAGGTGGCCGGTTGCGCCACCATGCGGTCAATGACTTCCTTTTGCAGCATGAAATGCTGGTCTTCAATGGCATCCACCGCATCCAGCAGGTGGAAAAGAATCGGGGTGGAGATGTTGTACGGCAGGTTGCCGACCACCCGCAACTTGCCACTTGACGCTATTGAATCAGGAGCATTCCATTCAGCATTGACGAGGGCGAAGTCCACTTTCAGCACATCGGACTCGATGACGGAGAGCTGGCCGTGGCTGCGCAGACGCTGGGCCAGGTCGCGGTCCAGCTCGATCACGGTCAGGTGCCCCAGGCGCTCCACCAGCGGCTGCGTCAGGGCGGCCAGGCCAGGGCCGATCTCCACCATGCGCTGGCCGGGGCGCGGATCAATCGCCCGCACAATCGCATCGATGATGCCGCCGTCGGTCAGAAAGTGCTGGCCAAAGCGTTTGCGGGCAATGTGTTTCACGGCGGAACCCTTGCTGCTCACTGGGGTGGCTCGCGCAACTCCACGAAGGCGTTGGTGCGGATTTCCTGCGCCCAGCTGGCAAATGCAGCGTCATAACGGCTTTCCCGCAATTGGGCACGAACCGACTCGCGCACGTCGCGCTCGCTGAGTTCCACCCGGCGGCGCTCAATCACCTGGATCAGGTGCACGCCGAAGCGGGACACCACCGGCTGACTGACCTGCCCATCGGCCAGGCGGTTCATGGGTTCCTCAAACTCTGGCACAAACGCGCCCGGACCGGTCCAGCCCAGATCGCCACCCTGGGGCGCACTGCCATCCTGCGAGTGCTCGCGGGCCAGCGCCTGGAAGGTGGCGCTGCCGGCCTCGATGCGCTTCCTGAAATCCGCCACGCGGGCAATGGCCTCGGGCTGCGCCAGTTGCGCACTGGTGCGCAGCAGAATATGGCGGGCATGGGTCTGCACCACGGTGCGACTAGCCGCGGATGGGGCCTTCCGCTCCACCACCTTCAGAATATGGAAGCCCGCACCGGAGCGAACCAGCTCGGACACCCCACCCACGGCCAGCGCCTGGGTGGCCGCGATGAAAGAAGGCGGGTAGCGGTCGGCACGGCGCAGACCCAGCTGACCACCATTGCTGCGGTCGGCGGCCGACACCTCCTGCACCAGGGCGGCAAAGTCTTCGCCCGCGCGCAGACGCGCCAGAACTTTCTGGGCCTGTTGCTGCAACTGCGCCACCTGTTCGGTGCTGGCCTTCTCCGGCACGGATACCAGCAGGTGGGCAAGGTTGACTTCCTGGGCTTGCGGGTCGGCATTGCCGGCCTGCTGCTCGGCCAGGAAGTTGTCGATGTCCGTCTCGGATATGCGCAAACGGCCCTGCACCTCGCGCTCGTGCAGGCGCGACAGCGTGATCTGGTCGCGCAACTGGTTGCGGAACTGTTTGAGGTCGATTCCGTCCTTGGCCACGCGGCGGCGCAGTTCGGCCACGTCCACCTGGTTCTGGCGGGCCACGGCCTGCTCTGCCAGATCCACCTGGGCGTCTTCGACGCGAATACCGGTATCCCGTGCCACCTGCAACTGGGCCCGCTCATTGATCAGGCGCTCCAACACCCGGTGGCGCAGTTCATCCGCGGGGGGCAGCGTCGCACGCTGCTGGGTCAGGTCTTTCACCACCCGCTGCACGGCGGTGCGCAGTTCACTGTTGGTGATGGGTTCGGAATTCACCACGGCCACGATGTAATCCACCGGCTGGGCGCTCTGGGCATGCACGCCCGGGACGAGGAAGCCACACAACAGGCCAAGGGCAGGTGCCCAGGTTCGAAAATTCATGGTTGTTCAATCGTAGTTGCTAAAGCGGCTGGCACTGCCGCTCGAATCACGCAGGTTCTGGTAACGCGAAATGTTCTGGGTCAGGGACGACAGCGGGCTCACACCCAGACGGGTAAAGCCCACAAACTCCAACTGGAACATCAGACGCCCCGTCGCCGTGGAGGCGCTGGTCTGCACCCGCTCCAGCACGACACGCGCCAGCCAGCAGCCCGCATCGTACTCGACGCCCAGAATCGTGTCGACCAGTCGGCGCTCGTTGACGCTGTAGTTCAGCCGCCCCACACCGTAGTAGCGCCCCGGCCCCTGGCCGCGCCCGGCGCCCAAGTCCTGGCCCATGTCGCCCCACAGGTTGTTGAGCGGCCACTGCCAGCTCACATCCAGCTGTTCACTGGCATCCCGCTGAAAGCGATAGGCCGCATTGACCACCCGGTAGGGCCCCGGGTTGTAGCGGGCTCCAAAGGTCGAGCGCACAGAACTGTCGGTCTTGGCGTTGTACTGCACCGTGGAGTCCAGCGCCCAGCGGTCCTGCAGGTTGACCGAGGCGCCCAGCAGCACATCGCTGAAGCCGGCCTGGGCGACCGGTGTGGCGGAATTCAGTGTCACCCGCTGGTCGTCAAACCGCAGGCGCTGGGCGATGCCGAAACGCGCCAACTGACCACCGCTGTCGGCATCCAGGAAGCGCGTGGTCACACCCAGTGTCAACAGGTTGTTGTCGGAAATCTTGTCGTGCCCGACAAAGGCGTTCTCGGTGTAGATGGTGGCAAAGTTGAAGTCGTTGGCGGCGGTGTCGTAGTTGGGCAGCAGGCTCTGGTTGCGGTAGGGCGTGTAGGTGTAGAACGCCCGCGGCTCCAGGGTCTGGACCAGCTCCTGCCCGAAGACCCGCGTTTCACGCTCGAATACCAGGCCACTGTCCAGGCTGAAGGTCGGCACCACGCTGTCGGCGGCACGGCTGCCATCGGCCAGCGCCGCATCAAACTGGTAGCTCGCAGCATGCCACTGGATCTTGGGTGTTACGAATCCCGCTGGTGCCAGCCACGGGCGGCTGACCTGAAACTGGGCCACACCACGGCGGGTATTGGGTTGCAGGGTCCGCGTCCGGTCTGCCTCAAACTGGGTGAAGTCGCCCTCCAGGGACCAGTCAAAGCCACTGACATTGGTCAGGGCATAGCGTCCGGTCAACTGCGGGGCTCGGTCGTACGGCGGCACGATAGGTGCGGTCACATCCTGCAGGGTCTGCCACTTCAGCACGCGCATGGTGCCAAAGAATGGCCCCAGCCCCCACGCGGCGATCAGGTCGGTGGGCAAGAGACGCTGGGTAATGGCCGCACCGGCTGCGGTGGTGGCCGCGCCCACGGCGCTGGTGCTGGTGCTGTTGCTGCTGAAGTCGCGCCAGTAGGTGTCGTCACTCACGCGGTTGATATTGGCTGCCACCATCATGCCGCCCAGCGGCGTGACAAACGTGCCCAAGTGGGAATAGGACACGCCCCAGCGGTCGGTATCGGTGAGCCGGTCGCCCGGCATGTAGTTGGCCTTGGCACTGCCGGAATAGTCCGGCTCCAGGTAGCGGAACTCGGCGCCGAAATCAATGCCACGGTGCGTCATCAGACGCGGGGTGATGGTGGCGTCGCGGTTCGGGGCAATGTTCCAGTAGTACGGCACGGCCACTTCCACGCCGTTGTCGGTGCCGACACCAATCGTCGGCGGCAGCAAGCCCGACTTGCGCTTGTCGGTCAGCGGAAAGCTGATCGCCGGAATCGGCAGCAGCGGCACGCCCTTGAAACTGAGCACGGCCCCGTGCGCGATGCCCACATCCTCTTCGTTGTCCAGCTCGATGCTGGTGGCCCGCAGAATCCAGTCCGGCATCCACGACGGGCCGGGCCGGCGCAGGCAGGTGGTGTAGGTGGCGTTGTGGATGATGGTGTGGTTCTCGTCCACGAACTCGGCTTTTTCCGCCTCGCCATGGCCGTCGCTCTTCAGGAAGTGGTAGCGCGGCGTGTTGAAAAAGCCTTCAAAGGCATCGACCTTGAGGTCCAGCAAGGGCCCCTCGAACACATCGCCCTTGCGGTTGATGCGCACGTTGCCGGTGGCTTTCACCTGGTCGTTCGGCTGCGAGTATTCGATGCGGTCCGCGCGGATCACCGTGCCGGCCTTGCGCAACTCCACGTTACCCTCAATCACGGTCTCCAGATCGGGGCGGCCCCGCAGGTGGTCCCCGAACACAAACACCGGCAACTTGGCCGATGTCGAGGGTGGCAGCTGTTCATCGAGCAGTCCGCTGGACTTCAGCGAGAGCCCATCCGTGGCCTGCGCATACGCCGACGCACCCACCATCCCCAGGCTGACCAGCACGGCCAGGCTGGAAAGAAGACGGCGCTGCCCCGGCAACCGGAAACTCAGGTCACGCATGGGAACGGGCAACAAACAAGGGACTGGGGCAACAAGGGGAAAACGACTCGGTGCGAAAGGGTGCCAAGGATAAGGGATGGGCTTTGTAGAATGGATTATCCATGAGCCTCACCTCCAGCCCCACCCCGCCTTCCGCCCCCCTGTCCCCCGTGTGGGCCGATGCCCAACGCCAGGCCCTGTTCACCACCTGGCTGGCCAGCCTGCAGGGCCCCCACGGCCTGGCACCGGAGTCCGTGCGCCTGGCCTCGGCCGACGCCAGTTTTCGCCGCTACCTGCGGGTGGACACCACCGCAGGCACCAACCTGGTCATCATGGACGCACCACCCGACAAGGAAAACTGCCAGCCCTTTGTGCACGTGGCCGGCCTGATGGAAGAGGCCGGGCTGAAGGCCCCCCAGGTCCTGGCCTGGGACGAGGCCAACGGCTTCATGCTGCTGACCGACCTGGGCAACCAGACCATGATGCAGGTGATAGACCGCGCCAAGCCGCCACCGCTGGCCCTGTACCTGGATGCGGTCGAGACCCTGGTGCAGTGGCAAAAGGCCTCGCGCGAGGGTGTGCTGCCGCCCTACGACCGCGCGCTGCTGCTGCGCGAGCTGGAATTGTTTCCCCAGTGGTACGTGGCCGAGCACCGCAAGGTGACGCTGGACGCCACCCAACGCAAAGTGCTGGACGATGCGTTCGAGAAGATCATTGCCAGCAACCTGTCCTGGCCGAGCGTCTATGTGCACCGGGACTTCATGCCCAGAAATCTAATGGTTTCCTCAAATGTAGAGGCTGGCGCGCCGTCTGCTACCCGTCTCGGTGTATTGGATTTCCAGGACGCCGTCTATGGCCCCATTACCTACGACATTGCCAGCCTGCTGCGCGACGCCTTCCTGAGCTGGGAAGAGGACTTCTGCCTGGACGTGACCATCCGCTACTGGGAAAAGGCGCGCAAGGCCGGCCTGCCGGTGGGTGACGACTTTGGCGAGTTTTACAAAGGCGTGGAGTGGATGGGCCTGCAGCGCCACCTGAAAGTGGCCGGCATCTTCGCCCGCCTGACGCTGCGCGATGGCAAGCCGCAGTACTTGATGGATACGCCACGCTTCATTGACTACATCCGCTCCACCTGCAGTCGCTACATGGAACTCAAGCCGCTGCTGCGCCTGGTGGAAAAGATCGACGGCATCGAAGTGCCGAATGCCTTTTCCTTCGGACGAGTTTAAGCCAAATAGGCCGCCAGCCCTCGTGGATATTGCCTAAGCAGCTCCTGATTTCATAGCATTTTCACCATGCCACGTTTTTATTGCCCCGCCCCTCTGGCCACCGGCGCACTGCTGGACCTGCCCGCCGGCGCCACCCGCCATGTGCAGGTGCTGCGCCTGCAGCCGGGCGACGGCATCACGCTGTTCAACGGCGGGCACGACACCGCCAGTGCCGGCGAGTTTGACGCCACCATCACCCACATGGGGCGCAGCGACGTGCAGGTGCTGGTCGGCGCCCACCACGCGGTCGAGCGCGAGGCCAGCGTGGCCGTGCACCTGGCCGTGGGCATGCCGGCCAACGAGCGCATGGACTGGCTGGTCGAAAAGGCCGCCGAGCTGGGCGTGGCCAGCATCCAGCCGCTGATGACCGAGCGCAGCGTGCTGCGCCTGTCCGGCGAGCGGGCCGAGAAAAAAGTCGCCCACTGGCAAAGCGTGGCGATTGCCGCCTGCGAGCAGTGCGGTGGCAACCGCGTGCCCCGTGTGTGGCCGATGCAGACGCTGGCTGCCTGGCTGCAAGGCCAGCCGCCCAAGGGCCACCACGACGCGCGCTGGCTGCTGTCCCTGGCCGATGGCGCCAGCCCGCTGCGCCAGCACCTGGCGCACGGCGTGGCGGCGTCCAGCACCTTTCTCTCGGGCCCGGAAGGCGGGCTCAGTGCAGCCGAAGAGGCTGCTGCTGCGGCTTGCGGCTTCGCGCCGGTCACGCTGGGGCCGAGGGTGTTGCGGGCGGAGACGGCGGCCTTGACTGCCTTGGCCCGACTGTTGGCATAGCGGAGTCTGGGCGGTAGAGCGTTCTGCTGGGTGTTTTGCCTTGCAGGAGGCTTCCTCACCTCCCCCCTCTCTCCCCCCGCCCTCTCTCGCCCCCGCCGGGGCGAAAGAGGGAGCCAAACAGCCGTATTTGGCCGCGTTTCCAAACAAGGGACGTACACGCGCACAAGCCAACACCAAACGGTGTCCTCACTCGTTTAGCCGGCACGCCCCAAAAGAGCCCCATCACCCGCTTGTACGTGCCCCCTTAAAACACGCGGCCAAATAGGGCTGTTCGGCGCCCCTTTCCACCCTGGCGAGGGTGGAAAGGGGCGGGGGGGATAGGGGGTGAGTTAGACGGGCGAGTTAAATAGAGAGTCAGGGTTTATCCGCGTCTAGGTTGGCGCCCCAACTCTTGTGGGTGTGGGCATACTACAGTGCCGTCTTTGTCCAATAGCCAGGAGACTTTCTGTGATATCCGAATCCATGCGCAACACCGTCCGCGCCAAAGGTCTGGGGGCTTTGATGAAGGGCGCGGGTCTGGTGACCCGCTTCATCCCGATTCCACAACCCACACTGCTGGTTGGCCCCGGCTCCAGCGGCCGCCTGGGCCAGGCAGTGGCCGGCTTTGGCCACCGCAAGATCCTGATCGTCACTGACAGCATCATCTCCAAGCTCGGTCTGCTGAACAGTCTGACCGACGCACTGACCGCCGGTGGCGCGCAGTTCGTGGTGTTTGACGAGATCACTGCGGACGCGCCGATTCCCCTGATCCAGAAGGGCATCGACTTCTTCCAGGAGCAGGACTGCGATGCCATCGTCGCCTTTGGTGGTGGCTCATCCATGGATGCCTCCAAGGCGATTGCCGTGGCCGTGGCCAACCCCAAGCCGCTGAACCAGCTGGCCGGCTACCTCAAGGGTCTGCGCTCCCCCGTCAAAATTTACGCCGTGCCCACCACCGCCGGCACCGGCTCCGAAGTCACGGTGGCCGCTGTGATCTCGGACCCGGTCACGCACCGAAAGCTGGTCATCGTCGACCCGCGCATGGTGCCCAAGATGGCCGCGCTGGACCCAACGCTGATGACCGGCCTGCCACCCCACATCACCGCCGCCACGGGCATTGATGCGCTGACGCACGCCATCGAGGCCTTTGTCGGCAACTGGACCACGTCGTACTCCGACGGCATGGCACTGTCGGCGGTGGGCCTGATTTTCGAGAACCTGCGCACCGCCTACACCGATGGCAAGAACCTGGAAGCACGCGAGAAGATGGCGCTGGCATCCACCTACGCCGGCTTCGCCTTCACCCGCGCCAACGTGGGCTATGTGCATGCGATTGCCCACCAGTTTGGGGGCCTGTACCACACGCCGCACGGCCTGGCCAACGCCATCATGCTGCCCTTTGTGCTGAAGTATTCGCACCCGGCCATCGTGGACCGCCTAGCCCTGCTGGCCGTGGCCGCCAAGCTCGGTACGGCAGCCGAGGACGAGGCCACGCTGGCGCAGAAGTTCCTGGATGCGGTGGACCAGCTCAACCACGATCTGGGCATCCCCACCACGCTGGCCGCGTTGCGCGAGGCCGACATCCCCAAACTGGCCCGGGCCGCCTGCCACGAGGCCCACACCGGCTACCCGGTGCCGCGCTACATGTCGCAGTCCGAGTGCGAGGACCTGATCCGCAAGGCGCTGCCGCCCAAGACTGCGCCAGACAAAGTGGCACCCGCCAGCGAAAAGGCCACAGCCAAAACAGCCACACGCACCCGCAAGCCCAAGGCGGCGGCCAAAGCCTGAGACAGGGCGCTGACCAATCGGTTGCAGTAGAGTCACACGACATAAAACGAGGAGCAAACAATGAAGAAAGTCGTCTCAGTTACGCTGGGTTCAAGCAAGCAGGACCATGAGTTCCAGACCGAGTTTTTAGGTCAATCCTTTTCGGTGCGCCGCATGGGCGCCGACCAGGACACCGGCAAGGCCTGGGAGCTGATGCGCCGCCAGCAGGCCACGGCCGATGCCATTGGCCTGGGTGAAATCAGCGACCACTACCAGGTCGGTGTGCGCACCGTCGTCAACAAGGAAACCCAGCGCCTGACCAACGTCGTCACCCGCGTGCCGGTAACCACCGGCGCCACGCTGCGCCGCCTGCTGCAGGTGCGCGCCGTGCGCTACGTGCAAAAGGAACTGGGCCACTACTTCAACAACAACCTGGTGCTGTTCCTCTCGGGCATGCGCAACTACGACATGGCCGTGGCCATGTCCGACTACACCAAGAACCTGAGCTTTGCCGACGCGCTGTTCCAGACCGGCGCGCCCACCATGCTGGGCTCGCTCGAACAACTGGAGCTGTATGCCAAGGGCAGCAAGTACATGCTGTCGGGCAAGCCCGGCCAGATGCTGGAGGCCTCGCTCTCTGGCATCAAGAACCGCATGGTGGCCGAAGTGGTGGCCAAGTCGCACGTCATCGTCGGCACCTTTGCCGAGATCAAGGCCGTTGGCAACGCCACCAACCTCGAAGGCAAGACCCTGATCACCTCGGCGGTGGACGACGAGCGCCTGGCCTTCTTTGCCAAGTGCAAGGTCAACCTGGTCATCGACGTGTCGCCCAAGCTGTTCCAGGAGGTGGTGGGCATCAACACCATCGAGGCCATGATCCTGGCCGCGCTGGAGAAGCCGCAGGAAGAAGTGTCGGACGACGACTTCGAGGAAATCCTCGACGAGCTGCACATCAAGCCGCGCCTGCTGCACCCCACCGGCACCTTCCGCAACATCCGCCGTTTTGCGTTCGTCATCCACCCGTTGAGCCAGAACTACATCCGCAACGCGTTTCCGATTCCGAAGTCCACGCCCAAGTTCGTCATGGACACGGTCGAGACGCTGGCCGCGCACATGCCGCCCATCGTCTATTGCAAGATGAGCAACATCGTCTCACCCAGTGGAGCCGAGGCGGAAGGCTGGCTGATCAGCGTGGGCGGAACGCCCAAGGAAATGCTGTCGCGCAGCCCGGAATTCACCTACCGCCGCCTGCTGCAGGCGTCCAAGATGGCCGAGAAAATGGGCGCGCAGATCATGGGCCTGGGCGCCTTCACCAAGGTCGTGGGCGATGCCGGTGTCACCGTGGCACGCCGCTCCAGCCTGCCCATCACCACCGGCAACAGCTACTCGGCCTCCGGCGCGCTGTGGGCCGCCGCCGACGCCATGCACCGCATGGGCCTGGTGCATCTGAACAAGCACAACAAGAAGGTGGCCGCCAAGACCATGGTGATTGGCGCCTCCGGCTCCATCGGCTCGGTCAGCGCGCGCCTGTTGGCGATGTCCTTTGACGAGGTTTACCTGGCCGGGCGCACACTGAGCAAGCTCGACGAACTCAAGGCCTCCATCCTGAAGGAAACGCCGGACGCCAAGGTCTTCACCACCGTCGACTACAACGACCTGCTGGGCGATATGGACATGATCGTCACATCCACCTCCGGCGCCGGCAAGGAAATTCTGGACATCATGAAGGTCAAGCCCGGCTGCGTCATCACCGACGTGGCGCGCCCGCTGGATCTGCCCGCATCCGACGTGGCCAAGCGCCCCGACGTGCTGGTCATCGAGTCCGGCGAGATCGAGCTGCCGACCAAGGTCAAGGGCCTCAAGAGCATTGGCCTGCCGCCCAACGTGATCTACGCCTGCCTGGCCGAAACCATCGTGCTGGCACTGGAAGGTCGCTTTGAGGTGTTCACCGTGGGCCGCGACACCGAATGGGAGAAGGTCAAGGAAATCTACAAGCTGGGCCTCAAGCACGGCATGAAACTAGCTGCCATTTCCGGCGTCAACGGCGTGTTCAGTGACGACGCCATCGCCAAGGTGGTAACTCTGGCCAAGAAGGCACGCCTGACCTGGAATGGCACTGCTCCAACAGCCAAGGCCGCCAAACCGGCTGCCAAGGTCGCACCGGTCAAATCGGCACCGGCTGCAAAGAAGGCCAGCGCCCCCAAGGCTGCACCGGCCAAGAAGGCAGCCGTTGCCAAGGCACCCGCCAAGAAAGTGGCAGCAACCAAGACCGCCGCCAAGCCTGCCGTGAAAGCGGCGGCCAAGAAAGCCGTTCCTCGCAAGAAGGCCGTAGCCGCCTGATGCAGAGCCAATGGACAGACGGGTTGCGGGCATGAACCGCAACCTGTGGCTTCTGGCCCTGTGCCAGGGCCTGTTCCTGACCAACAACGTCGCGTTCATCGCCATCAACGGGCTGGTGGGGCTGCAGCTCGCCCCCTACGCCTGGATGGCCACGCTGCCGGTCATGGGCTATGTGGTCGGAGGCGCATTGAGCACGCCGCTGGTGGCGCGCACCCAGTCGCGGTTCGGGCGGCGCATCTCGTTTCAGATCGGGCTGGCCGTGGCCCTGGTCTCCGCATGCGTGGCGGCCTGGGCCGTGGTCGACAAGAACTTCTGGATGCTGGTGGCGGCCACCGTGGTGGCCGGCTACTACAGTGCCAACGGCCAGTTGTACCGCTTTGCCGCGGCCGAACTGGTGCCACAACCCATGCGCGAAAAGGCTGTGTCCCTGGTCCTGGCCGGTGGCCTGCTGGGTGCTGTGGCCGGCCCCAATCTGGCGGCCCGCTCGCGCGGCCTGCTGGACGTTCCCTTTGCCGGCGCGTATGTGGTGCTGGCCGGCGTGGCACTGCTGGCCATGCTGGTCATGGCCTTCATCCGCTTTCCCGCACACACCCCGGCGCAGGCCGGTCACGGTGGCCAGGGCCGGGCGCTGTCGGAGATCATGCGCCAGCCGGTTTTTATGGTGGCCTGCGCCAGCGCCGCACTGGGCTACGGCGTGATGAACCTGTTGATGGCCGCCACGCCGCTGGCCATGCAGCAATGCGGCCTGTCGTTTGACGACGCAGCCCTGGTGCTGGAGTGGCACGTCATCGGTATGTTTGCGCCGGGCTTCTTCACCGGCGGCTGGATCAAGCGCTTTGGCACGCTTCCGGTCATGGGCGTGGGTGTGCTGCTGAACCTGGCCTGCATTGCCGTGGCGCTGTCCGGCGTGGAGTTGCACCAGTTCGGCATCGCGCTGTTCCTGCTTGGTGTGGGCTGGAACCTGATCTTTACCGGCAGCACCACGCTGGCGCTGGGCGCCTACCGCCCCGAAGAAAAGGACCGCGCCCAGGCCGCCATCAATTTCTGCGTGTTTGCCGTGATGGCCTTCACCTCGTTTGCCTCCGGCGCGCTGATCACCACGCAGGGCTGGAGCCTGCTGAACTGGGGATCGCTGGTGCCGGTGCTGCTGACGGCCATGGCGTTGGCCTGGCTGGCTGCCAGGTCACGGGCTGCCGTTCAGCGCGATTTGCGTGCGTAGGCACTCTTTAGGCGCAGAGCTGCCATTCAACGTAGAGTTCAGCGCTGCGCGGCACGTGCGCGCGTCCGTTGGAACGGCAAGTTAGAAGCGGTCGTCTCAAGACGCTCCGCCAGCCAGACTTTAATAACAGACTGCCTTGTAACCCCCAGCTTACTAGCTTCGCGATCGAGCGAGTCAATCATCCATGTTGGAAAATCGACATTCACTCGCTTCTGCTCTTGCAGCACGCGTTTGGCCTTGGACAAGTCCAAAGAAGCCGTGATGTCGACGCCCTCATCAAACTGTTGCTCGAACTTTTTAGCTTTCATAAAGTGCCACCTCTTCTGTGCGTGCGCGGCGCACGGATATCAATCGGACATTGGCCCCTCGGTAGGTAATGACGGCCGACCAATGCTTCCCATCAATTAACCCAATCACCAAATACCGCGGCTCATCATCCGTTTTTGCCGGAATCTCGAGCAACATCGGGTCGTTCCAGAGGCCCTGCGCTTCGACAAAATCGATGCCGTGTTTCGTGCGATTGGACTCACTCTTTGCGACGTCAAATTCGAAGGAAAACATAGTATAGAAACTATACCTTAATTGGCGTCAAATCACCAGCCGACTTGAACTTCTAACGTAACAATGACCGGACCACCAACACAAGCGGCGAAGCCGCCTTCTGCTGTTGTGGTTCCGCGTTGGCCGACTTGTTAAACATAGTGTTCATTGGGCTGTGCCCCATCTAAAGCACTTGCACTCCCTGGGGCTTCGGTCCTTCACGCCCATGGAAGCCGGGTAGACGCTAACCATATTTCCCTCCAGTCCCTTCAACTTGCATTGAGCGGCGCAATCTTCTTGGGGTGTTGGAAACGAGCTGACCAAAACATTCATGCCAACACCAAGACCAATGAGGCCACCGAAGCACGCTGCAACAATCCAGGTCCGACGGGCGTCGAGAGATAGTTTCATACGGTTTAACATCGGCGATGATTGGGCGTCGACGGCGTAATCGCAGCCGAAGAATGGCAGAAGCGCTCGCCGCCGTTGGCGGTCCAATCGATCAACAGGTTAGATGCCTCTTTCAATGAGGGTCCTTCTTGTACTTTCGAATGATGGCTCGCATCGCAACCATGTACTTTTCGCTGGCCTGGGTCGTCGCCTTCTTCATGGAGTCGTTCGCATACTCTTGGAAAGCTACGCTAGCGACAACCGCGGAGTCTTGAAAACGCTTGCCGACTGACGAGGAGTAGAAGCGCAGAACAATGCGTAGGTCTTCCTCAGTATTTCTTTCTGCGAGGACTCCTGCGTAGTACGTCATGAAGTTGTCCACCGTCAAAAATGCGCACGTACCGATCCGATAGTCAGCGTAGATTGCTTCGACCTCTGGCCAATAGGTCGATTGCGGCGATACACCGCCAAAGCTTCCCGGGCTGGAGGCGAAGGCAGTTCTAGCGTCGAACGAGGAGCCTTCGGGGTCGCTGCATTGTTTCAGCATGGCGTCCACCACAGCGCGCACTCGCAACAACTCGGTCAGTTGTGTGCTGAGCTCAAGAGTGGCAGGAGTTTTTTCCGCGGCTGCGGGTAGCGCGGCAAGTGCGAATCCGAGGGCAAAGAGAAGTGTGTAAGTGCGCATGGGTGGTTTTGAGGCATCTAACGTGATGTAGCCGAGCGTCTATCCTGGTATTACCAAGATAGACGACGAAATAAACCGGGAGCCCGCCCGATGATCATGAGGCCGCCACAGAGATAAGGCCCATACCGTCGAGGTTTGCGGGAAATTGAATTCACTGCCATCCCTTTGAATCCAGTCGCCTATTCTGGCGAGATGTTGTAAACGGCGAAGTCACTTCATTCGACGTTTTATTTATTTACAACTATAGCCCAGTGGGCCTTGCACCCCACGCTCTGCGACCAACCACGTCACAGTCAAATAATCAAAATTGATAGCAAGCACCCCATATTTTACGAGGGCCAGAGGACGATTTAACTGAATATGAAATTCAAAACTGCGCATCCAGCCAGCGATTCAGCTCGACAAACACCGGCCCCGCATCCAGCTCGTTGAAGATCTCGTGGTACAGCGCGTCGAAGCATACCGAGGTCACCACATCCTTGGGCGCGGCAGCAGCAAAGTCGCGGCTGCCCTGCGGGTTGAACAGGCGGTCATCGCCGGCGTACATCAGCGGGGTGGGCACCTTCCACTTGGGCGCCGGCGCCAGGGTTTGCGGCACGGTAGGCCGCTACCACCGCAGAGTCATGCGAGATGTATTGCGGCTGGACGCTCGGAGTGACAAATTTGGATGCAATAGCCCTGAACAGGCGTGTTTTGCTGCACCACCACCCAATAAACCGTGTATTTTCTCCATGTCATGGATAAAATGCACGGATGTACACGCGTTTAGCCCAAATCCAACTCAACGATTTACTTCGCCAGTTTCCCGCCGTGGTGCTGATTGGCCCCAGGCAGGCGGGCAAAACCACGCTGGCTTTTGCAGAAAAAGACCTCCGCACCACGGCAACGTACCTTGATCTGGAGCTACCCAGCGCGCAACGGCAGCTCGATGACCCGGAAGCCTATTTTCTGGCGCATCAAAACCAGCTCATCATTCTGGACGAGGTACAGCGCGTGCCTGATCTGTTTGCCGTGCTACGCGGCGTGATTGACCAGCGCCGACGCAACGGTGAGGCCAGCGGCCAGTTCTTGCTGCTCGGCTCCGCTTCCGGCGTGCTACTACAACAAACCAGCGAAAGCCTGGCGGGGCGGGTGGCGCAACTGGAGTTGACGCCGTTTCAGGCGCGTGAAGTTTTCCCCGCAAACGCTACGGCGGTGGGCATGCATTCGCTGTGGGTTCGGGGTGGTTTTCCGCTGTCATGGCTGGCACCCAGTGACGCCGACAGCCTCACCTGGCGCGAGGTGTTTATCACCACCTACCTGGAAAAAGACATCCCGGCGCTCGGCCCCCGCATTCCCGCCACCACGCTGCGCCGCCTGTGGACCATGCTGGCGCACAGCCAAGGCGAATTGCTGGACCAATCCAAACTGGCCAGCGCCCTGGCCATCAGCGGCCAGACCGTGGGCCGCTACATTGATTTGCTATGCGACCTGATGCTGGTTCGCCGTTTGCCCGCCTGGAGCGGCAACGCTGGCAAGCGGCTGGTGCGTGCGCCCAAGGTGTATGTGCGCGACAGTGGCATCGTTCACGCCTTGCTGGGCTTGCGCGACCTGGATGCCGTGCTGGGGCATCCGGTGGCGGGGTCGAGTTGGGAAGGCTTTGTCATTGAGCAATTGATCGCTGCCGCACCACAGGCACAAGCCAGTTTTTACCGAACCAGCCACGGAGCTGAGGTGGACTTGGTGCTTGAATTCAAAAGCGGAGAAACCTGGGTGATTGAGATCAAACGCTCATCGGCCCCCACCGTCTCCAAAGGCTTCTACATTGCCGCCAACGATGTCAAGGCCAGCCGCAAACTGCTGGTGGCAGCGGTTGACAGCGCGTTTGCGATGCGGGATGGGGTTGAAGTGATGAATCCGCTGATGGCAGCGGAGTTGGTGGCCGCGCAGGTGTAGCCATTGTTATCCCGTCGGGGGCTCAGAAACGTTGGTCCAGCCAGCGCTTCAGCTCGGCAAACACCGGCCCCGCATCCAGCTCATTGAAAATCTCGTGGTACAGGTCGTCAAAGCAGACCGAGGTCACCACGCCCTTTGGCGCGGCAGCGGCAAACCTGCGGCTGCCTTGCGGGTTGAGCAGGCGGTCGTCGCCGGCGTACATCAGCAGCGTCGGCACCTTCCAATGTGCGGCCCGGGCCAGGGTTTGCGGGCCGGCGTCCGCGATGAAACGGGCCAGGCGCGCGGAGATGCGGTCGTGCACCATGGGGTCGGCCTTGTAGGCGGCCACCACCGCGGGGTCATGCGAGATGAACTGGGGCTTGACGCCGTTGCCCACGCGCAAGTTGGGCGACAGCTTAGGCAACAGCGACACCAGGAACTTCTGGAATGCGTTCATGCCGGCGTCCAGCGCGGGCGAGGACATGATGAGTGCGTCCACCGGGCGCAAGTTCAAGGACACAAACCGCCCAACCACCAACCCGCCCATGCTGTGGCCCAGCAGGATCAGCGGCGTGCCCTTACTCATGCGGGCGCGGGTGCTGTCGATGATGTCGGCCAGGTCGTCCAGCAGACGGGTGTCGGTGGGCAGGCTGCCACGCGCGCCACCGGACTCGCCGTGGCCGCACTGGTCATAGCCGCGCACCGCAAAGCCCCAGGCGTTGAGGTGTTCGGCCACGCGCTCATAGCGGCCGGCGTGCTCGCCCAGGCCATGGACCACGATGACGACGCCGCGCAAGGGCATGTCGGGCTCCAGCGGCCAGTCCTGGATGACAACACGGTCGCCATCGCTGGCAACAAAGGTGGAGAGCCGTGATTCGGTGTTCATGGGGCGTGTGACAGCAAGGGATATCAGGGAAACTGTGCAATCACATACGCTACTGCTGCAGTCAGTTTTTTGGCGTAGGCGATGTGCAGGAACTCATTGGGTCCATGGGCGTTGCTCTTGGGGCCGAGCACGCCGCAGACCATCATCTGGGCGGCCGGAAAGCCCTCGGACAGCATGTTCATCAGCGGAATTGTGCCGCCTTGGCCGACATAGCCGCAGGGCGCACCGAAGTGGGCCTGCGAGGCATCGTTCAACGCCTGCTCGAACCACGGCGCGGTGCCGGGTGCGTTCCAACCGGTGGCGCTGGCCAGGCCGTCGAACGTGACCTTGGCCTGGTAGGGCGCGTTGTCCTCCAGCAAAGTCTTGAGTTCCTGCGCGGCCGTGGCAGCGTCAACCAGCGGCGGCAGGCGCAGGGACAGCTTGAATGCGGAGTAGGGCCGCAGCACGTTGCCGGCGTTCTTCAGGTCGGGAAAGCCATCGGCCCCGGTCACGCTCAGTGTGGGCAGCCAGGTGCGGTTCAGCAGGGCTTGCAGCGGGTCGGTCGTCGTTGGCAAGGCAAAGGCGGTGGAGCCGCCACAGTCGGCATGCGCCCACGGAAAGCGCTTGTAGATTTCGTCGCCCAGGATCGCGGCGGTGGCCCGGGCCTGGTTCAGCCGGTCCGCCGGCACCGCGCAGTGGAAGCTGGCCGGCAGCAGGCGGCCGGTGGCGCTGTCTTCCAGCCGGTCCAACACCTGGCGCATGATGCGAAAGCTCGACGGCACCAGGCCCGACGCATCACCGGAGTGAATGCCTTCGGTCAGGATTTCCACCTTGAGCACGCCGCTGGCCATGCCGCGCAGGCTGTTGGTCAACCAGAGTTGGTCGTAGTTGCCGGCGCCGGAGTCCAGGCACACCACCAGGCCCACGTCACCCATGCGGGTCTTGAGCACGTCGATGTAGGGCAGCAGGTCGAAGGAGCCGCTTTCCTCGCAGGTCTCGATCAGGCCGACGATGCGCGGGTGCGCCACGTTCTGCGTTTTCAGGGCCTGGATGGCGGCTATTGCCGCATAGGCGGCGTAACCATCGTCGGCACCACCACGGCCATACAACTTGCCGTCGTCGATCTTGGGCGTCCATGGCCCCAGGTCACTGCGCCAGCCGGAAAACTCGGGCTGCTTGTCCAGGTGGCCGTACATCAGCACGGTCTGCGTGGAGCCGGCCTTGGTGGCGTCCACCTCGAAGAACAGCACCGGCGTGCGTCCCGGCAGGCGCACCACTTCCAGTGTCAGGCCACTGACCTTTTGCGCCTCGATCCAGGCTGCGGTGTTGCGCACCACGGTGTCGATGTAGCCGTGGGCGGCCCAGTCGGCGTCAAACATCGGCGACTTGGCCGGGATGCGAATGTAGTCCTGCAGCTGGGGCACGATCTCGGCGTCCCACAGTGTGCTGACCTGGCTGAGTGTTTGTGCCGCGTTCAGCACGGAAGGGGGGATACGGGCATTCATGGGGCTCTCCTCATACGCCGGATGGATGGCAAATCGGCATCATGCCACGCCTTGTGAGGGAGTGGCGCTGGCCCGGCGCAGCCAATCCAGCCCCTGCCGGGTGGCTCCCGGTTGCACACCGGCGCGGGGGCGGTATTCGCAGCCGACCCAGCCACGGTAGTCCAGGGTATCCAGCAGGTCGAAAAGATAGGGGTAGTTCAGCTCGCCGGTATCGGGCTCATGGCGCTCCGGCACACCGGCGATCTGGATGTGGCCGACCCGCCCGGTGGGGATGGAATGGCGCAGCTTGGTCGCCAAGTCGCCTTCCATGATCTGGCAGTGGTACAGGTCCATTTGCACCCGCAGATTCGGTGCACCGACGGCCTGCACCACGGCGTGTGCGTGGTCCTGACGGTTCAGAAAATAGCCCGGCATGTCGCGGGTGTTGATGGGCTCGATCAGGATGTCCACGCCAACCTTGGCCGCCTCGGCGGCAGCGTGTTGCAGGTTGGCCAAATAGGTGTCCTGCAAGCGCTGCGGGTCGGCTCCTATTGGCACCAGCCCGGCCATCACATGCACGCGCGGGCAGCCCAGCGCCACCGCGTAGTCCAGCGCCAGGCCCAGCCCATGGCGGCACTCCGCTTCACGGCCCGGAAGGCACGCCGTGCCGCGCGCTCCAACGGCCCAGGCGCTGTGCACGGAGTCCGGGTCCGCGCCGGCCGGTGGCGCATTGAACAGCACCTGCTGCAATCCGTTGGCTTTGAGTCGGGCCTGGAGTTCGGCCACCGTGTGGTCATAGGGGAACAAAAATTCCACGCCGGTAAACCCGTCCTGCGCCGCCGCGTCAAAGCGGTCCAGGAAGGCGTATTCGGTGTACATCAACGACAGGTTGGCGGCGAATTGGGGCATGGGCAAACATTGCTACAGTGGGGTCAGTTCCTGACTGTACTTTTATTTCACCGGAGTCTTCCATGGTTCGTTCGCTCTCCCGTCCCTTGTCCACCAAGATCAACCGCCGCCTGGCCAGCGTTCTGGCTGTCAGTGCCCTGTGCTTTGGCGGCCTGGCCCAGGCGCAGCCTGGCACTGTCAAAATCCTGGTCGGCTTTCCACCCGGTGGCGGCACGGACGCAATTGCCCGCACGCTGGCCGACAAGCTCAAGGACCAGTTGGGTCAGCCGGTCATCGTGGAAAACAAGGCTGGCGCCGGTGGCCAGATTGCGGCACAGACGCTGAAGGCCGCCACGCCGGACGGCACGACGCTGTTCCTGTCGCATGACCACACGGTGTCCATCCTGCCGCTGGTGGTCAAGAACCCGGGCTTTGAGCCAGCGCGCGACTTTGTTGCCGTGGGTGGCTTTGCAACCTTTGTGAATGCACTGGCGGTATCGGGCGGCACGCCGGCCAAGTCCATGAACGAATATGTGGCCTGGGTGCGCAGCCAGGGCGCGGGCAAGGGCACCGTGGGTGTGCCGGCGCCGGCCTCGGTGCCGGAATTCCTGGTCAAGGTGATTGGCCAGAAATACAAGCTGGATTTGCAGTCCGCCCCCTACCGTGGCAGCGCCCCGATGATGGGCGACATGCTGGGCAACCAGATCGCGGCCGGCACCGGCTCCATCCCCGACTTCATTGAAAACCACAAGGCCGGCAAGATCCGCGTGGTGGCCGTCATGGGCAGCGCACGCCAGCCCCTGCTGCCCGATGTGCCGACCTTTGCCGAACTGGGCCTGGCCGGCTTTGAAGACCTGCCGTACTACGGCATCTTTGCACCAGCCGGAACACCCACCGCCACCATCGACAAGATCTCCGCAGCCTTGGCCAAGGTGGTGGCCCTGCCCGACGTGCGCGAGCGCCTCACCGCGATGGGTTTGAGCGTGGGCTACATGACACCGCAACAGCTGAGCAGCCGCGAACAGGCCTACAGCAAGACCTGGGCGGGCATCATCAAGTCCAGTGGATTTGTGCCGCAGTAAGGCGCAATCGGTCAAAGCAGGCGGGCGCCGCTAGATAGCCGCACCGGCCTGCTGCGCGCCGGGCTTGCGGCGCGTGCGGGTTCGCTTGGCGGCCGCTGGAACCAGCCCCACCGGCTTGGCTGCCGGCGACTTGCGTTTGAGTGCGCGCTGGGCCAGCGCCAGATATTCCTGGAAACTGTCGCGCAGGCACTGGGCCAACACTTCGGGGTCGGGCAATTGCTCGTAGCAGCCGGTGACCGAAACCACGATGGTGTCGTTGTAACCGGTGACCGAAAACACCAGGCCCATGCCATCGGAGATCGGCATGATGGCCGACAGGTAGGTCAGCTTGGCACCCTGCAGATACAGCGGTTCGCGCGAGCCTGGCACATTGGTAATGGCGCAGTTGGCCAGTGGCGCCCAGTCGCCCAGAAGGCTTGATGCCGAGCGCAGCATCTTGCTGGTGGCGGCAATGGCCAGCGAGGGCGCGTTCTGCGCCAGATTGGTCAACTCGCGGGCACTGATGGCCTGGGCCATGACCGCCGACGAGGAGCTGGCGGACTGGATGGCCAGCAGCCGTTTGACGGGATCGGCAATATCGGTTCCCAGGCCCACGCGCACCCACGAGAAATGGGTTTGCGGATCGGACTCCAGGTCGCTGTGCACCGCAATCGGCGCCGCCGCCACCAGGCTCTCGTCGGGCAATTCGTCCTGCATGGCCAGGTAGCTGCGCAGGCCACCGGCGCACACCGCCAGCACCACATCGTTGACCGAGGCGTTGGGCACCAGGGCGCGGATGGTCTTGAAATCTTCCAGTGCAAAGCGGCGGGTCTCGAACACGCGGTGGGGCGAGACCTCGGTGTTGAAGCGCGTCATCGGGAAGGCATGGGGCTTTCCCAGAAACTCACCGGCAAAGGTCTTGACCGTGGACTTGATCGCGGTCCAGCTGGTGCGTAGCGGCTGGGCCATGCGCAGCGGGAAGGTGGCCAGGTTCATGCCGGCCAGCCAGAACAGCGCCAGGTTGCCGGGTGGCGACTCGGGGAACCAGGGCGCCACCGGTGTAGGCAGCGGGGCGGCCGGCGACAGGTCATGCAACAGGCTGGTGATCTCGTTGCCACGCTCCACGTCCACCGCCGCGTGGTGGATCTTCAACAGCACCGCGAAACTGCCCACCGGCAAGTCCAGAAAGCTGTCCAGCCCCTCGATGACGTACATCTCCCACAGCGGGCGCTGCAGGTCCAGCGGGCGCGCATGGATGCGCGAGGACTGGATGCAGAACTGGCGCCAGTCGCCCGGCCTGGGCAGCGCGATGTGGCGCACGTGGTATTCGAGGTTGAAGTGCTCGTCCTCCACCCAGTAGGGATAGTCCAGGTCCAGCGGCACGCGCAGGATTTTTTCGCGGAAGTTGGGCAAGTGGTCGAGCCGGCTCGCCACATGGGCCAGGATCTGCTTGAAGCGCACCATGCCGCCCGGTGCGGTGGACTGGTCGTAGATGTGCAGCAGCGTGACGTTGGAGTTGGCGTGCGCGCTGTCCGAGTAAATGTAGGCGGCGTCGTGTTCACTCAGTTGGCGCATGGTGGTCTCTCAAGATTCAGGTCGTCAGGCCCCAGACCTGGCCCAGCAGGCCGGTGGGAGCAAAGGGCTTCCAGTCGTTCTCGGGCTGCGCCAGGCGGTCGGCCACGATGGCCAGCACGATGCCGTTAAAGCCCAGGCCGATGTGGCTGCCCGCCACCTGGATGTTTTCGTGCAGGGCCGGGTCGCCATCAATGGTGGCCTCTTGCGGCGGCACCACGCCGTCGGACAGCGAATACAGGCAACTGGTGGGAACCGCCAGGCGGCGGCGTTCGCGCATGCTCTTGGCCTTGGGCTGCATGACGTGGGCCGTAGCACCCAGCCGGTGCGACACCAGGCGGTACAGCGCCTTGACTGCGGGTGGCGACTGGCTGCCCGCAGCATCCACACTGACCGGGCTGCCCAGCGTGATGACGCAGCGCACGCATTCCAGGGCCTGCTGCGCGCCATACATGGAGAACACGCCGCCCAGACTCCAGCCCACCAAACTCACCTTCTTGCCGGTGGTGTGGTGCAGGTAACGGATTTTTTGCGGCAGCGCATTGGCGTGCTTGCTGCGAAAGCCAACGTTGCGCCCCAGCCCCCAAGTGTGCACGTCATAACCCTTGCGCTGCAGGAACACCTTCAGCGCGATCAGCGAGGCCTCGCTGGCCATGAAGCCCGGGACCAGCAGCACCGGGTGGCCGTCGCCGTGGGGTGCGTCCATCAGCAGCGGCAGCGAAGCGGGCAGCAGTGCTATCTCCAGCAGGCCCCGAGGCTCCAGCAGCGAACTCAGCACATGCGGCGCACCCACATGGGCATGGCGAACAACGGGGCTGCGACTGTGCATGGGGGAAGTTCCTGGGGATTTCAGACACGAGAGCATCGTTACAGTCTAAGACCAATATGGGACGCGGTGTTTAGGAGGCTTGCCTAATGCGATGCCTTGGCGACAGCTGGAACCATGATTTCCACGCCACCAGGGGGGTGAAATTCGCTACAAATACAGTAGCTGCTTACCCATATTCCACGAGGGTTAGAGCCAATTTTCGCCTAAAGTCTTGCGGCCAAACGGAGGTCCACCGGCATATGCACCAGATCGGCCGGCTCGTCGATGTCGTGCAGCATGGGACCCACCCACACGCGCTGCCCCAGCGCCGCCAGGCGCTGCAGCGTGACCGCCGCCACGCTGGGCGTGCTCCAGGCCATGTCGGCAAAGATGGCCGGGCAGGGCGCGTGCAGGCCAACCAGCACATAGCCGCCATCGGCCACGGGCACCAGCGCGGCATCAAACTGTGCCAGAGCCTGTGCGGCTTCGGCAATGCGCGCGGCGTTCAGGGCCGGGCAGTCGGAGCCCATCAGCAGCACGGGCTGATTGGACGCTGTGACACGCGCCACGGCGCGGGCCATGCGCTGCCCAAGGTCACCGCCGCCCTGGTCGGTGCGCTGCACGGTGGCGGGCAGTGCCACGCCGGCCCAGGCCGCATCATCAGGGCCAGGGCTCATGCACAGCTCCACCGGCCCCACGTTCGCGGCCATTGCCTGCTGCAAGGTGTGCTGCAACATCCGCAGCGCCAGGTCGGCCGCGCCCTGCGCGCCCAGCGCCGGGATCAGCCGCGTCTTGGCCACACCGGCTTGCGGTGCCTTGGCAAAGACCACCAGGCGTGTGCTCATCGGTAACGCTGCGCCAGCACGTCGGGGCTCACCCCGCGCCAGTAGGCCCAACGCAGGCGCCACATCAGCCACACGGTGCGCCACACACCGCGCGCCTCCCAGCGCCGCCCGGAGGTGACCACGCGCTGCGCCAGGCAGGCCGGGCGGGACTGGCGCAGCAGTCGTTTGGAGATTTCAATGTCCTCCATCAGCGCCTGATTAGGGAAGCCGCCCACCGCATCAAACGCCGCACGGGTCATGAACAGCGCCTGGTCGCCGGTGGCAATGCCGCTGTAGCGCGAGCGCCGGTTCATCAGCGCGGCGATGAACCGTAGCATCCAGGGCCGCCCGGCAATGCAAACATCAAAGCGGCCCCACACGTGGCGCCCACCGGCAAGCGCCTGATGGACCAGCACATCGGCATCGGGGGGGAGTTGGGTGTCGGCATGCAGGAACAGCAACTGCGATCCTTCAGCCCGCTGCGCACCCGCGTTCATCTGCCGGGCGCGGCCGGGTGGGGATGGGAGTAATACACCATCCGGTCCCAAAGCCGCCCGGGTCAGCGCCATGGTGTCGTCGCTGCTGCCACCGTCAACGACGATGACCTGGACGCCCCGCGCACGCAAGGGCGCCAGCGCCTGCAAGGCCGCAGTGATACCCAATGCCTCGTTGCGCACCGGGATGATGATGGACAGGGCCGGCGCCGGCACAGGGCTGCGTCCTAGTGGTCCAGCGCCCCGCCGCAACTGCTGCCCTGGCCGGCGGTGCAGCCAAAGCAGTGGCCCGCCACGCGAATCGGTTGCTTCTCCAGAGCGTGGGCGAGAAGATCGCGCAGATGGCGGCGCACACCGCTTGAGCCCAGTGGCAGGTTCAACTGCTGGTTGAAGTCGCAGTCATACAGCCAGCCCTGCCAGTCCACGCTGACCAGGCTGCGGCACATCACTCCGGCCAGGTTTTCGGGGCGGAAGCTGTTCCGCAGCAGCGCCATGTAGGTGTCGAACGTGCCCTTGGACACCAGCGTGGAGCCAAAGCGCTGGATCGGCATATTGGTCAGCGCCAGCAGCTGGTTGAACACCACGCCATGGTGCTGCTGCAGCTCGCGCTGGTAGTCGGCCTGCAGCGCCTGCTGATTCGGCGGCAGCGACGGGCCCTGTGGGTTGTAGACCAGGTTCAGCAGCAGGCCGGAACCCTCCACGCCATAACCCAGCGCATTGAGCCGCTGCAGCGCGGCGATGCTTTTCTCGAACACGCCGTCACCGCGCTGGCGATCCACATTGTCGGCCTGGTAGCAGGGCAGGGAGGCCACCACCTCGACCTGCTGCCCGGCCAGAAAGTCGGCCAGATCCTCCTGCCCCGGCTCCAGCAGGATCGTCAGATTGCAGCGGTCGATGACCCGCACACCCTGCGCACGCGCCGCCTGCACCAGCGCACGAAAACCGCTGTGCAGCTCGGGCGCGCCGCCGGTCAGGTCCAGCGTACGGATGCCGCGGGCGGCCAGCACCTGCGGGATCAGCGCCAGCGTGGCAGCGTCCATCATCTCGGTGCGGTTGGGCCCTGCGTTGACATGGCAGTGCAGGCAGGTCTGGTTGCAGCGGTAGCCCAGGTTGACCTGTAGCGTGTCCAGGTGGCTGCGTGTGAGCGCGGGGAAGGCAATGGTTTGCAGCAGGTGCAGGGTGTCGTGCATGGTGGTTGTCGTTATCCGTTGAGCAGGGCGGCCAGGCGCGCGCGCACGTCCGGGGCCATGGCGTCGGGCTGGGTCACCAGCGCAGTTTGCAGCGCGCTGTGGGCGGCGCTGGCAGGTTGCTCGGCGCCCAGCAGGCGGATCGCCTCGGCCACCACCTTCTGTGCCCGGCCCGCGTTCTGCATCAGGTTGGCCAGCGCCATGTTGGCGGTGACATGCGCCTCTACCGGGTGCCAGCAGTCGTAGTCGGTCACCATGGCCAGCGTGGCGTAGGCCATCTGCGCCTCGCGCGCGAGCTTGGCCTCGGGCATATTGGTCATGCCGATGACGCCGGCACCCATGCTGCGGTACCAGTGCGACTCGGCCTGACTGGAGAACTGCGGCCCCTCAATGCAGACATAGGTGCCGCTGGTGTGCAGGCCGATGCTGGTAGCTCCCTCCGCGGCCAGCACGCTCTGCACGGCTCGCGCCAGCGCGTTGGACACCTGCGCGCACACGGGCTGCGCCATCGACACATGGGCCACCGCACCGTTGCCAAAGAAGCTGCTCTCGCGCCGCTTGGTCAGGTCAATGAACTGGTCCGGCAACACCAGGTCCAGCGGTTTGAACTCCTCACGCAGCGAGCCCACCGCCGACACCGACAGCACATAGCGCACGCCCAGCTGCTTGAGCGCGTGGATGTTGGCACGGTACGGCACCTCCGACGGCAGCAACCGATGCCCGCGCCCGTGCCGCGCCACAAAGGCCACGCGCACGCCATGCACGCTGCCGGTGACCAGCACGTCCGACGGGTCGCCAAACGGCGTGCGGATGCGCTGCTCCTGCGCATCAATCAGCGCATCCATCTGGTAGAGGCCGCTGCCTCCGATCACGCCGATCAATGCCTGGGTCATGTTGGTCGATTTCTGGTGGCTGAATGGGGGGAGGAAAATAGAGGGCGCGGGTAGCCGCAGAGGCAATTCTGGCATTTCCGTTGGGACGGTGCTGCGGATCGCCTTATTACGGCGGCTATAGTGCCTGTGACGAAGACCCTCTCAACGCCAAGCCGACCCGCTTGACCCATATATTTGTCGGTGTCACATGTACGCATGCCCAGCCTGCAACACTTCTAGCATCAGCTTCTTTCGAAAGTGGCTGTCCTATCCCGCACTCCCCGCCTACTGTTCATCATGCGGGGCCTACTCGCACGCGCACCGTTCCGCGGGCGGGCTCGGACTGGTCGTCGCGGCATGCGGAATCACCGCTTCCGGTTTTCTCGCTTCCGCGCTGCAGCAGCTTTGGCCTTTGCTGGGCGGGATCGCTGCTGCAATGGTGTTCTACATCTGGCACTGGCATCGCACGCAACTGGAGATACTGTCGCCCGAACTGGTATCACGCGCTAGAAAGACCGAGGCGATGGGCAATATTGCATTGCTGATAGCCATTTTCTTCAATTGAAGTGACTCTTTGCCCAGAGCTGAATCTGCTAAAGTGGTGACAAAAGGCACACATCAGCGTAACATCCCCCGATGAAACCTTTTCGCTGGAATCCAGAGAAAAACGAGTCCGTCAAGGCCGAACGAGGGATTTCGTTTGAGGGTATTGTTGTCTCCATCGAGACGGGCGGGTTGCTGGACATCCTGGCTCACCCAAACCAGACGAAATACCCCAGACAACGCGTTCTGGTCGTCGCATGTGACAACTACGCCTACTTGGTACCGTTTGTCGAAGAGGAAGATTATTTCTTCCTCAAAACCGTCATCCCTAGCCGAAAGGCAACGAGGGACTATTTGAATCAAGGTGAAACAGATGCCGAGAATTGACACCTACGAAAACGAAGTTCTCACCGCCTTTGAGAAAGGCCAGTTAAAGTCCGTCGCCACAAAGGCCGAACTCGCAAAGTTCAAGGCGGCGGCGCGCGCCACGGCCATCAAGGATCGCCGGGTCAACATCCGCCTGTCTTCTGGCGATCTGAGCGATATTCAGGTCAAGGCTCTTGAGGAAGGGGTACCGTACCAAACGCTTATCGCCAGCGTTCTCCACAAATACGTTACGGGTCGCTTGGCCGAACCCAGCGCTTCCAAGCAAACCCGCAACCGCGCAATTAAGCGCAGCACCCCGTCAAACGGCTAAGCCACCAACCGCAGCCCCAACCCCGCCAGCCCACACGCCGCAATAACCGGTATCACCCCCACCTTGTAGCGCAACAGCGCCACGGCCGCCGCAGCGGCCAGCAGCAGCGCCAGCCAATCCACATTCAAGGGAAATACGGCATCAGCCCTCGTGGATATTGCGATATGCGCTATGAAAAACAGAGCAAGACTGGCAATCACGCCAACCACTGCGGCGGTGATGGCGGTCAGCGGGGCGGTCAGGTGCAGCTTGCCGTGGGTGGATTCCACCAGTGGGCCGCCGGCCAGGATGAAAATGAAGGACGGCAAGAAGGTGAACCAGGTCACCACCGTGGCGGCCAGCGCCGCGCCCAGGAACTGCGCATCCGGCCCCAGCACCTCCTTGGCCCAGCCGCCGACAAAGCCGACGAAGGCCACCACCATGATCAGCGGCCCGGGCGTGGTCTCGCCCAGGGCCAGGCCGTCGATCATCTGCGCGCCGGTGAGCCAGCCGAAGTGCTCGACCGCGCCCTGGTAGACGTAGGGCAGCACGGCGTAGGCGCCGCCAAAGGTCAGCAGCGCGGCCTTGGTGAAGAACCAGCCCATTTGCGCCAGTGTGCTGTCCCAGCCCTGCCAGACCACCAGCGCGCCCATGGGGAGCAGCCACAGGGCGGCACCGACCACGACCACGGCGGCCAAGCGTGCGGGTGACCAGCGTGCATGGGGCGGTGTGGGCGTGGTGTCACCAATCAGCCAGTCCACCTCGCCGGGCTTCAACGCCACGGACTTGGCCGCGCCATGGCCGCCAGCACCGGCAAACTGCTGGGGTGCCCAGCGCGAGCCCAGCCAGCCAATGAGCGCGGCACTCGCCACGATCCACGGAAACGGCACGTTGAAACCATAGATCGCTACAAAACTCATAGCTGCAACCACCCACAACACGGGGGCTTGCGTGGGTTTCTTCAAGGTCTTGGAGCCGATGCGGTGCACCGCCTGCAGCACGATGGCGGCCACCGCCGGCTTGATGCCGTACAGCACGCCCGCCACCCAGGGCACGCTGCCAAAGGCGACATAGACCCAACTCAGGCCAATCAGCAGGAACAGCGAGGGCAACACGAACAGCGCGCCGGCCACGACGCCGCCCCCCGTGCGGTGCAACAGCCAGCCGATGTAGGTGGCCAGTTGCTGCGCCTCGGGGCCGGGCAGCAGCATGCAGTAGTTCAGCGCGTGCAGGAAGCGCGATTCCGAGATCCAGCGCTTCTCCTCCACCAGCTCGCGGTGCATGATGGCAATCTGCCCGGCCGGGCCGCCAAAGCTGATGAAGCCGAGCTTGAGCCAGAAGCGAAAGGCCTCGGCAAACGGGACAGAACGGGTGGGGGTGGATGCGGTGGTGTGCATAGGGTGGCGCACGGCGAGGGCAATGTAGCACGACGGGCGAACCCGGGTTTACCCCATGGGCACCCACCTCGACAGCGCCCCACACCTTGACTAACATCAAGCTCCACTTTGGGAGGCACGCCATGGGCGCTTGGTTCAAACGCATAGGGCTGGGTTTGGGGCTGTTGCTGGTGCTGGGCGTTGCCGTGCTGCTGTTTGCCAGCATGCTGGGGGACCGCAAGCGCCAGCGCACCGTGGATGTCACCGTGCCAGGCGTGGCCTGGGCCACGGATGCACCGGGCATTGAACGTGGGCACTACCTGTTCCGCTCGCGCGGTTGTGCCGAGTGCCACGGCCAGGACGGCGGCGGGCGCGAGTTCATCAACGACGGCAAGGGCATGCGCGTGCGCGGACCCAACATCACGCTGGGCAGCCCGGTGGCGCGCTATACCGCCCAGGACTGGGAGCGCATCATCCGCCACGGCGTGCGGGCCGATGGCCACGCCGCGCTGGTCATGCCCAGCGAAGACTACAACCGCCTGACCAATGCTGACCTGGCCGCCCTGGTGGGCTATGTGCGCACACTGGAGCCGCGCAGCGGTGGCGAGGTGGTGATGGAGTTGCCGCTGCCGGTCAAGGTGTTGTATGGCCTGGGCGTGATCCGCGATGCGTCCGAGAAGATCGACCACAGCCTGGCGCCGGCCCAGCCGGTGGCAGCCGCAGTGAATGCCCAGCACGGCGCCTATGTGGCCAATATGTGCATTGGCTGCCACGGCCCGGGGCTGTCGGGCGGCACCATTCCCGGCGGCCCACCCGACTGGCCACCGGCGGCCAACCTGACGCCCGGCCAAGGCAGTGCCATGGTGCGCTACCCGAATGCCTCCAGTTTTGTGACCATGCTGCGCTCTGGCAAGCGCCCCGATGGCAGCACCATCCCGGTGATGCCGTTTGAATCGCTGCGCGAACTCAACGACACCGACGCGCAGGCGCTGTACGCCTTCCTGCAGACGGTGCCGCCGCGGTCAGCGGGACAGCGCTAGCGCCCCGCTCTGCGGCAGGGAGAACTTGCCCACCAGTTCGCCTAGCACCGCGGCCTGCTCGCTCATGGAGGCCGCTGCTGCTGCGCTTTGCTCTACCAGCGCGGCGTTCTGCTGGGTCATCTGCTCCAGCTCGGCCACTGCCGTGGACACCTGCTGCATGCCGGCACTTTGCTCCGTGCTGGTGGCGGAGATTTCCTCGATGATGCCGGTCACCCGCTGCACCGAACTGACGATGTCGTGCATGGTCTGACCGGCCTGGTCCACCAGTTTGGTGCCGACTTCGACGTTGGCGACCGATGCGCCAATCAGGTCCTTCACCTCCTTGGCCGCTGCGGCCGAGCGCCCGGCCAGGCTGCGCACCTCACTGGCAACGACGGCAAAGCCACGACCCTGTTCACCGGCGCGCGCCGCTTCCACTGCCGCGTTCAGCGCCAGGATATTGGTCTGGAAGGCAATACCGTCGATGACGCTGATGATGTCCACAATCTTCTTGGACGAACCATCTATCAGGTGCATGGTTTGTATCACCTGGGCCACGGACTGGCCGCCGCTTTCCGCCACCGAAAACGCCGTGCCTGCCAGCTTGTTGGCCTGCCCGGCGGACTGGGCCGACTGGTGGACCGCCGCACTCAGGCGTTCGATGGTGGAAGAGGCCCGCTGCAGGTTGGCCGCCGTCAGCTCGGTCCGGTTGGACAAGTCCTGGTTGCCGTGGGCGATCTCGGCACTGGCGCCGCCAATGCTGGTTGCCGAACTGTGGACCTGCCCCACCAGCGCGGCCAGCGACTGCGTCATGGCGTGCAGCGAGCGCATCACATCGCCCATCTCATCCTGGCGGTCGGTGTGGATGGTCACGCGCAGATCGCCATCGCCAATGGCACGGGTCAGGCGCACGATTTCGTCCAGCGGGTCGCAGACATTGCGCTGCAGCACGCGGGTGCCCAGGCACACCAGCAGGGCCACAAAGGCCATGATGGCGGCGACGCTCCAGACGGTCTTCAGCCGCTCGGCACCCACCTTGTCACGCAGCGCGGTGGCGCCCTGTTCGGCCAGGTGCACCAGGTCCTGTTGGGCTGCCAGGAAGGCGGCCAGTTGTGGCTGGGTGTCGGTCTTGATGTGCGCCTGCACGGCAGCAGCATCGCCCGCGGCCTGCAGTTTCTGAACCTTCTCCAGAGACGCGGCCAGTGCCTGGGCCTTGGACTTGACGGCCTGCAGAGCGGCCTGCTCCAGGGTCTCGGTCATCAGCCCATCCAGGATTTTTTCGATGCTGGCAACTTCGCGTTGCGCGTCAAGCTGCCCGGCTTGCAGCAGCGCCGCTGCACCGGCATCCGCATTGAGCGCCACACCGATGCCGCGCAGGGCCTGGGCCTCACCCAGACCGCGCCAGCGCGCCGCCAGTTCCAACTTGCTTTGTTGCTGCGATTGTTCGGCCGCCGTGGTGGCCTGGGACTTGATGGTCCGCACCGCCGAGCCTATGGACATGGCTACCAGCCCCACACTCACCAGAATGGCTGGCATCCAGATCTTCAAGGCAATACTGACGGGCCGCATCACACTCCACTCCCCAAATACAGGTTTTCTCCGCACGCAGGCGGGCATGCGGGGATTGTGGGCAGGTTATCGCCTCAATGGATCAGCGCTTTCCCGAGTCACCTCTCCAATCGGGCTCGGGGTTAACCCCCTTTGGCGAGCTTGTAGACCGAGGTGCCGGCACGCAGATTGGGCAGAAATCGCACGGTATTGCCGCCCTGCAGGCCAAAGCTGTCCTGCACCTGCAGGCCGTTGCGCGCGGCCAGCACGGCCAAGTCGGCGTGGGTGCCGACGCGGATGTTGGGCGTGTCGTACCACTGGTAGGGCAGGCGCTTGGTCACCGGCATGCGGCCCTTGAGCACACTGAGGCGATTGGGCCAGTGGGCAAAGTTGGGGAAGGCGATGATGCCGACGCGGCCCACGCGCACGGTCTCGCGCAGCATGACCTCGGCATTGCGCAGGTGTTGCAGGGTGTCGATCTGCAGCACCACGTCGAAGCTTTGGTCGCCGAACATGGACAAGCCCTCGTCCAGATTCAGCTGGATGACATTGACGCCGCGCTGCACACAGGCCAGCACATTGGCGTCGTCGATCTCCACGCCGTAGCCGGTGCAGCCGCGGGTCTTCTGCAGGTGCGCCAGCATGGCGCCGTCGCCACAACCCAGGTCGAGTACGCGCGAGCCGGGCGGCACCAGTTCGGCCAGGGCGTGCATGGTGTGGATGTCCGTCATGCTGTTGCTCCTTGCGCCATGCTATCGAAGTAAGAGCGAACAACACCCATGTAACGAGGGTCATCGAGCAAAAAGGCATCATGCCCATGGGGCGCGTCGATCTCGGCGTAGCTGACGTCGCGCTGGTTGTCCAGCAGGGCCTTAACGATTTCGCGGCTGCGTTTGGGGCTGAAACGCCAGTCGGTGGTGAAGCTGACCAACAGGAACTTGCAGGTTGCCCGCTGCAACGCCTGGCTCAGGTCACCGCCAAAGGCACGGGCCGGGTCGAAGTAGTCCAGCGCGCGGGTGATCAGCAGGTAGGTGTTGGCGTCAAAGTATTCGGCGAACTTGTCGCCCTGGTAGCGCAGGTAGCTCTCGATCTGGAACTCCACATCCTGCGTCGAGTACTTGTAGCCACTGGCGCTGCCCAGCACGGCTTCGCGCAGTTGTCTTCCGAATTTCTCATTCATCACATCGTCACTCAGGTACGTGATGTGGCCGATCATGCGGGCAATGCGCAGGCCGCGCTTGGGCACGGTGCCGTGCTCGTAGAAATGCCCGCCATGGAAGTCGGGATCGGTGACGATGGCGCGGCGCGCCACCTCGTTGAAGGCGATGTTCTCGGCCGTGAGATTCGGCGCACTGGCCACCACCACGGCGTGGCGCACACGCTCCGGGTATTGCAGCGTCCACGAGAGCGCCTGCATGCCGCCCAGCGAACCACCCATGACGGCGGCCAGGGTCTGGATACCCAGCACGTCGAGCAACCTAGCCTGGGCGTTGACCCAGTCTTCCACGGTGACGACCGGGAAGTCGGCGCCATAGACCCGACCGCTACCCGCCGGCGTATCCGGGTTGGCATGCATGGGGCCGGTGGAGCCAAAGCACGAGCCCAGGTTGTTGACGCCGATGACAAAGAAACGGTTGGTGTCCACCGGCTTGCCGGGGCCGATCATGTTGTCCCACCAGCCCTCGGAATTGGCCTGGCCCTCGTAGACACCGGCCACATGGTGCGAGGCGTTGAGGGCGTGGCAGATCAGCACGGCGTTGCTGCGCTCGGCGTTGAGCGTGCCGTAGGTCTCATAGCTCAGGTGGTAATCGCGCAGCGACGCGCCACCCTGCAAGGGCAGCGGCGCCTCGAAGTGAATGGACTGTGGTGTGGCAAACATACAAAAAACCCGGCAATGCTCGCTTATCAACTAAGGGCAGTACCGGGTGGCGCATGTCTTTAGCTGAACTTATAAAGCGCCCGCAAGCGAAAGCAAATCGGCGCAGGGGCAGTATAGCAATTTGGCCGGTTCAGTGGGCTGCGCGCCGTCGCAGCCACCGCATCAGGGGGCCGATCAGGGGGAGCTTCTCGTACAGTTCCTCGGCGGCGTCCCAGTAGTCGCGATGGTCCAGGATGCGGCCGTCTGGTGCCAGCTGCAGGTGCGATGTGCCATGGATGCACTGGTCCACATCGCTGCGAATGCGCCGGAAGCGGAAATGGAATTCCCAGACCAGAAAGCAGTGCGCGCCGTCCACCACCCGCCGCGTCACCACAAAGCGCGGTTCCATCAGCGCCTCATACATGTGCTGAAACACGCCCTGGATCGCCGCCAACCCGCGGATGTCATTGAACGGGTCCTTGAAGTGGGCGTGCTCCGTGTAGATTGCGCCCAGCTGGGCAACGGCCTCGGGTGTCAGTGATTCAAAGACTTCAACGATGCGGTTGACCGCATCGACGGGGTTGCTCTCGCCACGGCTGGGAGCGGGGGTCGCGGTGAGTGGGGACATGGTTGCAATGGTCTCGCAAATGGAGGGATGGGACAGGAGTATCAGGTGCCGGCCATACGCCGGGTGACCGCAAAGAAGGCGCGGTAGGGAAGCCATTGCAGCAGTTTCATCCAGACCGTGAAGCGCTTGGGAAAATGGATCTCGAACGCGCCGCGGGCCCAGCCCTGCAGGATACGCCGGGCGGCCAGCTCGGGCGTCACCAAGGCCGGCATGGGAAAGGTGTTCTGCGCGGTGAGCGGCGTCGCCACAAAGCCGGGGTTGATCAGGGACACCCCAATGCCGCGTGGGCGCAGATCGGTGTAGAGACTCTCGGCGAGATGGATCAGTGCGGCCTTGGTCGGACCATAGGCCAGACTCTTGGGCAGGCCTCGGTAGCCGGCCACACTGGCGACCAGGCTGATGTGCCCACGGCCTTGCGCCAAAAGTACCGGCAGCACCGCATCCAGCAGGTTGAGCGCACCGACATAGTTGACGGCGTTGTGGCGCAACATGTCTGGCAGGTCGAAGGCTGTGGCCGTGTGAGCGCGGTAGTGGCCCGCGCAATAGACCACGCAGTCCAGGCCCCCTGCGTCTGCCAACGTGTGTGCGGCAGATCGCAACGCAGCCGCATCCGTCACATCCAACGGCAGCGCAAGGGCACCCGGATGCTGTGCAACAAACTGCTGCAGGGCCGCACCCTGGCGAGCCGACACGACCACCACAGCCCCGCGTGCATGCAAGGCACTGGCGGTTGCCCGGCCAATGCCGCTGGACGCGCCGACCAGCCAGACCCGCTTGCCAGCCCAATCCCGCATCACCGGATTGAGTGACATCTACGCGCCCCGTTTGAAGAAGCTGAGCGTCACATCACCCAGGTGCACGCCCCACTTGGACATGGCGGCGCGATTGAGCATGACGCGACCGTCCATGCGGTACATCCAGTCGTCCATGTCCACCTCCACCGTTTTGCCGTCCACTGGCAGGCTCAGCACATAGCGCCAGCTGAACGCATTGCCGCTCTGCTGGCCACGGGCTTCTCCGACCACGTCGTCGGCGCGGCCGCTGAAGCGGCCGTCGCCCAGGTCGGTCAGGCGCCAGATACGGCGCTGGGTGGTTCCGTCCGAGTAGGTAAAGGCTTCGTCCAGCACGCCGTTGGAGCCGTCCCAATGGCAGTCCATAACCACGGTAAAGCGCTTGACCACCTTGCCACTGCGGTCGGTGAACAGGCCGTAGGCGTCCAGCGTGCCGTTGAAGTAGTCGCGCAGGTCCAGCAGCGGCCGCTCGCTGGCGTAATCGGTCACGGCGGGGGTGCTGCATCCGGTCAGGGCTGCAGCGAGTGCGCCGCCCAGACCCAGCATCAATTTTCTACGTCGCATGGTGGTGGACTCCCGGTTTGGCGATGAAGTGGAAATAGAGGGCAGCTGCGGCCATAAGCTTGAAGACACAGGGCACCAGGCAATACACCACTGTCAGCGCCTGCAGGGCTTGCGGCTCGCGCGCACCGGGCGCGTAGCCCAGCAGGTTCAGCAAAGGCAGGGCAATGCCGGCCGCCAGTGACAGGTTGAGCTTGGACACCAGGTTCCACCAGCCGAAGTACAGGCCCTGCAGGGGTGTGCTGCCACTGCGCTGCACGATCCCCGTCAACAGCGCCGAGGGCAGTGCCAGATCGCTGCCCAGAGCCGCGCCCGACAGGGCGCAGACCAGCGCATACAGCCAGACATCCCCCGCACCGACCCCGGAACAGCCCAGGAAGGTGACGACCGACAGGGCCATGCCAATGAACCAGGTGCGCACCAGCCCCAGGTGTTGGACCACCCGCAGCCACAGCGGCATCGACAGCGCGCCACACAGAAAATAGAGCCCCAGAAAATAGCCTTGCGCAGGACCCGTGGCCTGCACGCGGTCCTGGATGAAGAACAGGACCAGGGTGGCCGGCACGGCGGCCGCGATGCCGTTGAGCGCAAACACGGTGACCAGACGGACGAAAGGGGCGTTGTGCCACGGTGCCCACGCAGATTCCCCCGGCGACTGCGCCACCCGATGTTGCTTTGTACCGACTGGCGGGCGCGGCGCGGCGTGCAAAGCCCAGACGCCCAACGCCAGGGCGATCAACATCAGCGCGGTCATGGCCCCCACGCCCCAGACGGCGGGCACCACCGCTGCCAGCAGCACGCCGACCAGGCCCAAGCCCTCGCGCCAAGCCACCAAACGGCTGCGCTGCAGTGCATCGCCGCCCAGCGCCGAGCCCCAGCTCTGGTAAGCCACGGTCAAGACACTGAAGGCGACCGACGTCAGCAGCAGCGTGGTCGCCAGCCACCACAAAGCTCCACCGGACCCGGTGGCCGGTTCAAACAACGCGAAGAAGCTGCCAGCCAACGCCAGTGCGGCCACGGCCATCGCCCGCCACAGGCGCTTGGACCCGTGGGCCAGGAGGCCATCGCACCAGCGACCGATCCAGGGGTCCAGCAGGGCATCGAACACACGGGTTGCCAGCAACGCCGCACCCAGTGCCGCCAGTGGGATGCCAAACTGCGTGGCATACAGGTTGGGAACCAGCACATACAGGGGCAGCGCGCAGAACGCCAGTGGCAAGCCCAAGAGACCATAGCGCAGGCCGCCCACCACGGAGTCCCGAGCCGCCAGCGCTTCGCTCATGGTCGCAGCCCCAGCAGGGCCGTGCGCAGACCGGGCTCTGAGGTTTGCGGGGCCAGCCAGATGCCAAAGAACATGCGCGCAAAGCGGGTGTCTGCCACCTCGCCCAGTTCGCGCCCGTTGGCGACAAACCGTGCGCCCCGCCCAGGCAGGTGCACGCCGGTGATGCGGTCGCCACGGCGCACATCGGGAAACAGCGCCGCCAAGCGCGCCTCCCATTGGTCGGCCAGGGTGTCGTCCAGCGTGTCCTGGCGGCGCATCTCCGCCACGGAGCGCTGCGCAATGGCACGGCCTTTGAGGTCACGCAGGTAGACCAGCTCCAGCGCGAAGGTCTGCTGCTGCCAGCGGGCCGGGTCAAAGCCGGCGGGGACCCACAGGCTGGCCTGGTAAATGTCCAGGCCAAAGAAGCGCAGGGTTGCACTGCCGTGCAGACGGGTGTCAGGCAGCAGGCTGGCCACCTCAGGGGGTAGCGACGATGCGTTGGCTTGCGCTGCCGGCGGCAGAGCGGGTGCCTGCAGCGCTGGCGTCTCTTGTGCAAATAGCATGCTAGCCCTCGTGAAAGCTAACAGTATTGCTACTCTTTTCATAGCGTCACTTCTGCAATGTGAACTGCATCAACTCGATGTCGCCAGTGGTGAAGGCCGCTTCGCAGTACGCCAGGTAGAAGTCCCAGATGCGCTGGAAGCGGTTGTCAAAGCCCAACGCCGCCACCTCGGCGCGGCGCGCATGGAAGGCATGGCGCCAGCGCCGCAGGGTTTCGGCGTAGTCGCCGCCAAAGGCGATTTCGTCCACCACGCGCAACCCCTGCTCGGCGGCCTGGCGGCGGAACTCAGCCGGAGAGGGCAGGCAGCCGCCGGGGAAGATGTACTGCTGGATGAAGTCGGTGGATTCGACATAGCGCGCGAACAGACCGTCACGGATGACGATGCTCTGGATGCACGCCCGCCCGCCATCCTTCAACAGCCGGTGTACGGTCTGGAAGTATTGCGGCCAGTAGGCCTGCCCGACGGCTTCCACCATTTCGATGGAGCAGATCGCGTCAAACGGACCATCCGATATGTCGCGGTAGTCCTGCAGGCGCAGATCGGCGGTCCGGCCGGCACCAACGGGAACACAGCGCGCCATCAACCGTTCCTGCGCATAGGCCAACTGCTCGCTGGACAGCGTCACGCCCACCACCTGCGCGCCGTAGTGCAGGCAGGCCTGCTCGGCCAGTGCGCCCCAGCCGCAGCCGATTTCCAGCACGCGGTCTCCGGCGCGCACGCCAGCCTGGTCCAGCGCACGGCGCACCTTGGCAGTCTGCGCATCGGCCAGCGGCTGCGTGGTGTCGCCCTGGAACCAGGCACTGGAGTAGTTCATGGTCTCGTCCAGCCACAGCCCGTAGAAGCTGTTGCCTAGGTCATAGTGGGCGTGGATGTTGCGCCGGCTGCCGGCCTTGCTGTTGCGCTGCAGGAGATGCTTGACCCGGTAGACGAGGCGGCCCAGCCAGGTGCCATAGACCGCCGATTCCAGCGCGTGTCGGTTGGCGGACAGCAGCGTCAGCAACCCGGGCAGGTCGGGTGTGGTCCAGTCACCGGCGATGTAGCTTTCGGCAAATCCGATGTCGCCGCTCTTCAGTGCGGCACTGAGCGGGTTCCAGTTGTTCAAGTGCAGATGGGCGTGCAGCGCCACGCTAGCACCCAATTCCGGCTGGGGCTGGCCATAGCGGTGCTGGCTGCCATCGGGCAAAGCGACGGTCAACACGCCGACCTTGAGCCGCTGCAGCAACGCCATGGCGCGGCGTGCCACAAAGGGCGCCTTCAGAGTGGGGTTGGCGGGAGACGCTGTTTGGATAGCAGTGTTCATGGCTCGTCTTTCAGGTCAGTTCATGTTGGGGAGTGCTGCGCGTGACCACCGGGCCGGTGCGCTCTGGCTTGCGAAAGAAGGGAACCCGCAGGCGCCACAGGCGCAGGGCCTGGCTGTGGATGCGCCAGACCACGGCCAGGGTCATCAGCGGATATCCCAGCAGGGCGTGGCGCAGTGCCTTGCCGTCGAGGGGCTGCAGCGCGCCGGTGATGCGGGTGTGCAGCAGCAAACCGTCTGCACCGGCATGGTGGTCCACCCGCGCGCTGATGTGGTCGTGGCCATCCCGCCGGGTGACCGAGAAGCAGAATTCGTAATGCCCTTTGACCTCACAGAACGGGCTGACATGGAAGACCTTGTCCGCCCGCACCGTTTTTCCCCACTGGGGAGCATCGAGCACGTAGCAGTGGCGCTCGCCAAAGGTGTTGTTGACCTCGGCCACGATGGCCGCCAGCGAGCCATCGACCCGGTGGCAGTACCAGAAGCTGACCGGCTTGAACACGTAGCCCAGCACACGCGGGTAACAGTGCAGCCAGACCTCGCCCGTGGCGTCGTGCACGCCCTCGGCTGCCAACGCGCTGTCGAGCCAGGCCAGCGCATCGGCGCGGCCGTCG